>CAZNDK010000096.1:0-1613 GCA_964571795.1 uncultured Gemmatimonadaceae bacterium | reverse complement strand
AACACCATTTCCACCTGGACGTGCCCCGCGCCCTCGCAGGCCTCGCACCGGCCGCCCGGCAGGTTGAACGAGAAGGTGGACGCGGTGTATCCGCGGGCCATGGCGAGCGGCTGTGCCGCGAAGAGCTCCCGGATGTCGTCGAAGCCCTTCACGTAGGTGACGGGGTTGGATCTCGGCGTGCGGCCGATGGGCGACTGGTCCACCAGCAGGACGTCGGACACCAGCTCGGCGCCGGTGAGTCCGGCCACGGTGCCGACCTGCTCGCCGAGGTGCGACTTGGCGGAATGGCCGCCGTGGAGGCGGCGCTCCAGCTCGCGGTAGAGGACATCGTGCACCAGCGAGCTCTTGCCCGAGCCGGACACGCCGGTGACCGCCGTGAGTGCGCCGAGGGGGATGTTGGCGTCCACGCCGCGGAGGTTGTGCAGGGTGGCGCCCCGCACCCGAAGCCAGAGGGGACCGGCCGGCCGCCGCGCGCTGGGCACCGCGATGCACTTGGCGCCGGAGAGGTATTGCCCGGTGAGCGTGCCGGTGGCGGCATGGGGCGGGCCGGCGTGCATGACCGAACCGCCACGTTCGCCGGCGCCGGGGCCGAGCTCCAGCATGAAGTCCGCCTGCCGCACCGCCGCCGGGTCGTGTTCCACGACGAGCACGGTGTTGCCGAGGTCGCGCAGCCGGTGGAGCAGGGCGAGCAGCCGGTCGGTGTCCCGCGGGTGGAGGCCGATGGACGGTTCGTCGAGCACGTAGAGCGAGTCCACCAGCCGCGAGCCGAGCGCGTTGGCCAGGGCAATGCGCTGGGCCTCGCCGCCGGAGAGCGTGCGCGCCTGCCGGTCGAGGGCGAGGTAGCCGAGACCGACGTCGTCGAGGTAGCGGAGCCGTGCGTCCAGCTGCTCGAGGACGAGTGACGCCACCGCCTGGCGCTCGGGCGAGAGCACCAGCCCGGCGAGCCAGCTGCGGAGCTCTCCCACCGGCCGGGCACTCACGTCCGCGATGGTGTCGCTGCCCAGGCGGACCGAGAGCGCATGGGCGTTGAGGCGGGTACCAGCGCAGTCGGGGCAGGTGAGCGCCAGCTGGTACTGCCGCAGGAAGACGCGGATGTACTGCTTGTAGCGCTTGGGCTCCAGCCCGCGGAGGAAGGGGATGATGCCGACGAATCGCCCCGACTTGCCGTTCAGGAGGAGCGCCCGGTCGGCGGCCTTGAGGCGCGACCAGGGCCGGTTGGGGTCGATGCCGAGTCGCTTGGCGGTGTCGAGCAGGAGCCGCCGCCGCGCTTCGTAGCGCGGCTTGGTCCAGGGGTCGACGGCGCCATCGGACAGCGCGAGGGTCGGGTCGGGCACGATGAGCGACTCATCGTACTCCAGCACGGCGCCGAATCCGTTGCAGGTGGGGCAGGCGCCCTGCGGGTTGTTGAAGGAGAAGAGCGCCGGGGTCGGCGCGCGGGCCGGCGTGTCGCACGCACTGCAGGTCGGGTGCTCGGTGAACCGGAGCCGGCCCGTGTCGTGGACCACCACCGCGATGCCCTCGCCCTCCTGGAACGCCGTGGTGATCGCCTCGACCAGCCGGTTGGGGCCGGCGCCGGCCACCAGCCGGTCCACGACCACGAGCAGCTCGGGCAC
>CAZNDK010000095.1:1174-1637 GCA_964571795.1 uncultured Gemmatimonadaceae bacterium | reverse complement strand
GGGCCGATGCTGGCCATGGGGATCGGCGTCGGGGACCTCGGCAGCACCTTCGGCGGCGGACCCGTGGCGTGCGCCGCGGCGCTGGCCACCCGTTCGGTCATCTCCGATGAGGATCTCGCCGGCAACGCGGCCCGCGTCGGCGGGCACATCGCTGCGGGGGCCCGGGGACTGGGAGCCCGAAAGGTGTGGGGCCGCGGGCTCCTGCTCGGGCTGGACTTCGGCCGACCGGCCAAGGAGCTGCAGCTGGCACTGTTCGGGCACCGCATCCTCACGGGGACGTCCGCGGACCCCAACGTCCTGCGGATCATGCCGCCCCTCACGCTGACCGCTCACGAGGCCGATCTGCTCCTCGCCGGGCTTCGCGAGGTGCTGGCATGACCAAGCGTGATTTCCTCGCCGTGGAGGACTGGTCGTACGAGGAGGTGGAGGCGCTGCTGGCGCTCGCCGCGCGAGTCAAGCGAGG
>CAZNDK010000095.1:0-1164 GCA_964571795.1 uncultured Gemmatimonadaceae bacterium | reverse complement strand
GCGAGGCGAGGTCGTCGGCGGCCTGGAGCGGAAGGTGCTGGCGATGGTTTTCCTCGACCCAAGCCTTCGCACGCGGACCAGCTTCGAGACCGGGATGTTCCTGCACGGCGGGCACGCCGTGGTCCTCGAGCCGGGGAAGGGGAGCTGGGCGCTCGAGACGGAGGACGGCGTCGTGATGGACCGCGACACCGTCGAGCACGTCACCGAGGCCGCCCGGGTCCTCGGCCGGTACGCCGATGCGCTGGCGGTGCGCTCTTTTCCGCGCGGCGCCGACTGGGCGACCGCGCGCGAGGACGCCGTGCTACGGCAGTTCGCCCGGCACAGCGAGAAGCCGGTCATCAACCTCGAGTCGTCCCGCCGGCATCCCTGCCAGGAGCTGGCCGACGCGTTCACGCTCCGCGAAAAGCTCGGCGAGACCCGCGGCAAGAAGTTCGTGCTGACCTGGGCCTGGCACCCGAAGGCGCTCCCGACCGCCGTGCCGGTGAGCGCCGCCCTGGCGGCGGCACGGATGGGAATGGACATCACCATCGTCGCGCCCGAGGGGTGCGACCTGGACCCCGAGGACGTCGCCCGGATCCGGTCGCTGGCCCGGGAGGCCGGTGGCGGGGCGATGACCGTCGTCCGCGACCAGGCCGCCGCCATCGCCGGCGCCGACGCGGTGTACGCCAAGTCGTGGGGGCCCGTGTCGCTCTTCGGCCAGCCGGAGGCACAGCGCGCCTGGTTCGACCGGAGCCGGAGCTGGCGCCTGACGGCGGAGCAGATGCGCACCACGCGGGGCGGCAAGGGGATCGCGATGCACTGCCTGCCGGTGCGCCGCAACGTCGAGATCGACGACGCGGTGCTCGACGGGCCGCAGTCGGTGGTAGTGGACGAGGCGGAGAACCGGCTGCATGTGCAGCGGGCGCTCCTCCTCTCGATGATCGGGAGTGCACGGTGAGCATTGATACGTCGAAAGGGATTGCAGGACTGAAGGGCGCGCTGCGGTACGTGCGCGCCTATCGCGACCAGATCTTCGTGGTCAAGCTCGGCGGGGAGGTGCTGGCGGACCCGCGGGCGGTGGACGACATCGCCGCGCAGGTGTCGCTCCTCTCCAGCCTCGGCATCCGGCTCGTGGTGGTCCACGGCGGCGGCCCGCAGGCCACGGCCCTCTCCAGCCGCCTCGGC
>CAZNDK010000094.1:0-1656 GCA_964571795.1 uncultured Gemmatimonadaceae bacterium | reverse complement strand
CTGCGGCCACCCGGAACGCCGCGCGCGCCGTCGGCGCCCCGGCCGACCGGGGCACGGTGGAGCCAGGGAAGCTCGCCGACTTCGTGATCCTCGACACCGACCCGCTGGCGGACATCGGGCATACTGCGGCCATCCGACAGGTGGTGAAGCGGGGGGCGGTGTACCCCGGCGGCCCGACGCTGGCGCCCTAGCCGCCGGCGGAGATATCATCGAAAGGTGACCTGACCCACGCCCAATCCAAGGATCGCCCCGTGAGGCGGACACCAGGATCCCCCATCCAACTCGTGTCGGATTCCGGTGCGGACCCGGCCCGGGCCCCCATTGCGCTGGTGCTCATCGACGACAACCGGCTCCTGCTGGAGGGGATCTCGGCGCTGATCCACTCCCAGCCGGGCTTCACGGTGCTGGCCGCGTCCGCGGACGTGGCCGAGGCCCTCGAGAAGGTGCGCGAGGCGAGGCCCGACGTCGTCCTGCTCGACTTCGGCCTCGCGGACCACGACAGCGTGCGCCTCACGGCCACCGTCCGGAGCGAGGTGCCGACGGCGAGGGTGATCGTGATGGGGCTGCTGGCGACGCTCGAGGACGTGGCCGAGTACGTGCGGGCGGGCGCCTCCGGATTCCTGATGAAGGACGCCTCGTTCGAGGACTTCGTGGCCACCATCCGCGCGGTGGCCGCCGGCGGCGAGGTGCTGCCCGACGCCCTGACCCCCTCGCTCTTCACGCAGGTGGCCCGCAATGCGTCGAGCGGCACGAGGCCCAGGGCGCTCGACGCGGTGCGGCTGACCAACCGGGAGCTCCAGGTCATCGAACTGCTGGGCGAGGGGTTGAGCAACAAGGAAATCGCGGCCCGGCTCCACATCGCGGTGCACACCGTCAAGAGCTACGTCCACAACGTGCTGGAAAAGCTGGCGTTGCGGAGCCGCCTCGAGGTGGCCGCGTTCACCCACGCCCGGGGCATCCCGAGGCCTCCCCGCGCCTGACCCGGCCGGTCCCTTGGATCGGGGCCGATTTTCAACCGTTGGATGGATTGCCGGCGCCGTGCGCGCGCGCCATCTTGGGTCACCTCGCTGGACGAGGACCGCTCCGGCCTCCTCCTTCCCTTCGGCGGGGTGGAGTCGAAGACTCCCAGGAGATACTCCTCCCCGGAGCATCGCACGAAAGGCAGCACGCAGCGAAGCGAGGGGACGCGGGGGAATCATTTGCTCGAGCCGTGGCGGCGCCAGGAGGCAGGCTTCCCGTCGAGTCGAGTGATTCCCTCGTGACGTTTCACCCCACCCCCTGCCATTCGGATGTGACATGGCGCACGGCCCCAATCCGGGCCGTGCCCATGTTGTAGCAGCCCTTCCCCCCGACCCCTCACCCCGATCGAGTACCGCAGATGAGCCGCCGCACCACCCTCGTAAACGCCGTGATCCTCCTCGGAGCCGGCGCCTTCATGCTGACCGGCAGCGCCAGCATCACCACCAAGGAGCGCCTGATCCAGCTGGGAGACGTCCAGGCGACGGCGGACGAGCGGCGGACCATCCCGCCGTGGGCGGGCGGGGTGGCTGTCGGCCTCGGACTGCTCATGCTGGTGGCGGGGGTGCGAAAGCCGGGCTGATCGAGGCTGGCGGCGCGACGGACCGGGGCGTAGTCTTCAGTATCCCCGTCCTCTGT
>CAZNDK010000093.1:0-1785 GCA_964571795.1 uncultured Gemmatimonadaceae bacterium | reverse complement strand
TCCTGAAGCCGTCCGACGGCCGCCCGGTGGCGGAGCCGTCGCAGGACATGGTGCTCGGGTCGTACTTCCTGACCAAGCTCCCGTCGGGCGCGGAGGAGCCGGCCAGCGGCGCGCTCGCCGACCTCGGCAAGCGGTCCGCCGCGTGGAAGGACGCGCGCTTCTTCACGACGCTGGCCGAGGTCGAGATGGCGCTGCTCCACGAGGTGGTGGGCTTCCACAGCACCATCTTCTTCTGGTTCCAGCCGCCGGCCGGGTCGGACCCGGCGCGCAAGGCGGGGTGGATCCCGACCACGGCCGGCCGGGTGCTGTTCAACAGCATCGTGCCGGGCACCATCATCAAGACCGGGGGCTTCCGCAACTCGCTCATGCGGAAGAAGGACCTCTCGCAGCTGGTGCTGACCAGCTTCCTGGAGGCCGGGCTGGCCGACACGGTCGTGTTCCTCGACCGGCTCAAGGAGTTCGGCTTCCGGTACGCCACGTCGGGCGGCATCTCGATCGGCATCGAGGACCTGGAAATCCCGGGCGAGAAGGTCACGCTCCTGGAGGACGCCGACAAGCGGGTGCAGCGCTTCCAGCGGGCCTACAACACCGGCCAGATCACCTTCGGCGAGCGCTACAACAAGGTGATCGACGCCTGGACCCACGCGAACAACGACGTGGCCGAGGCGATGATCAAGCACATGCGCGCCTCGCGCGGCGGGTTCAACCCGGTGTTCATGATGTTCGACTCCGGCTCCCGAGGCAGCCGCGACCAGATCCGGCAGCTGGCCGGCATGCGCGGCCTGATGGCCAAGCCGCAGAAGAAGCTGACCGGCGGCATCGGCGAGATCATCGAGAGCCCGATCAAGTCGAACTTCCGCGAGGGCCTCACGGTGCTCGAGTACTTCATCTCGACGCACGGCGCGCGGAAGGGCCTGGCCGACACCGCCCTCAAGACGGCGGACGCCGGCTACCTGACGCGCCGCCTGGTGGACGTGGCGCAGGACGTCACGATCACCGAGGAGGATTGCGGCACCATCCTCGGCCTCGAGATGACCGCCCTGAAGGAGGGGGAGGACGTCATCGAGTCGCTGCGGGAGCGCATCCTCGGCACCGTGGCGCTGGAAGACGTGTACGATCCGCACGAGCTCGACGAGGACGGCGACCCGAAGCTGCTCGTCGCGTCGGGCCAGCTGATCAAGGAAGACGTGTCCAACCTGATCGAGGACGCGGGCATCGAGCGGGTCAAGATCCGTTCCGTGCTGACCTGTGAGGCGCGGCGCGGGGTGTGCCGCATGTGCTACGGCCGCAACCTGGCCACCATGGACATGGTGGACATGGGCGAGGCCGTCGGCATCCTGGCCGCGCAGTCGATCGGCGAGCCGGGCACGCAGCTGACGCTCCGGACCTTCCACATCGGCGGCACCTCCGCCCGCATCGCCGAGGAGGCGGAGCGGCGCGCGCGGTCCGACGGGTCGGTGCAGTACACCGACGGCCTCGAGTACGCCGACCTGCCGGTCGAGTACGAGGACGGCGAGCGGGGCCAGATCCGCATCGCGCTCACCCGCGAGGACGAGTCGGCCTCCGACGAGACCAAGGAAGGCATCCTCATCGTCGACCCGAAGGACAAGAAGCGGGTGCTGAACCGCTTCCCGGTGCCCGAGGGCGCGCTCCTCCAGGTGCGGGTGGCCGACGGCGTGCTCAAGGCCGACCCGCGCTTCTCGGCGCCGGGCCAGGACCGCGGTACGGTGCTCTACACCTGGGACCCGTACAACGACCCGAGCATCATCAAGGTCGACGGCGAGC
>CAZNDK010000092.1:0-1806 GCA_964571795.1 uncultured Gemmatimonadaceae bacterium | reverse complement strand
GGGTCGATCTCGCGGGACCCGACGGCCTGTTCAGGGCTCATGTAGCTGGGGGTGCCAACCACCAGGCCGCTCGTCGTGATGACGTCGCCCGCCGCCTCCGCGGTCGCGCGGGCGATGCCGAAATCG
The DNA here is from genome assembly GCA_964571795.1 of uncultured Gemmatimonadaceae bacterium. Taxonomy (GTDB): domain Bacteria; phylum Gemmatimonadota; class Gemmatimonadetes; order Gemmatimonadales; family GWC2-71-9; genus SPDF01. The sequence goes on along the minus strand of CAZNDK010000092.1, from coordinate 1,680 downwards.
GCCACCCTCGCCTCGCCACCTTCGAGGAGGATGTTCTCGGGCTTGATGTCGCGGTGGATGATGCCCTGCGCGTGTGCGTAGGACAGCGCCGAGGCGACGTCCCGCGCGATCTTGACCGCCTCTTCGAGGGGGAGCGGCTTCTCGCGGGCCAGGCGCTCGCGCAGCGATTCGCCCGTGGCGAACGGCATCACGAAGAATGCGAGGCCGTCGGCGACGCCGGAGTCGAACAGCGGGAGGATATGGGGATGGGAGAGCCGGGCGGCGAAGCTGATTTCGCGCGCGAACCGTTCCGGACCGAGCGCGGCGAGCACCTCGGGGCGGACGACCTTCACGGCGACCTTACGGCCGTGCCGGAGGTCGTCGGCCAGGAACACCACGGCCATGCCTCCGTGCCCGAGCTCACGGAGGATCGTGTAGCGCCCTTCGAGCGCCGCGGCGATGCGGGTGATCAGGTCCGGCACACCCCCCCCTTCGACCGACCGCGTCAACCTACGCCAGTCGGCCGAAAGGGCTAGGGGAGTCGATCCGGAGGAACGGCTACCGGGAAGGCGTCGGCAGCGTCACCGTGCAGGTGGTCAGGAACCCCCCGCGGACGTTGTACACCGTTTCCACCGTGAGCCGGGCGGGGGAGAGCGCCTTGAAGAGGTCCCCGGCGATCCTGGCGGTGGCGTGCTCCTGGAAGATCCCCACGTTGCGGTAGCTCGTGACGTAGTACTTGAGGCTCTTCAGCTCGATGCACGACGCGCCGGGCACGTACGTGATGGTCAGCGTCGCGAAGTCGGGCAGCCCGCTGTAGGGGCAGACGGCGCTGAACTCGTCGGTGCTGGTGACGATCTCCTGCGCCGGCCCCTCGTACGGGAAGGTCTCGAGCACGGCGACGTCCACGTGCTCCGGACCGACGAACGGGAGGGACCGGCCTTCCGGGGTCGCCATCCTACTTCTCCCGCACCATGCCGGACTCCACCCACGCGAACTTGCCGGCGGTGGTCTGCTGGGCGATCGCGTAGTTGACCACGTCCTCGTTGTCGAAGACGGCGGCGAAGCGCTCGTCGATCCGGCGGCGGGCGTTCCGCGCGAAGGCGTCGGCCAGCTCGATGGGCGAGCGGTCGGCCGGGTTCTTCTTGACCATCGCCTGCGCGCGGCTGACCGTGGCCGAGATCGCGAAGAGCTCGGCGCCGATTTCGACGAGGCGGCCGAGGACGGCCTGCCGCTTCTCGAGCTTCGGGCCGAACCGGACCATGGCGTGGAAGAGGGTCCGCGCCAGCTTGCGCGAGCGCCGCTCCGCAAAGCGGAGGTGCGTGGCCAGCGGCCCGAAGGCGCCGTAGCCGAAGCGGCCCTTGAACCCGATCCAGAGCTTCGGATACCAGAGGGCGTAGAACGCGCCGGCGCCGAAGAGCGCCTTGACCTTGGTGCCCGTGGAGGACTTCGGGTCGATGAGGGCGCCGGCCACCTTCAGGTGGGTGTCCACCGCCTCGCGGGCGATGAAGAGGCGCATGATCTCGCTGGAGCCCTCGAAGATCAGGTTGATGCGGTAGTCGCGCATCATCCGCTCGACCGGGTCGGGGCGCTCGCCGCGGCTCCGGAGGCTGTCGGCCGTCTCGTAGCCGCGCCCGCCCTTGATCTGCAGCAGGTCGTCCACGATCCGCCAGCCCATCTCCGAGTTCCACATCTTGGCCATGG
>CAZNDK010000091.1:0-1854 GCA_964571795.1 uncultured Gemmatimonadaceae bacterium | reverse complement strand
ACCACCCCAGTCTCGTCGCCCACCTGTGCCGTGAACTGGTCGAACTGTCCGGCCATGTCGTCGGGGGACCCCATCTCGCTGCGCATCTCTTCCTTCATGTGGACGAAGAGGCTGTCGAACTGCCCCGTGTAGAGCCACTGGGTGTACTTCCGGCCCAGCTCCATCTCGTTCCCCACCTTCGGGTGCACGGTCGGGGCTGGGGCGGGGGCAGGGGCCGCGGCGGCAGTTGCGGTGGCAGGGGCGGCGGGGGCGGGCGTCTGGGCCAGGAGCGCGGCCGGAAGAGTCAGCAGGGCCGCGGAGAGGAACGCGCTACGGACGGACATGGGAACCTCGGTATGGGTTGATAGACCACCCCCTTACGCGAGACGCTCGGATTGGTTTCACGGTGGAACGTGATAGGGTTGGTGTCCCTCAGTCCCTCCAATCCTCCAGCGCCGTCGTCCGCTTCAGCGCCTCGGGGTGCACCCGGAACCACGACATCAGCAGCAGGATCTCGTCGATCGCCTCGATGGGCAGCGCGCCGGTGGCTGGTTCCTCGCGCGCCAGCTCCTCCCGCACCACCGCCCCGAAGGCGATCCGCTCGATCGGCGTGGTGGGGAAGGGGAAACAGGCGCGCACCGTCCCGCGGCGAACCAGGTAGGCCCGGTCGTCGCCGAAGACTCCCGGGTCCCGGTACACGAAGGTCAGCAGGTCCACCGCCGCGCGCGAGCGCGCCGTGGCCGCCAGCAGCCATTCGAGGTGCTCGAACCGTTCGCGCCACCGGGCGGCGCGCTCGAAGTCCTGCGCCAGCGAGGCCTCCTGCATGGCCGCGATCGCCTTGTCGATCGGCTGGACGGTGCGGCCTTCGAGGAAGGCGACCGCCGTGTCGATCCGCCGGCGGTAGTCCGGCTCGCTCACCAGGCCGGCGCACGGACCGGCGCACTGCCCGAGTTCGTGGCGGTGGCAGGCGGCCTGCGTGGCGGCGGTGAAGAGGTCGCCCTGGTCGGCGAAGACGATCGGCATCCGCGCCTCGCAGTCGCGGAGGCCGAGGAGGTCGTTCAGGATGCGGACGCCCTCGGCCACCCGCGCGGGCGAGCGGAAGGGGCCGTACACCTTCGCGTCCTGCCGGCCGATCGTGGCGCCCTGGTACACCTTGGGGGCGGGGGAGTCGAGGATCTTCACGAACACGGCGCGCCGGGTCCGGTTCATGGCCACGTTGAACGGGGGGCGGTGCTGGCGGATCTGCCGGAGCTCGCCGAGGCAGGCGGCAAACTCGCTGTGGACGTAGTCCCAGGTGATGTCGCCGGCGGCGTGGAGGATGCGCGCCGCCTTGTCCTCGGGAAAGCTCGCCCGGAAGTAGGACATGAGCCGTGCGCGGAGCCGCTTCGCCTTTCCGACGTACAGCAGGCGCCCCGCGGGGTCGGTCATCCGGTACACCGCGGGCCGGTTCTCCGCCATCAGGCGCACCCGCTCCCGGAGGGCGCCGAGGTCGGCGGAAGCGAGCGGGAGCGCGGCGAGCTGGGACATCAGGCCTGGCAGCGGTGGCAGAAGACGGTGATCCGCGCGTCGAGCGCGTGGGTGCCGGCGAGCAGGGTGCCGCACCGGACGCAGGGCTCGCCCTCGCGGCCGTACACCAGCAGCGAGAGCTGGAACTTTCCCTTGGCGCCGGTGCCGGTGCGGTAGTCGCGGACGGTGCTCCCGCGGCCGGACACGGCGGCCGACAGGATGCGGACGAGCTCGCGGTGCAGCGCCGTCCACTCCGTTGCCGACAGCCGGACCGCCTCGCGCGACGGGTCGATGCCCGCGGCGAAGAGCGCCTCGTTCGCGTAGATGTTGCCGACGCCGGCCAGGTGCTTCTGGTCCATCAGCGCCTTC
>CAZNDK010000090.1:0-2003 GCA_964571795.1 uncultured Gemmatimonadaceae bacterium | reverse complement strand
GCTACCACGACGTGGACTCGAGCGAAATGGCGTTCAAGATCGCCGGCTCGATGGCCGTCAAGGAAGCCGCCCGGATGGCCAACCCGGTCCTGCTGGAGCCGGTCATGGAGGTCGAGGTGGTGAGCCCCTCCGACTTCCTGGGCGACGTCATCGGCGACCTCTCGAGCCGCCGGGGCAAGATCGGCGGGATGACGCAGCGGGGCGACGCGCAGGTGGTGGCGGCGCACGTGCCGCTGGCGGAGATGTTCGGCTACTCCACGACGCTCCGGAGCATGACGCAGGGGCGGGCGGTGTACTCGATGCAGTTCGACCATTACGAAGAAGTGCCGAAGAGCATTGCCGAAGGCATCATCACGAAGCAGAAGAGCTGAGGCCGAGAGGCACTCAGCGGAACCCACATCTCGACAGGAACGCGAGCCATGGCGAAGGCGAAATTCGAGCGGAAGAAGCCGCATGTGAACGTGGGCACCATCGGCCACGTCGACCACGGGAAGACCACCCTGACCGCGGCGCTGACGAAGATCTCGTCGGACCGGGGCTGGGGCACCAAGTACGTCCCGTACGACGAGGTGGCGAAGGCCTCCGAGTCGCAGGGGCGCCGCGACTCGACCAAGATCCTGACGATCGCCACCTCGCACGTCGAGTACGAGACGACGCACCGTCACTACGCGCACGTCGACTGCCCGGGCCACGCCGACTACGTGAAGAACATGATCACGGGCGCCGCGCAGATGGACGGCGCGATCCTGGTGGTGTCGGCCATGGACGGCCCGATGCCGCAGACCCGCGAGCACATCCTCCTGGCCCGCCAGGTGAACGTGCCCTCGATCGTGGTGTTCCTCAACAAGTGCGACCTGGTGGACGACGCCGAACTCCTCGACCTCGTCGAGCTCGAGGTCCGCGAGCTCCTCAGCGCCTACAAGTACCCGGGCGACGACGTGCCGGTCATCCGCGGCTCGGCCATGAAGGCCATCGAGGGCGACGCGGCCTGGGTCGCGAAGATCGACGAGCTGTACAACGCGCTCGACACCTTCATCCCGGAGCCGGTGCGCGACGTGGAGAAGCCGTTCCTGATGCCGGTCGAGGACGTGTTCTCGATCACCGGCCGCGGCACGGTGGCCACGGGCCGCATCGAGCGCGGCAAGATCAAGGTCGGCGAGGAAGTGGCGCTGGTCGGCTTCGGCTCTGAGAAGAAGACGGTCGTCACGGGCGTCGAGATGTTCCGCAAGCTGCTCGACGACGGCCAGGCGGGCGACAACGTCGGCCTCCTGCTCCGCGGCGTGGAGAAGAACGACATCGAGCGCGGCATGGTCCTGGCCAAGCCGGGTTCCGTGACCCCGCACACGCACTTCGAGGCCGAGGTGTACGTGCTCCGCAAGGAGGAGGGCGGCCGGCACACCCCGTTCTTCAAGGGCTACCGTCCCCAGTTCTACTTCCGGACCACGGACGTGACGGGCTCGGTCGAGCTGCCGGCCGGCGTCGAGATGGTCATGCCGGGCGACAACATCGGCGTCAAGGTGGAACTGATCACCCCGATCGCCATGGACGAAGGCCTCCGCTTCGCGATCCGCGAGGGCGGGCGCACCGTCGGCGCCGGCGTGGTGACGAAGATCCTGAAGTAGTCTCACGGCATGCCGCGGGGGCAACCCCGCGGCCTCTACCAAGAAACGAGAGAGTCATGGCACAGAAGATTCGCATCCGCCTGAAGGCGTTCGACCACGTGGTGCTGGACCAGGCCGCGGCGGACATCGTGCGCACGGCGGAAAAGACCGGGGCCCAGGTGTCCGGCCCGATCCCGCTCCCGGTCAAGATCGAGCGCTGGACGGTGCTGCGCAGCCCGCACGTGGACAAGAAGAGCCGCGAGCAGTTCGAGCTCCGCACCCACAAGCGCCTGCTCGACATCAACGATTCCCGCCCGCAGACGGTGGACGCGCTGACCAAGCTCGACCTGCCGGCCGGCGTGGACGTCGAGATCAAGGTCCAGTAGCCATGACGAACGGACT
>CAZNDK010000089.1:1588-2069 GCA_964571795.1 uncultured Gemmatimonadaceae bacterium | reverse complement strand
CCTTCGGGTGGGACAAGATCCCCGAGGTGTACGTCACGCAGACCCCGATCTTCAACGCCGGCGCGTACGGCATCGACGACCCGTTCATCGTGCTGCACTCCGCCGCGCTCGAGATCCTCGACGAAGACGAAATCCGCACCCTCCTCGCCCATGAGCTCGGGCATGTCATGAGCGGCCACTCGCTCTACCGCACCATCGCCGCCATCCTGGCGCTCGTCAGCCTCGGCGCGCTGCCGATGCTGGCCGGCATCGCCCTCCTGCCGGTCAAGCTCGCGTTCCTCGAGTGGAGCCGGAAGTCGGAGCTCTCCGCCGATCGCGCCGGGCTGCTCGGCTGCCAGGACGTGATGGTGGCGCAGCGCCTCGACCTCAAGATGGCCGGCGGCGTGCGCGGCGGGTTCTTCACCAATGCCGACCTCAACCTCGACGCCTTCATGGCGCAAGCCCACGAATACGTGAACACGAACGAGGGCCTCGACATCGT
>CAZNDK010000089.1:0-1578 GCA_964571795.1 uncultured Gemmatimonadaceae bacterium | reverse complement strand
ACATCGTGTACAAGGTGCTCCACACCCTCGGCGTGACCCACCCGATGCACACCGTGCGCGCGGCGGAAATCCAGAAATGGGTGGCGTCCGGCGACTACGAGCGCATCCTGGCCGGCGAGTACGTGCGCCGCGGCAGCCCCGAGGACCAGCGTCCCCTCGGCGAGCACTGGAAGGACGCGAAGGAGTACTACTCCAAGGAAGCGAAGGACTTCGGCCAGCAGGTGGGCGACGCCGTCCGCAGCACGGCGAGCAAGGCGGCCGAGGCGTTCCGCAACGCACAGAAGCGCGGCTCCAGCGCGTGAAGGTCCTGATCGTCGGCGGCGGCGGCCGCGAGCACGCCGTCGCCTGGGCGCTCCACCGTGAAAACCCCGCCGTCCGACTCAGCGCCGCCCCCGGCAACCCGGGACTCGCCACTCTCGCCACACTCCTCCCCATCCCCGCCGACGACATCGACCGCCTGACCGAGGCGGCGGTGTCCGGCGCGTTCGACCTCACCGTCATCGGCCCCGAGGTGCCGCTCGCCCTCGGGCTGGCGGACCGCCTCCGCGCGCGCGGCCTCCCTGCCTTCGGCCCGTCGGCGGCCGCCGCCGCGCTCGAGGCCTCCAAGGCGTTCTCGAAGGACGTGATGGAGGCGGCGGGCATACCGACCGCGGCCAGCCGGACCTTCACCGATCTCGCCGACGCGCTGTCCTACGTGGACGCGCACGCCGAGCCGCTGGTGGTGAAGGCGTCGGGCCTCGCCGCCGGGAAGGGCGCCATCGTCTGCGCCACCCGCGGGGAGGCGGCCGACGCCGTGCGGGCGATGCTGGGCGAGGGACGGTTCGGCGAGGCGGGGCGGACGGTCGTCATCGAGGCCTTCCTCGTCGGAGAGGAGCTCTCCGTCCTCGGCCTGACGAACGGGGAGGAGGTCACCCTCCTCCCCGCGTCGCAGGACCACAAGCGGCTCGGCGAGGGCGACACCGGACCGAACACCGGCGGGATGGGCGCCTACGCCCCCGTCACCCCGGCCACGCCGGCATTGCTCGAGCGGGTGCGGCGCGAGGTGATGCTGCCCGCCCTCGTCGAACTCGAACGCCGAGGCGCCCGGTTCGAGGGATGCCTCTACGCCGGGATCATGGTGGATCCGTCGGGGGCGCCGTTCGTGGTGGAGTTCAACTGCCGTTTCGGCGATCCCGAGACGCAGGTGGTGCTGCCGTTGCTCGGCGGCGGGCTCACCGACGCGCTCCTCCGCGTGGCGGAAGGGAAACCAGCCGGGCCGCTGGCCGTGCGGCCCGGGGCATCCGTCACAACTGTCCTCGCTGCCCGCGGCTACCCAGACGCCCCGGAAAAGGGAGCGGAAATTTCCATTCCCGGCGTGTTGCCGGACGGGGTGACCGTCTTCCACGCCGGGACCAGCCGGGGCGCGGACGGCGTGCTTCGCGCGTCGGGGGGCCGGGTGCTGAACGTGACCGCCGTGGCCCAAACGTTTCCCGAGGCCCAGGCCAGGAGCAGGGAGGGCGCCGAGGCGATCACGTTCGAGGGGAAGACCTGGCGGCGGGACCTTGGGTGGCGGGAGGCAGAACGACAGCGGGGAAGCGG
>CAZNDK010000088.1:0-2208 GCA_964571795.1 uncultured Gemmatimonadaceae bacterium | reverse complement strand
GTGGTGGTGGCCATCAAGGACGCCATCCCGACCGGCCAGGTGAAGAAGGGCGACGTGGCCAAGGCGGTCATCGTGCGCACCGTGAAGGAGACCCGCCGCAAGGACGGCTCCTACATCCGGTTCGACGAGAACGCCGCGGTCCTCATCGACGACAAGGGCGAGCCGCGGGCCACCCGCATCTTCGGCCCGGTGGCGCGCGAGCTCCGCGAGAAGCGCTACATGAAGATCGTCTCGCTGGCGCCGGAGGTCCTGTAACATGAAGCCGCTCGTACACAAGAAGGCCAAGCGCGTCCGGCAGCGGCCGGTCGTCCGGCTCTCGCTCCCGATCACCAAGGGCGACACCGTCCAGGTCATCTCGGGCGACGACAAGGGCAAGCGGGGCAAGGTGCTGCGCGTGTACCCGAAGACGGGGCGGGTGACCGTGGACGGGGTCAACGTCGTGAAGCGGCACCGGCGCGCCACGCAGACCAGCGAGGGCGGGATCATCGAGTTCCCGGCGCCGATCCACCACTCGAAGACCATGCTGATCGACCCGAAGAGCGGCGAGCCGACCCGGGTGCGCCGGCGGCGGGACGCCGACGGCACCGTGGAGCGCCTCGCGGTGAAGTCCGGGCAGCCGATCCCGAGGAGCCGGTAAATGGCCACGACGAAGGACGTGAAGGACGAGAAGGCCGTCAGGGAAAAGGCGCCCAAGGGCGCCGGGGCCAAGGGCGGCAAGGAGAAGGCGACCGCGGGGGCCCTGGACGCCGCGCCGAAGGCGGCCGAGGGCACGCCCCGGCTGCAGACGTACTACGAGACCGTGGTCCGGGGGCGGCTGAGCCAGCAGTTCGGCATCACCAACCCGATGCAGGTGCCGCGGATCGTCAAGGTGGTGCTCAACGTCGGCATGGGCGAGGCGAGCAAGACGCCGAAGCTGCTGGACGCCGTGGTCATCGAGCTGGGCCAGATCACCGGCCAGAAGCCGGTCGTCACCCGCGCCAAGAAGTCGATCGCCAACTTCGGCCTCCGGGCCGGCGTGCCGGTCGGCGCCTCGGTGACGCTGCGCGGCGCCCGGATGTACGAGTTCCTTGACCGCTTCATCACCATCTCGGTGCCGCGGGTCCGGGACTTCCGCGGGATGCCGAACAAGAGCTTCGACGGCCGGGGCAACTACACCACCGGCATCAAGGAACAGCTGATCTTCCCCGAGATCGACTACGACAAGGTCGAGAAGATCCACGGGATGGACATCACGATCGTTACGAACGCCGGGCGGGATGACCTGGCGATGGCGTTGCTCCGCGAGCTCGGCTGGCCGTTCCGCGGCGAGACGCCGGTCCCGATGGCGTGAAAACCCGGCGCCCCGCGGGGCGCCACCAGGAGAGACGATGGCAAAGACCAGTTGGATTGAACGAGCCAAGCGTACCCCGAAGTTCAAGGTGCGCGCCGTCCGCCGCTGTCAGCGGTGCGGGCGGTCACGGGCAGTCCTGCGCAAGTTCGGCCTCTGCCGAATCTGCTTTCGAGAGCTCGCGCTGAAGGGGGAAATCCCGGGCGTGCGCAAGGCCAGTTGGTAAGGGGACGCGTGTAACATGAGCATGACAGATCCCGTCGCGGATATGCTGACTCGCATCCGGAACGCCTGCTCCGCGGGCCACCGGCGAGTCGATGTGCCGGCGTCCAAGCTCAAGGTCGAGCTGGCGCGCCTGCTCCTGGAGAATCACTACATCGCCGAGTGCAAGGTGCTCGAGGATGGCGGCCGCGGCGTGCTGCGGCTCTACCTCAAGTACCACAACGAGCTGCCGGTCATCCGGGAGCTGCGGCGCGTCTCGACCCCGGGCCTCCGGCACTACGTCAAGTGCCGCGACCTGCCCCGGGTCAAGAACGGGCTCGGCATGGCCATCGTCTCGACCCCCAAGGGGCTGATGACGGACCGGCAGGCGCGCACCGCCAACCTCGGCGGCGAGCTGCTCGCCGTCGTCTGGTAGGAGGCGCCATGTCGCGTATCGGCAAGCGGCCGGTGGCGGTGCCCGCCGGCGTCACGGTGAACCTCAAGGGCAACACCATCGCGGTGAAGGGACCCAAGGGCGAGCTGGCCCGGGCCCTCCACCCCGAGATGGCGGTGGCCTTCGCGGACGGCCAGGTGTCGGTGACCCGGCCCAGCGACGACAAGCGGCACAAGGCGCTCCACGGCCTGACCCGCACCCTCGTGGCCAACATGGTCGAGGGCGT
>CAZNDK010000087.1:0-2294 GCA_964571795.1 uncultured Gemmatimonadaceae bacterium | reverse complement strand
TCCCACCAGGTGCCGTTCAAGGCGCCCGAGGGGATCAAGATCACGGTCGAGAACAACACGGTGGTGCGGATCCAGGGCGCCAACAAGGAGCTCGTCGGCCAGGTGGCCGCCGAGATCCGGTCGGTCCGCCCGCCGGAGCCCTACAAGGGCAAGGGCATCCGCTACCAGGGCGAGCAGGTCCGGCGCAAGGCCGGCAAGACAGGAGCGAAGTAGGCATGCGCGCGATTCACGCACCCAAGACGCGCCGGGAACAGCGCCTCCGCCGGCACCTCCGGGTCCGGCAGAAGGTCGCCGGGACGCTGGCGCGCCCGCGGCTGGTCGTCTTCCGGTCGCTCAAGCACATCTCCGCCCAGCTGGTCAACGACGACCTCGGGGTGACGCTCCTCGGGGTCACGGACACGAGCGAGGGCATCCAGGTCGAGGGCACGGGCAAGGTGGCCCGCGCCAAGGCCGTCGGGCAGCTCATCGCCGCGAAGGCGAAGGCCGCGGGCTACACCACGGTGGTGTTCGACCGGGCGGGTTACCGTTACCATGGCCGCGTGCAGGCGGTCGCCGACGGCGCGCGCGCCGGCGGACTGGAGTTCTAGCATGGCCGACGAACAGGCAGTGCCCGGCACCACCACCGAGGCGCCCTCGGAACAGCCCCAGCGGCGCGGCCGCGGCGGGCGCGGCGAGGGACGCGACCGGGGCCCGCGGCGGGACCGCGACCGGAGCCCGAGCGATCACGTCGAGAACGTGATCGCCATCAACCGCGTGGCCAAGGTGGTCAAGGGCGGCCGGCGGTTCTCGTTCAACGCGCTCGTGGCCGTCGGCGACGGCAAGGGCAAGGTGGGCGTGGCGACCGGCAAGGCGAACGAGGTGTCCGAAGCGGTGCGCAAGGCGGTGGACGCCGCCAAGCGGAAGATGATCGAGGTGCCCCGCACGGGCACCACGATCCCGCACGAGATCGTCGGCGAGCACGGGGCCGGCCGGGTGCTGCTCAAGCCCGCCGCCACCGGTACCGGCGTCATCGCGGGCGGCCCGATCCGGGCCGTGCTGGCGTGCGCCGGCGTCACCGACATCCTGACCAAGAGCCTCGGCTCCGCGAACCCGCACAACATGGTCGGCGCGACGATGGACGCCCTCACGCGCCTCGTCTCGGTCCGCCAGGTGGCGCGCGAGCGGGGCGTCGAGGTCAGCGAACTCGGCTACAAGCCGCGCCAGGAGGGCTGAGCCATGGGACGCAACCCCGTCGTCGGTCGGCAGGGCCCGGCGCACCACGCCGCGACCATCCCGAGCGAGAAGAAGGCGAAGCGCCTGGCCGTCAAGCAGATCCGGTCCGGCATCGGCCACGCGGCCACCATGCGGCGGACGCTCGAGGCCCTCGGCCTCCGGCACCACCAGCAGACGATCGAGATCGTCAACACCGCGTCGGTCCGCGGCATGTTGTTCAAGGTGCGGCACCTCGTCGAGGTGACGCCGGCGCAGGAGGCGTGATGGCGAAGGCGAAGGAACCGAAGGCCCCGTCGGTGACCCTGTCCACCCTGCAGCCGGCCGCCGGCTCGACCCAGTCGCGCAAGCGGATCGGGCGCGGCCCGGGGTCGGGCATCGGCAAGACGTCGGGCAAGGGCCACAAGGGCCACAAGGCCCGCACCCACGGCCAGACCAACCCGGGCTTCGAGGGCGGCCAGATGCCGATGTACCGGCGGCTGCCGAAGCGCGGGTTCACCAACCCGTTCAAGGTGACGGCGGTGCCGGTGAATCTCGCCCGCCTCGCGGCGGTCGCGGGCGGCGACGTGACGCCCGATGCGCTGGTGAGCGCCGGGATCATCCCGAATTCCGCGGTCGTGGTGAAGATCCTCGGCACCGGCGAGGCCGCCCGGGCCTACACCGTCCGCGGCATCCCGGTGTCCGCCTCGGCCCGCGCCAAGATCGAGGCGGCCGGCGGCAGCGTTGAGGCGTAAGTGACTGCTCCCAGCACCCCGACGTTCAATTTCGATCCGGAGCTGAAGCGCAAGCTCCTCTTCACGGCCCTGGCGCTCCTCATCTACCGGATCGGCGCGCACATCGCCGCGCCCGGGGTGAACGTCCAGGCACTCTCCGACTTCATCCGGAACTCGGCCGCGGCCGGGTTCTTCGGCCTGTACGACATGCTGGGCGGCGGGCTGTCGCGCGCGACGGTCTTTGCCCTCGGCATCATGCCGTACATCTCGGCCTCGATCATCTTCCAGCTGATCGGCGGCGTCGCGCCGAGCATCGGCAAGATGCAGAAGGAGGAGGAAGGCCGGAAGACGCTCACGCAGTGGACCCGGTAC
>CAZNDK010000086.1:0-2323 GCA_964571795.1 uncultured Gemmatimonadaceae bacterium | reverse complement strand
TGGGGTGTGTGCTCTACGAGATGCTGACCGGCGATCCGCCGTTCACCGGGAGCACGGCGCAGGCCATCGTGGCGCGGGTAGTCACGGAGCATCCCCGTTCGCTCACCAGCCAGCGGCACACCATTCCGCCGCAGGTCGAGGCGGCGGTGCTCACGGCGCTGGAGAAGCTGCCGGCGGATCGCTTCGGCTCGGCGGCGGAGTTTGCGGCGGCGCTCGCGAACCCCGGCTTCGCCACGCGGGCGACCACGTCCGTTGCGGGCGGGGCGCGCGCCGCGTCCCCACGGGCCCGTGCGCTCGTGGCCGGCCTGGCTGCCGTCGCGCTCGTGAGCACGGCCCTCGCCGCCTGGGCGCTGCTCCGCCCGAAGCCGCCAGCCCCCGTGATTCGCTACAGCATGGGGCTCCCGGCCGACCAGGCGATGCGGCAGGGGATTCCGGGCGTGAATCTCGCCTTCTCGCCCGACGGGAGCCGGCTGGTGTATGTCGGGCCGGGCGAGGGAGGGGACCAGCTCTGGGTGCGGGACCGCAACCGGCTCGACGCCACGCCACTCCCAGGGACGCTCGGCGCCGTCAGCCCCTGGTTCTCCCCCGATGGCCAGCGAATCGCCTTCTCCGCCGGCCCCAACTTCGACCTCAAGATCGTGCCGGTGACGGGTGGTCCGCCGATCACGTTGACGACGCCAGGCAGCGGCGCGGGTGGCGGCGTGGCCTGGGGCCCCGACGGGTGGATCTACCTCGATGCGCCCTCCGGCATGAGTCGCGTGCGAGCCGATGGCGGCACGCCCGAGCCACTCATCCTGCTCGATTCGGCGGCAAACGAGCTCGGGCACGCCTGGCCCGCACCGCTCCCGAACGGAAAGGGGCTGCTCTTCCGCTCCCGGCGCAACCTCGACCCGACCGACTTTGACATCGTGGCCTTCGACTTCAAGAAGCGCGAGCGTCACGTACTGACGAAGGGGCTGCTGGCGCGGTACGTGGCACCGGGATACCTGGTCTACGTGCGGGCCGACGGGGCGGTCCTCGCGGCGCCGTTCGACGAGGAGAAGTTCGAACTGACGGGACCTGGCGTGCCGCTCTTCGAGGGGGCCATGACGAAGGCGTTCGGCGGTGTCGACTTCGCGATCTCGGCCAGCGGTTCCGTGGCCTACGTCCCCGGGTTGGCCTCCAGCGCCGGCGGCGTCGCCGAGCTGGTCTACGTCAGCCGCCAGGGCGGCCTCACCCCGCTCGAACCTCCGGTGTCCTTCAATCCATCGAACAATCGGGCGATCAGCCTGTCTCCCGATGGTACCCGGCTCGCCCTCGACGTGGTCGGGGTGGCGTCGCCAGACATCTGGGTCAAGCAACTCCCCTCCGGACCGCTGTCGCGTCTCACGTTCGACGGCACCTCCTCGACCCGGCCGACCTGGACGGCGGACGGGCAGACGGTGGTGTACGTCTCGACGCCCGATAGCAGCACCCAGTCGGTCTGGAGGAAGCGGGCCGATGGCAGCGCGCCCGCCGAGCTGGTCTGGCGCGTGCCAGGCACCGTCATCGCAGAGGCCACGTTGTCGACCGACGGCGAATGGCTGATCTATCGGGCCAATACGCCGAACGCGGGCAGGGACATCTTCGGCATTCGCCTGGGCCAGGATACCGTCCCCACGCCACTTCTGACCGGACCGTTCATCGAGCAGGGAGCGGCGCTCTCCCCGGACGGCAAGTGGCTCGCCTACTCGTCGAACGAGTCGGGACAGTTCGAAGTCTTCGTGCGGCCCTTCCCGAACACCGGCAGCGGCCGCTGGCAAGTCTCCACCCGTGGCGGGTCCGCGGCGCGGTGGTCGAGGAGCGGGCGCGAGCTCTTTTTCGAGAGTACGAGCAATGACTTCATGGCGGTGGCCATCGCCCCTGGCGCCACCTTCAGCCCGGGTGAACCCCGCCGGCTCTTCTCGCTGGGCGGGGTTCTTCTCGGGTCCAACATCGTGCCGTACTACGATGTCACGCCGAACGACTCCGGGTTCGTGATGGTGCGTCTCGCCGCCGTCAATTCGGCGCCGGGCGCCGGCCAGATCGTGGTCGTGGACAACTGGTTCACGGAGCTCCGGGCGAAGATGGGGGAGAAATAGGATGTCTGACCCGCTTCCCCGCCTTACCACCGCGCTCGCCGACACGTACCGCATCGAGCGGGAGCTGGGCCAGGGCGGCATGGCCACCGTGTACCTCGCGCAGGACCTGAAGCACGACCGCAAGGTAGCGCTCAAGGTCCTGAAGCCCGAGCTGGCTGCCGTCATCGGTGCCGAGCGCTTCGTGGTGGAGATCAAGACCACGGCGGCACTACAGCACCCGCACA
>CAZNDK010000085.1:0-2510 GCA_964571795.1 uncultured Gemmatimonadaceae bacterium | reverse complement strand
ACATCCTGCTGCACGACGGGCGCCCGATGGTGGCCGACTTCGGCATCGCCCTGGCGCTCTCGGCGGCCGCCGGCGGCCGGATGACCGAGACCGGGATGAGCCTCGGCACGCCGCACTACATGAGCCCTGAGCAGGCCACCGCCGAGAAGGAGATCTCGGCGCGCTCAGACGTCTACTCACTCGGCTCCGTGCTGTACGAGATGCTGACCGGCAACCCGCCGCACACCGGCGCCTCGGCCCAGCAGATCATCATGAAGATCGTGACCGAGGAGGCGGCCCCGGTCACGAAGCACCGGAGGTCGGTGCCGCCCAACGTGGCCGCCGCCGTGGCGAAGTCGATTGAGAAGCTGCCGGCCGACCGCTTTGCCTCTGCGGCCGAGTTCGGCGCGGCGCTCACCGATCCCGGATTCGCCGGACGGACCACCGCCATGACAGGCGCCGGCTACGCGGCCGGCCGACGGTGGACCGGGTTCGCAACCGCCGGGTGGGCGCTCTTCGGGCTCACCCTGGTGGCTGTGGGGTGGCTCTGGTCCCGAGCCCCGTCCGCGTCGGCCGCTCCGGTCCGTCGGTACGCCCTCGAGTTGACCGGACCCGAGGAAATCACGACCAGGGGGCTGCAGATCCTCGCGATCAGCCCCGATGGCTCGCGCATCGCCTACCTCGCCGGCGGATCGTCCGGCACCCGGCAGGTCTGGATCAGGGATCGCGACCAGCTCCACGCCCGTCCCCTGCCGGGCACGGACGGCGCCCTCGGCCTGTCGTGGTCGCCGGACGGACAGCAGGTGGCGTTCGTGGTCCTTCCCGGCGTGCTCAAGGTGGCCCCGGTCGATGGCGCTTCGCCCACCGTCGTGGCCGACTCGGCGATCTCCGCAGGCGGGACCGCCTGGGCCAGCGACGGGGTCATTTATTCTGCGGGGGGCTTCCGGGCCACCGGCGGTGGTATCGTCAAGGTACCGGTTACCGGCGGCGTCCCGACCGTGCTCACCAACCTCGACACCACGCGCCACGAGTTTGCCCACCTGAGCCCGGCGGTGCTTCCCAACAACCGCGGACTGGTGTTCTCCGTGTGGTATGGGCCGACCCGGCCGAATGACACGGAGATTGCCGTCCTCAACTTCAAGTCCGGCACCTACCAGGTCCTCCAGCGCGGCCTCCGGGCGCGCTACCTCGCCACCGGCCACCTGCTGATCGCCCGGTCCGATGGCACGCTGGTGGCCGTGCCGTTCGACCAGGACAAGCTCGCGGCGACGGGCCCGCCGGTCCCGGTGATCTCCGGGGTGGTGGTCGCCTCGGGGTACTTCGTGGACTACGACGTCTCCAAGGACGGCACGCTGATCTACCTGGCGGGCGAGCCGCGCGACGTGAAGGAAACGGTCGAGCCGGTGTGGGTCACGCGGGCCGGCGTGTCGACGCCGGTGGACTCCGGCTGGACCTACGTGCGGCCGTTCAACGGCGGCATGTCGCTCTCGCCGGATGGCAAGCGCCTGGCCGTCGCGATCTCGGGCGACCCCACCTCCGACATCTGGATCAAGCAGCTGCCGCGCGGCCCCCTGTCCCGGCTCACCTTCGAGGACTTCCTCAAGTATCGGCCGGTCTGGTCGCCGGACGGGCAGCAGGTGACCTACATCGCCGACCCGGGCAACAACAACGCCTCGCTCTACCGGAAGCGCGCCGATGGCAGCGGGGCCGTCGAGCGGCTGATCGGCTCCGACAAGTCCCTCGCCGAGGCGCTCTGGTCGCACGACGGGCAGTGGCTCGTGGTGCGCACCACGCTGCCGACCCGGGACATCCTGGCCTTCCAGCCCGCCGTGGACACCACCCTGACACCGATCGTGGCGGCCGACAAGTTCGACGAGCGGGCGCCGACGCTCTCGCCGGACGGCAAGTGGATCGCGTATCAATCCGACGAAACGGGGAAGTCGGAGATCTACGTGCGCCCGTTCCCCGGCGCGGACGGAGGCCGCTGGCAGATTTCCACCGCCGGCGGCGACGAGCCGCTCTGGAGCCGCGGCGGGAAGGAGATCTTCTTCCGCTCCGAGTCGGGCCAGATGATGGCGGTAAACGTGACGACGACGCCCTCGTTCGCGGCCGAGGCGCCGCGAGCGCTCTTCGTGGACACGACCTACGTGAAGTCGCCGTCCTACCGCGCCTATGATCTCTCTCCGGACGACCAGCGCTTCGTCATGCTGCGGGCCCTTGCGGACTCCGTGACGCAGGCACCCACCCAGGTGGTGCTGGTGGACAACTGGTTCGAGGAACTGAAAGCGAAGGTGAAACAGTGACCGACGTCCCGGGACGGCTCACATCGGCCCTCGCCGACCGCTACCAGCTGGAACGCGAACTCGGCCAGGGCGGCATGGCCACGGTGTACCTCGCCCAGGACCTGAGGCACGACCGCAAGGTGGCGGTCAAGGTGCTCCGCCCCGAGCTGGCCGCGGTCATCGGCGCCGAGCGATTCCTCTCCGAGATCAAGACCACCGCCAACCTCCAGCATCCGCACATCCTGCCGC
>CAZNDK010000084.1:0-2531 GCA_964571795.1 uncultured Gemmatimonadaceae bacterium | reverse complement strand
ACATCCTGCTGCACGACGGGCGCCCGATGGTGGCCGACTTCGGCATCGCCCTGGCCCTGAGCGCCGCGGCGGGCGGCCGGATGACCGAAACCGGCATGAGCCTCGGCACGCCGCACTACATGAGCCCCGAGCAGGCCACGGCGGAGAAACTCATCACCGCCCGGTCCGACGTCTACTCGCTCGGCAGCGTGCTCTACGAAATGCTCACCGGGAATCCGCCCCACGTGGGCGCCTCGGCGCAGCAGATCATCATGAAGATCGTGACCGAGGAGGCGGCCCCGGTCACCAAGCTCAGGAAGTCGGTGCCCCAGAACGTGGTGGACGCCGTGGCCAAGTCGCTGGAGAAGCTGCCGGCCGACCGGTTCGAGTCCGCCAAGGCGTTCGGCGACGCGCTGGGCAACCCGGCGTTCACCATCGCAGGCAGCCCATCCACTGGTATTACCGGGCTTGCGGGCCGGACCGGCGTCTCGCGCCGCGCGCTCGCGACGATGTCCGCCCTCGGGGCGGTCCTGCTCGTGGCTGCCCTGTGGGGCTGGCTCCGCCGCCCGACCCCACCCGGAATCAGCCGCTATCAGGTGCTCATCAAGTCCGCGAACTTCCAGCCCGGGATCCTGGGGCGGCACCTCGCGCTGTCTCCGGACGGGAAGGCGTTCGTCTTCGTCGACACGACCGGCGGGCTTCAATTGTGGATCAAGGAGGAGGATCGCGCCGAGGCGGTGCCGCTGACCGGTACCGCGAGAGGGTTCGCCCCGCGATTCTCGCCGGACGGTGAGTGGGTGGCCTTCATAGCGGAGAACAAGCTCGAGAAGGTG
This sequence comes from uncultured Gemmatimonadaceae bacterium, assembly GCA_964571795.1. Lineage (GTDB taxonomy): Bacteria > Gemmatimonadota > Gemmatimonadetes > Gemmatimonadales > GWC2-71-9 > SPDF01. The sequence continues at coordinate 1,719 of CAZNDK010000084.1, read as the reverse complement.
CCGCGCGTGGGCGGCTCGGCGGTGACCCTCGGCGACTCCGCGGGGAACGCCGTCGCCTGGCTGGATGACGGGACCCTGCTGTACCGCGGCACGCAGGCGAGCAGCATGAGTCTGCGCGCGGTTTCCAGCGACGGCGTCGTGGTGCGGGAGTGGCACGACTCGCTCTTCCACGGCGCCTATGTCACGCACCTCGACGGGCTTCCCGGCGGGCGCGGCGCGCTGGTCTCACTCTGCAATCCGGGGTGCACGGAGTCCAGGCTGATCGCGCTCGACATGCGCACCGGCGCCATGCACGAGGTCATGGGCGACGTCGTTAGCGCCTGGTCGGTGCGAGATGACCGGGTGGTGTTCGTGCGTCCTGACGGGGGCGTCTTCATCGGGGCGTTCGACGCGGGCAACTTCCGGTTCCGCGCGCCTCCGATGCCGGTGCTCGAGGGAGTGCGCGTCGGCGGAAACACCCCCGACTTCGTGGTCGCGCGTACCGGCACGGCGCTCTACGTCACAGGGGGGTCCTCGGCCGGCGGGGCCCTGATCCAGACTGTCTGGGTCACGCGTGAAGGCGTGTCTTCTCTGATCGACACGAGCTGGGTGTGGCGGCAGCTCACTGGCAGTAACGGACTGGCCCTCTCGCCTGACGGCCGGCAGCTGGCGGTAAGCATCAACGAGTCCAGTGGCCAGAACATCTGGGTCAAGCAGCTCGATGCCGGGCCGTTGACGCGCCTGACGTTCGAGCAGCGCACCATCCGGCCGGTGTGGAGCGCGGACGGCCGCTATCTCTGGTATGGGTCGAACGACAGCACCGGTTTGCGCCTCCTCCAGCGGCGAGCCGACGGGACGGGCGCCGCCGAGACAGTACTCGATCCGACAGGCGACGTGGAAGAGGTCGTGGAGACCCGGGACACCACCGTGATGATCGTGCGGCTCACCGTGCCCGGGGGAGGCCGGCAGATCTTCCTCTTCCGGCGGGCGGCCGGCACCGGGGACAGCGCCCTGACGCCGCTGCTCGCGGCCCCCGGATATGACCAGAAGTCGCCGGCCCTGTCGCCCGACGGCCGCTGGCTTGCCTACACCTCGAACGAATCGGGTCGCAATGAGGTGTACGTGCGCCCCTTCCCGGACGTGAATGCCGGCCGCTGGCAGGTCTCCCGCAACGGCGGGATCGAGCCGATGTGGTCGCACAGCGGCCGTGAACTGTTCTTCCGCAGCCTGGCCCCCCGGACGTTCGTGGCGGTGCCGATCCTCACGAGCGCAGGCACCGGTTTCCAAATGGGTGAACAGCAGTTGCTTTTCGCCGACCCGTACTTCCGCGACCAGTATCACGCGCAGTATGCCGTGTCGCCCGATGACCGGCGGTTCGTGTTCAAGCGCCTGGCAGGCGAAGGATCCGAGGCCGGCTCGACGAGCCCGGCCATCGCGATCCTGGTGCAGCACTGGCTGGCCGAACTCGACCTCAGCCGGCCGGCCGGGCGATAGTGGAGACGCCCCCCCGCCTCGCCGCCGCATTGGCCGACCGGTACCGCATCGAGCGGGAACTCGGCGCCGGCGGCATGGCCACCGTCTACCTGGCGCAGGACCTGAAGCACGACCGAAAGGTGGCGCTCAAGGTGCTGCGGCCCGAGCTGGCCGCGGTCATCGGCGCCGAACGGTTCCTCAGCGAGATCAAGACCACCGCCAACCTGCAGCATCCGCACATCCTGCCGCTCTTCGACAGCGGCGAGG
>CAZNDK010000083.1:0-2655 GCA_964571795.1 uncultured Gemmatimonadaceae bacterium | reverse complement strand
CGAGCTCGTGCTCGAGCCGGTAGCGGCCGGCCAGGGGGCCCTGCGTGCTGTTCAGGAGGTCCAGGGAGTCCACGCAGGCAATCTAGGGCCGCGGGGGCATCGGGCCAGTGGGGGCGGACAGGCCCGGTTCAATTCCGGAGATAGGCGTCGAGCCCCGCGGCATGGACCAGCGGCAGGTAGCGCGGGTCGTCGCGGAGGCAGCCGAGGTCCACATTCGTGACGATCCACCGGAGCCGCTTCGGCCGGATGCGGTAGAGGTCCTCGACCAGGTCCATCGCCTTCTTCGAGTCGCCCAGCTCGCAGAGAATGGCGTCGATCCGCAACTCGGCCACCGTGTACCGCTCCGCCGGGGCCACGTCGGGCTGGTTTTGGCGCGCGATGAGCGAATCCGCCATGTGCTGGAGCTCCGCGCGACGGGCGCGGCGGTAGGCGGCGGTGTCGTGCGCCGCCAGCGCCGCCTCGAATGGAGCGGCCGACCGGCCCGTGGAATCGACCAGCCGGCGGATTCGCGTGGCGTCCGCCTCACGGCCCATCCGCTCATAGGTGGTGATCAGCCGCGTCCAGGCCCCGGCGTTCAGGCGGGTGGCCATGGATCGCTCGAGGACGACCGCGGCCTCCGGATAGCGCCGGGCGGCCATGAGCCCCGCACCGAGGCTGTTGAGGCGCGCCAGGGTCGGTTCCAGCTCCACAGCGTGTTCGAAGTTCCGAAGCGCACCCGGGAGATCACCGTCGATTTCCTGGAGGAGGATGCCGGAGATCCGGTAGTTGTCCGCGAAGCCCGAGTCCGACGCGATGGCGCGGCGCAGCGCGTCGCGAACCCCCTCGAAGTCGTCCTGCACGTACAGGCGGTTGACGGCGAGGGTGACCCACGCCGGCGCGATCGAGCTGTCCAGCGAGATCGTGAGCCGGTTGAGGGAGTCGGCGCGGGCGTACACCTGTGCGGGCGTGAGGCCCGGCACATCCCAGCCCCGGATATAGGAAATCGCGTAGTAGGCGCCGATGCCCCAGAGCGCGAGCGGCGTGTTGGGGGCGCGGTCGAGCACGCTCTGGAAGAACGCTCGCGCCGAGTCGGAAGTAGCCGAATCGCCGGGTGCGCCCAGCGTGCCACGGGAGTACCAGTGCCGCCCGCGGAGCAACAGGTCGAGCACCACCGGATCCACCCGGGAGCGCTCCACCGCCTCGCGGCGCGTGCCGCCGCTCAGGTGCAGGCGAAGCGAATCGGCGATGACCCCGACGACGGTGGGAATGAGGCCGGCGTAGTTGGTATCCGGATACTCGAATTGGCCCGACCAGAGCAAACGGCCATCCGCCACCTGGACCAGCTCGGCGTTGATCGCCAGGGTGCCGCCGAACCGCGCGAGGGTGCCGGTCAGGACCGCGGTGGCCTTGAGCTTCCGGCCGAGGTCCACTGGCGACGTCAGGATCGAGTCCCGGCGGACCAGGCTCATCGGCATGACGTCGAGGCCCGGCAGGCGGCGGAGCGCGGTCACCAGGTAGTCGGGAATGCCGCTCCGGAGGTAGTCGGTCGAGGAATCGCGCTTGGTGACAACCAGGTCGGTCAGGGCGAGGCGCGCGCCGACGGCGGGGAGCGGCGGCGCTCGCCGACTCCAGAGCACCGCCGCCGCGAGGAGTCCGAGTGTCACCACCCCGGCGAGCAGCGCGAGCCGGCGCGGGCGTGCCGGGGGAAGGGCGGTCGGGGTCACCACGCCGCCCGGCGACGGCTGGAGTGCCCGTGAAAAGGCCTCCGCCGTCGGGAAGCGATCGGCGGGCGTCCGTGCAAGCGCGCGGCCGAGCGCGGCGTTCACCTCCAGGGGGACGGTGTCCCTCAGGCGGAGGGCCGACGGGGCAGGCTCGGTCATCCGCTTCACCAGGATGGCCTGCGCACTGGGCCCGGTGAAGGGCGGCTCCCCCGCGAGCATTTCGTACAGCACGCACCCCAGGCTGTAGAGATCGCTCCGGGCATCCACCTCACGTTCGGCGGCCCCCTGCTCCGGGCTCATGTAGGACGGAGTGCCGAGGGCCAGGCCGGTCTCCGTGAGCCGGTCGCCTCCGGCCGCCCCGATGGCGCGGGCGATTCCGAAATCGGCCACCAGTGCGTGGCCGCCCGACAGCAGGATGTTTTCGGGTTTGATGTCCCGGTGGACGATGCCGTGCGCATGCGCGGCGCCCAGGGCGTCGAGCACCTCCCGGGTAATTGCGACCGCGTCGTCGATCGGCAGCTGCCCCTCGCGGGTCATCCGGTCCCGCAGCGACTCGCCCGCCACGAAGGGCATGACGTAATAGAGGAGGGGTTGCGTCTCGACGTCGAAGGTGCCGCTGTCGTACAGGGGGAGGATGTGGGGGTGCTGGAGGCCGCCGGCCAGCGCGATCTCGCGGTGGAAGCGCTCCTCGCCGAGCGACGCGGCCAGTTCGGGTCGGAGGACCTTGATGGCCACCTGCCGCTGGTGCTTGAGGTCGTGGGCCAGGTACACGATGGCCATGCCGCCGCGCCCGAGCTCACGCTCGAGCCGGTAGCGATCGGCCAGTGGGCCCTGCAGTGTGGTCAGGAGATCCATGCCGTCCCTCTCGTGAATCTACGACCGAAAGGACGAAGGACCAGTGGGGCTAGAGGATGTACCGCCGGAGGTCATCGTCGGTCACGATGGCCATGAGGCG
>CAZNDK010000082.1:0-2800 GCA_964571795.1 uncultured Gemmatimonadaceae bacterium | reverse complement strand
GCAGCCGCACCAGGATGTTCTCCACGTCCTCGCCGACGTAGCCCGCCTCGGTGAGGGTCGTGGCGTCGGCGATGGTGAACGGGACGTCGAGGATGCGCGCGAGGGTCTGCGCCAGGAGGGTCTTGCCCACCCCGGTCGGGCCGAGGAGCAGGATGTTCGACTTTTCCAGCTCGACCTCGCCATCGCGGGCGGCGGCAGCGTTGATCCGCTTGTAGTGGTTGTACACCGCCACCGACAGCGTCCGCTTTGCGCGCTCCTGCCCGATCACGTACTGGTCGAGGGTGTCCTTGATTTCGGCGGGGGTCGGGACCGACGTGATGCTCTCGGCAACCTCGCGTTCCTCGTCCTCGGCAAGGATCTCATTGCAGAGCGTGATGCACTCGTTGCAAATGTAGACGGACGGTCCGGAGATGAACTTCCGGACCGAATCCTTGGACTTGCCGCAAAAGGAACAGCGGAGGTGCTTGTCGTTCGACATGCGCTGGCCGCCGATGGTGGAGAGGGGACCCTTCCCGAAAGGTGGGTCGGGTCCCGGGGGGCGTCAAGCCTGAGGGGTTGGGGTGAGCCAGTCCTTGCGGGGTTCGAACACGGTGTCGATGAGCCCGTACTCCCGGGCCTCCTCGGCGCTCATGAAGCGGTCCCGGTCCATGTCCCGCTCGATCGTTTCGATGGCCTGCCCGGTGTGGAAGCTGTAGAGCTGGTTCATCTTAGCGCGCAGGTAGAGGATTTCCCGCGCCTGGATTTCGATGTCCGACGCCGTGCCCTGGGTGCCGCCCGAGGGCTGGTGGATCATGATCCGGCTGTGCGGCAGCGCGCTCCGCTTGCCCTTGGCGCCGGCGGCCAGCAGGAATGACCCCATGGAGGCGGCCATGCCCATGCAGATGGTGTTCACCGGGGCCCGGAGATGCTGCATGGTGTCGTAGATGGCCATGCCGCTGGACACGACCCCGCCCGGGCTGTTCAGGTAGAGGTAGATGTCCTTCTCGGGGTTGTCGGCCTCGAGGAAGAGCAGCTGGGCGATGATGATGTTGGCGACGTCGTCGTTGATCGGGGCGCCGAGGAAGACGATCCGGTCCATCAGGAGGCGGCTGAAGATGTCGTACGTCCGCTCGCCCCGGCTGGACCGCTCGATGATGTAGGGAGGATAGAGGGACACGTGACTCACCCTTCCACGGTGGATTGCTGGAGCAAGTAGCCGAAGACCTTGTCCTCGGAGATGGCGCGCTCGAGTTCCGCCAGCCGGTTGGCCTTCTGGAGCGATGCGTAGACCTGGCCGGCGGGGACGTTCCGGGCCGCGGCCATCGTGGCGATCCGGGCGTCCACGTCCGTCTCGGTGGCGTACAAGCCCTGCGCCTCCGCCACCGCCGAGAGCACGAGGTCACGACGGACCTGGGCCTCGGCCACGGGCTGGAACTGCGCGGCGAACTCGGGCTCGCGCTCGTGCGGCACGCCGTAGGCGTGCAGGTACCCGTGAATGACCCGGTGGACCAGCGAAGGCGGCGATTCCACGCCGTTCGCCTCGACCAGCTTCTGGATCAGCTGGTCGCGGACCCGGGCATCGGCGTCGCGCACCGCTTCCTGCTCCAGGTCGGCGCGGACGGCGGCCCGGAGGCCGGCGAGATCCTCGAAGTCCCCGACCTCGCGCGCGAACGCGTCGTCGAGCGGGGGGAGCTCCTGGCGCTTCACCTCGTGCAACGCCACCCGCAGCTTTCGGGACTTGCCTCTCCGGCTCTCGTCGGGGTGGTCGTCGGGCAGCCGGACCTCGGTCTCGGCCACCTGGCCGGGCACGAGTTCCATGATCCGCTCCTCGAGGGCGGGCAGGGCCTGCCCCTCGCCGAGGATGATGGAGTGCGGCTGCGGCTCGGCGGGCGCACCCTCCTCGAGCGAGGTCACGTCCACCTGCACCATTTGACCGGCGGCGGGGCGCTGGCCCTCGACCGGCAGCCAGGTGGCCTTCTGTTCCCGGAGCCGGGCGACCTGCTCCTCGACCTGCGCGTCGGTGACGGCGTGCACCTCGCGCTTGAGCGTGAAGCCCCCGGTCGTGGTCAGCGCGACCTCGGGCCGGACCTCCACGTGCAGCTCAAACTCGATGGCGCCGCCGTCCTCGAACTTGACGTTCCGGACCGAGGGATCGGCCAGCGGCTTGAGCGATTCCGACTCGCGCGCCTGGTCCCAGCTCTCGCGGATCACCTCGTCGAGCACGGTTTGGCGGATGGCATCGTGGAAACGCTTCCGGACGATGGCCACCGGGGCGTGGCCGGCGCGGAAGCCGGGCAGGCGCACGCGGCGGGCGACCTGCTGGACGGCCTTGTCCTCCGCGAGGCGGACCCGCTCGGCGGGCACCGTCACCTGGAGCGACTTCAAGGCGGCATCGCCGCTGGTCTTCTGGATGGTAATGGTTGTCATGGCGGGCGAAATCTACCCGGCCGCCGTGACCCGGGCAAACGAGGGCGCCGGGTCAGCTCCCGGGGCGGGGCGGCAGGTCACGGGCGACGGCGGCGTCGCGGAAGGCCTCGCGCGCGTGGGACCCGTCGCAGAAGGGCTTGTTGGCGGAGTGGCCGCACCGGCACAGGGTGATCATCGGGCGTCCCCCGAGGCCGAAGGGGGCGCCGTCGACGTCCACCAGCTGGACTTCGCCCTCGACCCGGAGGGGACCGTTGGGATTGACCACGATGCGCGTCGCGATGGGAGCCTCTCAGGACAGGGTTCGTCGAAGCAGTGCGACCGGAGGGACTCGAACCCCCACGGGTTTCCCCACCTGGTCCTAAGCCAGGCGCGTCTGCCGTTCCGCCACGGTCGC
>CAZNDK010000081.1:0-3087 GCA_964571795.1 uncultured Gemmatimonadaceae bacterium | reverse complement strand
GCGGCGGCCACGATCCGCTGGTGGGTCACTTCCTTCCGGCTCTGGCCCGCGGGGGGCCGCTTGGGTGCGCTCATATGATGACCATCATATATCACGTGACTCCGGGACGCAAGGGGCCGCTCCCGGGCGCCGATCCCGTCGCGCCGCCGGGGCGATCCTGGGTCCCGTGGCTGCCCGGCCGGCCCGAACGCAAACGGCGGGGTCCCGTGGGGACCCCGCCGTCTGCACCGCGCCACCCGGCGCGACCCTGAGGCCGCGCTTACGCGAGGGGGGCGACCCCGCTCACTGCACCGCGTTCATCATGTCGAAGATCGGCAGGTACATGGCCACCACCATGCCGCCGACGATGACGCCGAGGACCACGATCATCATGGGCTCCATGAGCGAGAGCAGCGCGCCCACGGCCACGTCCACCTCTTCGTCGTAGAAGTCGGCGATCTTCGTGAGCATCTCGTCCAGGCCGCCCGTCTGCTCGCCGACGGCGATCATCGAGATGACCATGGGCGGGAAGACCTTGGAGCGCTCGAGCGGGGCGGCGATCGTTTCGCCGCCGGCGATCGAGTTCCGGGACTCCATCACCGCATCATGAATGACCCGGTTGCCGGCGGTCTTGGCGGTGATCTCCAGCCCGTCCAGGATCGACACGCCGGAGCTGATGAGCGTGCCCAGCGTCCGGGTAAAGCGCGACACCGCGGACTTGCGGATCACGTCGCCGAGCACCGGGGAGTTGATCATCATGCGGTCGATGTTCCGGTGCCCGTCCGGCGTGGCGTAGTACTGCCGGATCAGGAAAACCGTCCCGATGATGGCGCCGAGGATGGCCCACCAGTAGCCGATCAGGAACTCGGACATGCCGATGACCACGCGGGTCGGCAGCGGCAGTTCCATGTTGACCGAGGCGAACATGCTCTGGAACACCGGGATGACGAAGATGAGCAGCACGGTGATGGCGATGGCGGCCACGCTCATGATGACGGCCGGGTAGATCATCGCGCTCTTCACCTTGCGGACCAGGGCGTCGTTCTTTTCCAGGAAGGTGGCCAGGCGGAGAAGGATCGTGTCCAGGATGCCGCCCGCCTCGCCGGCGGCCACCATGTTCACGAACAGGCCGGAGAACGCCTTGGGGTGGCGGCTGAACGCGTCGGCCAGGGTGTTGCCGGCCTCGACGTCGAACACCACCTGCTTGGTGACCTCCTTGAGCGACTTGTTCTCGGTCTGCGCGGCGAGGATCGACAGCGACTGCACCAGCGGCAGGCCCGAGTTGATCATCGTGGCGAACTGCCGGGTGAAGATCACGACGTCGCGCGTCTTGATGCCAGGCTGGCCGAGGCTGAACTTCAGCTGCTTCGGCGCCTCGCGGATGTTGACCAGGATCAGCCGGTTCTTCCGGATGTGGCCCACGACCTCGTCGCGGGTCTGGGCCTGCATCTGGCCCTTCATGATCTGGCCGTTCGTGGCGTTTTTCGCCGTGTATTCGAAGAGCGGCATCGGTCGGTCTCCTCTGAACGTTAGCGGCGCAGCGCGGGCTTGCCGCTCTTGCTGTCCATCGTGCCCATTTCCTGCTCTTCCAGCGGCTTCTCGCCGATCATCCGGAGGAACTCGTTCGGGTCCCCGGACACGCGGAGGCACTCGTCGCGCACCACCTCGCGCGAGATGTACAGCTGGTAGAGCGCGTCGTTCATGGTCTGCATGCCGTGCTTCTTGCCCGACTGCAGGGCGCTCTGGATCTGGTGCACCTTGTCGTCGCGGATGAGCGCGCGGATGGCCGGCGTGGCGACCATGATCTCGCACGCCATCGCCCGGCCCCGCCCCTTGGCGCGCGGGAGCAGCGTCTGGGTCACCACGCCCTCCAGCACGAAGGCCAGCTGGGCGCGAACCTGCTGCTGCTGGTTCGACGGGAAGACGTCGATGATGCGGTTGATCGACTCGGCCGCCGAGTTGGTGTGCAGCGTGGCGAGGGCCAGGTGGCCCGTCTCGGCGATGGTGAGCGCCGAGGCGATGGTGTCCAGGTCGCGCATTTCGCCGACCAGGATCACGTCGGGGTCCTCGCGGAGCGCGTACTTGAGCGCGGTGGAGAACGACTTGGTGTCGGTGCCCACCTCGCGCTGGTTGACGATGCACGACTGGTGGCGGTGGATGAACTCGATCGGGTCCTCCACCGTGATGATGTGGCCCTTCCGCTCCTTGTTGATCTTGTCGATCATGGCGGCGAGCGTGGTGCTCTTGCCGGAACCGGTGGGCCCCGTCACCAGCACGAGGCCGCGGGGCCGCTCGGCCAGCTTGGCCAGGATCGGCGGCAGGCCAAGGTCCTCGAAGGTCTTCAGGCTGAACGGGATCATCCGGATGACCATGCCCACGCAGCCGCGCTGCTTGAAGCAGTTGCCGCGGAAGCGGGCCAGGTTCTGGATGCCGAAGGAGAAGTCGAGCTCGTCCTCGGTCTCGAACCGCTTCTTCTGGTTTTCCGTCAGGACGGAATAGGCCAGCTGCAGGGTGTCCTTGGGGGACATCACGTAGGTGGTCATGCTGTTGGTGATGTCGCCGTCGATGCGGATCTTGGGGCACTCCCCGGCCGTGATGTGCAGGTCGGAGGCCTCCCGCTCGATCATCTCTTCCAGCAGGGCCCGCAGGTTCACGCTCATGCCGCCGTCTCCTTCACCACTTCTTCGAGTGTCGTGACCCCGCGCTCGATCTTCTTGAGCCCGTCCATCCGCAGGGTGAGCATCCCTTCCTTGACCGCCATCGCCTGGATGTCCGCGACCGAGGCGCCGCGGAGGATCATCCGCCGGAGCTCGGGGGAGAGCGCCATCACCTCGTACAGGCCGGCGCGGCCCTTGTAGCCGGTGCCGCTGCACACGTCGCAGCCGGTGCCGCGCATGAACGGCATCTTCTTGCCCTGCTCCGGCGTCAGACCGAGGGACTTGATCTCCTCGGGCTTGTAGGTGGCCGGGGCCGCGCAGTCCTTGCAGACCCGCCGCACCAGCCGCTGCGCCACCACCAGGTTGACTGCGCTCGCCACGTTGAACGGCTCGATGCCCATGTCGATCATGCGGGTGATGGTGCTCGGCGCGTCGTTGGTGTGCAGCGTGG
>CAZNDK010000080.1:0-3182 GCA_964571795.1 uncultured Gemmatimonadaceae bacterium | reverse complement strand
AGCGGCATCACCCCGAGGAAGATCATGGTGGTGCCGTGCATCGTGAACAGCTGGTTGTACGCCTCCGGGGAGAGGAACGTCTTGTCGGGCGCCCCGAGCTGCCAGCGGATCAGCAGCGCCTCGAGCCCGCCCAGGAGGAAGAAGAGGAAGGCGGTGACGCCGTAGAGGATCCCGATCCGCTTGTGGTCGACGGTCGTGATCCAGCTCCAGAGCCCCTTCTTCTCCACGTAGCCCGCCTCCGCCCCGGCGTGCCCCATCGCAATCGTGGCCATCGCGTACCCTCTCGTCAGTTGCCGGCGGCGGTCATGGCGACCGCCGGGGGCGCAGGCACCGCGCGGAGCGACCGAAGGTACGCCACCAGCGCCGTGATCTCGTCGTCCGTGAGGCCCAGGTTGGGCATCAGCACCCCGACCTTGATGGCCTGGGGGTTGTGCAGCCAGCGGGCCAGGTTCGCATCGGTGTTCGGCAGCCAGCCCGCCGCGATGTGGGTGCGGTCGCCGATGCCGGCCAGGTTGGGCCCGGTCATGGTCGGGGCGCCGACCGCCACCACCGCATGACAGCCCACGCACCCCTTGGTCATGAAGAGCTGCTGGCCCTGCGCCACCAGCGAGTCGGCGGGCGGGGCGGCGGAGTCCGCCGGGGCGGGAGCGCCGACGGCCGCGAGGCCCTCGCGCCACGCCACGAAGGACGCCGAGTCCTGCGCGATGATCTGGAAGGCCATGCGGGCGTGCTGCGTGCCGCAGAATTCCGCGCACTGGCCGGGGTAGGCGCCGGGGGTCTCGGTGCGGAACCAGAGCCGGTTATCGCGCTTGGGGAAGACGTCGCGCTTGCCGGCCAGCTGCGGGCTCCAGAAGCTGTGCACCACGTCCATCGTGGTCATCCGGAGGTCCACGGTCCGCCCGGTCGGCACGTGCATGTCGCCGGCGGTGACCAGGTTGTACTCGGGATACTTGAACTCCCACCACCACTGGTGACCCACCACCTCGATGACGAGGGGGTTGTCCTTGGGCACGTCCGCCGTCTTGAAGATGGTCTGGATGGTGGGGATGGCGATGAAGACGAGAATGACGGCAGGAATGACGGTCCAGACCACCTCGAGCATCGCGTTGCCGTGGGTCTGCGCCGGCTCGGCGTCGCCCGCCTTGCCGCGGTACCGGAACAGCGCCCAGACCAGCGCTCCCTCGACCAGGAAGAACACGATCGTCGCCAGCTGGAAGGACCGGCGGAAGACCTGGTCGAGCAGGGTGGCGAAATCCGACTTGGGAGCCAGCGTGGTCTGGGGGTATCCGTCGGGCGCGCAGGCCGCCACGACCAGACCGGCCAGCACAACGCACGCTGCGGGCACCCACCGGGCGATCCGCCGGAGGGAGGGAGTCCTGAGGGCCATTCCGTTCGTCCTGTTCGGCGAAGAATGCGGGAAACGCGCGGCCAAGCAGCCCGCATTTTACCGTCCGGAGGCCCCTGCGTCAATGAATCGGCGAAACAGAAGCCCGCCCCCCGCGGTCGCCACCGGGAGGCGGGCCCTCATATTCTTCCTTCAGGCGTCCGCCCCGAACGCTCCCCCCCCGACGGAGGTGCCCATGACCCCCGCTGAACGCGACGACTGCATCCGCCGGTACACGGAAGGCGCCGCGCTACTCTCCGCCGCCCTGGCCACCGTGCCGCGGGAGGCCATGCAATGGAGGCCGGCGCCCGGCAAGTGGTCGGCCCACGAGGTGATCGTCCACTGCGCCGACAGCGAAGCCAACGCTCACATGCGCATCCGCTACCTGCTCGGCGAGTCGAGCCCCACCATCATCGGCTACGACCAGGACCACTGGGCCACCGAGATGGACTACCACGCCCACCCCCTCGACCTGGCGCTGGCCACGGTCCACGCGGTGCGGGCCAACACCGTCCCGCTGCTCCGCCGGGTGAGGCCCGAGCAATGGGCCCGCGGCGGCCGGCACACCGAGTCGGGACCCTACGGCCCCGAGGACTGGCTCCGGAGCTACGCGGCGCACCTCGAGACGCACACCAGGCAGCTCGAGCGCATCGTCACGGCCTGGAAGACACGCGGCTCCGCATAGCCTTCTCGACGTCGGCGGCCTGGCGGGGCGCCCCTGACGAGAGCAACTCATAGCCGGTGGGCGTCACGACGACGTCGTCCTCGATCCGGACGCCGAGCTTCTCCGCCGGGATGTAGATGCCGGGCTCCACGGTGAAGACCATGTTCGGGGCCAGCGGCGTGGCATAGTTACCCACGTCGTGCACGTCCATCCCGAGCCAGTGGCTCAGCCCGTGGATGTAGTACTGGTCGCAGGTGCCGGGGGCGCAGAGATCGCCGGAGTGGGCCTTCATGTATTCCCGCGAAATCTGGCCGAGCCTGCCCAGGGTGATCCCGGGCCGGATCGAGTCCATCGCCGCCTGCTGCGTGGCCAGCACGAGGTTGTAGATGGCCAGCTGGCGCGGGGTGAACTTGCCGGACACCGGAATGGTCCGCGTCACGTCCGCGGCGTAGTACCCCCACTCCGCCCCCATGTCCATCACCACCAGCTCGCCGGCCTGCAGCTGCCCGCGGCTCTTGTCGTAATGCAGGGTCGTCCCGTTGAGGCCGCTTCCGACAATGCTCGGGTACGCCACCCGCTCGGCGCCGAGGCTCCGGAAGGTCCCCTCGGCGTCACCCTCCAGCTCGTACTCCCACGCTCCTGGGTGGGCCGCGCGCATGGCCGCCAGGTGGCCCTTGGCGCTGATGTCGATGGCCATCCGCATCCGCCGCAGTTCGTCCTGGTCCTTCACGAGGCGCATGGCCGCCAGGTCGGGGCGGAGGTCGGTCGCGCCGAACCCGCTGCCGAGCACCAGCTGGGTGAAGAAGGAGTCGGAGACCGCCTGGTCGCCGAGCAGCAGGTAGAGCTTCCCGCCACGCGAAGTGGACACCCGGACGAAGCTCCGGATCTGCTTCTGGGCCTGGTCGGCCGGTCGGATCTCGTCGATCCCGGTGAGCGCCACCGCCTCCGGGCCGGGGCCCAGCCGCGGGCCGGTCCAGCGCTCCGCGAGGGTGTCGCGCGCGGGCAGGTAGAGGTAGACCTGCGGCGCGAGGGTGTCCCTGGCCACCAGCACCAGCCAGCTCTCGGGCGACTCCAGCCCCGTCAGGTAGAAGAAGTCGTTGTTCTCGCGGTAGTCGCTGTCCTGCGGGTAGTCGC
>CAZNDK010000079.1:0-3346 GCA_964571795.1 uncultured Gemmatimonadaceae bacterium | reverse complement strand
GCAAGCTACCCACCCCGGCCCGGGGCGGCAAGATGCTATCGCCCATAGACTTACTCGATCTGGCGGAGGCCGCCGCCCGGCGCGCCGGGCACTTCCTGGCGGCCCAGGAGGTCCCGGCCGACCCCGCCGGATGGACCGTGAAGGACCAGCGCGACTACGTGACCGAGGTGGACCGCGAGTCGGAGCGGCTGATCGCGTCCTACCTCGTGCCCGAGGCCCCCGGATCCCGCATGCTGGGCGAGGAACTCTCCCCCACCGGCAACCTGGAGGGGCTGGCCTGGATCGTGGACCCGCTGGACGGCACCACCAACTTCCTGCACCGCGTGCCGGTGTGGGCGGTGTCGATCGCCGCGGCGGTGGATGGGGTGCTGCAGGCGGGGGTGGTGTTCGACGTGCCGCGCGGCCTGCTCTACCGGGCGGCGCGGGGCCAGGGCGCCTGGGTCGTCGGGACGGAGAGCGGCGCACCCGTCCAACCCACGCGCCTGTCGGTGTCCCGCATCGCCGATCCCGCCCAGGCGCTCATCGGCACCGGCTTCCCGTTCAAGCACCTGGACCGCATCGAGGAATACCAGCGGCAGTTCGCCGCGGTGGCGGGGGCCACCAGCGGCATCCGGCGCCCCGGCGCGGCCTCGCTCGACCTGGTGGACGTGGCGGGGGGACGGTTCGACGGCTTCTGGGAGCTGATGCTGGCGCCCTGGGACATCGCGGCGGGGATGCTGCTGGTGCGGGAGGCGGGCGGCGTGGTGACGGACCTGTCGGGGCGGACGGTCGGGCCGGAGCACACCGGCATCGTGGCGGGGAATCCGGAGATTCACCGATGGTTGTTGGGGATTACTGGGTAAGAATCCTCGGCCCGTTCGCCGTGATCGCCACCGTGTGCTCGAAGTGCGCCGACAGGCTGCCGTCGGCGGTCACCACCGTCCATTTGTCGGGCAGGGTGCGCGTCGCGGGGTCGCCCATGGTGATCATCGGCTCGATGGCGATGGTCATTCCCTCGAGCAGCCGCGGCCCGCGCTTCGGCATGCCGTAGTTCGGCACCTGCGGCTCCTCGTGGAACCGCGACCCGATCCCGTGCCCCACCAGCTCCCGCACCACGCCGAACCCCGCCGCCTCCGCCACCGTCTGTACCGCGTGCCCGATGTCGCCGACGTGATTGCCGGCCCGGGCCGCCGCGACCCCCGCCGCCAGGCACTCCTGCGTCACGTCCATGAGCCGCTGCGCCTCCGGGGAGACCTCCCCGACGCCGATGGTCGTGGCCGAGTCGGCGTGCATCCCCTCGAAGTGCACCCCGACGTCCACGCTCACCAGGTTGCCCTCGCGGAGCACCCGCTTCTTCGAGGGAATCCCGTGGACGATTTCCTGGTTGATGGAGGTGCAGAGCGTCTTGGGAAAGCCGTAGAGCCCCTTGAACGACGGCGTGGCGCCGGCGTGGCCGCGGATGAACGCCTCCGCCAGCCGGTCGAGGTCCTCGGTGGACATCCCTGCCCTGGTTTCGCGGCGCAGCATGGCCAGCACGCCGCCCACGATGCGCCCGGCGTGGGCCATCGCCTCGAGTTCGCGGGGAGACTTGAGGGTGATCACGAGCCGTGCAGTGCCACGGCGCGGCGCACCCGCGTGGCGATGTCGTCCACGGGGCCGACGGCCGGAATGCGGACCAGCTTGCCGCGCTGCTCGTACCAGGCGAGCACCGGCGCGGTCTGGTCGCGATAGCTCTGGAGCCGGGTGGCCACCGCCCCCGGATCGTCGTCGGCCCGCCCCTCGATGCCGCGGCGCCGCTCGATGCGGCCGAGGATCTCTGCGTCGGGCACGTCGAAGAACAGCACGTGATCCAGCTGCCGCCCCCGCTCGGCCAGGAGCGCGGCCATCCCCTCGGCCTGCGGGATGGTGCGCACCACGCCGTCGAAGATGACCCCGCCCGCCGCGGCCGGCTTGTCGAGCTCGTCGCGTATGACGCCGAGGATGATGTCGTCGCCCACCAGCTTGCCCGCCTCCATGACCGCCTTGGCCTGGAGCCCGAGCGGCGTGCCGCGGCTCACCGCGTCGCGGAGCAGGTTGCCGGTGGCGAACGTCGGCAGCCCCAGCGCCTCGGCGAGCAGGGCGCCCTGGGTGCCCTTCCCGGCCCCGGGGGGGCCCATCAGCAGGATATCCATCGTTGGTCGTCTCCCCCTACCGCCGGAAAAAGAGAAAAGGACTTGGGACTTGGAGGGGCGGAAAGAGGAAGGAGAAAGGAGGCGTACTCATGGCCCCTGCCTTTCCCTTTTCTCCTTCCGCCCCTCCTTCCTCCAAGTCCTTTTCTCGTTCCTCTCGGTACGATATGCCGATCGGTGCCTAAATAAACCGCTGCTGCCGTCCCCGGAACTTGACCCGGCCCGACTTCATGAAGCCGTCGTACTTGCGGAGCTGCCGGTGCTGTTCCACCTGCGCCAGCGTGTCCAGCAGGGTGCCGACCACGATCAGGACCGAGGTGCCGCCGAACTGCTGCTGCAGGCCGAGCCGGCTGCTCAGGAAGATCGGGACCAGCGCGATCGCGGCCAGGAAGATGGCGCCGGGCAGGGTGATCCGGACCAGGACGTCGTCGATGTAGTCGGCGGTGCTGGCGCCGGGCTTCACGCCCGGAATGAACCCGCCCTGCTTCTTCAGGTTCTCGGCCAGGTCCACCGAGTTGAAGATGATGGACGTGTAGAAGTAGCTGAAGAGCAGCACCATCGCGGAGAAGACCAGCGCGTAGGGCAGGCTCCCTGGGCTGAAGAAGCTGGCCACGTCGCGGAGCAGCGGGCTCTTCGTGAAGCTGGCGAGCGTGCCCGGCACGATGATGATGGTCTGGGCGAAGATGATCGGCATCACGCTGGCAGTGAGCAGCCGGATCGGGATGAACGTCTTCTGGCCCTCGCGGATCCGCCCGCGGCCCATGACCTTGCGCGGGATCTGGATCGGGATGCGGCGCGCGGCGATCGTCATGGCCGTGGTGGCCGCGATGATGCCGATCAGGATGGCGACGTAGAAGATGGCCGCGATCGGGCCGACCACGCCGCCCTTGATGAGCGAGCCGAGCTGCAGGAGCCCGGGCCAGAGCCGCTCGAGGATCGAGAACGTGATGAGCAGGCTCATCCCGTTGCCGATGCCGCGCTCGGTGATCTGCTCGCCCAGCCACATCACGAACACGGCGCCCACCGTCAGGGTGACCACCATGACCGCGCGCGACGCCAGGCCGGGGTTCGCCACCGCGCCCGGGATCGACTCGGTGAACAGCGTGAAGGTGTAGGCCTGCGCGAACGCGATGAACACCGTGAGGTACCGGGTCCACTGCGTGAGCGTCTTCCGGCCTTCCTCCTCCTTCTGCATCTTG
>CAZNDK010000078.1:0-3364 GCA_964571795.1 uncultured Gemmatimonadaceae bacterium | reverse complement strand
CGACGATGGCCGTCTTGCCGACGCCGGGCTCGCCGATCAGCACCGGGTTGTTCTTCTTCCGGCGCGCCAGGATTTCCATGACCCGCTCGATTTCGCTGGCCCGGCCGATGGTCGGGTCGAGCTGGCCTTCCGCGGCGAGCTGGGTGAGATCGCGGCAGAAGTGATCGAGCGCGGGAGTCTTGGACTTCTTCTCGGATTTGGAGGCGGGCTGCGGCTGGCCGGCCGGCGCGGCGGAGGCCGGCGGCGGGAGGTCGCTGCCGAGGAGGCGCAGGGTCTCGGCGCGGGACTGCTCCAGGCTCACGCCGGCGTCGGCCAGCACCTGGGCGGCGATGCCCTTCTCCTCGCGCAGCAGGCCGAGCAGCAGGTGCTCGGTGCCGACGTAGGAATGATTGAGCTCGCGGGCCTCGACCATGGCCAGCTCGAGCACCTTCTTGGCGCGCGAGGTGTACGGCAGGTCGGGGCCGGCGGCGGCCGCCGCCTTCCCGCGCTTGACCGTCTCCTCGATCTTCTGCTGGATGTCCTCGAGGTCCACGTTCAGGTTCTGGAGCACCCCGGCGGCGACGCCTTCACCCTCGCGGATGAGGCCGAGGAGGATATGCTCCGTCCCCACGTACTCGTGGTGCAGGCGGGCCGCCTCTTCGCGGGCCATCTGCAGGACCTTCCGGACGCGGTCGGTGAAGTTGTAGCCGTTCATGGGGTCACCCTGCTCGTCGTCCTTCGTCTTGCAGCAGCGTCCGCACGAAGTCGGCGCGGCGGACGGCGAGCGACGGATCGTCGACCGCCACGCCATGCGCCGAAGCCAAGTGGGCCGGCTGCGTGTGAACCAGCATCTTGTTGAGGGCGTAGAACCCGACGTCGGGAATCACCTGCAGTCCCACGCCGAGCCGCACGCCGCTGAGGAGGTTCATCGCCTCCTCGTAGGACAGCGCCCGGGCATACCGCAGGAGCCCGTAGGCGCGCCAGACCTTGTCTTCAATGACGCTGCGGGCATCCCGGAGGAGCACCGCGCGCGCCTCTTCCTCGTACGTCATCACCTCGCGGACCATCTTGCCGAGGTGATCGAGGAGATCCCGCTCCGACTTGCCGAGCGTGGTCTGGTTCGACAACTGGAAGAAGTTGCCGACCACCTCGCTGCCCTCGCCGTACAGGCCGCGGACGGCCAGCCCGACCTGGGCCAGCCCCTGCAGGACCTTCGAGATTTCCTTGGTCAGCACCAGCCCGGGCAGGTGGATCAGGACCGAGGCGCGAAGGCCGGTTCCGACGTTGGTAGGACAGGCCGAAAGGTAACCGAACTCGGGGTGAAATGCGAAGGCAAGTCGTTGCCCCAGTTCACTGTCCAGCCGGTCCACCTCGGCGTAGGCCGCCTCCAGCGCGAACCCCGACACCACCCCCTGCAGCCGGAGGTGGTCCTCCTCGTTGACCATGGCGCCGACCCGGCCCTGGACCAGCAGCGTGGCGCCTGCCGGCACCGGTTCACCCCCGAGGCCGGCCAGTTCCTTGCTCACCAGGTGCCGCTCGTGGAGCAGTTGACGGTCCCGGAGGTCCAGCCGGTCGAGCCGGAAGGCCGCGGCGTGCCCCAGCGCCTCGGTGCCTGCCACGGCGGCCAGCACGTCGCCGGCAATCTGCTCCCGGTCGGCCACCGCGCTCCGCGTGGCGAAGGGGCGGCCCTCGAGGTTCCGCGCCAGCCGGATCCGGGTGGAGAGCACCAGCGGGCTCGCCGGCCCCGAGGCGTCGATCCAGCTGATCCCGCCGTCGGCCAGCAGGGTGAGGTCGATCACTCGAGCCCCCGCAGGCGGTCGCGCAACTCCGCCGCCGCCTCGAAGTTCTCGTCCAGGACTGCCGCGGCGAGCTGCTCGCGCAGGCGACGCAGCAGGTCGGCCGGATCGGCCGGCTCGGCGCCCGGCCTCGCGTAGTGCTCCCCGACATGACGCGTGGCGCCATGCACCCGTCGCACGAGGCCGCGGAGGGGCCCCTCGAACGTGGTCCAGCACTCGGCGCAGCCCAGGCGGCCCGTGCGACGGAAATCCTGCAGGGTGGCGCCGCAGCCGGGGCACTCCGCCAGCGCGGCGCCGGCGGACAACGGCGAATCGGCGACCGGGTCGGCGCCCATCGCGGCGAGGAAGGCGCCGAGTGGCGTCTTCGCCGATTCCTCGCCGGCGGGCACGCCGCGCTCGGCGGCGCACCGCTCGCAGAGGTGCAGCTCGCGGACTTCGCCGCCTTCCACCTTCTTCAGGAGGACGACGGCCTCCCGGGTCTCGCATTGCTGGCAGATCATGCCGCCTCCTCCCCGCCCCGGAGCGGCAGGAGCAGGCCGCCCTCCATCGTGAGCAGCCGGTCGGCCCGCGCCGCGAGCTGCTGGTTGTGCGTCACCACGACGAGCGCCGTCTGGAAGTCCCGCGCGAGCCCCGCGAAGATGGCGTGGAGGTTTTCGCTGTGCGCGTGGTCGAGGTTGCCCGACGGCTCGTCGGCCAGCACCACGGCCGGCGCGTTGGCCAGCGCGCGCGCCACCGCCACCCGCTGCTGCTCCCCGCCAGAGAGCTGGGCCGGCAGGTGGGACGCCCGGGAGGTCAGGCCGACGGCGGCGAGGAGCTCGTCGGCCCGGCGCCCGGCGGTGGCGTCGCCCGATCCGG
Organism: uncultured Gemmatimonadaceae bacterium; assembly: GCA_964571795.1. Taxonomy (GTDB): domain Bacteria; phylum Gemmatimonadota; class Gemmatimonadetes; order Gemmatimonadales; family GWC2-71-9; genus SPDF01. Next base: position 734 of record CAZNDK010000078.1, on the reverse strand, counting down.
CGATGAGCAGCGGCATCATGACGTTCTCGCGGGCGGTGAACTCGCGCAGCAGGTGGTGGAACTGGAAGACGAAGCCGATGCGCCGGTTCCGCAGCGCGGCGAGCTCCCCGGCGCCCAGCTCGGCGTAGCGGGCCCCGTCCAGCCGCACCTCGCCCGCGGTCGGCGCGTCCAGCGCGCCGAGGAGGTGCAGCAGCGTGCTCTTGCCGGAGCCGCTCGCGCCCATGATCGCCACGAACTCTCCCCGGGAGACGCTCAGGTCCACCCCGACGAGCACCTCGATGGGCGAGCCGTCACCGCCGAGGTAGGTCTTCCGCAGCGCGCGGGCCTCCAGCACGGGGATCATTCGTGCCGGATGGCGTCTACCGGCGTGAGCCGGGTCGCCTCGCGCGAGGGATACAGCGTGGCGGCCACGGTCAGCACGAAGCCGGCCGCGATCACGACCGCCAGGTCGCGGAGCTCGACGTGCACCGGCAGGCGGTCGATGAAGTAGATGCCGGGATCGATCCGCACCCAGCCGCTCCGGTCCACCACGAACGCCACCGCCAGCCCGGCCGCGAGGCCGAGGGACACGCCGATGGCCCCGATGATGGCGCCCTGGGCCAGGAACACCCGGCCGATGGCGCCCGCAGGGAGGCCCATGGCCTCGAGGATGCCGATCTCCCGGGTCTTGTCGGCCACCACCATCGTGAGCGTCCCGACGATGTTGAAGGCCGCCACGATCATGATGAAGAAGA
>CAZNDK010000077.1:0-3531 GCA_964571795.1 uncultured Gemmatimonadaceae bacterium | reverse complement strand
CTGCCGGCCGGCGTGGACGTCGAGATCAAGGTCCAGTAGCCATGACGAACGGACTCATCGGCCGGAAGCTCGGCATGACGCGGGTCTTCGCCGAGGACGGGACGGCCACGCCGGTCACCGTCATCGAGGCGGGGCCCTGCCACGTGGTGCAGGTGCGCGAGAGCACCGTGCAGCTCGGGTTCGGGGCCCGCAAGGCCAACCGGACCACGAAGGCGGCCCTGGGGCACGCGAAGGCGGCGGGGCTCGAAGTGGCGCCGCAGGTCATCCGCGAGTTCGACGTGGCGGGCGAGGCGGCCCCCGCGGCCGGCTCGACCGTGACGGTCGGGATCTTCGCGCCGGGCGAGCTGGTCAAGGTGACCGGCACCAGCAAGGGCAAGGGGTTCCAGGGTGTGGTCCACCGGCACGGCTTCGGCGGCGGTCCGGCCACGCACGGCAACACGCGGCACCGGAAGCCGGGCTCCATCGGCCCGGGCACCAACCCGTCGCGGGTCATCAAGGGCAAGAAGATGCCGGGCCACCAGGGCGCGGCACGTCACACCGAGCTCGGCCTGACGGTCGTGCAGGTGGATGCCGAGCGCAACCTCCTCTTCGTGCGGGGCGCCATTCCCGGCTCGAAGAACGGCATCGTGACCGTCTCCAAGCAGGGAGGCAAGAGCCGCCATGATTGAGGCTCCGCACTATTCCGCGGCCGGCGCCAAGCTGAAGACCCCGTTTGCGCTGCCCGAAGCGACCTTCGACGGCACGGTGAACCAGGGCGTGCTGCATGAGGCCGTGAAGGTGTTCCTGAACAACCAGCGCCAGGGCACGCAGAAGGCCAAGACGCGCGCCGAGGTGTCGGGTGGCAACCAGAAGCCCTGGAAGCAGAAGGGCACCGGCCGGGCGCGCGCGGGCACCTCGCGGTCGCCGCTGTGGCGGGGCGGCGGCGTGGTCTTCGCCCCGACGCCGCGCGACTGGCGGACCGGCATCCCGAAGAAGATGCGGCAGCTGGCCCGGAAGTCGGCGCTCAACACCCGCGCGGCCGACGGCCTGCTGACGGTGGTCGAGCAGCTCGCTTTCGAGACGCCGAAGACCAAGCAGATGACGGAGCTCCTGGCCAAGCTGGGCCTCGAGGGCCGCAAGGTCCTGGTCCTGACGCACGGCACCAACCCGGCGGCCTACCTGAGCGCGCGGAACCTGCCGCGGGCCGGGGTGCTGCCCTACGCCGAGGCGTCGGCCTACGACATCCTGTGGGCGGACGCCCTCGTGGTCGAGCAGGCGGCGCTGGGCGGCGAGGCGTCGGCCGAGGCCCCCGCGGCGGCGAAGAAGCCGGCCAAGGCGGCCAAGGCCAAGGCGGCCAAGCCGGCCAAGGCCAAGGCGAAGCCGGCCAAGGCCCCGAAGGCCAAGGCGGCCAAGGTGAAGGCCCCGAAGGCGGGCGCGCGCCGGTCCACCAAGGCCGCCCCGAAGAAGAAAGGCAGCGAATAAATGCCCGCCCTGCATGAAGTGATCGTGCGCCCGCTCATCACCGAGAAGAGCTCGGCGGCGTACCAGGCGCGCAAGGAATACGCGTTCCACGTGCATCCCGAGGCGAACAAGTACCAGATCCGGGAGGCGCTCCAGAAGCTGTTCGGCGTCACGGCCACCGACGTCCGCACCATGCAGATGCGGCGGCACGAGGTGACCCGGGGCCGCACGCGGGGCACCACGGCGCGGTGGAAGAAGGCCATCGTCGTCCTCAAGGACGGCGAGACGCTTCCGGTTTTCGAGGGTTGAGCCGATGAGCATTCGACAGTTCCGACCCATGACGGCCGCGACGCGGTTCAAGTCCGTCAGCGGGTTCGACGAGATCACCCGGGGCACGCCGGAGAAGTCCCTGCTGGAGCCGCTCAGCAAGAGCGGCGGCCGGAACAACCAGGGGCACCTGACGGCGCGTCACATCGGGGGCGGGCACAAGCGGCAGTACCGCAAGATCGACTTCAAGCGGAACAAGTTCGGGATCCCGGCCAAGGTGTCCGAGATCGAGTACGACCCGAACCGGACCGCGCGGATCGCGCTCCTGGTGTACGCCGACGGCGAGAAGCGCTACATCCTGCACCCGACCGGCCTGAAGCAGGGCGACACGGTGGTGTCGGGCCCGGGCGCCGACATCCGGCTGGGCAACGCGGTGCCGCTCGCGGAGATCCCGCTCGGCACGATGGTGCACAACGTGGAACTCAAGATCGGCAAGGGCGGCCAGATGGCGCGCTCGGCCGGCTCGGGCTGCCAGGTGGTGGCCAAGGAAGGCGAGTACGTGACGCTCCGCCTCCGCTCGACCGAGGTGCGCCGGATCCACGGGCGCTGCCTGGCCACGATCGGCGAGGTGGGCAACGCGGAGCACGAGCTCCTGTCGGTCGGCAAGGCGGGCAAGAGCCGCTGGCTGGGCATCCGGCCGAGCGTCCGCGGCGTCGCGATGAACCCGGTCGACCACCCGCTTGGTGGCGGCGAAGGCAAGTCGTCGGGCGGGCGCCCGCCGACCTCGCCGTGGGGCAAGCCGGAAGGCCGGAAGACGCGGCACCCGAAGAAGGCGTCCACGAAGCACATCGTCCGCGGCCGTCGCCGCGGTAAGGCGACGAAGTAGGCCACTGGGGACCTGACATGGCACGCAGCATCAAGAAGGGCCCGTTCGTCCAGGACGCACTGCTCCTGAAGGTCGAGGCCCTGAACCAGAAGAACGAGAAGAAGGTCGTGAAGACCTGGAGCCGGGCGAGCACCATCCTGCCCGAGTTCGTGGGGCACACCTTCGCCGTGCACAACGGCAACAAGTTCGTGCCGGTGTACGTGACGGAAAACATGGTGGGCCACAAGCTGGGCGAGTTCTCGCCCACCCGACTGTTCCGCGGCCACAGCGGCAAGCTGGTGGCGGACAAGAAGGCGAAGCCGGAGTGACGATGCCAGGCACAGCGATCCAGCGGCTGGTGCGCCAGTCGCCCCAGAAGATGCGTCTCGTCGCGGACCTGATCCGCGGCAAGGACGTCAACGAGGCGTACGCCATTTTGAAGTTCAACAAGAAGCTCGCGGCCCGGCAGATCGAGAAGACGCTGAAGTCGGCGGTCTCGAACGCCGAGCAGAGCGCGCTCCGGGACAACGCGGCGTTCGACGTCGACGCGCTGTACGTGTCGAAGGCGATGGTGGACATGGGGCAGCCGCTGAAGCGGTTCACGGCCGCGGCGCAGGGCCGCGCCACCCCGATCCGCAAGCGGACGAGCCACGTGACCATTCACGTGGCGACGAAGGGGAGCAACTAATGGGGCAGAAGACCCATCCGATCGGTTTCCGGCTCGGGATCGTGCAGCCGTGGCGGTCCCGCTGGTTCGCCACGAAGGACATGCCGGCCCTGCTCAAGGAAGACGAGCTGATCCGGAAGTACCTGCGGGCGCGGCTCGGGCACGCGGCCATCGCCGACATCCACGTCGAGCGGAAGCCGGGCAAGGTGACGGTCACGGTGCACACCGGGCGGCCGGGCGTGGTCATCGGCAAGCGGGGCGCGGAAGTGGACAAGCTCCGCGACGAGCTGGC
>CAZNDK010000076.1:0-3756 GCA_964571795.1 uncultured Gemmatimonadaceae bacterium | reverse complement strand
CTGCGCCAACAACTGCCCCTACAAGGTGCGCTACTTCAACTGGCTCGCCTACAACAAGAAGGCGTTCCCCGAGCCGCTCAACCTGCAGCTCAACCCCGACGTGACGGTCCGGGCCCGCGGCGTCATGGAGAAGTGCACCTTCTGCGTGCAGCGGATCCGTGGCGCGCAGAACACGGCGCGGCTCGAGAACCGCATTCTCCGCGACGGCGACGTCGTGACCGCGTGCGCCCAGGCCTGCCCGTCCGACGCGATCATCTTCGGCGACCGGATGGACCCGGAAAGCCGCGTGGCGAAGAGCGCCGCCGACCCGCGGGGCTACCACGTCTTCGAGGAGACCAACGTGCGTCCGTCCGTGACCTACCTGGCCAAGGTCCTCCACCGGGCGGAGGCATAGCCATGGCCCTGACGCACACGCCCAACCAGACGCACGCCGAGGTCACCCGCGACGTCGTGGCCACGCTCGGGACACCGAGCCGCGGCTACGTCATGATGCTGGCGGGGGCCGTCGGCCTGTTCCTGGTCGGCCTCTTCACCTTCACGATGCTGCTCAAGGACGGCCTTGGCCTCGCGGGGTACAACCCGCCGGTCATGTGGTCGGTCTACATCACGACCTTCGTCTTCTGGGTCGGCATCGGGCACGCCGGCACGCTCATCTCCGCCATCCTCTTCCTCTTCCGCTCCCAGTGGCGGACGGCGGTGTACCGGGCCACCGAGGCGATGACGGTCTTCGCGGTCATGACGGCGGGCCTGTTCCCGATCATCCACATCGGCCGCCAGTGGGTGTTCTACTGGCTGCTGCCGTACCCCAACCAGCGGTACCTCTGGCCCAACTTCAAGTCGCCGCTCCTCTGGGACGTCTTCGCCATCTCCACCTACCTCACGGTGTCCACGACCTTCCTGGTGGTGGGCCTGGTGCCGGACATCGCCGCGGTGCGCGACAAGATGTCGGGCTGGCGGAAGAAGCTCTACACTGCCTGCGCGCTGGGCTGGACCGGCAGCGACAACCAATGGCGGCACTACACCCGTGGTTACCTCTACCTGGCCGCCCTGGCCACGCCGCTGGTGCTCTCCGTGCACTCGGTAGTGTCCTGGGACTTCGCGATGTCCATCATCCCGGGCTGGCACGGGACGATCTTCGCGCCCTACTTCGTGGCCGGCGCCATCTACTCCGGCATCGGCATGGTGCTCACGCTGCTGATCCCGCTCCGGAAGCTGCTGCGCGTCGAGCACATGATCGTGGACTACCACTTCGACAACCTGGCCAAGCTGACGCTGTTCACCGGGTCGATCCTGTTCTACGCCTACGCGATGGAGTACTTCGTGGCGTGGTACAGCGGGAGCCCGTTCGAGCAGGTCACCTTCTGGCGCCGGGCGTTCGGCCCGATGTGGTGGGCCGGCTGGAGCATGATCATCTGCAACGCCTTCGTGTCGCAGCTGCTCTGGTTCAAGAAGATCCGGACCAACCTGACGTCGCTGTTCGTCATCTCGATCTTCATCAACATCGGGATGTGGTTCGAGCGCTACGTGATCATCGTCTCGTCGCTCAGCAACGACTACGAGCCGTGGGCCTGGGGCCAGATGAACCCGACCTGGGCGGACTGGGGCATCCTGGCCGGCTCCTTCGGCTGGTTCGGGATGTATTTCCTGCTCTTCGCCCGGACGTTCCCGATCATCGCGATCCAGGAAATCAAGGAAACGATTCCGATGCCCCGGAAGCGGGGAGGCCACTGATGGCGACCATGACGCCCGGCGTCCTCGGCAGCTTCATCCACATCGACGCGGCCACCGACGCCATCCGCGCCCTCAAGGCCCAGGGGCACACCGACCTGACCGTCTATTCGGCGGCGCCGAACCACGAGCTCGAGGAAGTGCTCGACCACAAGGTGAGCCCGGTCCGCCTCTTCACGCTGGTCGGTGGCCTCACCGGCTGCGCGGCCGGCTTCGCCATGACGATCTGGATGTCGAACAACTGGCCCATCCTCGTCGGCGGCAAGCCGGTGCCGTCGGTGCCCCCGTATGTGGTCTTCGCCTTCGAGTTGATGGTCCTGTGCGGCGCCCTCAGCACGGTGGCCGGCGTGATCATCATGTCGGTGGTGCAGGCGCGGAAGCGGGTGCCCTACAGCGGGAAGTTCAGCGACGACCAGATCGGCGTGTTCGTCCCCTGCCGCGGCGACCAGGCCGCGGCGATCGAGGGGCTCCTCAAGCGGGCCGGCTCGGTGGAGGTGACGCATGCCGCGTAGTCCCCGCCCGGTCCTCGCGCTCGCGCTGCTCCTCGGGGCCGCCACCGGCTGCAACACCTGGTACAACGACGTGCCCTCGCCAGACAACCTCCTGGCGCAGGTGCCGTGGTTCGACCACATGATCGCGTCCCGGGCCGTGTTCCCCTATTCCGCGGTCGGCATCCCGCGCAACACGCCGCCCGGCACGGTGCCGGTCACCGGCGGCGAGGCGGACTGGTCTGCCGAGTGGGCCGTGGCCAACACCACCACCGCCGACCGGCTGAAGAACCCGACCAACGGCGTGCCGACCGCCCGCGGCGACACGCTCTACCACACCTTCTGCGCGGTGTGTCACGGGGTGGCCGGCGCGGGCGACGGGCCGGTCGGGCCGCGGCTCGCCGCCCGCTCGCTGCTGACGCCGCTCGCCCGGGGCTACACCGACGGGTACCTCTACAGCATCCTGCGCTACGGCCGGGGCATCATGGGCAAGTACGGCGACAAGATCACGACCCAGGACGACCGCTGGCAGGTCGTCAACTACGTCCGACAGCTCCAGGCCGCCGCGCCGCTGCCCCCGGGAGGCCCGTGATGAGCGCCACTTCGCTTCGCGGCACCCTCGCCGGCCACGCCATGGGCGGCCGGTTCCGGCTGTTCGTGACCGGCGGCGGACTCCTCGCGCTGGCCGGCGCCGCCCTCTTCGCCATGTCGGCGTCGGGCGCCCAGGCGGACCGGGCCTGGCAGCTCTTCCACGTGAACTGGCTCTACTTCACCGGCCTGGCCGGCGGCTCGGTGGCCATCACCGCCGTGCACAAGATCGCCAAGGCCAAGTGGTCGGGGGTGGTGCTGCGCTTCGCGCAGGCCGCCGTGGCCTTCTTCCCGGTGTCGCTCCTCGGCCTGATCCTGATCTTCACGGTGGGGTACGAGCACATCTACGGCCCGATGCAGGAGCAGCTGCATTCGCTCGGGCACGGGAAGGCCCTCTGGCTGTCGAAGCCGTGGATGTTCGGCCGGCTGCTGGTGGGGTTGAGCGCCCTGTACTACATCGGCTGGCAGCTCATCCGCGCCGACCTGCTGCCGGACCTGGCCGACGCCCGGGAGGCCGCCGAGGGCCGGCGGCGCCAGCGCTACGATGCCATGCTCGCCGGCTTCGACGACACGGCGGCCGGGCGGTCGGCGCACGAGGAGCGGATCCACCGCCTCGCCCCGGTGTACGCGGTGACCTACGCGATGGTCTTCACGCTGGTGGCCTTCGACGGCATCATGGCCCTGCAGCCGCACTGGTTCTCGAACCTGCTCGGCGGCTTCTACTTCATGGGCTCGTTCCTCGGGGCCCACATGCTGCTGGCGCTCACCGTCATGTACAGCAGCCACCAGGTCGGGGTGTGGCACCTGATCTCGCCCAAGCAGCGGCACGACCTCGGCAAGCTGTGCTTCGGCTTCACCGTGTTCTGGGCCTACCTGATGTACGCCCAGTTCCTGGTCATCTGGTACGGCAACCTCCCCGAGGAGACCGGCTTCGTCTTCGCCCGGCTCTGGG
>CAZNDK010000075.1:0-3996 GCA_964571795.1 uncultured Gemmatimonadaceae bacterium | reverse complement strand
AGAGCGCATCCTTGGTAAGGATGAGGTCACCGGTTCAATCCCGGTCGCGAGCTCTGGCAGGGCGTCGCAGGGCGCACGGGTACCACTACTTACGGAGGGCGGACACGCGGAGAGGTTTCCGCAGCCCCGCTGACATATGCCGCGCGAAAAGATCATTCTCGAGTGCACCGACTGCAAGAACCGGAACTACTTCACCGACAAGAACCGTCGGAAGCATCCGGAGCGCGTCGAGTGGAAGAAGTACTGCCCGCGGTGCGACAAGCACCAGCTCCACAAGGAGTCGAAGTAGGCATGGAAACCGCCCAGGCGGGTACGCGCGTGGCGGTGGCGGGTGGCGGGGTCGGCGGGTGGATCCGCCGGGCCGGCGGCTTCCTGACCAACGTGCGCGCCGAGCTGAAGAAGGTGTCCTGGCCCTCGAAGGACGAGCTGGTGAAGGCCACGCGCATGATCCTGATCATGTCGGTGGTCCTCGGGCTCCTCATCGGGTGGATGGACCTGCTGCTCCAGCTGATCCTGGTGGACGGTATCGCCCGGCTGGCGCGATGATCGCCATGGAATACCGCTGGTACGCGATCCAGACGACCGCCGGGCACGAGAACAAGGTCCGCGGCCTGCTGCAGCGGCGCATCGAGGAGGATCCTCGGGCGGCCGACGAGCGGCTGGTTCGGCAGGCCCTGGTGCCGGTGCAGGAGGCCGTCGAGATCAAGAACGGCAAGAAGGTCACGGTCGAGCGGAAGCTCTATCCGGGCTACGTCCTCGTCGAGATGGGGATGAGCCAGGAGGCGCTCCACCTGGTCAACAGCATCCAGGGCGTCATCAAGTTCGTCGGGACCGGCAAGCTGCCGCAGGCGCTGCGCCAGGAAGAGGTCAACCGCCTGCTGGGCGTGGCCGAGCTCGCGTCGGACGCGGCCCCGAAGGAGGAGATTCCCTTCCTCCCCGGCCAGGTGGTCGAGATCACGGAAGGCCCCTTCTCCGACTTCAGCGGCACGGTCGAGGAAGTGCTGGCCGACAAGGGCAAGGTGAAGGTCTCGGTCAGCCTCTTCGGCCGGCCGACGACCGTCGAACTGGACTACCTCCAGCTTCGCGGTCACTAGGGCGGCTGGTGCCGCCCTTGCGGACCCTTCGGGGCCGCACCGCCACCGCGCGGGATACGCGGGAGCCAGGGGCGGCAGGAAGCCCCGGCGCACCACGAGGAGTCGTATGGCCAAGAAGATTCAGGCGCTCGTCAAGCTGCAGGTTCCGGCTGGCGCCGCGAACCCCGCCCCTCCCGTCGGGACGGCGCTGGGTCCGCACGGCGTCAACATCATGGAGTTCTGCAAGCAGTTCAACGCGCGAACCCAGAGCCAGAGCGGGATGGTGATCCCCGTCGTCGTAACCATCTACGCCGACCGGACGTTCACGTTCATCACCAAGACCCCGCCGGCGCCGAACCTCCTCCTCAAGGAGGCGGGCATCGAGAAGGGGAGCGCACAGCCCAACCGCACCAAGGTCGGCAAGGTCACCTCGGCGCAGGTCAAGAAGATCGCCGAGATCAAGATGGCCGACCTGAACGCCGCGTCCCTGGACAGCGCCATGCGGATGATCGCGGGCACCGCCCGGTCGATGGGGCTGGAGGTCATCGACTGATGGCCACCCACGGAAAGCGGTACCTCGCCGCGGCCGCCACGGTGGACCGTGCCCGGACGTACAGCACCACCGAGGCCTGCGCCGCGGTGAAGGCGGCCGCCAAGGCCAAGTTCAACGAGACGGTGGACGTGGCGGTCCGGCTCGGCGTGGACCCGCGGCACGCGGACCAGGTCGTCCGCGGCACGGTCGTCCTCCCCCACGGCACCGGCAAGACGGTGCGGGTGCTGGTCGTCACGCAGGGCGAAAAGGTGAAGGAAGCGGAGGCCGCCGGGGCCGACTTCGTCGGCATCGAGTACCTCCAGAAGCTGAAGGACGGCTGGCTCGAGTGCGACGTGATCGTCGCCACGCCCGACGTGATGGGCCAGCTCGGCCAGCTCGGCCGGGTGCTCGGCCCCCGCGGCCTGATGCCGAACCCGAAGGCCGGCACGGTCACGCTCGACGTGACCAAGGCGGTCAAGGACATCAAGGCCGGCAAGATCGAGTTCCGGGTCGACAAGACCGGCAACGTGCATGTCCCGATCGGCAAGGCGTCGTTCAGCGAGGCCCAGCTGGCGGAAAACCTCCAGGCGTTCATGGACACCATCCTCCGGGCCAAGCCGCCCGCGTCGAAGGGTGTCTACATCCGGTCGGCAACGGTGTCCAGCACCATGGGCCCGGGCGTGCGGCTCGAGACGGCGGGGTACAAATGAGCAAGGTCGAACGGCAGGCGGAGGTCGAGACGCTGACGGCGCAGCTGAAGGCGACTCCCAACGTCTATGTGACGGATTTCAGCGGGCTGAACGTGCTGCGCATGACGGAGTTCCGCCGTCGCCTCCGGGCGGCCGGCGCCAACTACGTCGTCGTGAAGAACACGCTGGCCGAGCGGGCCCTGGCGGCCAACAAGATCGAGGGGCTCGAGGGCCAGTTCACCGGCCCGACCGGCCTCGTGCTGTCGCACGATGCCCTCGCGGCGGCCAAGGTGCTGACCGAGTTCGCGAAGGAATTCGGCGACAAGCCGACGGTCAAGATGGGGCGGGTCGACGGCGCGACCGTCACCCCGGCCCACGTGAAGCGGCTCGGCGAGATTCCGCCGCGCGAAGTCCTGCTGGCCCAGCTGGCCGGCGCAATGAACGGCGTCCTGTACACCATGGTCGGCGCACTCGAGGCACTGCGTGAGCAGCGCAGCGCCGCGGCATCCTAACCCGACGGAGAGCATCCCGATGAGCACCACGATGAGCAACGAACAGATCCTCGACGCGATCGGCCACAAGACCGTGCTCGAGCTGGCGGACCTGATCGAGTCCTTCAAGACGAAGTTCAACGTCTCCGTCATGGCGGCCCCGGCGGCCGGCGCGGCGGCCGGCGCGGCGCCCGCGGCCGAGGAACAGACGGAGTACACCATCGTCCTCAAGGACGGCGGCGCCAAGAAGATCCAGGTCATCAAGGCCGTGCGCGAAGTGACGAGCCTGGGCCTGAAGGAAGCCAAGGACCTGGTGGACGCCGGCGGCGTCGTGAAGGAAGGCATCACCAAGGCCGAGGCCGAGGAACTGAAGGAGAAGCTCGAGGAGCAGGGCGCCACCGTCGAAATGAAATAGGGGGCGCACCGTCCCGCCGGGTCTGTCCCGGCGGGCGCCTGCGACCACCCTGTTCCAGTGAGACGGCATGACGAACCTGCGTTGGTCCTGAATTCCAGCGACGTCCGAGCCCCGCGGGGCCCTCGCCTTTCGGCGCGGGTCCCGACCCCGGGGCCATTTGTGTTGCATGAGAGCGAGCCATGACTGATATCCGACCGGTGATCACGTTCGCGAAGCACGAGGGCGGCATGCCGATGCCGCACCTCCTCGACATCCAGACCCGCGCCTTCGAGTCGCTGCTGGTGCCCGACGACGTCGGCGGCGCGCGGCAGGACGTGTCGCTCGAGCGCGTCTTCCGGGACCTCTTCCCGATCTCGGACGTGAACGGGAAGTACACCCTGGACTTCGTCCGCTACGCCCTGGGCGAGCCGAAGTACTCCGTCGAGGAGTGCATCGAGCGCGACATGACGTACGCCGCGCCCCTCAAGGCCACGCTCCAGCTGGTGGTCTTCGAGGAGGTCGAGGGCGAGAAGCGGCCCAAGAACATCATCGAGAAGGAGGTTTACCTCGGCGAGCTGCCGATCATGACCCCGCTCGGGACGTTCGTGATCAACGGCGCGGAGCGGGTGGTCGTCAGCCAGCTGCACCGCTCGCCGGGCGTGGTGTTCGAGGAGGACATCCACCCGAACGGCCAGCGGCTCTTCTCGGCGCGGATCATCCCCTTCCGGGGCTCGTGGGTCGAGTTCACGATCGACATCCACGACGTGATCTACGTCCACATCGACAAGAAGAAGAAGTTCCCGGCCACGGCGCTGCT
>CAZNDK010000074.1:0-4015 GCA_964571795.1 uncultured Gemmatimonadaceae bacterium | reverse complement strand
TTCAACGACAGCCTCCGTCACGTGTACGGCGCCGTGGGCGCCGGGCGCGACGACAACCCGCAGAAGCTGTCCGCCGGGTGCCAGTTCTACATCGTCGCCAACAAGAACGGACTGAAGCGCCTCGACGGGAACTACACGGTGTACGGACAGGTGATCAAGGGCATGGACGTGGTGGAGACGATCGTGTCGGTGCCCACCGACTCCAGCGACGCGCCCCTGACGCCCATCCCGCTGAAGGTCGATGTCATCCAACTGACCTCGGCGCAACTCGAGGCGTACGGCTACCACGTGAAATAGCGCGAGCGGCGCGAATCGCGTGGCCCAGCAACAGAACGGCCCAGGCATCTGCCTGGGCCGTTTGCGTTCCTGGTACGTGGAGCGGCGCTACTGCCTCACCCACGTCGGCCGGAGGTCGCGGGTCACCTGGGCCACCATCTCGTCCACCATGTTGGCGTAGGCGGCGTTGGGGTCGCTGGCCGAGATGCTCGGCAGCCGCCCCGCGTTCATCGAGACCTGCCCGACGCTCTGGCTCGCCGACCCGCTCGAACGCCAGAGCGTTCCGCCGGAACTGGTCGAGAGGAGCCGCACGCTCAACTCGCCGGACACGGTGGCCCCGACGTTCACGTCGCCACCGACGCTCACACTGCCGCGGGGCTTGGCGTCGGTGACGGCGAGCTGACCGAAGAAGACCGCCGAAATGTGCTTGTCGCGGCCGACCGCCTGGGCGGCCGCCGGCGCATCGCCCTCCGCGAGGAGGCGCGCCACCGTCGAATCCGCGGGGCCCAGTTCCAGCAACTCGAAGCCGCTCTGACTGGCCAGCACCTCGTCGGCGAAACGCTGGGTGGCGAGCTGCCCGAGGCCGTTCTTCGCCTTGTCGGCCGAGAAGGTGACGAGGGCAACGCGGTCATAGTTGCCCAGGTCCAACCGCGGCGGGACCCGGGTCATTTGCGAGGCACAGGCGGAGAGCGCGAGACCGGCGACGAGAACCGCGGCACTCGGGCGAACCGCACTCGTGAGCAACTGCTTGACGGACAACATCTTTCCCTGCCTGGTAGAGGTCACCCCCCAGAATTGGCAAGAAGCGCGCCCATTGCGCCCATGCCCGGGTAGGTAGGAAACTTGGGCACCCTATGCACTCCTCCATCGCCTTCCTGACGGACCTGGCCCTCGTGCTGGGCGTGGCCGCCCTCACGAGCGTGCTCTCGCATCGCCTGCGGCTGCCGCCGGTCTTCGGGTACCTGGTGGCCGGCGTGATCATCGGGCCGACCGACTTCTTTCCGCTTGTTGCCGACGTGGGGACGGTCCGCACCCTCTCCGAGCTTGGCGTCATCCTCCTGATGTTCTCGCTCGGCCTCGGCTTCACGCTGCGGAAGATCGCGCGGCTCGCCTCCACCGCCGGCCTCATCGCCGCGGTGGAAATCGGGCTCTGCCTCTCGCTGGGCTACCTCGTGGGCCAGGCGCTCGGGTGGAGCCGGATCGAGAGCCTCTTCGCCGCCGCGCTCGTGGCCATCTCGAGCACCATGATCATCGCGAAGGTGTTCGAGGACCAGCGCATCGAGGGCTCGCTGGCCGACGTGGTCTACGGCGTCCTGGTGATGGAAGACCTGGTGGCCATCCTCTTCCTCGCGGTGCTCAGCGCGATGGTCGGCGGGAGCGGCTCCACGACCGCGCTCGTGGCCGGCACCGTGCCGAAGCTCGCGCTCTTCCTGTCGGTCGTGATCCTGGTCGGGCTCTTCTCGGTGCCGCGGGCGTTTCGCTGGGTCGTCCGGCTCCGGCGCGACGAGACCACCCTCGTGGCCAGCGTCGGGCTCTGCTTCTCGCTGGCGTTGCTGGCGCAGATGGCCGGATTCTCGGTGGCCCTGGGCGCCTTCCTGGCGGGCTCCTTCGTGGCGGAGGGCGGCGTGTCGCGCCAGGTGGAGCCGCTGATTCGCCCGCTGCGCGACATGTTCGCCGCCATCTTCTTTGTCGCCGTGGGCATGTCCATCGAGCCCTCCGCCATCCTCGAGCACTGGCCCGCCGTGCTGGCGCTGAGCGCGGCGGTGCTGGTCGGCAAGACGCTCGGCGTCACGAGCGGTGCCTTTCTGGCCGGCCTCGGCACGCGGACTTCGATTCGCGCCGGGCTGTCCATGGCCCAGATCGGCGAGTTCTCGTTCATCATCGCCGGCCTTGGCGTGGCGAGCGGCGCCACCGATTCGTTCCTGGCGCCAGTGGCGGTGTTCGTGTCGGTTCTCACCGCGCTCCTCACTCCAGTGCTGCTCTCCCGCTCCACCGCCGTCGCCAATTACGTAGACCGCCGACTGCCGCACTCGCTGCAGACTTACGCCACCCTGTACGGTTCCTGGGTCGAGTCCGCCAGGACGGCTGTCGGGGAGAAGACGCCCGCGGCGCGCATCCGGCGCCTGGTGCGGCTCATCATCTTCGATGCGATCCTTCTCACCACCATCCTGATCGGCGCGTCGCTCGCACTCCGGACCGGCACCGCACCGCTAGCCGCCTGGCTTGGCCTTCCCGACCGGCTGGTGCAGGGCGGGGCGCTCATCCTGGCGCTCGCGGCGCTCTTCCCGCTGCTCTATGCCGTGGTGCGCGCCGCGCGGTCCCTGGGCGACACCATCGCGTTGCAGGCTGTTCCGGCACCCGCGCCAGGGCGCGCCGACTTCGGTGCCGCACCGCGCCGGGCCCTCCGGCTCAGCGTGCAGATTGGCGTGGTGCTCATCATCGGCGTGCCGACCGTGGCGGTGACGCTGCCGTTCCTGCCCGGTTACGGCGGCCCTGTCTTCCTCGCCACGCTCCTGCTCCTGCTGGGCATTGCCTTCTGGCGTTCCGCGCGCAACCTGCAGGGACACATCCGCGCCGGCGCCAACATGATCGTCGAGGCGCTGGCCATGACCATGGAGCACCCGGCCGCCAAGGGAGACATCCTGGACGAGGTGCGCGGGCTGCTGCCGGGCATCGGCGAATTGACCCAGGTGGTGATCGAGCTGGACGACGAGGCGACCGGACGGACGCTGGCCGACCTGAACCTGCGCGGCCTGACTGGCGCGTCCGTGGTGGGGCTCTGTCGGGGGGAAAAGCGGGTGATCCTGCCGTCGGCGCATGAGGAGTTGCAGGCCGGCGACGTCCTGGCGCTCACCGGCACGCAGGACGCGATCGAGGCGGCGACGGCGGTGATTCAGGGAACGGCGTCGGTGGCCCGCCAGAGGTACCATGACGCCACGGAGCGGAAGGGGCGCCACCGCTCCCCGTAACGCTCGATGCGGGCCGGCTTGGGATGCTGCCGGGTCCGATACGTGATGCGAAAGCCCTTCTGGATGCCGAGGTCGTGAATCGGCAGCACGTCCGGCCGGCCGAGCCGGAAGATCAGCAACATCTCCACCGTCCATCGCCCGACCCCTCGCACCGCCGTCAGGCGGGCCACGATCTCGTCGTCCGGCATCCGCCGGAGCGCCGCCGTCGTAGGCACGATACCCTCCAGCGTCTTCGCGGCCAGGTCGCGCGCTGCCGCCAGCTTGTTGCGGGAGAGCCCGGCGCCGCGCAGCGCCTCGTCTGACGTATCCAGCACCTTCGCCGGGTCGAGTGCGCGGCGGGCGGGATATAGGGCGCGCACCCGGCCATAGATGGTGGCGGCGGCCTTACCGCTCAGCTGCTGGTAGACGATGGCCTCGAGCAGCTCCTCAAAGGGCGAAAACCGCAGCTTCGGCGCCAAGCCACAGGCGCCGGCCCTGCGGATCACTCCCGCCAGGTCGGGATCGACCGCGCGCAGATGCCGGACGGCCGCGGCCGGATCGAACGGCGCGTTCACGCGTGGGCCACGGCGGCCGCGCCTTCGAGATACGGCTGGAGGTAGCGGCCGGTGAGGGACTCGGCGGTGGCGGCCACCTCCTCGGGGGTGCCCTCGACCACCACCCGCCCGCCCGCGTCACCCGCCTCGGGGCCGAGGTCGATGATCCAGTCGGCGCGCTTGATGACGTCGAGATGATGCTCGATGACGAGCACCGTATTGCCGGCGTCCACCAGC
>CAZNDK010000073.1:0-4447 GCA_964571795.1 uncultured Gemmatimonadaceae bacterium | reverse complement strand
CCACCTTACGGTCGTGCCGGAGGTCCTGCGCCAGGTAGACCGTGGCCATGCCGCCGGCGCCGAGCTCGCGCTCGAGGCGGTAGCGGTCGGACAGGGCGGCGGTGAGACGATCGGGCGGAGCGATGGGCACGCCGAAAGATGCACGTCCCGTGGCGTTCCCGCGAGGAGCCCGCTACCAGAAGTAGAGGTACAGCGCGACGACCGCCGTCACCACCAGGCCGCCGCCGAGCCGGGCGTGCCGGGCGGGCGCCAGGTCGAGCCCCTCCTTGACCGGGAAGACGACCGGCGCGGGGAGGGGGCGCATCACGGTCACGACTCCCATGTACGCCGCCAGCATGAGGAACGTGATGGCCATGTGGTGCAGGAACGCCACATCGGGGAGGAACCAGAGCAGGAGGCCGTAGATCGGAACGCCCAGAAGCATCGCGCCCTTCGCCGCGAGGGGCGGGGTCTTGGGCGACAGCATCCCGACCACGAACGCCGCCACGATGCCGGGCGAGATGAATCCCCAGAACATCTGGATGTACTGGAAGACGCTGCCCATCCGGCCCACTAGCGGCGCCCAGAGGCACCCGGCCAGGAAGAGGACCAAGGTGGCCCAGCGGCCGACCCGCACCAGCTCGGCGGCCTCGGCCCGGGGGCGCCAGTGGCGCTGGTAGATGTCGAGGCTGAAAATGGTGGCGGCGGAGTTGAGCAAGGACTCGAAGGTGCTCAGCACCGCCCCGAAGAGTGCCGCGAGCATCACACCCAGGAGCCCGACGGGCACCAGCTGGCGGATCATCACGGGATAGGCCTGGTCGGGCGTCTTGATCAGGTCCGGAAAGAGGTGCACCGCCATCATCCCCGGCATCACGATCAGGAACGGGATGCTCACCTTGATTGCGGCGGCGAAGATCGTGCCCCGCTGGCCCTCGGCGAGGCTCCGGGCGGCGAGGGCCCGCTGCGTGATGAACTGGTTGAGCCCCCAGTAGAAGAGGTTCGGGATCCACAGCCCGCCGAAGAAGACCGCGAGCCATGGCATCTCGGGGTCGTTCCATGGCAGGACCGTGTGCAGCTGGCCGGCGGCAAGCTCGGTGAAGCGGCCCCAGCCGCCGATGGCATGGAGCGAGAGCACAAAGACCAGCAGCCCACCCAACAGGAGCGCCACGCCCTGGATGAGCTCGGTCCACACCACGGCGCGAAGGCCGCCATACGTCACGTACAGGCCGGACAGCGCCCCGATGATCCAGATGCCCCGGAGGACGTCGAGCCCGATGACCGCGTTGAGCGCCAGCGCACCACTGTAGAGCACCGTCGCGAGCGCCACGAACACGTACGCGAGCATCATGAAGAAGGCCATGATGCTCCGCGCCACGCCGTCGTAGCGGTACTCGAGGTACTCCGGCATCGTGAAGATGCCGGCGCGAAGAAACTTCGGCAGGAAGAAGAGTGCCACGACCACCATCGTCACCGCCGCCATCCATTCATAGCTCGCGATGGCGAGGCCGATCGCGGCGCCACGGCCCGAGAGACCGACAAAGTGCTCGGTGGAGATGTTGGAGGCGATCAGGGAAATGCCGATCAGCCACCAGCTGAGCTCGCGGCCGGCCAGGAAGTAGTCCACGGTCGCGGCGCGCTTCCGGCGGGAGGCCCCGATGGACACCGCGAAGACCAGGACGAGGAAGCCCACGAAGCTGGCGAGGTCGATCGGCGAAAAACTCATGACCACTCGGTGAAGGAGGTGGTCACCATCTTGCCATTTCCCCACGCGGGGCGCAACCTAACCCGATGATGAGAGCCCTTTCCCTTCTCGCTGCATGCCTCGCGCCCGCGCTCGCGGCAGCCCAGGCCCCTGCCGAGCCACCGAACTCCCCGGCTGCCGTCGCGATCAGCGGCACCCGACTCATTCTCAGCTATCAAGGCAGGGTCCTGTTCGAGGGAACGGTCATGTCGTCCGGTGGCCCGGCGTCCCTCCTCCAGCTGACCGATTCCACCGACGGACGGGTGACCCAGGTGCTCAAGTGGACCGCCACCGGCGGGGGACGGGTGACGATACTCGGCGCGGTCCGGGGCTCCCCCGAGGCATTCGCCGCCGCGGTCGACCCCCGTGAGGACGGACTCCCGATCGTCCGGCATGCCGTCGGTCCGGTGGCGAATCGGCTTAACCGGGCGCTCTATGACCGCCGTGCAGACTGGGTGCTCTCGGTAGACGAACCGGCACGCGCCGAATTGCTGCCGATGCCGAGCGCGGACAGCGGCGTCACGTACCAGGTGAGTGCCGCGGGGGGAGAGGTCGCACTCCGGTTCCGGCCGCGCTTTTACCAGCGGCACCGGGGGCTGACCGAGTACCGACCGTGGGAGTATCAGCCCTGGCCGCGGTCAGTGGCAGGGTGGTCGTCGTGGTATGCCTACTTCGATAAGGTCACCGAACAGGACATTCACCGGACGGCCGACGTGCTGGGTGAGGTGCTGCGTCCCTTCGGATACAGCGTTCTCCAGATCGACGACGGATACCAGCGGTCGCCCATCGGCCTGCCGGCCAATTGGCTCAACACCAACGAGCGCTTCCCGGGCGGACTCGACAGCCTTCGGCGCTACATCAGCGCGCGAGGCCTCGAGCCGGGCATCTGGACCAATGTCAGTTTCCAGGACCGCGTGCCGGCGGAGACCCACCCACAGTGGTTCGTGAGGACGGCGGATGGGAGGCCCGCACGGGGCAACTGGATTGGCTACATCATGGACGGGAGTTCGGCAGGCGTCATGGACTCCCTGGTGACCCCGGTGTACCGGGCGCTCCGCGCGATGGGCTGGGACTACTTCAAGCTCGACGCGCTCCGGCACCTGCGCTACGAAGGCTACAACAGCCACGCGGAGTTCTTCACGGCCAGGGGGCTCGACCGGGAAGCGGTGTTCCGCGAGGTCGTCCGGCAGGTGCGGATCGCGCTCGGCGAGGGTGCGTACCTGCTGGCCTGCTGGGGGATCCGGCCGGAGTTGATTGGGCTGGTGGACGGCATGCGAGTGGGCGACGACGGCTTCGGCTACGGCTCGTTTGCGGAATACAACTCGTTCAACAACGTCGTCTGGCGGAACGACCCCGACCACATCGAGATCCACCAGCCCGACGGCTACCGCGCCGCCACGCTCACCACACTCACCGGCTCGGTACTGATGCTGACCGACCGGCCTGAGGTGTACCGCACGGATCGCGTGGAGGCGGCCAGGCGCACGGCGCCGGTGCTCTTCACCCGGCCGCAGCAGCTGTACGACGTGGATCCGTCCCGCTCCTCGCGCCTGGCCGAAGCCGGCAGCCAGTTGAGCGGGTCGGGCCCCCGGCCGTTCGACGCCGACCAGCGGGAGGTCGTGCCGCTCTACCAGCTGGACATTGCGCGGTCGTTCGGGCAGTGGACGGTCCTGGCGCGCACGCGCGACGAACCCTCGGCGATTCCGCTGGCCGAACTCGGGCTCTCGGCGGATTCCGACTATGTGGCCTTCGAATACTGGACCCGGACCGTTCTTGGCGTGGTCCGCGACACGCTCCGCCCCGGCCCGATCGATCCGCGCTTCGGCGTGCAGGTCATCTGTCTTCGTCTGCGTGTCGCGCACCCCCAACTACTCGGCACCAGTCGCCACGTGACCTGCGGTGGGCCGGACCTGCAGGACGTTTCGTGGAAGGACGGTGTGTTGAGCGGGACGAGCGAACTCGTGGCAGGGGATCCGTACGAGATCTACCTCAACGAGCCGGCGGGATTTCGGTTTGGCGGAGTCGACGGGGGAGGCGCCCGCGTCACCGGCCAGGCGGCGGACGGCCCGACGCGCGTCATCCGGCTCGAGAGCGAGCGGGGCGGGGTGGTCCGATGGAAAGTGCGGTACCGGCTCCCGCCGTAACGCGCCGCTGGCCCGCAACTGGCCAGCGCGGTAACTTGGCGGTGCCACCTCACACACCACCGTTCGGAGTCCCCATGCCCACCGCGACAGCGCGTCCGCTCGGCGCCTGCCTCTCACTGCTGTTGCTCATGCCGGCCAGCCTGTCCGCGCAGATGCGGGCCAGCGAGCGGGGCTCGGTGTCCCAGACGATCGACGGGACGGTCATCACGATCGACTACTCGCGGCCCCAGGTCCGGGGTCGGGACTCGCTCTTCGGCGGGGTCGAGCACTGGGGTGCGGTCTGGACTCCCGGCGCCAACTGGGCCACGACCCTCGAGGTCAACCGTCCCCTCACGCTCGACGGCCATCGGCTGGCACCGGGCAAGTATTCGCTCTGGCTGGTCATCCAGCCGGAAGCGTGGACTATGGTGATCGACCCGCGGCACCGGATGTATCACGTCCCCTATCCCGACTCGACCGCCGACCAGATCCGGTACCAGGTGACGCCGGGTACCGGACCATTCAACGAAACGCTGACCTTCACGTTCGAGAACGTGCACGGCGACGAGGGCACCCTCTATCTCCGCTGGGGCACCACGCAGGT
>CAZNDK010000072.1:0-4536 GCA_964571795.1 uncultured Gemmatimonadaceae bacterium | reverse complement strand
AGGTGAAGAGCACCAACGGCGACACCCACCTGGGCGGCGACGACTTCGACCAGCGCGTCATCGACTGGCTCGTCACCGAGTTCAAGAAGGACCAGGGCATCGACCTCTCCAAGGACCCGATGGCGCTCCAGCGCCTCAAGGAAGCGGCCGAGAAGGCCAAGATGGAGCTCTCCAGCACGCAGCAGACCGACATCAACCTGCCGTTCATCACGGCCGACCAGTCGGGGCCCAAGCACCTGAACTACAACCTGACCCGGGCCAAGTTCGAGCAGCTGGTGGACGACCTGGTCCAGCGCACGATGCCGCCGATGCAGCAGGCGCTGAAGGACGCGGGGCTCGACCCGAAGAGCATCGACGAGATCATCCTGGTGGGCGGCTCGACCCGCATCCCGAAGATCCAGGAAGTGGTCAAGGCGTTCTTCGGCAAGGAGCCGAACCGCTCGGTCAACCCGGACGAGGTGGTGGCCATCGGCGCCGCGATCCAGGGCGGCGTGCTGGGCGGCGACGTGAAGGACGTCCTGCTGCTCGACGTGACGCCGCTGTCCCTGGGCATCGAGACGCTGGGCGGTGTCACCACCGTGCTCATTCCGCGGAACACCACGATCCCGACCAAGAAGTCGGAAGTGTTCTCCACGGCCGAAGACAACCAGACCACGGTCGAGATCCACGTCCTCCAGGGCGAACGCCAGATGGCGGTGGACAACCGGACCATCGGCAAGTTTCAGCTGACCGGCATCCCGCCGGCACCCCGCGGCATGCCGCAGGTCGAGGTCACGTTCGACATCGACGCCAACGGCATCCTGCACGTCTCGGCCAAGGACAAGACCACGGGCAAGGAGCAGAAGATCCGGATCGAGGCGTCGAGCGGCCTGTCCGACGCGGAAATCGAGAAGATGGTGAAGAGCGCCGAATCGCACGCCTCCGACGACAAGAAGCGGCGCGACCAGATCGAGGCGCGCAATCAGCTCGACGGCCTGGTCTACAAGGTCGAGAAGGACAGCAAGGAGTGGGTGGACCGCCTCTCCGCCGACGCCAAGTCCAGGCTGGACAACGCGTTGGAGGGTGGCAAGGGCGCCCTCAAGACCGGCGACCCCGACCTCATCCGGCGGGCGCTGGACGACCTCAACGCCGCCTACTCGGCCGCGGGCGCCTCGCTCTACCAGAGCGCCCAGGCCGCCGGCGAGCCCGCCGCCGGGGCACCGGAGCCGGGCGCGGCGCCGGCGGAGGACGTCGTCGAGGCGGATTACGAGATCGTCGACGATTCCAAGAAGTAGGACGCGACCGAAACTTTTCCCCGCGCATCCGGGTTATGATGGAGTACCCCGGCTGCGCGGGGAGTCGCATCCATACATCTACCACCGAGAGTCCGCATCATGTCCGTTCGCACCCGTAACTGGTTGAAGTTCGGGAGTCTCGTGGGCCTGGCGTTCCTGCTGGGCCTGCTCTTCGCCGGCGCCCTGCAGTTGCCGGGCGCCTCGGAGGCCCAGTCCCAGACCGGGCTCCTGCCCCAGCAGGCCCCCACACGGCAGGCCTCGGCGGTGTCGCCGGCGCGCCAGCCCTCGGCGGTGTCGAATCCCGGCGCCGACATGCTGATCGCCATGAGCGACGCCTTCGCCAACGTGGCCGAGGGTGTCAAGCCGAGCGTCGTGTTCATCAAGTCCCAGAAGACCAACACCGCGCCCCAGCGGCAGCTGCCGCCGGGCATGGAGCAGTTCTTCCCCCACAACCGCCAGGGGCCCCGCGTCGAGCAGGGCGGCGGCACCGGGTTCGTGGTCTCGGCCGACGGCCTGATCCTCACGAACAACCACGTCGTGGAGGGCGCCGACAAGGTGACCGTCATGCTCCCCGACCACCGGGAGTTCACGGCCTCGGTGGTGGGGACCGACCCGAACACCGACGTGGCGGTGGTCCGGATCCCGGCCAAGGACCTGAGGCCGGTCGTGCTCGGCAACAGCGACGAGGCCCGCGTGGGTGAGTGGGTCCTGGCCATCGGCAACCCGCTGGGCGACGCCCTCACCTTCACGGTGACGAGCGGGATCATCAGCGCCACCGGCCGGGGCCTGAACAGCCTGCCCAACCGGACGGTGCGGAGCATCCAGGACTTCATCCAGACCGACGCGGCCATCAACCCCGGCAACTCGGGCGGCCCGCTGGTCAACGTGCGCGGCGAGGTCATCGGCATCAACTCCGCCATCGCCAGCGAAACCGGCCTCAACGCCGGCTACGGGTTCGCGATCCCGATCAACCTGGCGCGCATCGTGATGGAGCAGCTTGTGGCCACCGGCCGCGTGGAACGTGCCGCCCTCGGCATCAACATCAAGGACGCCGGTCCCAACGACGCCACGTATGCCGGCCTGCCGGAAATCCGGGGCGTGCTGGTGCAGGACTTCGCCCCGAACTCGCCGGCGGAGAAGGCCGGCCTCCGACAGGGCGACATCATCATCAGCGTCAACGGCAAGCCGGTGAACTACACCGCGCAGCTGCAGCAGGCCATCGGGTTCAATCGCCCCGGGCAGGTGGTGCAGGTCGAGGTGGCCCGGAGGGGCGGCGTCCGGAAGACCTACGCGGTCAAGCTGGTCGCGCTCGACGCCCCTGAGGTGGCCCAGGCCGCCGCGGGCCCGCAGGACGACAGCGATGCCGGCCCGACCGGCACGCCGATGACGGCGCTGGGCATCAATGTCGAGCCCCTCAAGCCGGAGGACGCCCTCGAGCTCGGGCTGCCTCGCGGCACCGGCGGGCTCGTCGTGGTCGACGTGACTCCCGATGGCCCGGCCTGGGACGTACTCCTTCCGGCCGATGCCGGTGGGCCCCCCGACATCATCCTGAGCGTCGAGGGGAAGCCCGTGTCCACCGACGCCGACCTGCGCACCGCGCTCAAGCAGCCGGGCCCCGGCGGGATCGTGTCGCTCGAGGTCTTCCGCCCGTTGCGCGGCGGGGGGCAGCGGCGGGTCGAACGGATCAAGGTGGCGGGAGAGTAGCGACCGCATTCCCAGCGGCCGGCAAGGCATCAGGGGCGGTGTCGGGACGCACAGCGGTGCTTCCCCGGCACCGCCTCCGTGTTGCTAGATTGTGGCGTGCATTTTCGCTCACTCTTCCCCCTGGCGGCCGCGGCCCTCATCTTGGCCTGCCCGGGCAACGCCGACCGGCGGGCAGGGAGCCCCTGGCTCACCGACAGCGACTTCGTGGTGGCCGGCCTGCCGGATGACGCCGACTCCTCCGATGTGCTGGAGCTGCTCGGCGAGCCCGATTCCGTCATCTCGATCCCGGACCCGGACGATCCCGAGGTCGAGCTGCTCGCGTGGGTCTATCCGGACCTGGCCGTGGCCCTGGGCGACGACGGGCTTCGGTACGGGGTGACGCTGACGGGCCCCCGGCTGGCCACCGCCCGGGGCCTCCAAATCGGCGACCCGGAAGCGCGTGTCCTCGAACTGTACGGCCGCCCCCAACATCGCGAGGAGCAATCGTGGGACTACGTCGCGCCCGACGATTCGGACGGCCTGCACGTGATGCGCGTGCGCCTGGAAGGCGGCCGCGTGTCCTGGATCTTTCTTGGGTGGCTGCTGGAGTGACCGGCTGATGCGCGGCTCCCGCCTGCTTCGCGTCGTAGAGACGGCCGAGCGGCTCCCGCCGCCGCTCCAGCCGGTGTTCTGGGGGGCGCTGCTGGGCGCCGGCGTGACGGCTGGGCTGATTCTCGCCTGTGTGCCGCTCTGGCTCTTCCAGGGGCGCGCAGACATTCCGGCGGCCGTTCTGGACATGGGGCTGGCCGGCGTCGTGGCAGGCGCTGCCGGCGGGGCGATGGCGCTGGTGTTCGGCGGGCTGCGCCGCGCGGGACCCGGGGGGTACTACGCGCTCTGGGTAGCCTCCAACGCGGGGGCGGCGCTGATCTACCTGGCGCTGCTGCGCCTGATGGGGCGGGGCGAGGTCCTGGGACTCGACCGCACCTTCGCGCCGCTCATCGTGGCCGGGCTCGGCTCGCTCAACGGCCTCATCATCGGCCGCGCGCTGGGGCGCAGCGGTCGCGAGTCGTACGGCGAGTTCCGCAGCGCCGCCAACCTCGTGGCCGGGGCGCTGCTGGCCGAGACGGCCGATCTCGAGCGCCGGGCGCGCGCCGACAAGCGGGCGGCGAACGACCTGGAGCAGGTGCGCCAGGCCTCGCCGAGCAACGCCTATCTCGAACTGCTGCAGCGGGTGTCCCGGCGGCTCGCGGCGTTGCCCGCGGGCGATCCCGATGCCGGCCATGCGCGAGACCACGTGGCCGAGCTTATTACCCGCGTGCGCGACGACATGCGGCGGCTCGCGGAGGATCCTGGCTTCGCCGAGGAGTTGCGGCACCGGCAGGAGGTGGCGGAAGAGCTGTTCCGGAAGGAGCTCGAGCGGGAAGCCAAGCGGCTGCGCAAGAGTGGTGACACCGGCCCGGCGACGCAGAAGACGCTCGGCGCGATCGAGCGGGAGCTGCGCGGCGGCTCCGGCAAGGAGTCCTAGCGACCGTGGCGGAACGGCAGACGCGCCTGGCTTAGGACCAGGTGGGGAAACCCG
>CAZNDK010000071.1:0-5009 GCA_964571795.1 uncultured Gemmatimonadaceae bacterium | reverse complement strand
ACGTGATCTACGTCCACATCGACAAGAAGAAGAAGTTCCCGGCCACGGCGCTGCTCCGTGCCTTCGGCTACGGCGACAACGCCGACATCCTGCGGCTGTTCTTCGCCACCAAGGCGCTCAGCATCACGGGCAAGATCGAGACCCGGCAGGAGCGGCGCGAGGTGGTGGGCACGGTGCTGGCCGCGCCGGTGCCGAACCCCGAGGACAAGGGCGGCGACCCGCTGGCCGGCGTGGGCGACGAGCTCACCCCGGAGCGGCTCAACGTGCTGCGCCACGCCGGCGTCAAGACGGTCGAGGTCTTCGCGGGCTACACCGCGCTCGATCTCCGCGACGAGGAGCAGCCGACCACCACGCGCGACCGGGCCGACCACATCCTGGCCTTCGACGTGGCCGACCCGGCCACCGGCGAGGTCGTGGCCGACCGGGGCGCCACGCTGACCGACGCGCTGCGCCGCAAGCTGATCAAGGCGGAGGTGCGCCGGGTGGACGTGCTGCTGCCGCCGGGCCGCGGCGACAGCCCGCTCATCAAGAACACCCTCGCCAAGGACCCGACGCACTCGGAGGCCGAGGCGCTCGAGCAGATCTACTCGCTCCTCCGGCCGGGCGAGGCGCCGAACCTCGAGACCGCGCGCGAGGCGCTCAAGCGGCTGTTCTTCAACCCGAAGCGCTACGACCTCGGGCGGGTGGGCCGCTACAAGATCAACCAGCGGCTCAAGCTGAAGCAGGACCCGAACCACACGGTCCTGACCGAGGAGGATTTCGTCGCGATCATCCGCTACCTGATCGACCTGAACGACGGCCGCGGGTACACCGACGACATCGACCACCTCGGCAACCGCCGCATCCGGTCGGTGGGCGAGCTCATCGCCAACCAGTTCTCGGTGGGCCTGTCGCGCATGGCGCGGCTGGTCAAGGAGCGGATGAGCATCAACTCCGACCCGGAGAAGATCTCGCTCGACGACCTGGTCAACGCGCGGACGGTGTCCGCCGTCATCCAGGCCTTCTTCGGCTCGTCGCAGCTCTCGCAGTTCATGGACCAGACCAACCCGCTGGCCGAGCTGACCAACAAGCGCCGGCTCTCGGCCCTGGGCCCGGGCGGGCTCACGCGCGAGCGCGCCGGCTTCGAGGTCCGCGACGTCCACTACTCGCAGTACGGCCGGATGTGCCCGATCGAGACGCCGGAAGGCCCGAACATCGGCCTCATCACGTCGCTCTCGACCTACGCCCGGATCAACGACCTCGGCTTCATCGAGACGCCGTACCGGGTGGTGCGCCACGGCAAGGTGACCGACGAGATCCGCTGGCTGTCGGCCAGCGAGGAAGAGGACTACGCGGTGGCCCAGGCCAACGCGCCCCTCAACCCGGACGGCTCCTTCGAGGACAGCATGGTCCTCACCCGCAAGGGCGACGACTACCCGCTCCTCAAGCCCGAGGACATCGAGCTGATGGACGTGGCGCCGGAGCAGCTGGTGTCCATCGCGGCGGCGCTCATCCCGTTCCTCGAGCACGACGACGCCAACCGCGCCCTCATGGGCTCGAACATGCAGCGCCAGTCGGTGCCGCTCCTCTTCCCCCAGGCGCCGCTGGTCGGCACCGGGCTCGAGGAGAAGGTGGCCCGCGACTCCGGCGCCGTCATCATCGCGCGCCGTGGCGGCACCATCACGCGGGTCACGGCCGACGAGATCATCGTCGACGCCGGCACCGTGGGCCTCAAGGCCGGCGCCGGGCCGCTCGCGCGGCTCTCGCAGCACGACCGGTACCGGGTCAAGAAGTTCTGGCGCACCAACCAGGACACGGCCATCAACCAGCGGCCGCTGGTGCACCTCGGCCAGGTGGTCGAGGCCAACCAGGTCATCGCCGACGGCGCGGCCACCGAGGGCGGCGAGCTCGCGCTCGGCAGCAACGTGCTGGTGGCGTTCATGCCGTGGTACGGCCACAACTTCGAGGACGCCATCATCCTCTCCGAGCGCCTGGTCAAGGACGACGTCTACTCGTCGATCCACATCCAGGAGCTCGAACTGCATGTCCGGGACACCAAGCGCGGCCAGGAGGAGATCACCCGGGAAATCCCGAACGTCTCCGACGAGTCGCTGATCGACCTCGACGAGCGCGGCATCGTGCGCATCGGCGCACACGTCAAGCCGGGCGACATCCTGGTCGGCAAGATCACCCCGAAGGGCGAGACCGAGCTCTCCCCGGAAGAGAAGCTCCTCACGGCCATCTTCGGCGAGAAGGCCAAGGACGTGAAGGACAGCTCGCTGAAGGTCAGCCCCGGCATGAAGGGCGTCGTCATCGACGTCAAGATCTTCAGCCGGATCGAGGACCTGGTGGTCGAGAAGGACCGCGGCGAGCGGATCGGCGAGGTGCGCCGCATCGAGGCCGACGAGAAGGCCCGCATCACGGCGGTCATGATGGAGGAGCTGCACGCCTTCCTGAAGGGCCAGGACGTGGCGCTGATGCTGAAGGCCGGCACGGTGGAGGAGTTCCTCCCCCAGGGCACGAAGCTCACCGCCCAGGCGCTGGCGGGGCTCGACCTGACCGAGGTGGACCTCAAGACGCTCCGCGTGGCCGACAAGGCGGCCAACGAGCGGATCCGGGCCACCATCGACGCCGCCGCGCGGGAGCGCGCCCGGGTCGAGGAGCGGGCCGAGGACCAGATCGACAAGATCCTCCAGCCGGACGAGCTGCCCCCGGGCGTCATCCAGCTGGTCAAGGTGTACATCGCCGAGAAGCGGAAGATCAGCGTCGGCGACAAGATGGCCGGCCGCCACGGCAACAAGGGCATCGTGGCCCGGATCGTCCCCGAGGAGGACATGCCGTTCCTCCCGGACGGCACCCCGGTGGACATCGTGCTCAACCCGCTCGGCGTGCCGAGCCGCATGAACGTGGGCCAGATCCTGGAGACCCACCTCGGCTGGGCGGCGCGGATCCTCGGGTTCGAGGCCAAGACGCCGGTGTTCCGCGGGGCCGACGAGGCCGAGATCAGCGTGCTGATCCGGCTGGCGGGGCTGCGCTGGGCGGCGGAATCGCTCCGGCTCTCCGCGTCGGCGCCCGACGCCGCGCCCGAGATCATCACCGCGATGGTGGCCGACCTGAAGAAGGCCGCGACCGACGCGGACCGCACGGCGCTCGGCAAGGTCGGCATCGAGGTGCTGGGGCACCGGGCGTCCTCCGCGGACACCAAGGCGCTCTACAAGGAGGCGCAGGCCTTCCTGGTCGACTCGGCGAAGCAGCTGGCCGAGCGGGCGCAGGCCCAGCGGCAGGTCGAGCTGGACCACCACCGGGCCCTGCTGGCCGACGCCGACAAGGCCGGGAAGAAGACGCTGGAGAAGTCGGTGAAGGAGCTCGAGCGGCTGGCGGCGCTGTCGCCGGCGGAACAGCTCGAGGAGGCGGGGCTGCCGGCGCTGGCCGGCGTACTGGGCGCCAAGTCCGAGGCGGCCTGGGACGAGGCCTCGGCGGAGCTGCTCCGCGCGGCGGGCATCACGCCCGGCGGCAAGGCGCGGCTGCGGGACGGCCGGACCGGCCAGGAGTTCGCCGGCGACGTGACGGTGGGCTCGATCTACATGCTGAAGCTGAGCCACCTGGTGGACGACAAGATCCACGCGCGGTCGATCGGCCCGTACTCGCTGGTCACGCAGCAGCCGCTCGCCGGCAAGGCGCAGTTCGGCGGCCAGCGGTTCGGCGAAATGGAAGTCTGGGCGCTGGAGGCGTACGGCGCCGCCCACGTCCTGCAGGAAATGCTGACGGTCAAGTCTGACGACGTCAACGGCCGGAGCCGGGTGTACGAGGCCATCGTCAAGGGCCAGAACCTGAGCGAACCGGGCATCCCGGAGTCCTTCAACGTGCTGGTGAAGGAACTCCAGGCGCTCGGCCTGAAGGTGACCCTCGGCACCACCGCTGACGGCGACGAATAGAGAGGGACGAGGATTCCATGATCGATTTTCGCAGCGGCCGCGAGCCCAAGAGCTCCAGCTTCGACTACATCAGCATCCGGATCGCCTCCCCCGAGGAGATCCGCGGTCCCCGGGACACCAAGGAGCGCGAGCGCCTGGAACTCCAGGGGCAGCGGACCTGGTGGTCCTGGGGCGAGGTGACGAAGCCGGAGACCATCAACTACCGCTCGTTCAAGCCCGAGAAGGACGGCTTGTTCTGCGAGCGGATCTTCGGCCCGGTCAAGGACTGGGAGTGCCACTGCGGCAAGTACAAGCGGATCCGGTACCGCGGGGTCATCTGCGACCGCTGCGGCGTCGAGGTCACGCTGTCCAAGGTGCGGCGCGAGCGCATGGGCCACATCGAGCTCAGCGTGCCGGTGGCGCACATCTGGTTCTTCAAGACGCTGCCGTCGCCGATGGGCAACCTGCTGAACATCACGCTGCGGGAGCTCGAGCGGGTCATCTACTACTCGAACTACATCGTCATCGAGCCAGGCAAGCAGGAAGTGGAGCCCAACCAGCTGCTCGATGAGGACGAGTTCCTCGCCATGAAGCAGAAGGCGCGCGAGCAGGGCGACACGATGTTCAAGGCCGACACCGGCGCGCCGGCGGTGCGTGAGCTGCTGAGCCGGATCGACATCAAGAAGCTCGCCGAGGAGCTCCGGGCGGGCGTGGCGACGGAAACCAGCCAGCACCGCAAGAAGCAGATGCTGAAGCGGCTCAAGATCGTCGACGCGCTGCTCAGCTCGGGCGACTCCGGCGACCTGCCGAACAACCCGGCCTGGATGATCCTCGACGTGGTGCCGGTCATCCCGCCGGACCTCCGGCCGCTGGTGCCGCTCGACGGCGGGCGCTTCGCCACGAGCGACCTGAACGACCTGTACCGCCGGGTCATCAACCGGAACAACCGGCTCCAGAAGCTCATCCAGCATCGCGCGCCCGAGGTCATCCTCCGGAACGAGAAGCGGATGCTCCAGGAGGCGGTGGACGCACTGTTCGACAACGGGCGGCGGAGCAAGGCCATCCGCGGCCGCGGCAAGCGCCCCCTCAAGTCCCTGAGCGACATGCTCAAGGGCA
>CAZNDK010000070.1:0-5922 GCA_964571795.1 uncultured Gemmatimonadaceae bacterium | reverse complement strand
AGCACGATCGAGTGCTCCTGCAGGTTGTGCCCCTCGCCCGGGATGTAGGCGATGACCTCGAAGCCATTCGTGAGCCGGACCTTCGCGACCTTGCGGAGCGCGGAGTTCGGCTTCTTGGGCGTCGTGGTGTAGACGCGCGTGCAGACGCCCCGCCGAAGCGGATTCATCTTCAACGCGGGCGACTTGCCCTTGTACGCCGGCGACTTGCGACCGTGCCGGACGAGTTGGTTGATGGTCGGCATACCCTGCGCTTGTCAGAGACCGTAAAATGGCCGCAAATGGCGGCAGACACCAAAGATAGAGGGCCAAGAAACGGGAGTCAAGGGAGGCGCCCAGACGATCTGGAGCCGGGCCCGCCCCCACGCGACATCGACCACGCGGGGGCGAAGGATTACGTAACTGCTTATGTCATTTGCACTTACAGTGCTTGCGGACCTACCGCACCCGCCGAATCCGCCCCAGCGCATCCACCGACTTGACGGTCACGCTCCGCGGCAGTTCCATCAGGTGCACGTCCTGGGCACTCGGCCCGGCCCGCAGGTTGACCGGCGAGACGGTGTACGGGTCGGCGTTGAGATAGCTGACCGTGTAGCCCAGGTCCGCCAGCGACCCCACCGTGATGGTGCTGAGCGGATTGCCGATGAAGCTGATGTACCCTGTCATCAGCTCGCCGCCCATGATCGACTCCCGCCAGTGCCCGTCCGCGGTGCCCGGCCCACCCTGGTTTTCCACCGGCACCGGGGTGCCGGCGTAGGTCGTGCCGCCGTCCATGTCGAACCGGAAGACGCCGTTTGCGCCCGGGAAGTAGGGGTCGGCGGTCCCGCCGCCCACGAGCAGCGAAGGCGTCACGTAGGTCCAGAGCGACCCGATGCCGAGCACATGTCCCATCTCGTGCAGGATGACGGCGTTCAGGATCCCCTGCGTCTCCAGCAACCCCATGTCGGCGGAGTCGAAGACCATCCCGCCCACCAGCGTCAGGCTGCCCACGTCCCGGATCCAGCAGGGCGACGCCCCGCCGAGGATGGCGCCCGGGCCGTCGATCGGCGCGATGCTCGCGAAGATCACGATATCGTCCACGACCTCGTCCATCGCGGGGGAATTGTCGAAGCAGTCGCCCGGCGCGGCAATGACGCGGTCCGAGGGAAGGTCGCCGATGACGATGGAGGCCCAACGCGCCGCGGCCGCGGTGAAGGCCGCGGTCTGGGTCGGCGTCATGGCCGTGAGGAAGCGCAGGTCGATGTTGTAGGCGCTGACCAGGGCCGTCGCGCTGGCGGTATAGAGCGGCGGGGCCAGGGCGTAGCCCGGCACCGTGACGCTCGCCACGTTATTGCCCGCGCCCACCGCGCTGCCCAGGATCCAGGTGGTGGAGGCGACGCCGTTGGCGTCGGTCGTGTCCACCGGCGCGATGATGACGCCGCCGCCGGCGTTCACCGCGAAGGTCACGATCACGCCGGCCATCGGCTCGCCGGACTGGTCCTTGACGGTGGCGCCAATGGGCGCCGCGAGCTGGGCGCCGACGATGCCACTCTGCAGGTTGCCGGAGAGGGTGACGGTGGTCGGGACCGGCGTCGGGGTGGGGCCGTTGCTGTCGGAACAGCCGGGGGCCGCTCCTAGCGCGGCCAGGGCGGCCACGGTCATCAGTCGGGTAGGGCGCATGGCTCGCTCCTCGGCGAACAGGTGCTGATCAGGCCGGCCGAGTCCACGAGGCGGAAGCGGCACCGAATTCACAGCCCCCAAAATACAACGGCGCCCGGGCAAATGCCCGCACGCCGTTGCCCTGGTTCCCTGCCCCACGGACCGCTACCGCACGCGAGTGAGCCGGCCTTGGGCGTCGATCGTCACCATAGTCCAATCGGGGGCCGCTTCGACGAGCCGGAATTCCCCGGCAGCCTCGCCCGCCCGGAGATTGGTTCCATCCACCGTGTACGGGTCGGCATTGACGTAGCTCACAGCATATCCCATGTCGGCCAGGGAGCCGACGGTGATAGAACTGAGCGGGTTCGACGCGAAGCTCACGAACCCCGTCATCAGCTCCTTCCCCATGATCGTTTCTCGCCAGTGGGAGTCCCGGGTCCCGGCCCCGCAGCAATTCTCGACCGGTACTGGAAGCCCAGGATATGTTCCCCCACCGTTTGCGTTGAACTGCGCGATGGCGGATGCTCCGACGAAGTAAGGGTCCGCGGTGCCCCCACCGATCAACAGGGGAGGCAAGACCGGCCCCACGGAGGGGTTCCAGAGTGACCCGATGCCGATCACGTGCCCCATCTCGTGCAGGATGACCGACTTCAGGATCCCGCTTCCTTCCATCAATGCCACATCGGCTGTGTCGAATCGCATGGTGCCAACCAACGACAGCCTGCCGCCCGTTCGCCAGGCGCAAGGGCCGGCTGATCCCAGGATGTTGTTGGGTCCATCGATCGAATCGAGCTTCACGAAGATCAGGACGTCGTCGATCGTCTCATTGATCGCAGGATAGGTAGGCCCGCAGAACGTGCCTCCGGGCTGGTTGACAGGAATGTCGGGCACGTCGCCAATGATCACGCTCGCCCAACGCGCGGCAGCCGAGTCGAACGCCGCCTGCCGTGCCGGCGAAACCGCCGTGAGGTACCGGAGGGTGATGCGGTACCCGCTCACCACCGCGGTACCAGTGGCATTGAACGTGACCGAGGCGGGGGTGGTCCCCGCCGCCGACGCGGTTGTCGTCTGCCCGCCGACCGTGCTGCCCAGCGTACGCGTGACGCTCGCGGTGCCCGCGGCCGAGGTGGCCACGGTGGCCGCCGAGACCGACCCGCCGCCGGTCGCGGCAGCCCAGTTTACGTTGACCCCCGCCACCGGGTTGTTGTAGGCGTCCTTGACCGAAGCCACCAGTGCGGCCGGCAGCGGGGTGCCCACCATGGCGCTCTGGTTGTTGCCGGAGACGATGGCCAGCACCGCGGCCGGGCCCGCCGTGGCGCTGGCGGTAAACACGACGGCCGCGAATCCGTTGCAGCACTGAGCCTGCACCTGCTGATTGTTCGATCCTGCCACGGTGCCGATGGTCCAACCCGAGCTGGCGATGCCCGCCGCATCGGTGACCGACGAGGCAACGGTCGTGCTGCCGCCGCCTGCGGTGGCGGCCCACTCGACCGTGGCCCCCGACTTCACGTTGCCGTAGGCGTCCTTCACCACCACCGCAATCGGCTGCGGCAGGAGGCTCCCCACCGTGGCCGTCTGCGCGTCGCCCGACGACTTTGTGATGTCCACCGCCGCCCCAGCCACGACACTCGCGCCGAAGATGACCGGTGACCCGGCAAGCCCCGTCACGGCACCAGTCACCGTTTGATTCGCGACCCCGGCCGTGGTCCCCACCGTGAGCCCGATCGAAGCGTGCCCGGCCGCATCGGTGATGCTGGTGGGTGCCGACAGCGTGCCACCGCCCGCCGACACCTGCCAGGTGACCGTCACGCCGGCCACCGGAGCGCTGGCGGCGTCCCGGACCAGGACCACCAGCGGTTGGGCCAGCGCCTGCCCGGCCGCCCCTGTCTGCCCGTCGCCCGAAAACATCGCGATCTGCGTCGGTGGGCCCGTGGCGCTCGCCACAAAGGTGACCGGCGAGCCGGTGAGGCCTGCCACCGTGGCGCTCAACCCCTGGTTGTTGGCGCCGGCAGTGCCGCCCACCGTCCAGAAATTGGTGGCGACGCCGTTGACGCCCGTCGTACTGGCCGCGGAGAGGACGTTGCCTCCGCCTGCCGTGACGGCCCATGCTACGCTCACCCCGCTCACTGGTACCCCACCCGCCCCAGGGGTCTTCACGAGCACCGAGGGGGAGACTGCCAGCTGCGTGTTGACGACGCCCGACTGATTGTCGCCGCCGTTGAGGCTCAGCGTTCCGGCGGTCAGGACCCCGGACGCGGTGAAGGTGACGAACGTGGCGGCGCTGATCGACGCCTTGAGCGAGTGGACGCCGACCCCCACGACGTGGCCTAGGGTCCACGCCATCGTGGCTTCGCCCGCGGCGTCCGTCAGCGAGGTCGCGGCCGTCACCGACCCGCCGCCGACGGTCACTGCCCAGGTGACCGTTGCACCCGCGACCGGATTGTTGAGCGCGTCCCTGACCGTCACCTTGGGCGCCACCGCCACCGGCGCCCCCGCCTCCCCGGTCTGGGCATCGCCCGCCGTCTTGGCCAGCTGCGTCGCCGCGCCCGCGGTGGCGCTGGCCGTGAACGTCACCGGCGAACCGGTGAGCCCGCTCACGCTCGCGGTGGCGGTGTTGTTGCTGGTGCCCGCCCCGTTTCCCATCGTCCACGTCGTGCTCGCCAGCCCGTTCGCGTCGGTGCTGACGGAGGCGGCGCCCACGCTCCCCCCACCCCCCGTCACCGCGAAGGCCACCGCCACGCCAGCCATGCCGGCGCCGTCCTGGTCGGTGACCTTGACGGTGATCGGGTTGGCCAGCGCCGTGCCGACCGTGCCGGTCTGTGCATTGCCCGACACAAGTGCCAGCGCCGTCGCTACTCGATCGGGCTCGTTGCTGTCGCTGGAACAGTTGAGTCCGACGAGGCCGGCGGCCGACACTCCGAGGATGGTCAGGGGGCGGGTCCAACGCATGGCGTGCTCCTGGCTCCGGGACATCTCGACGAGCGACCGGGCCTCGGGGGCGGCCCGGCATGGTCATCCCCAAGATTGAGTCCGGACCGGCCGCACGCCAGAGGGGACGCCCCGGACGCGCCGAGCCCCCTGCACCGATTGGCGCAGGGGGCTCGGGTGATCACGGGGCGCGCGGGAGGACCTAGAGGTCGTCCTCGAGCATGCCGGCCAGCACCGCGTCGGCCGGGACCTCGACCGCTTCCACCGGGGGCGGCGGCGGCGGGGGCTCGAAGCCCGGGGGCGGCTCGATGTCGATCTCGGCGTACCGGTAGATGCCGGTGCCGGCCGGGATCAGGTGGCCGATGATGATGTTCTCCTTGAGGCCCAGGAGGTCGTCCTTGGCCCCGCGGATCGCGGCATCGGTCAGCACCCTGGTGGTCTCCTGGAACGACGCCGCCGAGATGAACGACTGGGTCGTCAGCGACGCCTTGGTGATGCCCAGGAGGACCGGCTCGGCGTTGGCCGGCTTGCCCTTCTTCCGGATGATGCGGTCGTTCTCCTCCCGGAAGGTGAGCTTGTCCACCGTCTCGCCCTCGAGGAAGCTGGTGTCGCCCGGATCCACGACGCGCACCTTCTGCAGCATCTGGCGCACGATGACGCCGATGTGCTTGTCGCTGATGCGCACGCCCTGCAGGCGGTACACCTCCTGCACCTCGTTGAGCAGGTATTCCTGCACCGCGCGGGGGCCCTTGATGCCCAGGATGTCGTGCGGGTTCACGGGGCCCTCGGTCAGGCGGTCGCCCGCGCGGACCTTGTCGCCCTCGTGCACCCGGAGGTGCTTGCCCGCGGCCACTTCGTACAGCTGCGGCTCGGCGCCCTCCTCGAGCGGGTACACGTAGATCTCCCGCTTGCCGCGCTTGATCTCGCCGAACTTCACGTGGCCGTCCACCTCGGCGATCGTCGCCGGGTCCTTCGGCCGCCGACCCTCGAACAGCTCCGCCACCCGCGGCAGGCCGCCGGTGATGTCGCGCGTCTTGTAGGCCTGGCGCGGGATCTTCGTGACGGTAACGCCCTTCGGCACCTTGACCGCGGGCGACAGGAAGACCGTCTTGTCCTTGGCCTCCTTCTTCCCCTTGCTCGGCCACGCCACGTTGATCGGGTACTCCTCGACCTTGAACTTCGGCGACCAGGGGTTGGCCTCGTCGGGGATTTCCATCGCGCGGCTCACCAGGTCGGTCGGCGAGCCGAGGATGATCCGCGAGCCTTCCGCCAGGATGTACTCCTGGGGGTCCTTCCGGTTGGGGGCGTAGACCAGCACCGACGGGTGGAGTTCCTTGTCCGGGTCGGCCACGACCACGA
>CAZNDK010000069.1:0-5949 GCA_964571795.1 uncultured Gemmatimonadaceae bacterium | reverse complement strand
CTGACCTCGTGAATGCCATTCACGCGCTCTCCCAACTGAGCTACGCCCCCATTATCTATCAGCGTCAGCGAAGCCCGAAACAGGCGCCCCGAAGACAGCACCCAAACCTAGGCGCACGTTGCAGATGTGTCAAGCAAAACCACTCGCCATCACCTCGACCTTCCTCCCGGCCCCGGCCCGCTAGATGACGCCTAAGAAGTCGCCCAAGTCCGGCAAGGCCACCTCCAAGCCGAAGAAGCCGCCCAAGTCCGCATCGGCCGAGTCCGTTCCGCGGCCCCGCGGCCCCGCGGCCACTCCTCGGCACCCCCGTGCCATCGGCGCGGGCGGCGCCGAACGCGACATCCTCGACCAGTACCTCTTCGAGGTCAGCAAGACCCCGCTCCTCACCGGCGAGCAGGAAATCGCCCTGGCGCGGAAGGTCCGGGCCGGCGACCAGGACGCCATGCAGGAGCTGGTCAAGCGCAACCTGCGCTTCGTCATTTCGGTGGCCAAGAAGTACCAGAACCGCGGCATGGCCCTGACCGACCTGATCGGCGAGGGCAACGTCGGCCTCCTCACCGCCGCGCGGAAGTTCGACCCCGACGTCGGCGTCAAGTTCATCTCCTACGCGGTCTGGTGGATCCGGCAGGCCATCCTCGCGGCGATCGCCAAGCAGGGCCGCACGGTCCGGGTGCCGCTCAACCGCACCGCCGACCTCTCGCGCATCATTCGCGCCACGGAAACCCTCCGCCAGACGCTCGTCCGGGAGCCCACGCCAGAGGAAGTGGCCGCGAGCGTGTCGCTCTCGCTCGACGTGGTGCAGTCGCTCATGGCGCTCAACACCAGCGAAGTGCGGCTCGACGCCCCGCTCGATCCGAGCGGCGACCGCACCCTCATCGACCGGTTCGTGGCCGACGGCGCGGGCGACGTCGAGGCCCGGGCCATGGAGAAATTCCTCGCCGAGGAGGTGGAACAGGCCCTGGCCACGCTCCCGCCCCGCGACGCGCGCGTCCTCCGGCTGTATTTCGGGCTCGACGACGGACGGGAACACACCCTCGAGGAAATCGGCGTGATGCTCGGCGTGACGCGAGAACGGGTCCGACAGCTCCGCGACCGCGCGCTCAAGCGGCTCGGCGAAGGCGAGGTCGGCCGGGCGCTGGCGAGCTACGCCGCCTAGGCGTACCTTCCACCTGTGACCCTCCCCGCGAGCCTTCGGGAATCCACCCCGGGCCGGCAGGTCGCCCGCGTCGGCTCGTTCGTGCTTGACGCGGGCCGCGCGCTCCGCGACCGCCGCACGTGGGCCCCGCTCCTCCTGGAACAGATGCGCCGGCTCGGGGTCGAGTCGGTGCCCATCGCGCTGTTCATCGCCCTCTTCACGGGCATCGTCCTCGCCCTGCTCTCCAAGTACATCTTCACCGGCGCCGTGCCGATCTACTTCGTCGGGACGCTGGTCGGCAAGGCGATCATGCTCGAGCTCGGCCCCGTGCTGACCGGCATGGCGCTGGCCGGGCGGGTGGGGGCCAACATCGCCGCGGAACTGGGGACGATGCGCGTCACCGAGCAGGTGGACGCCCTCGAGACCCTCGCCTACGACAAGTACGCCTACCTGGTCGTGCCCCGCGTCCTCGCCGGCACCCTGATGTTCCCCATCGTGACCGCGCTCGCCGTGGCGCTCGGCGTCTCCGCCGGCTACATCACGTCGCTCTACCTGCTCGACCTTTCCAGCGCCGAGTTCGTGAAGGGGCTCCAGATCTTCTACAAGTTCAAGGACATCTGGTACGGCCTGGTCAAGGCGGCCAGTTTCGGCGCGGCCGTCACCCTCCTCGGCTGCCTGCAGGGGCTCGCCACCTCGGGCGGCGCGGCGGGCGTCGGCCGGCGCACCACGCTGGCCGTCGTCTATGGCTGCGAGGCGATCCTGGTGCTCGACGCCTTCTGGGCCGTGGTGCTGCTGTGATCCGGTTCGAGGGCGTGCACAAGGCGTTCGGCAGCAAGGTGGTGCTCGATGGGCTGACGCTCGACGTGCCGGAAGGCGGCACCACCGTCCTCATCGGGTTTTCCGGTTCGGGCAAAAGCGTCCTGATCAAGCACGTCGTCGGCCTCCTGGCTCCCGACGCCGGCACCGTGAGCGTGGACGGGCAGGTGGTGCACGAGCTCGACTGGGAGGGACTCACCGAGCTCCGGAGTCGCATCGGGTACGTGTTCCAGTTCTCGGCACTCTTCGACTCGATGACCATCGGCGACAACCTCCGGCTGGGCCTGGCGCGCCGCGGCCTCGACGAGTCGGACATGCAGGAGCGCGTGGCGCAGAGCCTTCGCCTCGTGGGGCTGGCCGGCACCGAGGACCGGTTCCCAGCCGAACTCTCGGGCGGCATGCGGAAGCGGGTGGGCGTGGCCCGCGCGATCGCCCTCCGCCCGCGGTACATTCTCTACGACGAACCCACCACCGGGCTCGACCCCGTCACCTCGGCGGTCATCGACCAGCTCATGGTGCGGGTCCGGGAAGAGCTCGGCACCACGGCCATCGTCGTGACCCACGACATGCGCAGCGCCTACACCGTGGGCGACCGCATTGCGATGCTCTACGAGGGCCGCATCCGCCAGGTGGGGACGGTCCGCGAAATCCAGGAAACGGAGGATCCCGTCGTGCGCCAGTTCATCGAGGGGCGGCCCGACCTCGAGGGCGCCCGCGACCGTGTGGCCTTGTCCGGAGGGGCCCTGTGAAGCAGCGCAACGCCTTGGCGGTCGGCGGCACCGTCCTGTTCACGCTCCTGGTGGTGGTGGCCGCCGCCGTTTGGCTGGGTCACGTGCCGCTGGGCAAGCGACCGGAGAAGGTCACCGTGCGGTTTCGGACCGTGGGCGGCCTCAACGTCGGCGCTCCCGTCACCCTGCGGGGCGTCAAGATCGGCCAGGTGCACGCAGTGGAGCTGGCCGACAGCAACTGGGTCATCGCCACGCTGAAGCTGGAGGAGCGCGACGAGATTCCCGCCAATCCCGCGGTCATCGCCTCCACTGCGAGCCTCTTCGGCGAATGGGAGGCGCAGATCGTCTCCCTCGACGACCCGATCGACGAGCCGGCGGTGAAGGCCGACCTCGCGGCGGCCAAGCAGGCGGGCCCCGCCGACTGGCCTGGCACCACGCTCCCTGACATCGGGCAGCTTACCGCGCAGGCGGGGCGCATCGCCGGCGATATCGCGCTGCTCACCGACCGGGTCGGCGCCGTCTTCGACTCCACCACCGCCGCCAAGGTGCGGAGCAGCCTCGACGAATTCCTGGCCATGGTCAATCGCCTGACCGCGTTCGCCAACCGGCAGACCGAGAAGGTGGACCAGCTCTCGACCACCGCGCTCACCGGCACCAACGACTTCGCTGGCGCCGCACGCGACCTCCGGGCCACCATGGCCCGCATCGACTCGGCCACGAGCGAGGGCCAGATCGCCAGCATCGTGAACTCCGCCCAGGGCTCCTCCACCGACATCCGGGCCGCCACCGCCGACCTGCGTTCCCTCCTCGGCGCCGCCCGGGAGCACGAGGTCAGCCTCGTGCGGGTGCTCGTGGCCGCCGACTCCATCATGGGCCGGCTCCAGGCGGGGCAGGGCACCCTGGGCATGCTGACCAAGGACTCCACGCTCTACAAGGAAACCACCGCCACGATGGTCGAGCTGCGAAAGCTCATCGCCGACATCCAGGTGAATCCGCGCAAGTACTTCAAGTTCTCGGTGTTCTAGCCCGATGGCCAAGCGCAAGCCGGAACGGGAAGTCAGCGCGGGCGGAATCGTCTTCCGGCGGTTCGGCGGCGAGGCGCATTTCCTGTTGATCAAGGATTCCTACCGTCACTGGGGATTCCCGAAAGGTCACCTGGAGGAGGAGGAGTCGCCCGCCGAGGCGGCGCTCCGCGAAACTGCGGAGGAAACGGGGCTCGAGGTGCTGCAGCTCCACGGGCCGATCCGGATCATCGACTGGCATTTCCGGTTTCGCGGGCGCGCCATCCACAAGTACTGCCACTTCTTCCTGTTCGAGAGCCCCTCGGGCGACGTCGTGCCGCAGGAGGACGAGGGCATCACGGACCATCAGTGGCTGCCTCTGGAGGCGGCGCTGGCGCAGTTGAGTTACGACAACGCGCGCGGGGTGCTCCGCCGGGGTGGCGAGATGGCCCGCACCCTGGTGGCGGTGGGCGCCGGCCGGTCCAGGAAAGTCGCCGACCCCGTCCCCGCCGAGGGCTGACGGTGGCGGCCATTGCCGCGCTGCTGGACGGGCGGACCGCAGTGACAGCGCTCCGCCGCTCCTTGCCGCGCGGCGGACCAGGCGTGGTGACTTGCCGCACGCCGGCGGCACTGCGACACCTGCTCGACCGCCGGATCGTCGAGGCCGTCGTCTTCGCGCCGCGCGTGGGCCCGCCCGAGGAATGGGCCGCCATCCGCGCCGACTTTCCCGCCATCCCCATCGTCGTGTACGCTCCCTTCCGCCCCGATGACGGCGAGCTCCTCACGGCCTGCCGCAAGCAGGGGGTGGCGGGCGTCGCCGTGGAGGGGGTCGATGACCCGGTCGTGGGGGAGCTGGTCCGCCGCGTGTCGCTGGCCGCCGGCCGGCGGATGGCCCTCTCCGATGCCCCGCGCCTTCTCCGGCTTGCCGATCCACTTCAGCGCACGGTATGGGAGCTGATCGTCGACCGGGCGGACCAGCCGGTCGCGACGGGGGCGGTGGCGGCGAGGCTGGGGGTGTCGCGCGAGCATCTCTCGAGGCAATTCGGGGCGGGGGGGGCGCCGAACCTCAAGCGGGTCATCGACTTCCTGCGCGTGGTCGTGGCCGCCCAGTTGCTCCACAACCCGGGCTACACCGTCGCCCGGGTGGCGGCCCTGCTTTCGTTTGCCTCGTCGAGCCACCTCGGGTCGACCGCCCGCCGGATAGCCGGGCTGGGCACGGCCGACCTCCCCGAGATGGAGCCCGGCAACTTGCTCGGCCGCTTCGCGCGCGGGCATACCAGGAGCCGACTCTAGCCCGGCGGTTCCGGTTGCTTCCGACCCTCCTATGTGATAATTTTCACAAGCTATAGCCGAACCGAATTTCTTCACCCCTTCTGGTGACACAGGCGACCGCACATATGGCCACCGAATCCGTCCTCCGCCCAGGCGAACTCAAGGATGCCCTCCTCAAGGAGATCGCATCCGCGAACCTTGCATCCATCGACACGACCGACGTCGGCACCGTCCTCGAAGTGAAGGACGGCGTGGCCCGCATTTACGGGCTCACAAAGGCCATGGCCGGTGAGATGATCGAGTTCACGGCCCAGGAAACCGGCGAGACGGTGACCGGGCTGGTGCTCAACCTCGACGCCGACAGCGTCGGCGCGGCGATCCTGGGCAACTACCTGGTGCTGAAGGAGGGCGACGAGGTCCGCTGCACCGGCCGCGTGCTCGAGGTGCCGGCCGGGCCCGCCCTGCTCGGCCGCGTGGTGGACGCGCTGGGCCGCCCGGTGGACGGCCTCGGCCCGATCAAGTCGACCGCGTCCCGCCTGGTGGAGATGGTGGCCCCGGGCATCATCGTCCGGCAGCCCGTGAAGGAGCCGCTCCAGACCGGCATCAAGGCTATCGACGCCATGATCCCAATCGGCCGCGGCCAGCGGGAACTGATCATCGGCGACCGCGGCACCGGCAAGACCGCCATCGCGGTGGACACGATCATCAACCAGAAGGGCACCGGCGTCGTCTGCGTGTATGTGGCCATCGGCCAGAAGCGCTCGACGGTGGCCTCCGTGGTCGAGAAGCTCCGCGAGGCCGGCGCGATGGACTACACCATCGTGGTCGTGGCTTCCGCTTCGGAGCCGGCCCCCCTGCAGTACATCGCCCCGTACACCGGCTGCGCCATGGCCGAGTACTTCATGTACGAGGAGGGGAAGGCCACCCTCTGCGTGTATGACGACCTCTCCAAGCAGGCCGCCGCGTACCGCCAGCTCTCGCTGGTGCTCCGCCGCCC
>CAZNDK010000068.1:0-6034 GCA_964571795.1 uncultured Gemmatimonadaceae bacterium | reverse complement strand
GCGGCGCGGTGGACCTTCTGGTGGAGATGTCGAACCCCGGCCCGTGGATGCTCCATTGCCATATCGCGGAGCACCTGCAGGCCGGCATGATGATGACCGTCACCGTGGAGGAGCCGTGACCCGCTCTCCGTACGTTCGCACCCTGCTCGCTGCCGTCCTGGCCGCGCTGACGCCGGCGCTGCTCGCCGCGCAGCGGCCCCAGCTCTCCGAGAACACCCGGACCTACGTGGTGGTGGACAGCCCCGTCGTGGCGATCACCAACGTGCTGGTCATCGACGGCACCGGCGGCGCGGCGGTCCCGGGCCAGACGGTCCTGATTCGCGACGGGATGATTGCCGAGGTGGGCCCCGCCAAGAAGGTGAAGGTGCCGGCAGGCGCCGCGGTGGTGGACGGCACCGGGCGCACCCTGATTCCGGGCCTCGTCGGGATGCACGACCACCTCTATTACTCCGCCGCCGGCGGTCGCGCCGCCCAGATGAGCTACACCGGGCCGCGGCTCTACCTCGGCTCGGGCGTCACGACGGTCCGCACCACCGGCAGCCGGTCGCCCTACGGCGACATCAACCTCAAGCGCCGCATCGACCAGGGTGAGGTGCCGGGCCCGCGCATCTACGTGACGACCCCCTACCTGACCGGCCCCGGCGGCGGTGGCCAGATGTCGGTGGTGGAAAGCGCGGAGCAGGCGCGGCGGTTCATCGACTACTGGGCGGACGAGGGCGCCACCTGGGTCAAGTTCTACACTGACATCAGCCGCGAGGCGATGGGGGCCGCCATCGACGAGGCGCACAAGCGCGGGATGCGGGCCACGGGACACCTCTGTTCCGTCACCTTCCGCGAGGCGGTGGACCTCGACATCGACGACCTGGCGCACGGCGGCATGACCGCCTCCGACTTTGTTCCGGGCAAGGAGCCCGACAAGTGCCCGCCGAACTCGCTGGCCGCGATCGACCGCGAGATCGCCGGCGACGGGCCGATCGCGGCACCGCTCATCGCGTACATGATCAAGAACGGCGCCTCGATGACGACCACGCCGGCGGTGTACGAGCTGTTCTACCAGAACCGGCCGGTCACTGAGGCGCGGACGCTGGACCTGATGGCGCCGGAAGTGCGCGCCTCCTACGTGGCCGAGCGGGCCCGGATCGACAGCATGCCGAACTGGGCGCTCACTCCCGAGGGGTTCGCGAGGGCGCTCGCCTTCGACCTCGCCTTCTACAATGCCGGCGGCGTGCTCGGAAGCGGAGTGGACCCGACCGGCAACGGCGGTGCGCTGCCCGGGTTCGGCGACCAGCGCGGCTACGAGCTGCTGATCGAGGGACACTTCACGCCGGAGCAGGCGGTGCAAGTCATCACGCTCAACGGCGCCAAGATCCTAGGGGCTGCGGACCGGTACGGGTCGATCCAGGTGGGCAAGGTGGCCGACCTCGTGCTGCTGCAGGGCGACCTCAGGACAAGTCCGACGGTCATCCAGAACGTGGTGATCGTCTTCAAGGACGGCGTGGGGTACGACTCCCCGAAGCTGATCCTGGCCACGAAGGGCCGGGTCGGGATTGACTGACGCGCCGGCGGGCCAGCCGGCGGCGGAACAGGGCCTCGTCCGGGCCATCGGTCCATGGACGCTCGGTGCGAATGCCGTCAACCTGACCATCGGCGCCGGCATCTTCGCCTTGCCGGCGGCGGTGGCGGCCATATTGGGCCCCGCAGCGCTCCTCGCGTATCTCGTCTGCGGCGCGCTGGTCCTCCTGGTGATGACCTGCTTCGCCGAGGTCGGCAGCCAGGTCTCGCGGTCGGGTGGGGCGGTAGCGTACATCGAGGAGGCCTTCGGTCCGATGGCGGGGTTCGTCACCTGGGTGGTCTTCACCCTTGCCTATTGCGCCGGATCGGACGCCGCCGTGGCCCATGTGATGATGGACGCGCTGGCCGTCGCCTTCCCCGCCCTTTCCGGCGGAGTGGCGCGGGCGCTCGCCTTCGTGCTCCTCTTTGCGGGATTGGCCTGGGTGAATGTCCGGGGCGTGCGCCAGGGCGCCAGGCTGGCGATGACTGCCACCGTGGCCAAGCTGCTGCCACTCCTTCTATTGGTGGCGATGGGAATCTTCGCGGTGCAGGCATCCAACCTGGCCTGGCCCGGCTGGCCCTCCCTGAAACAGCTGGGCGCCGGCACGCTCCTCCTCTTCTTCGCCTTCGGCGGCGTGGAGAGCGCGCTCACCCCGAGTGGAGAAATCCGCGACCCGGCCCGCTCCGTGCCCCGCGCGGTGCTCGGCGCCACGGCCGCCATCGTGCTGCTCTACCTTTCGCTTCAATTCGTGGCCCAGGGTGTCCTGGGGAGCGAACTCGCCCAGGGCAGCCCGACGCCACTCGCGGACGTGGCCCAGCGGCTGGCGGGCGGCGTCGGGCGGAGCATCGTGGTGGCCTGCACGGCCGTTGCCTGCTTCGGGCTCCTGGCGGGAGACATGATCGGAAGCCCGCGGGCCTTCCTGACGATCGCCGAGGGGGGGATGCTGCCGGCGGCGCTCGCCCGGGTGCATCCCCGCTTTCACACGCCGGCCCTCGCGATCGTCGTATTCGCCGCGCTCACCCTTCTGCTCACCCTCTCCGGCGGCTTCAAGGCGCTGGCGGTGCTCGCGAGCATGGCGCTGCTGCTGACGTACCTGGCCGTCTGCCTGGCCGCCCTCAAGCTCCGCTACTCGAGGCCTCGGGTGCCCGGAAGCTTCCGCGCCCCCGGCGGCCCCGTGGTAGGACTCCTCGCCTCGGCCGTTGTCCTCTGGGTGCTGGCGCACTCGACCCAGAAGGAGACGCTGAGCATGGCGGCGCTCATCGCGGCGGCCATTGCCTACTTCCTCCTGCACCGGCGATTCATGCGCCGGGGTGGCGCCCATGCCTGAACCGCTTCCCCGCCTCGTCGCCGCGCTGGCGGACAAATACCGCATCGAGCGCGAGCTCGGCCAGGGCGGCATGGCCACGGTGTACCTGGCCCAGGACCTCAAGCACGACCGCAAGGTGGCGCTCAA
Organism: uncultured Gemmatimonadaceae bacterium; assembly: GCA_964571795.1. Taxonomy (GTDB): domain Bacteria; phylum Gemmatimonadota; class Gemmatimonadetes; order Gemmatimonadales; family GWC2-71-9; genus SPDF01. The sequence goes on along the minus strand of CAZNDK010000068.1, from coordinate 3,029 downwards.
GGTCCTGAGGCCGGAGCTCGCCGCCGTGATCGGCGCCGAGCGGTTCGTGGTGGAAATCAAGACCACCGCCGCGCTGCAGCATCCCCATATCCTGCCGCTCTTCGACTCGGGCACCGCCGACAGCTTCCTCTACTACGTGATGCCGTTCATCGACGGCGAGACCCTCCGTGCCAAGCTCGACCGCGAAACACAACTGGGCATCGACGAGGCGGTGAAGATCACCGTGGCCGTGGCGGACGCGCTGGACTACGCCCACCGCCACGGCGTGATCCACCGCGACATCAAGCCGGAGAACATCCTGCTCCACGACGGCCGGCCAATGGTGGCGGACTTTGGGATCGCGCTGGCCCTGAGTGCCGCCGCCGGCGGCCGGATGACCGAATCCGGCATGTCCCTCGGCACGCCCCACTACATGAGTCCCGAGCAGGCCACCGCCGAGAAGGACCTCTCGGCCCGCTCCGATATCTATTCGCTCGGCAGCGTGCTCTACGAGATGCTGACCGGGAATCCGCCGCACACCGGGGCCTCGGCGCAGCAGATCATCATGAAGATCGTGACCGAGGAGGCGGCGCCGGTCACCAAGCTGCGGAAGGCGGTGCCGCCCAATGTGGCGGCGGCGCTGAGCAAGGCGCTGGAGAAGCTCCCCGCGGATCGGTTCGCGAGCGCCAAGGAATTCGCCGACGCGCTCTCGAGCACGTCCTACACGCGCCCGATGACCGGGTTTGCCGCGGGCGCTACTCCCGCCGACGGCCGCTGGCGTCGGGTGGCCATCGCGGCGGGGGCCGTGGCGGTCGCCTGTGCCGCGCTCGCGCTCTGGGGCTGGCGCCGGTCCGAAGCGCCACGGCCGGTGACGCGATACGGCCTGGCCTTCGCCGACGCGCAGGTCCCGCGCGGCACCCAGGCGCTGAGCCCGGACGGCTCACGCTTGGTATATGAAGGGCCGGGCGACAGCGCCGGCGGGCAACTCTGGGTCAAGGAGCGGGACCGTTACGACGCCACGCCCCTTGCCGGGACGGCCAACGCGGAGAACGTCTCCCTCTCCCCGGACGGGAAGTGGGTGCTGTTCGTCCAGAACTATCAGTTGAAGAAGATGCCCGTCGTGGGTGGAGCGGCCACCATCCTCGCGGACTCGGTGCAAAACGGCGGTCAGGCCTGGTTGGACGATGGCACCATCATCTACACCTCCAGGTCGTTCACGCTGATGCGAGTCTCCGAAGCGGGCGGAGCGGCGGCGGTGGCGTGGAAGTCCGACACGGCCAACCGGTTCGATGCACTGCCCACGGCGCTGCCCGGCTCCCGGGGAGTGCTGTTCACCGAATGCACGAACGGTTGCCTGACGGCGGACCTCTGGGTGCTCGACCTCAAGTCTGGCCGCGCCAAGCACCTCCTTCCCGGCTCCCGCCGTGGGTGGTACCTCCCGACCGGAGACCTCGTGTACGTCGGTCCGGACGGCACCATGTTCGCCGCCCGCTTCGACCTCAAGGCCCTGGAGGTGCGAGGCACCCCGGTCCCGGTGTTGAGCGGGATCGCCCTGGTCGTGGGGATCATCCCCCTCGTGACCGTGTCCGCGAACGGGACGCTGGTCATGCAAGGCGGCCGCGATGTCGGAACTCTCGTACCATTCCATCGGATGGCCTGGGTGGACCGCACCGGTGCGGCGACGCCCGTCGATACGAACTGGACATTCCAACTCGCGCAGGGGGGAGGCAACCCCGGGTGGGCGCTTTCCCCGGATGGGACACGGCTGGCCATTGGACTCTACGCGAGTTCCGGCGACAATATTTGGATCAAGCAACTTCCGACGGGTCCGCTCTCGCGCCTGACCTTCGACTCCACCGATGAACAGCGGCCCCGCTGGTCACCCGACGGTCGGTTTGTGACCTATACCAAGCGTGACAGCACCCTCCGCCAGCGCCGGGCCGATGGCACCGGGTCCCCTGAGACCATTCTGGTCCTGCCGGGCACGATCAACGAGGGGCGCTGGTCGCCGGACGGCAAGTGGTTGCTTGCGCGGATCGGAGGGGCGATCGGAAGAGCTGGAGATCGGGACATCGTCGGCATCAGGCCGGGGGTGGACAGTGCCCCCATCCCGATTGCCGCCAACCCCGGGTACGATGAGACGGCTCCGTCGCTGTCGCCCGACGGCAAGTGGCTGGCGTATCAGTCGGACGAGACCGGCCGGACAGAAGTGTATGTGCGACCCTTCCCCAACACCGATGGCGGGAAGTGGCAGGTGTCTGTGGACGGAGGGCAAGCCCCGCTCTGGGCGCACAGTGGGCGGGAGCTCTTCTTTGTGGACGGCGCTCGGAACATGGTGACGGTGCCGGTGACGGCGGGTGCCGCCTTCCAGCCCGGTCAGCCCCACGTGCTCTTCCGGCTCAGCGACGACATGTACCTGGGCAATCCCGAGTACTACACGCCCTTCGACATCAGCCCGGACGACACCCGCTTCATCATGGCGCGCCGGGTGCAGACCGCGGCGGAAGCGAAGCCCACCTTCCTGCTGGTCGATAACTGGTTCGAAGAACTCAAGGAGCAGGTGAAGAAGTGACGGATTCGTTTTCTCGCCTCGCCGCCGCCCTGTCCGACCGCTACCGGATCGAGCGCGAGCTCGGCCAGGGCGGCATGGCCACCGTGTACCTCGCGCAGGACCTCAAACATGACCGCAAGGTGGCGCTCAAGGTCCTGAAGCCGGAGCTGGCTGCCGTCATCGGCGCCGAGCGCTTCGTGGTGGAGATCAAGACCACGGCGGCACTACAGCACCCGCACATCCTGCCGCTCTTCGACAGCGGCACCGCCGACGGCTTCCTCTATTACGTGATGCCGTTCATCGACGGCGAGACGCTCCGGAGCAAGCTGGACCGCGAAACCCAGCTCGGCATCGACGAGGCGGTGCGGATCACCGTGGCCGTGGCCGACGCGCTCGACTACGCCCACCGCCACGGCGTCATCCACCGCGACATCAAGCCCGAGAACATCCTGCTGCACGACGGGCGCCCGATGGTGGCCGACTTCGGCATCGCCCTGGC
>CAZNDK010000067.1:0-6421 GCA_964571795.1 uncultured Gemmatimonadaceae bacterium | reverse complement strand
CCTGCGGCCGGAGCCGGTCGGCGATGTCGAGCCCCGACATGATCTTGATGCGGGAAATGAGCGGGATGCCGGCCGCGCGGGGCACCGTCATGACCTGCCGGAGCACGCCGTCGATGCGGTAGCGCACCGTGACGCCGCCCTCGATCGGCTCGACGTGGATGTCGCTGGCCCGGCTGGTCACCCCGTCGGCCAGCATCATGTCCACCAGCCGGACGATCGGCTTCTGGCTCGCCTCGTCCGCGGAGGCCCCCTCGTCGAGCTGGGTCTCCTCGATCTGCTGCACGTCGGCGCCGGTTTCCAGGCCGCCCAGCAGCTTCGACACGAGGTTCTCGCCGCGGTACAGCTCCTCCAGCCGGTCGCGGATGCGGGACGGCGACGAGAGCAGCAGCCGGACTTCCCGCCCCGTCGCGAAGGCGAGCATCTTCTCGGCGTCGATGTCGAAGGGATTGGCGGTGGCGGCGTCGAGCGTCGAGTCGGTAATCCGGAGCGGCAGGACGTTGTGCTTGCGCGCCACGCCTTCCGGCACCGAGTCCCGGACCTTGGGGTCCATCATCGTCAGGTCCGCCAGCGGCAGCCGGAAGCGCGCGGAAATGGCGGACAGGACCTGGTCGTCGGTCATGATCCGGCGCTGGACGATCTGCTCCCAAAGGGACGTAGGCGTGGTCTCCGCCGCCTCGCGGATGGCCGCCATGGCCTCCTCGGGCACCGCGGATTCCAGGGTGGGAACCAGCCATTCGTCCAGGAACGACATGTGCGTGGTGAACCTCTATCGGGCGTGGAACGGAAATAAAGGGCGCTCGGGGGACAATGGGTAGGGGCACCGCCCTACAGGATGTTCCACCACTCCCGCGAGATGTCCAACGTCACCTCGAACCGGCCGTCCCGCAGGCCGTAGCCTCCCTCCAGCCGGACCAGCCCCATGAACCACTCGGTCGCCAGCCCGACCGTGCTGCGCAATCCGCCGCTGGCCGCCCAGGGCGTGTTCGCGACCGCCCGCTCGCTCCACCCGGTGCCGATGAACGGCGCCACGACCACCGTCGGCCCGGCCACGGGGAAGCCCCCGAAGGAAATGCCCGGGGCCGGGACGTCGAAGCGCCACTCCGCATGGGCGAGCGCCAGGCTGCGTCCACCGAACTCGCGAAAGGAATAGCCCACGAGGGAGCCTCGGCCCCCCATGACAAAGCTCCGGTACGCCGGGGTGCCGTCGTTGCCGATCCCGCCGTAGCCCAGGACCCGGAGCGCCCCGGGCCCGAGCGGCGCCTGCCACCGGATGGCCGCGGCCGCCCGGACATAGTCCGTGGGGCCGGTGCCACCCTCGAGCCGCAGCTCGCCGCTCAGGTCGTGCCGGGCCATCAGGCCGAGCGCCTCGCGGGTGAGCGTCAGGGTGGCCTGGGAATACTGCCCCGCCCCGAGCGCCGGGTTCGCACGGTATGTCCCGCGGGCCGGGGTAGCGGTAACCGCCATGTCGTGCGTCGATTCCACCCCGACGGCGAGGCCGAGGGTGGTCCGGTTGGCGATCGGGCGCCTGATCCCCACGGAGACCCAGTCCACGAGGGCGTAATCCCCGTAGTCCTGGCCCGCCTCCTGCGAGGTGATGGAATTGACGATGGGCGCTGTGATCAGGAAATCGCTGACGTCCTGGATCCGTCTCCCCGCCCCGACGCTGATGGTGTTGGTGCCGAGCCCGAGATCCACCACCAGGCGGCCGAAGAGGCGGCCGTCGCTGGTGCCGTAGGCCGCGTAGGGCCGGAAGGCGAGACGCCGCTCGGCGGCCTCCACGGTCAGTCCGAAGCCGAGGGTGAGTCCCTGCACCCGGTTCACGTGGGCCAGGTCGCTCACCGAGTTGCTGGCGATCCGCGTGCCCCTGAGACCGCTCAGGGCGCGGTCCCCGGCGATCCGCTCGACCTGGCGCCGGAGCGCGGTCATGTCCTGGCGGTTGACCGGTTCGGCCACGCCGGCGATCGCGTCGGCCAGCGGTTCGGACCACGTCACCGTCGACGAGTCCGGCTGCTTCAGTCCGCCGATCGACGGTCCCGCGAAGGTCGCCGGCGGGAGGTCGGGATTCAGCATGTAATCGCCCACCTGCCACCGCCCGCGAATGATCCCGCGGGCGGGAAAATCGAGCCACGTGGTGCGGCGGCGGATCTCGATTTCCTGGCGCTCGGGCAGCCAGAACCGACCCTCGTAGAGCGCGTTCTCGAGGACGATGCTGATGTCCTCGAGCTGCGGGTCGAGATAGGCCGACGGCGTGAAGCTGAAGCGGAACTGGACGACCTCCGCGGTGGCCACGTCGAGATAGAGCGTGCCGATGACGCGCGGCTCGGCGAAGGACTTCGGCCGGACAGCCACCTCATACACCTGGACCGTGCGGGTGTTCGCCACCAGGGCGAGCGAGTCCTCCAACGCGAAGTCGTACGCCGCCAGCCCCTCGGGCGAGAGCGGATGGACGACGTCGCGGACCTCGTCGCCGTCGCCGATCCGGATCCGGTTGCCGTAGTTGTTGGTGACGACCCCGAGGTGGTCGCGGTGGTAGTTGACCTCGGTGGGCAGCCAGGTTCCGTCGCGCCAGCCGAGGATCGTCTGCTTGCTGAGGCCCGGGGCGCGCCAATACACTTCCAGCTGCAGTTCGTCCGCCTTCACCAGCCGGGGCGGCTCGGTCAGGCCGGACCCGACCTGCGCCAGGAAGAACACGAACCCGTGGGCGCGCGCCTGGTAGGCGCGGAGGCTGGTGTCCGACTGCACCAGCTGGCGGCGCGACATGCCGCGCCCGACCAGGTCGAGCACCTCGGGCGCGTTCCACGCCTGGGCGGCGACCGGCGAGGCGATGAAGGGGAGCAGGATGACGAGCACCGAATGGCGGAGGCGCATCTGCTGAGAATATCCGGGGGCCGGAGGCCGCGAGCAAGCGGCGCGCGCCTGGCACGCGCGATGGTCCTGGCCGCTGCGGCCGCCGCCTGCCACCGGGCGGCGCCGGGCGTCGAGGGTCCGAGCCAGGGGCCGGCCCCCCGTTCCTACGCGGCCGGCGAGGTGTTCACCGTCGAGGTGTTCGGAGCGCAGGCGCCGGACACCGCCGTGACCTTCGCCGCCGGGCAGGGGCGCACGATCGTGTTGCGCCACGGCCCGCCCGACAATACCGTCTTCGCAGAGGTGAACCTGCCGGCGAACGCGTTCGCCGGCGGCAGGGATAGCGTCACCCTGTCCATCCGCCCGATGCCGGGCGTCTACGGCGTCCTGCTCGAAAGCGACGCTACGCTCTCCCTTCCGATCCTCCTCACCTTCAAGTATCCGGTGCATTTCGGGGCGCCCGCCGACAGCCGGACGCGGTACGCCACCGACTTCCTCTTCGAGCAGGCGCTGGCGATCGCGCTCGTGGAGGGCGATGGCGCCCGGTTCCAGACGCTGCGCTCCACCCGGCCCGCGAGCGACAACCTCCAGGCGGTGGTCTCCGTGCTGGGCCGCTACCAGCTGGTGGCGCCGCGTTGAGCTAGATTCGGGACCATCATGCCTCTCTACTCCCTCATCAGCTTCGGCGGCGACCAGCGCTTCGAGCTTCCGGCCGGCCGCACCCTCCTCGTCGGCCGCGCGGTGGAATGCGACGTGCCGGTCTTCGATCCGACGGTGTCCCGGCACCACGCGGAACTCACCGCAGAGGACGATGGCGACGGCGTCCGGGTGAAAGACCTCGGCAGCTCGAACGGCACCTCCATCAACGGGGTGCGGGTCACCGAGGGCTTCCTCGCCGCCAACGACGCGATCGCGTTCGGGAAGATGGCGTACTACCTCCGCGCGCTGGAGGTGACCGCCGAGCACCGGGTCGCCGCGCCGCCGACCGCGGGGCCCAAAGGCGGCACCATCGTTCGCCAGTTGCCGGTCCACGTGGACACACCGGCGCGGGTGGACGCCGTCGCGGCCGACGGCCTCCTGCGGGTGGGTTCGGGCGGGTCGGAGCGCCAGGCGGAGAAGCTCGGCCTCCTCCTCTCGCTCTCCAACCGGCTCTCCGGCCAGCTCGATCTCGACACCCTGCTCTCCACGGTGGCGGACACCACCTTCCAGGTGCTGAACGTGGACCGCGTGGCCATCCTGCTGCGGGACCCGGCCAGCGGCGACCTGGCACCCGCGGCCTCGCGGAGCCGGCTGGGGGGCGCCGAAGGGCTCCGCGTGCCCCAGTCGATCGCCCGGAAGGCGGTGGAGGAGCGGGTGGCGCTCCAGACCGACAACGCCGCGGCGGACGAGCGATTCACCGGCAAGTCGGTGGTCCAGCAGAGCGTACGGGGCGCCATGTGCGCGCCGCTCCTGGCGGAGGGAGACGAGGTGCTCGGGTTGCTGTACGTCGACAACCTGGCCACGCCGGGGAGCTTCTCGGAGGAGGACCTGCAGTTCCTGGCCGCGTTCGCCGGCATCGCCGCCGGGGGCATCCGGGCCGCGCGGTCAGCCGAGCGGGCCCAGCGCGAGGCGATGATGCGCTCGAACTTCGAGCGGTACTTCGCGCCGTCGGTGGCGGCCGACATCGCCGGGCGCCAGGGCGCCATCCAGCTGGGCGGCGCACGGCAGCCGGTGACGGTGCTCTTCAGCGACATCCGCGGGTTCACGGCGCTCGCGGAATCGATGGCGCCCGACGCCATCGCCGGGCTCCTCAGCGCCTATTTCACCGAGATGGTCGACGTCATCTTCGAGCACGGCGGCACGCTCGACAAGTTCATCGGCGACGCGATCATGGCGCAGTGGGGCGCCCCAATTCGCCACCCGGACGACGCCGAGCGCGCACTGGCGGCGGCGGTGGGGATGCTCCGCGCGGTGCGGGACATCAACGCCCGCTGGTCGGCGCAGGGCCGGCCCACCATCAGCGTGGGCATCGGGATCAACCACGGCGAGGCGTTCGCCGGCAACATCGGCAGCCACCGCCGTCTGGAGTACACCGTCATCGGCGACGCGGTCAACGTCGCCTCGCGCCTCTGCTCCGCCGCCGCCGCGGGCGAAATCCTGCTCACGGAGTCGTTCCTGCAGCAGCTGGGCAAGAAGAAGCCCGCCGTGGAGCGGGCCGAGGGCATCGAGATCAAGGGGCGGACCGGGAAGGTGAGTGTGTACCGGCTGAAAGCCTCGAGGACTGAGGACTGAGGACTGAGGGCTAGCGAGCCGGGAAAGAATACGGCGCCCCCGCCTCTGCAAGCAGGTCCAGCACCAGCCTGATCGGCAGGCCCATCACCCCGAAGAAGTCCCCGTCGATCCGCTCCACCAGCGCCGCACCGTACCCCTGGATGCCGTACGCCCCGGCCTTGTCCATCGGCTCACCGGTCCGGGCGTAGGCCCGCAGCAGCCCCTCGCGCGCGGGCCGGAAGGTCACCGCCGTCACGTCGATCGCCTCGAACACCGTCTCGTCGGCGCGGAGCGCCACCGCCGTGACGACGTCGTGGGTCCGCCCCTGCAGCCGCATCAGCATCCGTACGGCGTCGTCCTCGTCGGCCGGCTTCTCGAGCAACTCATCGTCCAGCACCACGATCGTGTCGGCCGCGAGGACCAGCGGCCCCGGCACCGCGCGCGCCTTGTCGTGCGCCAGGCGGAGGGCGTAGTCGCGGGGCGCCTCGCCCGGCTTCCGGACCTCCGGCACGGCGGACGGACGAACCTCCACCGGGATGCCGAGCATCTCGAGCAGCTGGCGGCGGCGCGGCGAGGCGGAAGCGAGGACCAGGGGCGTCATGCGGAGCGCTCGAGGATGAGGGTGACGGGACCGTCGTTCAGCAGCTCGACCTGCATGTCCGCGCCGAATTCGCCGGCCGCCACCGTCAGGCCGGCGGCCCGGAGCTGGGCCAGGAACCGCTCGTAGAGGGGGATCGCCTGCTCGGGTCGGGCGGCGTCCACGAAGGAGGGCCGTCGGCCCCGCTCGGTGTCTCCGTAGAGCGTGAACTGGCTCACCACGAGCACCCCGCCCTCCACCTCAGCCAGGCCGAGGTTCATCTTGCCCTCGGCGTCGGCAAAGAGCCGGAGGCCGGCCACCTTGGCGGCCATCCAGTCCACCTGCTCGGCGGTATCGGTGAGGTGGAACCCGGCCAGGAGGAGGAATCCCCGCCCGATGGCGCCGGTCACTCGGCCGCCGATGGTCACGCTGGCGCGGGACACCCGCTGCAGGACGACGCGCACGCGCCCGTTATTCGACGGTGACGGACTTCGCGAGGTTGCGCGGCTGGTCCACGTTGCAGCCGCGCCGGACGGCGACGTAATACGAGAGGAGCTGCAGCGGCACGATCGTGAGGATCGGCGTGAGGAGGTCGAGGGTCGGCGGAATGGTGAACGTGGCGTCGGCCAGCCGCTCGATCTCGGTGTCGCCCTCGGAGCAGATGGCGAGCACCTTGCCGCCCCGCGCCTTCACCTCCTCGATGTTCGACACGATCTTCGAGTGCACCGCGTCGCGCGGGGCGATGAACAC
>CAZNDK010000066.1:0-6846 GCA_964571795.1 uncultured Gemmatimonadaceae bacterium | reverse complement strand
GGACCGCCAGCGCCGACTCGATGTCGCTGGTCTGGCTGTTGGTCATCGTGGCGGAGTCGGTGCCTTCCTGCTCCGCCATGGCGAACCGCTCCATCCGCTCATTGCCGTCGCCATCGCGCGTCGGGTGGTCGAGCCGCACCGCCTCGGTGTTGAGGGCGCTGAGGCTCCGCACCGCCTCGGGGGTCAGCCCGGTGGCGCGCGCGAGTTCCTCGGTGGTCGGCATGCGGCCCAGCCGCTCCTTGAGGAGCGTGGTGGTCCGGCCGAGGCGGCTGAGGTCGGCGGTGCGGTTGAGCGGCACGCGAACAGGCCGGCCGTGCCGGGCGATCGCCGCCTGCACCGCCTGACGGATCCACCAGACCGCGTACGAGATGAACTTGACGCCGCGATCCGGGTCAAACTTCCGGGCCGCGGTCATGAGGCCGAGATTGCCCTCGCCGATGAGGTCCACCAGCGGGACCCCACGGTTCTGGAACTTCTTGGCGACCGAGACGACGAACCGCACGTTGTGCCGCGCCAGCTTTTCCTGGGCGGTCACGTTGCCGCGGAACGCCTTTCGGGCGAGTTCCATTTCCTCGTCGCGGGTCAACAGGGGGACCCGGCTGATCTCGTCGAGGTACAGGTCGAGCGACTCGCGTCCCTCGTCAACGGCCTTGGCGATCTGTGCCGGTCGGACGGCACGTCGCTTGGCGCGCGGCTTGACAGTCACCGATCCTCCTCCTCAAAGAACCCCAGCACTCTATACGCTGCAACGACCGGAATGGCCGTCGGAAAACAGTCGCCAAAACTAACAGCTAAGGCGCGAAAAATCAACAGGTTACGTAAACTCCACGCCGGGAAGGGGTTGCGAAATCATGCCACCGCGGCGCGGAAATCTGCCCAACCATAGAGTGAAGATGCCTGCCAGAATGGCAACGTCGCACACTGCAATCACTTGGCTGGCGCCCCCGGCGACCTGCGTCACCACCCTCAGTAAGACCACGGAATGGCCCCGCGGGTTCCCAAATCCCCATCTGGACAGCCGGAGGGACGCGTCAGCCTCAACAAGTTGCACTAAATTGGGGCATGCTTACCAATGACGCCTACGAACTGCTCCGTCGCCTGGCCTCCCCGATCGTCGCCGTCACCTCGGCCCATGCCGGCCGGACCAACGGGATGATCCTGGACAGCGCAGTCCGCGCCACCATCTCCCCGGCGCACCCCCGGCTCTCGGTCTACGTCCACAAGTGGCACCTGAGCCACGACCTCATCTGGGCCAGCGGCCGCTTCGCGGCGCACCTCCTCCACCAGGACCAGTTCGAGGTGGTGCACCAGCTGGGGTTTCGAAGCGGGCGGGACGTGAAGGACAAGCTGGCGGGGCTGGCCTGCCGCACCGGGCAGGGCGGCGTTCCGGTCCTCGAGGACTGCTACGCCGCCTTCGAGTGCCGGGTGATCAACACGATGGACGCGGGCCCGGCCACCCTGTACCTCGGCGAGGTGGTGGCCACCCATCCGGGCTCCGAGGGCGCGCTGCTGACCGCAGACCATTTCCGGGCGAACCTGCCGGAGGCGTGGCGGGAGGACTTCCTGCGGAACTACCGGGCGGCCCAGGAGCGGATCGGCCAGATGGCCGAGGTGCGCGACGTGCGCCCCTGGGGAGGGTGACCTAGAGTGTCTTCACCTCGGTCACCAGGCGCGTGAGCGACGTCTTGGCGTCGCCGAAGAGCATCGAGGTCTTTTCGTTGTAGAACAGCTCGTTCTCGATGCCGGCGAAGCCGGGGTTCATGCTCCGCTTCATGACGATGATCTTCTGGGCCTGGTCCACGTTGAGGATCGGCATTCCGTAGATCGGGCTGGCGGGGTCGTTGCGGGCGGCGGGGTTCACCACGTCGTTGGCGCCGATCACCAGGGCCACGTCCGCCTGCGGGAACTGCCCGTTGATCTCGTCCATTTCCACCAGCCGGTCGTACGGCACGTTGGCCTCGGCCAGGAGCACGTTCATGTGCCCCGGCATCCGCCCCGCCACCGGATGGATCGCGTACTTCACTTCCCCGCCCCGCTTCTCGATAAGGTCCGCGAGTTCCCGCACCGCATGCTGGGCCTGCGCCACGGCGAGGCCGTAGCCCGGCACCACGATGACCGACCGGGCGTAGGCCAGCTGCACCGCCGCGTCCTCCGCGGAGATTTCCCGGACGGTGAGCCCCTCGGCGGTCTTGGCCGACGCTCCCTCCACCACGCTCCCGAACGCCCCGAACAGGACGTTGCCGAAGGAGCGGTTCATCGCCTTGCTCATCACGATCGACAGGATGAAGCCCGAGGCGCCGTCGAGCGCGCCGGCGATGATGAGCACGTTGTTCCCGATGGCGAACCCGGTGGCCGAGGAGGCCAGGCCGGCGTAGGAGTTCATGAGCGAGATGACGACCGGCATGTCCGCCCCGCCGATTGGCAGCACCAGCAGGATGCCGCAGAGGAACGCCAGCCCCACCATGACGTAGAACATCCGCTCGGCTTCGGGATGGAAGAGCAGGTAGCCGAAGACGCCGAGGGTCACCAGGAAGAGCGTGATGTTGGCGACGTTCTGCCCGCGGTAGGTCATCGGGCGGCCGGGGATCAGCTCCTGCAGCTTCGAGAACGCCATGAAGCTGCCGCTCACCGTCAGCGCGCCGAACACGACCTCGAACCCGAGCGCCGCCATCAGCGGGGCCGGCAGCGGCAGGCCCTCGCGGACGTGGGTGTAGTACTCGGCGACGCCGACCAGCGTGGCGGCCAGCGCGCCGAAGACGTGCGATATGGCGATCCGCTGCGGCATCGCGGTCATCGGCACGTACACGCCCAGCGGGTAGCCGATGACCGAGCCGATGACGAGGCCGGCCAGGATCCAGCCGAAGGAGACGATCTCGTGGTGGAGGAGGGTGCCCACGACGGCGATCACCATGCCGAGGGCCGCCTGCTGCATGCCGCGGCGCGCGGTGTCTGCCTTGGTGAGGCTGCGGAGCCCGAGGATGAACAGGACCGACGCGGCGATGTAGGCCGCCTGGATGAGCAGCTCGCGCGCGGTCACGTGGTCTTCTCCCCGCCGGCGTCGTCGGGCTTCCGCCGGAACATCTTGAGCATCCGGTCGGTGATGATGAAGCCGCCGACCGCGTTGATGGTGGCGGAGATGACGGCGATGAACCCCAGGATCGTGCTGACCTGGTTCCGGTCGGCCCCGGCCGCCACCAGCGATCCCACCAGCGAGATGGCCGAGATCGCGTTGGTGGCCGACATGAGCGGCGTGTGCAGGAGGGGCGGCACCCGGGTGATGACCATGAACCCGACGAAGCCGGCCAGGATGAAGACGTAGACCTCGATCAGCCCCAGATACGTCATCGGACTTCCCTCCCTGGGATGGCGAACCCCCGGCCAGGGGGCACTAGAGCGACTTCACCTCGGCCACGAGCCTGGTCAGGGACTGCTTCGCGTCGCCGAACAGCATGGCGGTATTGGCGCTGTAGAACAGGTCGTTCTCGATGCCGGCGAACCCGGCGCTCATCCCGCGCTTCAGCACGATGGTGCTCTTGGCGAGGTCCGCGTTGAGGATCGGCATCCCGAAGATCGGGCTCGCGCTGTCCGTGCGGGCTGCCGGGTTGACCACGTCGTTGGCCCCGATGACCAGCGCCACGTCGGCCCGGTGGAACTCGTCGTTGATCTGGTCCATTTCGGACAGTTTCTCGTAGGCGACGTTGGCCTCGGCCAGCAGCACGTTCATGTGCCCCGGCATCCGGCCGGCCACCGGGTGGATGGCGTACTTCACCTCGCCGCCCCGCCGCTCGATGAGGTCGGCGAGCTCCCGGACGACGTGCTGCGCCTGGGCGACGGCCAGCCCGTAGCCCGGCACCACGATCACGAACTGCGCGTACCCGAGCTGGACCGCCGCGTCCTCCACGCTCACCTGCCGGACCGTGAGTCCCTCCGCGCTCTTGCCGCCGCCGCCTGTCCCGCCGCCGAAGGCGCCGAAGAGCACGTTGGTGAGGGAGCGGTTCATCGCCTTGCACATGATCTGGCTGAGGATGATGCCGGAAGACCCGACCAGTGCCCCGGAGATGATCAGCACGTTGTTGTGGATGACGAAGCCCGTCATGGCCGCGGCGATGCCGGAGTAGGAATTCAGCAGCGAGATGACCACCGGCATGTCGGCGCCGCCGATGGGAATGACCAGCAGCACGCCGAGGAGCAGCGAGAGGGCGATGACCGTGTAGAACGGCCAGAGCACCTGCTCCGGCGTCAGGATCTGGTACGTGGCCAGCAGCGCGATGACGGCGAACACCGCCGCGTTGGTGGTCTTCTGCCAGGGAAAGGTGATCGGCTTGCCGGTCATGACCTCCTGAAGCTTGGCCCAGGCGATCAGGCTGCCCGAGAGCGTCACGGCGCCGACGAGGAGACTCAGCTGCGTGGTGATGCTTACGTCGAGCGCCGGCGTCACCCCGGCCAGCTCGGCCTTCAGGAACTCCGCCCCGCCGACCAGCAGCGACGACCCGCCGCCGAACCCGTTCAGCAGGGCCACCATCTGCGGCATCGCGGTCATCCTGACCGTCCGCGCCATCCACCAGCCCAGGGCCGACCCGACGACCACGCCCGCGACGATGGCCTCCAGGGACACGATCCCCCGGTCCAGCAGGGTGACCGCGATGGCGATCAGCATGCCGACGCCGGAGAGGCGATTGCCGCGCCGCGCGGTGACCGGGCTGCTCAGCCGCTTCAGCCCGATGATGAAGAGCACCGCCGCCACGAGGTAGAGCAGCGCCGCCAGGGCCGGCGGCATCACTTGGCCTCCGGCTTCTTGGTGAACATCTCCAGCATCCGGTCGGTGACGGCGTACCCGCCGACCACGTTCATCATGGCCAGCACCACGGCCCCGAACCCGAAGACCCAGGAGATCCACCCGAACCCGCCGCCCGCCACGATGAGGGCGCCCACGATCGTGATGCCGCTGATCGCGTTGGCCCCGGACATGAGGGGCGTGTGCAGCGTCGTCGGGACGCGGTTGATGAGCTCGACCCCGAGATAGGTGGCCAGCACGAAGAGCGTGATGCTCAACATCAGGGCTTCCACGCTCAGCCCGCCTTTCCGGTGCGCACTTCGCCGGCGTGCGTGACGCACATCGGGCCCGTGATGGGGTCGGCCAGGTCCAGGGTGAGGGCTCCGTCCTTGAGCAGGTAGGTCACGAAGGTCAGCACGTTGCGGCCGTACATCTGGCTCGCGTGCAGCGGCACCGTGGCGGCGAGGTTGACCGGCCCGAGGACGGTGACCCCCCCGACCGTGACGGTCTCGCCGGCGCGCGTCAGCTCGCAGTTGCCTCCCGACTCGGCGGCCAGGTCCACGACGACCGACCCGGGCTTCATGGCGCGGACCGCCTCGGCGGTGAGGAGCCGCGGCGCGGCCCGCCCGGGGATCTGCGCGGTGGTGATGACCAGGTCCTGGCCTTCCGCGTGCGCGCCGACGGCGGCCACCACGCGGCGCTGCTGTTCGTCGGCGAGTTCCTTCGCGTAGCCGCCCTGCCCTTCACCCTCCACGGCGGCCACCTCGACGAAGGAGGCGCCGAGGCTCTGCACCTGCTCCCGCACCACCGAGCGCACGTCGAACGCGGAGACCACGCCGCCCAGCCGGCGCGCCGTCGCGATGGCCTGCAGCCCCGCGACCCCGGCGCCCACCACGAAGATCCTCGCCGGGGCGAGCGTGCCCGCCGCCGTGGTCAACATCGGGATGATCCGGCCCATGGATTCGCCGCCGAGGAGCACCGCCTTGTAGCCGGCGATGGTGGCCTGCGAGGACAGCGCGTCCATCGACTGCGCCTTGGTGGTCCGCGGCACCAGCTCCATCGCGAAGGCGCTCACCTTGCGCCGCGCGAGGGCGTCGATCAGGTCCGCCGACGCGGCCGGCGCGAGGAAGCTGACGAGCGCCGCCCCCTCGCGGAGCTGCCCGATTTCCTCGAGCGTGGGCCGTTGCACCTTGAGCACGAGGTCGGCGCCGAGCGCCTCGGTGGCGGAGCCCACGAGCCTCGCGCCCGCGGCCTCGTAGACCGCGTCGGGCAGGTACGCCGCGGTCCCGGCCCCGCGCTGGACCAGCACCTCGCACCCGGCCTTCGTGAGCTTGCCCACGCCGTCGGGCACCAGCGCCACGCGGCGTTCGTCCGGCCGGGTCTCTGCAGGGACTCCGATGCGCATGTCGTCGCTTCCGAGTGGATGAGGAGTGGGGGAGCCCGGGGACCGATCGGCCCGCGGAGTCGGATGGAATGTACCACGCCTCGCCGCGACCGGGAGGGGAGAAACCGAACGAATCGGGTCGGCAATCGGTGCGTTTCCCCGGGGGGCCGCGCGGGCCGGCGACCCGATCCTAGAGGGAAAACGGCCGGAATCCTATTGTTGACAGAGGGAAAAGTCGCTACATTGGAACCGCAGTCCAGTGGCGTCCCCTGCGGAGTGAGCAGTGTTCACCCTCGATCGGAGACCTCTGATGGCAACCAAGAAGAAGGCCGCGAAGAAGAAGACCGCCAAGAAGAAGACCGCCTCCAAGCGGAAGCCCTCCGCGGCGTTCATGAAGCCGATGAAGATCTCGGCAGCGCTCGCGGCGGTCATCGGCGCCGGGCCGTACCCCCGCACCGAAGTCACCAAGAAGTTGTGGGCCTACATCAAGCGGAAGGGCCTCCAGGACAAGAAGGAGCGCCGCAACATCAACGCCGACGCCAACCTCAAGGCGGTGTTCGGTGGTCGGTCGAAGGTCAACATGTTCGAAATGACCAAGCTGGTCAGCAAGCACCTTAAGTAGTTCCCGACATCCCCCGCAGGGACCGGACGAAGGGCACGCCCGCTGGCGTGCCCTTTCGGTTTCCTC
>CAZNDK010000065.1:0-7010 GCA_964571795.1 uncultured Gemmatimonadaceae bacterium | reverse complement strand
TGGAGCATCCACGGGCCGGGGTTCGACATCTCCACCAGAAGGTCCACCGCGCCGCCCGCCGGCACAAGGACCGTGTCCTTCCAGGCCGGGTCGTCGTTGGGGACCCCGTTCACCGCCAGGACCAGGAACCGCTGGCCGTGGAGGTGGATGGGGTGCTGCATGGCGTGGAGTGCTTCCCGGATGTTCACCAGCCGTAACCGCACCAGGTCGCCCCTCCGGAACCGCCAGTCGATCTCGTGATTCACCTTGCCCGTGGCCGGGTTCCGGAGGGTCCACTGCGCCTGTGTGCCGATTGTGGCCCAGTTCATCCCCGGCATCGTGCCGGCCCACTCGACCGGATTGTGGTAGATGCTGTCCACCCGCATGAGCCGCTCGGTCACGAAGGGCAGCCCCACCCAGTGGGCGCGGAGCTCGAGTACCCGCTCCGGCGGCAGCCCCTGGTTGGCGCGGAGCAGCGCGGCGGTCTCGTTGGCCACGACGCGATCGGTCCGGAGTGCGTTGAAGCTCGCGGCCAGCTCCGGCCGGGCCGGTGCCGACCCGACACTTACCACGCCGAGGGTGTCTACCTCGGAAAAGAACCGGCCGTAGACATGGTCCTGCGCCTGGACCGCGTTCACCAGCGCCAGCTTCCCCGGGCGGTCAAACCGGACCTCGACGACATAGCGCTCCGCCGGCGCAATCACGACGCTTTCGGCCCAGGACTCGGTGGCAAAGTGGCTCAGGTCGGAGGCCACCACCTTGATGCGGGTGCCGGTGCCGAAGGAAAGATTGAACGTCCGGGTGTTCGAAGCGTTGGTGAGGAAGAACCGGACCACCTCTCCTCGCTTCACCGCCAGCTTCCAGTCGGGCTCGCCGTTGACCAGCATCAGGTTCCCGAATCGACCCATGGCGGCATGGGTCGGCGCGTCCGCACCCCAGGGCACCAGGCCGTCGCTTCCCACCAGCAGGTCGTCGAGGATCAGGAACTCTTCCCGGTTGACCGGCCCCCACGCGTCGGCGCTAGGGGACATCACGAAGATGTTGCCGTAGAGGCCGAGGTCCTGCTGGATGTCCTCTCGGACATGGGGATGGTACCAGAACGTCCCGCCGTCGGGAAAGACGAGCTGGTAGGTGAAGCGCTGCCCCGGCTCGACCGCCGGCTGCGAAACGCCGGGCACGCCGTCGAACTGCGAGTTCAGCCGCACGCCGTGCCAGTGCACGGTGGACGGCATCGGGAGTTCGTTGTGGAACTGGACCACGATGCGCGCGCCCTGCGGCACCCGGATGAGAGGGCCGGGATACTGGCCGTTGAAGCCGAACATGGTGTAGCTCCGCCCGGCGAGCGTGCGGCGCACCAGGCCGGCTTCGAGGTCGAGGGTGTCCCCATCCCGCAGGGTGACCACCTCGCGCGGCCGGGCGACCGGTGCGTTGGGCGCCTCGGGTGGTCGCCAGGCCGCCATCGGCGGTCGGAGTGCCATCTCCGACGGGAACATCTCGAGCCCCGGGTACATCGGGATCCCGGTCCACCCCAGCGAATCCGGCGCCGTGGCCCCATGTGCAGCGTGCTCCCCGGCGTCCCTCGGCACCCCGATGCCTCCGAGGAAGAACTCGTAGGTATCGGGCGGCCGGAGCCGGGTGGCGGCGGATTCGCCGCGGAGCACGAGGCGGCCCCGACGGGTGGCCGCCGTCGTGTCGGGCTCCGCCGAGACGTGCACCAAGAACAACTGCAGGGCAAACGGGCCAACCGTTTGTGTGCCCTCGCGCACCGTGCCGAGCCGGATCATGGGGCTCAGCGACGGGGCCATGACCCAGGCCACGTATCCCGGGGCCGGTCCGGGGGGAAGCGGCGGGAGGTCGTGGAGCGAGAGGGTCATGCCCCAGCGATTGGTGCCGTCGCGGGCGACGTTTACCGTGAACGGCCCAGGAATCCAGTCGAGCTCGGCGGTGCCGGTGGCATTCGAGCCGGCGGCCGGGAAGAGATTGATGCAGTAGAGGTCGTAGCTGGCGCTCGGGAACGGTCCGCCCGGCTCGCAGGGCCGCTGCGCGGCGAGGGCGGCAGGGCAGGCGAGGGCGGCGAGCAGCGCTCCTGTCCAACGCAGGCTCACGTCGGGATGTCGCACCGTCGGTGGGTCTGGTGCCAATCGCTCACTGCCTCACCTTCGCCTTGAGCTCCGTGAACCAGTTCTCCACGTAGATCAGTTCCTCAGCCGAATTGCCAAATTCCCTGATCATCAGGAACCGGCGATCATCGGGGGTCACGTCGTACTGCTGGCGGTTTCTCGCCGCGCGGTATCCCGTCAAGGCGAAGAGGGGTTTCGGGGTACCGGGCGCGAACGACTCCCCTGGCGTCACCGGAACGACCATGAGTTGCCCCCCACTCCGGTAGAACAACTCCCTCCCGCTGTGGGCCCAGCGCGGTTCGGTGCCGCCTCCAGTGGAGATCAGGCGGGACGAACTCATGCTCGGAAAGGGCGCCACATACACCTCGGCGCGCCCCGTCGCGTCCGTCGCGTAGGCCAGCCACCGACCGTCTGGTGAGAGGGCCGCCTGCATGGAGACACTGTTGTCGGTCAGCAGCGGAACGAGGGCGGTGTCCCCGCCGAGGCGCCGGGCGTAGAGGTTGGCGCTGGTGCCAGGCTCGTCCGACCGGGTGACCAGCCACTGCCCATCCCGCGACAGTTCCGCCTCCCACAATCCGTAGGCGTGCCGGAGGAGGAGTTCCGCCGGGGCGCTGCCATCCACCCGCATGCGGTAGACGTCATAAGCGTCCTGGCTCTCTCCACCGCGCGTGTTGGACACATAGGCCACTGACCGCCCGTCGGGCGACCAGGAGGGCCGCCAGTTGACGGTTCCGGCCTGCGTGAGCTTCTGGCGCGTGCCGTCCGACCGGCGAATCCAGAGCTGGGTCGGTCCATCGCGCACGCTCACCGCGAGGGCATTCCCGTCCGGTGAAATGGCGGGGTAGTCGAAGTCACCGCGCCACGTCGTGTCCACAGGCACGCTGCTGCCGTCCCGCGAGACCCACCTGAGCTCGGACGGCACCTGCGTACCGGCGGCGACCAGGTACAGCAGGCTTCCCGAGGTTGACAGCGCCAGGGCGGTCGGCGAAACCCCCTCGATGACCGGAATGGCGCTGCTGGTCAGCGCGAGCTTCCTGGCGTCAAATCCCGCCGCGTAGAGCCCGCCGGCGCGGTCGGTGTAGAGCAAGTGCCCCGTCGGCGAGTACCAGGCGCCGGCCGCGTCGGCCACCAGCAACCTGGCGCTGTCCGCCGAAAAGTCGAAGGCATACACCGAGGATTCGATGGCACAGTTCCCTGGGCAATACGTGACGAGTGCCCCTTTGCTGCCTGGCAGGGGTGAAATGGTCAGGATCTGGCGTCGAAGCCGGGTGCTGTCCGGCTGGATCGAGCTGCTCGCGCCTCCGCTGCCGGAGACCCTGTTCAGGCCGTCTCCCTTTCCGGCATAGACGATTGTGCCGTCATCCAGCCACGCGGCAGAGATCTGGATTTGATTCGCGTCCTCAGTGAGGGTGATCGAGCCCCCACCGGCGACCGGGACCTTTCGGAGCTTTCCGTCAATCGTGACGTACCCGATCCAGGCGCCGTCGGGTGAGAAGAAGGGCGACACTGCCCCGTCGGTGCCGGCCAGCGGGGCGGGCTCGCGCTCGTTCCGGAGCTTTCGCATCAGGTGGTAGGTGCCGCCGGCGGAGTCGGAATAGACGATGCTCGAGCCGTCCGGGGCGATAGCGGCCTGGCTTGCCAGTCGCTCGATACCCGGTGAGAGGACATTCCCAAAGGTGTGTTGCCACAGGACGACCCGCTGGCGGCTCGCCTCGGCGGCGGGCGCCGGACGCAACCAGCCCCACAGCGCTAACCCGAGCAGAATTGTGCTCAATACCGCAAGTGCCGCCAATGCGGTCCTCGGCGCCCGGGCCATGCCGACCGGACGGTGGCTTCCCGCCGTCGAAGTGCCGTGGGACACAAACGCCGGGTTGCCGAGCGCCGCGGCAAACTCGGCCGCGGTGGCAAACCGGTCGGCCGGCAGCTTCTCCAGCGAGCGGGCCACCGCGTCCGCGACGTTCTCCGGCACCGCCTTCCTTAGCTTCGTGACGGGGGCGGCCTCCTCGGTCACGATCTTCATGATGATCTGCTGTGCCGAGGCACCGACGTGGGGCGGGTTGCCTGTAAGCATTTCGTACAGCACGCTGCCGAGCGAGTAGATGTCGGAGCGCGCGGTGATCAGCTTCTCTGCCGTGGCCTGTTCGGGGCTCATGTAGTGCGGCGTGCCGAGCGACATGCCGGTCTCGGTCATCCGGCCGCCCGCGGCGGCCGAGAGCGCCAGGGCGATGCCGAAGTCGGCCACCATCGGCCGGCCGTCGTGGAGCAGGATGTTCTCGGGCTTGATGTCGCGGTGGATGACGCCGTGCCGGTGGGCGTAGTCGAGGGCGTCGGCGATGGCCACCGTGAGTCTCACTGACTCGTCGATGCCCAGCTGCGTTTCGCGGTCGAGCTTGGTCCGCAGCGTCTCGCCGTCAATGAACGGCATCACGTAATAGAGGAAGCCGTCGGCGGTGCCGGAGTCGAAGAGCGGCAGGATGTGCGGATGCTGCAGCGCGGCGGTGGTCTTGATCTCCACCACGAAGCGCTCGGCGCCGATGACGGCGGCCAGCTCCGGCTTCAGGACCTTGAGCGCCACCTTGCGGTCGTGCTTCAGGTCCTGCGCGAGGTAGACGGTGGCCATGCCGCCCTGGCCGAGTTCCCGATCGATGCGGTAGCGGTCGGCGAGGGCCGCAGCGAGCCGGTCAGGTGTTGGCGTCACTTCGCCGCCTGCTTGAGCTTCTCGAGTTCCACCCGCCAGTTGAAGACGACGTTCACGCTGTTCGCGTCGGCTCCGCCCGCGGCCACCATGAGGAAGCGCTTTCCGTCGGGATGCACGTCGTAGCTCCGGTGGTAGTCCTGGATGGCGAACCCGGTGCCCAGGAACAACAGCTTGGGCACGCCGGTCGAGAAGCGCTGGCCCGTCGTGACCGGTACGGCGTACATGTCCCCACGGGGACTCCGGAAGAAGAGTTCGCGCCCATCACGGCTCCACACCGGTTCCTGGCCGCCACCGACGGAAATCACGAACCGTGCCGAGTCGACACCGGGGAACGGCCGGACGTAGACCTCAGGGGTGCCTGACTCCAGTGACACGTAGGCCATCCACTGCCCGTCCGGCGAGATCGTCATGGCGAAGTTGTCGAACCGCGACTGGACGAGCGACCGCGGCACGGTGTCGACGCCGTTCTTCACCACCATCAGGTGCCGGGACCCCAAACCGGCTCCACCCGACCGGAGCAGGGTGTACTCCATCCGTGGGTCGAAGGCGATCTCGTCCGCATCCATAGCCCCAGGGTAGGCCGCCTTCGCGCTGTCGCTGCCGTCGGCCCGGCGGATCCAACCCGACCGCTTGTTGTTGCGGGTGGCGAGGTAGGCCACCCGCCGACCGTCCGGCGTCCAGACCGCGCGATCGGCGTTCTCGACGTCGAAGGAGATGCGGCTCAGGGTGCCGGTGGCCAGCTGCTTGATCCAGATCTGGTTGTCCCCCGACTCGCTCCGCGTCAGGACGATTTCCCTCCCGTCCGGCGACAACGCCACGTCGAGCCCCACCTGCTTCAGCGTCGTGTCGACCGGGGTGCGTTTGCCGGCTCGGTCCACCCACACCAGGCCACCGCTCCCGCCCGTCTCGGGCTGGTAGACGAGCATTCCGGTCTCGGATACGGCGAACTGGACGGTGCCGTTGGTGGCCTCTGCCTGGACATCGTCCAGCATCAGTACCGGAGTCCCGCCGAGCGTGCCTCGGCGGCTGTCGAATGGGGCGGCGAGGACACGGCCGTCCGAGGCCCCGATGGCCAGGTACCCCGGTGCCACGTACCGCGCATACGACCCCGCGGTGAGGTCGGTGACGGCTCCCGTCGACAAGTCCACCAGACCGATGTGATTGGACCCGATTGAGCCCATCCAGAGCATGACCAGGGCGCGCTTGCTGCCGGGCAGCACGTCGGGATAGTCGTGCTCCTGGACGCCGGTACTGGAATCGGGATGGGAAACGTGCGTGACGGCGCCACCGGTGGACGCTACGCGCGCGAGGCCGCGATTGATGTGGGTGTAGACGATCTGGTCGTTGTCCCCCCAGTCGCCGCCCCCGAAGGGGGCGACGGAGTCGGGGACGATGGTCCGGGCCACGCCGCCGGCGATCGGGATCACCTTGAGGGCAGTGCCGCCGCCGCTGGTGGTGAAGAACCCGATCGATTCGCCGTCCGGCGAGAAGAACGGCGCGAAGGCGCCCTTGGTATCCGGAAGCTTTCGGGCTGCGGGCTGGTCGAGGTCGCGGACCCAGAGTGCGTTGTCCGCCCCGTCGGCCCCGACGAATGCGACCCGCCGCCCCGAGGGGGCGATCGCAAGGCGTGCGTTGCTGACCGACCGGACGACGGCACTATCACCGAGGGCGAGTGATGCCTTGACCACCTCATCCGGGCCGACGCTGCCCGGGCTTGGCGTGCGGCCGCCAATAAGGACGCCGGCGAGCAATGCCGCCGCGCCGACGACGCCGGCCACGAGCCAGTTCCGGCGCCGCAGGGGGGCCGCCACCGGCTGGAGGCTGGTCCGCGCCGTGGCCGTCGTCGGGTTGGCGAGCGCGGCCGCGAACTCCGCCGCGGTGGCGAAGCGGTCGGCGGGGAGCTTTTCGAGCGCGGTGAACACCGCCGCCTCGACGCCGGGCGGGATCGTCTTCCGCTGCAGCGTGAGCGTGCGCGGCTCCTCGGTCATGACGCGCGCGATGATCGCCTGGGCCGTCGGTCCCGTGAACGGCGGCTCGCCCACCAGCATCTCGTACGCCACGCAGCCCAGCGCGTAGACGTCGCTCCGCGCCGAGATCTCGCGGTCGCCCATGGCCTGCTCGGGGCTCATGTAGTGCGGCGTGCCGAGCGACATGCCGGTCTCGGTCATCCGGGTGCCGCCCGCCTTGCTGGCGGCCAGCGCGATGCCGAAGTC
>CAZNDK010000064.1:0-7307 GCA_964571795.1 uncultured Gemmatimonadaceae bacterium | reverse complement strand
CAACCCCCGGTTTTGGAGACCGGTGCTCTACCAATTGAGCTACGGACCTCTGCCGACGCTGCTCTGTCGGACGTTTGCGGGCAGGGTGGCTGACGGGGATCGAACCCGCAACCTCCGGAACCACAATCCGGCGCTCTAACCGATTGAGCTACAACCACCACGAGGACCGAGGGCCCTGCCAAGCCCGGCAAAACTATTCACCGAACGCCCCTTGGTCAAGGCCAGAACGCCTCGGCCAACGCGCTGGTGGCGCGCTCCGGAACCACCGTTACGCCATCGAGTTCCACCAATGGCACGATGCCGCGGCCGGCATTCGCCGCGAAGGCGCCGGAGACCGCCAGTTGGGCTCCCGGGAGCCGGGATTCGACCACTCCACCGGCCAGCTGGGCCAGCCGGGTCCGCGCCACCCCGGGCAGCACGCCAAACTCCAAGGGAGGCGCGGCCAGCCTCCCTCCCTCCCACCAGAACAGGCTCCAGATCGACGACTCTGCCACGAAGCCCTCCTCCGAGAGGAGGAGGACGTCGTCGGCGCCCTCCGAGGCGGCGTCGAGCCGGGCCGCGTCGAGCCACTCCCGATTGGTCGTCTTGTGGCGATAACCCCGGTGGGGCACCCGTGCGGTCCGGAGCCGGAGGCCGTCGAGCTCCTCGAGCCGACGCTCGGTCAGCCGGGCGCGGCCTCGGCCTGGAAACTCGAATCGGCAGATGCGGTCGGCGCCGCCGGAGGGCGGCGCCAGCTTTTCCGGCAGGAGGAACCCAAGCGCCGCGGCGCTCCGGAAGAGCCGCGCTTCGTGGAGCGCCCAGAGCGGCGCCCGCCCGTGCCGCACCCGCACCGTCTCGATGAGCGCCGTGCGGCGGCGGACGATCTCAGGCACCGGCGTCGGCGGGTCTCGCCGCGGCGGAGAGGACCGACCTCAGCGCCGTGGCCCCGAGGATCAGCGCCCCGCCAGCCAGGGCCCAGGGGCCGGGGCGCTCGCCGTGCACCAGCCAGGCCCAGACCGGGTTGAGCGCCGGCTCGATGAGGAGGATGATCGAGATCTCCAGCGCGGGGAGCCGACCGACGGCCTTGGTGACGAAGGCGTACGCCAGCGCGATCTGGAAGAGCCCGAGATAGAGTATGGCGCCCCAGTCGGCCGCGGCGATGCCGGAGAACGGCAGCGCCATCGGCAGCGTGGCCAGGCAGGCGAGCGCGTTGCCCAGGACCACCGCACCGGCGGGCGAGCCGCCGGACTCGTCGGCCCCCATCCACCGAAGCCCCATCAGCGTCAGCGCCCACGTGAAGCCGGAGAGCGCGGCAAGCACGTTGCCCTGGAAGGGCGCCGGCGCGGTCCGCACCGGGGTGTCGGTGCCCACGAAGAAGAGCACCAGCCCGATGCCGACCACGGCCATGAACGCCACGTCGGCGCCGCGAATCCGCTCGCGGAGCAGCCACGGGGCCAGGAGCAGGATGTAGAGCGGGCCCGTGGCCTGGAGGAAGATGGTGTTGGCCGAGGTGGTGAGCTTGTTGGCGGTCACGAAGAGGACCAGCGTGGCCGCGTACGCCACCGACACGACGACGGTCCGCCGCCGGAGGCCGTGCCGGGCCTCGGGCAGGAGCAGGGCGAGCGCCAGCGCCGCGATGCCCGATCGGAGGCTGGCCACCTGCCAGCTGGTCATCGCGGTGGCCTTGATGACGGCACCGCCGGTGGAGAAGAGAACCGCGGCGGCCACCAGTTGCAGCCGCGCGCGTTGGGTGAGGTTCATCCGGCGAAGAATGCCGGGGCCACGCCTCGGCGTGCAAGTTTGTTGGCCAGGCGCATCTCCCGGCCGCCCCAAACCGGGAGAACCCCATGCACCGCACGTTGAAGCTCGCGGTGGCGCTCGCCGTCGGCGGCGCCATCCCCGCTGCAGCCCAAGGCTGGGTCGAGGTCCGCCAGCCTGTCCCGTCCCCCCGCCCCGTCCCCATCGGCGGGCCTGTCGTGAGGGTCTCGAGCGACGTCCGCATCAGCATCGACGGTCGCATCGCCCGCGTCGAGGTGGAGGAGCGCTTCCGCAATGCCGGGTCATCCATCGCCGAAGGCACCTACCTCTACCCGCTGCCGGGCGAGGCGGTGTTCAGCGGATATTCGCTCTGGATGGGCGACCGGGAGTTGCAGGGCGAGATGCAGACGGCCGAGCAGGCCAGCGCCATCTACGAGGAAATCGTCCGCCGCCAGCGGGACCCCGCACTGCTCACCTACGCCGGGCACGGCCTGATCCGCGCGCAGATCTTCCCGATCCAGCCCGGTGAAACCCGGAAGGTGGTCCTCCGATACACCCAGGTCCTGGGCCGCGAGGGCGACGCCCTCCGCCTTCGCTACGCCATCGGCCCGCGCACCACCGGCCGGGGGCAGGGCAGCGACGCCGCACCGCAAGACCAGTTTTCGCTCCGGGTCACCGCCCCCGGCGAGGGCGCCATCGGGACGCCGTACTCACCCACCCACGAGCTCACCACCCGCCGCGCCGGCGGGCAGTTGACGGTGACCATTCCCTCCACCGCCACCGGAGACCTGGACGTCCTCCTCCCCCTCCGCCGCGGGCTCGTGGGCACCAGCATTCTCACCCACGCCTCCGCCGGCGAGGACGGCTACTACATGCTCCTGCTCGCCCCGCCGGAAAGCGCCTCGAACGACGTCATCCCGCGCGACCTGACGCTCGTGATGGATGTGTCCGGCTCGATGTCGGGCACCAAGCTCGAGCAGGCCAAGGCCGCCCTGGCCCAGGCGCTCGCCGCCCTCGGCCCGCAGGATCGGTTCCGCGTGATCGCCTTCTCGTCCGGCGTCACGGAGTTCCGCACCGGGCTCACGCCGGCCACGCGGACCGCGCTGGCCGAGGCCCAGGAGTTCGTGAGCAACCTGTCGGCGGGCGGCGGCACCAACATCCAGGGCGCCCTCGACGTGGCCCTGCAGTCGGCCGCCGGCAATGGGCGGATGTCGCTCGTCGTCTTCATGACCGACGGACTTCCGTCCGTGGGCGAGACTCAACCCGACCAGATCGCGGCAGCCGCCGGGAGCCGCATCGGACAGTCGCGCATCTTCACCGTCGGCGTCGGAACCGACGTCAACACCTACCTCCTCGACCGGCTGGCGAAGGAAGGGCGCGGCAGCGCCACCTATGTGGCGCCGAACGCGGACATGGAAGTGGCCGTGGGCGGCCTGCTGGGCCGCATTCGGCACCCTGCCCTGGCCAACCTGCGGATCGTGAGCGCGCCGGTGACCCTGACCGACGCGCAGCCGACCCAGCTGCCCGACCTCTTCTACGGCGAGGAACTGGTAGTCTTCGGCCGCTATCATGGCACGGGCAGCGGCGACGTGGTCGTCGAGGGAGAGCGGAACGGCCGCCGCGAACGGTTCACCGCGCGCGCGGAATTCAGCAGCCGCGAACCTGACAACAGCTTCGTGCCGCCGCTCTGGGCCTCGCGCAAGATCGGCGAACTCACGCGGACGGCCCGGCTCGAGGGGGCCTCCCCCGCCATCATCGAGGAGATCCGGCAGCTCGGGCTCCGGTACGGCCTCTTGACGGAATACACGTCGTTCCTCGTCCTGGAACCGGGCGCGGTGCCGCCCCGGCCCGAGGCCGCGTTGCAGGGCGGCCGCGATGCCGCAAAGTCCATGAGCGGGCAAGCGGCCTTCGACCGCGCCGAGGTGAGTGCGCGGGAAGCCGAGGTGAAGACTCTCGCGTCCGCCAACGCCGTGGCCGATGAACGCCTGGCCAATGCGCCGTCAGCGACGGGCTCGGCCACCGCCTCGAAGCGGGTCGCCGGGCGGGTGTTCGTGAACCGCGGAGGGGCCTGGACCGACCTGGCCTACAGGCCCGGCAGTCGCACCATCGGCGTGGCGCCCTTCAGCCCGGCGTACTTCGCGCTGGTCCGGGCCTTGCCGGAGCTGGCTCCCTGGCTGTCGGTGGGGAACGAGGTCGTGATCGCCGGGGGTCGGGTGAGCATCCGCATCGATGCCACCGGGCTCACTGAGTGGCGCGGCGACAGCTTGGCCGCGACCGTCCGCGATTTTCGGGCGCGGTAGTGGTTCCCCCTTGTGCGGAGCGCGGCCTGCAGGGCATTTCTCCCTGCGGGCCGTACCCCGCCCTTCGACCGAGCTCATGACGACCGACCTGGCCGCACTCTTCCGCGAACACCACGCTGCCCTCGTCCGGGTCCTCTACCGGCGGACGGGGGACCACGACCGTGCGGAAGACATTGCGCAGGAAACGTTCGCCCGCGCCGTGGCGGCACCGCCCCGCAACCCGCGCCCATGGCTGTTCGCAGTGGCGCTCAACCTGGTCCGGGAGGACGGCCGCAAGGCGGTTCGGCAGGGACGGCGGCTCGAGCTCTACCGCGCGGAGTCGCCGCAGTCGGCGCCGGCGCCCGACAGCGTCGTCGAACGGTCGGAGGATGCCCGCGCGGTCCAGGAGGCCCTCGCCACGCTGGCCGACCGGGACCGCGAGGCGCTGCTCCTCAAGGCCGAGGGGTTCAATTACGACGAAATCGCCGAGACGCTGGGGCTCGCCAAGGGAGCGGTCGGCACGACGCTGTCGCGGGCGAGGCGCCGGCTGGTCGAGGCCTATCGCATGCAGGGAGGCAGGAATGTCGCATCCTGACGAGGGAACCATCCAGGCGCTGCTCGACGGCGAGCTCGACGCGGAGCAACGGTCGCGCATCGAGCTCCACCTGAGCGCCTGCGCCAGCTGCGCCGCGCGGCTGGCCGAGGCCCGGGAGTTCCAGCAGGAGGCTGATCGGCTGGTGGAGATGGTTGTGGTGCCGCCGGCATCGGTGCTCCGCCGCGGCCGGCGCCGCCAGACTGTGGTGCGAACTCTGGCGTGGGCGGCGAGCATCGTGGTGGCGGTGGCGGCCGGCTATTGGGGACGCGGCACCACCGCAAGCCCTCCTGTCGAGCTGCAGGAGGGCGACCGACCGACCCAAGCGGTCGCCACCACTCCGCCGGCCACGACCATGTCGCCCCCGGCGGTGCCGGCCCCAGCGCCGGCGCTGGGCAAGGATGCGGACGCCGGCGCGGCGGCCAAGTCGCGGCGTTCCGTCGAACCCCTGGCCGCGGCGAGCCCGGACGCCGGGCGCGCCGCCTCGGGAGAGGCTCGCGAGGCTGCCCCCGCGCCGGAGGCGAAGGTGGCGGATCGGGTGGCCGCAGCACCGCCGTCCGCCGCGGAGCGGGAGGCGCCAGCCGCTCGCGCCAACGAGGCCGCCGCGAACGACAACCGCCTCGCCGACGAGGCGGTCACGGCGTGGCGTGCGGCATCGATGGAAGAGGCGGTGCGGGTGCTGGGCGGGCAAATTCGCCTGATCGACGGACTCACGCCCAACCGGATCGAGGTCGGACCGGGCACGGCGGTGGCCGGCGCGGACCCCGGCCTGCAGGTGGTGCGGGTGGTCTATGCGGGTGGCGCGGTGGTGCTCGACGAGCAGCGGCCGGCACCGGTG
Source organism: uncultured Gemmatimonadaceae bacterium (assembly GCA_964571795.1). Classification (GTDB taxonomy): domain Bacteria; phylum Gemmatimonadota; class Gemmatimonadetes; order Gemmatimonadales; family GWC2-71-9; genus SPDF01. Next base: position 1,861 of record CAZNDK010000064.1, on the reverse strand, counting down.
CTCGGCGCCCGGAAGGAAGCGGTGGCCTCCGGAGCCTCGGGGGCCTTCGCCCAGCGGGCCGCGCCCGCGTGGGAGCAGCGCGGCGACATCCGCTTCGTCGTAACTGGCAACGTGTCGGTGGATTCCCTGCGGGCGCTTGGCGCCCGGGTGCGCTAGGGCTGCCGGAGCGCCTCGACGTTGATCCGGATCTCGACGTCGTCGCCCAGCATCGTACCGCCCCCCTCCAGCACCCGGTTGTACATCACGCCGTAGTCCAGCCGGTTGAGCGTGGTGGACACCTCGAAGCCGGCGCGCGGCCGCTCGCCGGGCATCACCCCCAGCACCATTCCCTTCAGCACGACGGACTTCGTGACCCCGCGCATCGTCAGGTCACCGGTGATCGTCAGCGAGTCGCCCTTCTGGGCGACGGACCGGCTGACGAAGGTTATGGTCGGGAAGCTGTCGGCGTTGAAGAACCGGGCCGAGCGGAGGTCGGCGTCGCGCCGCTCCTGCCGCGTATCCACGCTTGCCACGTTGATGGTGGCCGATACGGCGCCGCCGGCCCAGTGCGCAGGGTCCGCCTGGATGGTGCCCGACCAGTCGGTGAAGGTGCCGCTCACCCGGCTCATGAAGTGACGAATCCGGAAGGTGATCTCGGAATGCGCCACATCGATGCTCCAGGCGGGAAGCGGCGCCGGGGCCGTGGGGGCCTGCGCGTGGACGGCCACGGGGGCCGCGGCGGAGAATGAAAGCATCGCGGCGAGGCGGACGATCCGGGTCATGCACGCTCCGAGAGCAGGTTGAAAGGAGTGGACACTACGGGCGGGACCGGCCGCAGGTTCCCATCGGTGGCCTGGGCCACCTCGCGCGGCTCCGCGGGGACGTATATTACGCTAACCGTTTGGCTCCCGCACGCCGTCCCCAGCCTGACCCGTGAGTGACGTATGACCTCGACCACGACCCCGACCGCCCGCTCGGTTGCCCCGCCCGTCGAAGGGGAAGCCATCACCATGGACGGCGGCCGGCTCAAGGTTCCCTCCCGCCCGATCATCCCGTTCATCGAGGGCGATGGCACCGGCCCCGATATCTGGCGGGCATCCCGGCTGGTGCTCGACAGCGCCGTGCGCGCCGCCTACAAGAAGGAGCGCCAGATCGCCTGGGTAGAGGTCCTGGCCGGCGAGAAGGCCAAGAACCAGGTCAATGACTGGCTGCCCGAGGACACGCTCAAGACCATCACCCGGTACCTGGTGGCCATCAAGGGGCCGCTCACCACGCCGGTGGGCGGCGGCATCCGCTCGCTCAACGTGGCACTCCGGCAGAAGCTGGACCTCTACGCCTGCGTCCGCCCCGTCCGCTGGTTCACCGGGGTGCCCTCGCCGGTCAAGGATCCCGGCAAGGTGGACATGATCATCTTCCGGGAGAACACCGAGGACATCTACGCCGGAATCGAGTACCGCGCGGGCACGCCCGAGGCGCAGAAGCTGGTGCGGTTCCTCCAGGAGGAGATGGGGGCCAAGGCCATCCGGTTCCCGAAGACCAGCGCCATCGGGATCAAGCCGGTGTCGGAAGAAGGCTCGAAGCGGCTGATCCGCGCGGCCCTCGACCACGCCATCCAGCAGGGCCGGAAGAGCGTGACGCTGGTGCACAAGGGCAACATCATGAAGTACACCGAGGGGGGCTTCCGCGACTGGGGCTACGAGCTGGCCAAGCAGGAATACGGTGCGGTGGAAATCGACGGCGGGCCGTGGTGCCGGCTGCCCGGCGGCGTGGTCGTCAAGGACGTGATCGCGGACGCCTTCCTGCAGCAGATCCTGACCCGCCCGGCGGAGTACGACGTGATCGCCACGCTCAACCTCAACGGCGACTACATCTCGGACGCGCT
>CAZNDK010000063.1:0-7967 GCA_964571795.1 uncultured Gemmatimonadaceae bacterium | reverse complement strand
GGGGCTAGAGGATGTACCGCCGGAGGTCATCGTCGGTCACGATGGCCATGAGGCGGTCCCGCACCCGCGCGCCGTCGAACAGAAAGCGCTTTTCGCTCGTTTCGGGCAGGTCGAAGAGCAGGTCTTCCATCAGGGTGGCCATGACGGTGTGGAGCCGCCGGGCGCCGATGTTCTCCATCCGGCCGTTGGCCAGCGCCGCGATGCGGGCCACCTCGGCGATGCCGTCGGCGGTGAACTCCAGGGTGGCCGCCTCCGCCGCCACCAGCGCCTGGTACTGCTTGACGATGGCGTTCTCGGGCTCGGTCATGATGCGGACGAAGTCTGCCTCGGTGAGCGGGGTGAGCTCCACCCGGATCGGGAAGCGGCCCTGCAGCTCGGGGATCAGGTCGGACGGCTTGGAGACGTGGAACGCGCCCGCCGCGATGAACAGGATGTGGTCGGTGCGGACGTAGCCGTAGCGCGTCTGCACCGTGGAGCCCTCCACGATGGGCAGCAGGTCCCGCTGCACCCCCTCGCGGCTCACGTCGGGTCCCCCGCCCTGCCCGCGCTCGCCGGCGATCTTGTCGATTTCGTCGATGAACAGGATGCCGTGGTTCTCGGTGCGGTCCAGCGCCTCGTTCACCACGTCGTCCATGTCCACCAGCTTCTTCAGCTCCTCGTCGATCAGGATGCGCCGGGCGTCGGGCACCCGCACCGTCCGCCGCTTCTTCTTCTTCGGCATCAGGTCCTGGAGCATCTCGACGAAGTTGATTTCCGGCCCCTCCACGCCCGAGGGCTGGTTGAGCAGGTCGAGCATCGGGTAGTTCTGCGGCGAGATCTCGATGTCCACGTCGCGGTCGTCGAGCTTGCCGTCGGCCAGCATTTGCCGGAGCTTTTCGCGGGAGCGCTGCCGGCTGGCATCGCCGTCCACCGATTCCGGCTGCGCGCCGCCGCCCGGCCCCACCACGAACACCTTTTCGGAGGCCGAGCTCTCGGTCTTGGGCGGCGGCGGGGGGAGCAAAATATCGAGCAGCCGCTCGTCGGCCCGCTGCTCCGCCTGGGGCCAGACCTCATCCTCCCGCTCCGAGCGCACCATCGAGATGGCGGCGTCCACCAGTTCCCGCACCATCGACTCGGCGTCGCGGCCCACGTACCCGACCTCGGTGAACTTGGATGCCTCCACCTTCACGAACGGCGCGCCGGCCAGCCGCGCGAGCCGGCGGGCCACCTCCGTCTTCCCGACGCCGGTCGGGCCGATCATGATGATGTTGTACGGGGTGATTTCGTCCCGGATGCCGTCGGGCGCCTGGCTCCGGCGCCAGCGATTCCGGATGGCGATGGCCACGGCCTTCTTGGCGGCGTCCTGCCCCACGATGAAACGGTTGAGTTCTTCCACGATCTTCCGCGGCGGGAGCTCTTCGAGCCAGGGCGGTGGAGCCTCGCCGGGCGTCGTGCTGGTCAGCGGCTCGGCGGCGGGGGTGGTCACGAGGCGCCCAGCTCCAGCACGGTGAGGTGGTCATTGGTGAAGACGCAGATTTCCGCGGCGATGCGGAGCGAGCGCTCCACCGTTTCCCGTGCGCCGAGCGTGGTGTCGGGCAGGAGGGCGCGGGCCGCGGCCAGGGCATAGTTGCCCCCCGATCCCACGGCGAGGACGCCGTCGTCGGGCTCGATGAGTTCGCCGCTCCCGCTGAGCAGGAAGCTGTGCTCGATGTCCGCCACCACGAGCAGCGCCTCGAGCCGACGCAGGACGCGGTCGCTCCGCCAGTCCTTGGCCAGTTCCACCGCGGCCCTCGGCAGGTTGCCGGGGTGCCGCTCGAGTTTCTCCTCGAACTTCTCGTAGAGCGTCAGCGCGTCGGCCACCGAGCCGGCGAACCCCGCCAGGATCTTGCCGCCCTTGAGCGTGCGGACCTTGGTGGCCCGACCCTTCATGATGGTGTCCCCCACGCTCACCTGGCCGTCGCCACCGAGGGCCACGCGCCCGCCCTTGCGGACGGTGAGGATGGTGGTGCCATGGAATGTCGTCATCGGTGAATTCCCTTACGCGCGCGGGTGCGCCTGCTGGTACACCCGCTTGAGGCGTTCCACGCTGGTGTGGGTGTACACCTGCGTGGTACTGAGCGAGGCGTGGCCGAGCATTTCCTGCACCGCCCGCAGGTCCGCCCCGGCGTCGAGCAAGTGCGTGGCGAAGCTGTGCCGGAGCGAGTGGGTCCGCAACCCGTCCACCCCGATGGCGTCGAACGCGCCGTGCACCACCCGCTGGATGCTCCGCGCCGCCAGGCGCCGGCCGCGGGTACTCACGAACACCGCCCGGCGGTCCGAGGCCGTCGGCGAGCGGAGCGACTCGCGGACGGGAAGATAGCGCCGGAGCGCCCGCACCGCCCTGCCGCCCACCGGGATGATCCGCTCCTTGCGGCCCTTGCCCCGCACCTTGACCTGGTCGGAGAGGAGGTCGAGCGCGCCGAGCTCAAGCCCCTGGAGTTCCGAGAGCCGCATGCCGGTGGAATAGAAGAGCTCCAGGATGGCGAGGTCGCGCAGCGGGGCGAAGTCGTCACCGGCGGCGCGGGCCTCGAGCGCCGCGAAGAGTTCGTCCACCTGGCCGCGCTCGAGATGACCAGGCAGCCGCTTCGGCAGCCGCGGTACCCGTGCGGCGCGCGATACCGCCGCGTTGATGCCGTGATGCACCTGGAGAAAGCGGTAGAAGCTCCGCACCGCGGAAAGGGCCCGGGCCGCCGTCCGCTTCGACAGTCCGCGCCGCTGCAGTTCGCCAAGGAATCCGCGGAAGCCCAGCCGGTCCACCGCCGCCCACTCGCCGGCGCGGCCGTAGTGCCGCCCGCAGAACTCCTCGAACGCCGCCAGGTCGCGGGCGTACGCGGACACGGTGTGCGGCGAGTGCTGGGTCTCCTTCTCCAGGTGCAGGAGGAATTCCCTCACCAGCGGGTCGGCGGCGGGTGGGCGGGGAGGAAGGTCGGTCACAGCGCCGCCTTCCACTTCGCCATCTCCTCGAGCGCGCGCGCGGCCTGGGCCGGCTTCCGGTCCTGCTTCTTCACCTTGCCCGGCATCGAGTCCACGAGGCCGAAGTTGGCGTTCATCGGCTGGAAGTGCGCCGGGTCCGCCTCGGCGAGGTAGCGATAGAGGCCGCCCAGCATCGTGGTGGGCGGCGGGACCGCCGCCGGCTTGCCCTCGAGCCGCCGCGCCAGGTTGATGCCGGCCAGCAGCCCCGTGCCCAGGGATTCGGTGTAGCCCTCCACGCCGGTGAGCTGGCCGGCGAAGAACAGCCGGTCGTTGTCCCGCGCCGTGAGCGCCGGGCCGAGCGCGGCGGGGCTGTTGAGGTAGCTGTTGCGGTGGATGCTGCCGAAGCGCAGGAATTCCGCCTCCGCCAGCCCGGGAATGGTGGAGAAGACCCGCTTCTGTTCCGGGATGCGGAGCCGGGTCTGGAAGCCGACGAGGTTCCACATCTGGCCGGCGCGGTCCTCCTGGCGGAGCTGCACCACGGCGTACGGCTCCTGCCCGGTGCGGGGGTCGGGAAGGCCGACTGGCTTCATCGGGCCGAAGCGCAGCGTTTCGCGGCCGCGCCGCGCCGCCTCCTCCACAGGCATGCACCCCTCGAAGTACGGCACCTGGTCGAACTCGTGCGCCGTGAACTGGTCCGCCGCGAGCAGCGCGTCGAGGAAGGCCTCGTACTCCGCCCGCGACATCGGCGCGTTGAGGTAGTCGTCGCCCTCGCCCTTGCCGTAGCGCGAGAGGGCGTAGAGCCGGTTCCGGTCGAGCGAGTCCACCGCCACGATCGGCGCGATGGCGTCGTAGAAGGCGAGGGCGGAGGCGCCGAGCCGCGCCGCGATGGCGGCGGCGAGGCGCTCCGAGGTCAGCGGGCCGGTGGCCACGATGCCCGCCTCGGGAAGTGCGGCGGCCTCTTCTCGCACGATGGTGATGTTGGGATGTCCGCTGATCCGCTCCTGGACCGCGGCGGCGAAGACTTCGCGGTCCACGGCGAGGGCGCTCCCGCCCGGCACGCGGGCGGCGTCGGCGCATTCGAGCAGCATGCTGCCCAGCAGGCGGAGCTCCGCCTTGAGCAGGCCGTGCGCGTTGACGAGTTCGACGCTCTTGAAGGTGTTGCTGCAGACCAGTTCGGCGAGGCGGTCGGTCTGGTGGGCGGCGGTACGGACGACCGGCCGCATTTCAACGAGGGTGACCGCGACGCCCCGTTCGGCGAGGGCCCAGGCGGCTTCCGAGCCGGCCAGCCCGCCGCCGAGGACCGTCACGGTCATTTTGAGGCCGCCTTCCGGAAGCGGCGTCCGCCCTTGCGCGGGCCGGAGGCCCGCTTGGCGGCCAGGAGCTCGATGGCCTGGGGGGCCGTGAACGCCCCGGGGTCGCTGCCGCGGGGCAGCGAGGCGCTCACGTCGCCGTGCTTCACGTAGGGGCCGTACTGCCCCTCGTAGAGCCCGATCGGCTGCTCGTCGTCGGGGTGGCGCCCGAGGATCTTGGTCGGCACCGGCGCCGCGCGGCGGCCCCGGCCCTGCTTCGGCTGGGCAAACAGCTCCAGCGCGCGGGCCAGCGTCACCGTGAGGACGTTGTCCTCGCCCTTGAGCGACCGGTACTCCTTCCCTTCCTTGAGGTCGTGCACCACGTACGGCCCGAAGCGGCCGAGCCCCGCGTGCACGGTGCGCCCCGACTCGGGGTGCGTGCCGAGCAGCCGGGGCAGTGCCAGGAGCCCGAGCGCCTGGGGCAGCGTGACCTGGTCGGGCGTGACGCCCTTGGGCAGGCTGGCGCGCTTCGGCTTGGGCCCGCCGTCCACCACCTCGCCCAGCTGGAGATACGGCCCGTACTGACCCGTCAGCAGGAAAATCTTCTCGCCGGTGTCCGGGTGGACGCCGAGAGAGTCGGGGCCTTCCGCCTTCTGGCGGAGGATGTCCTCCACCTGGGCCTGGTTCAGGTCGGCCGGGGCCACGTCCTTGGGCAGCGAGGCGCGGAGCTCGTGCCCCTTGGGGCCGGTCTCCACGTAGGGGCCGAACTTGCCGATCTTGATCTTGGCGTCGAGGCCGTCCAGCAGCAGGGTGCGCGCGGCGGTGGGGTCGATCCGCTTCTCGTGCAGCTGGACCTGCTGCCTGAGCCCGTCCGGGCCGAGGTAGAACTCCCGCAGGTACGGCAGCCACTCCGCCTTTCCCTCGGAAATCTCGTCCAGCACCTCTTCCATGCCGGCGGTGAACTTCTCGTCCACCAGGTGGGGGAAGTGCTCCTCGAGGATGGCGGTGACGGCGAACGCCGTGAACGTCGGCACCAGCGCCTGGCCCTGGCGCACCGCGTAGTTGCGCTCGAGGATGGTGCCGATGATCGAGGCGTAGGTGCTGGGCCGCCCGACGCCGTCGGCCTCCAGCGCCTTGACCAGCGTGGCCTCGGTGTAGCGCGCGGGGGGCTGGGTCTCGTGGCGGACCGGGTCCACGCCCTCGCATTTCGGCGTGTCGCCCTCCTCGAGGTGCGGCAGGATGACCTCGCGGTCCTCCAGCGCGGCGTCGGGGTCGTCGCTCCCTTCCACGTACGCCCGGAGGAAGCCCGGAAAGTCGATCCGCTTGCCGCTGGCGCGGAAGGTGGCGTCGCCCGCCTCCAGCGTGACGGACATGGAGGTCTGCCGCGCATCCGCCATCTGGGAGGCCATGGTCCGCTTCCAGATGAGCTCGTACAGCGCCAGGTCACGCCCGTCGAGCCCGGTGGACTTGGGATGCCGGAAGCTGGCGCCCGCGGGCCGGATGGCCTCGTGCGCTTCCTGGGCATTGGCGCTCTTGGTGGCGTAGCGCCGCGGCGCGTCGGGGAGGTAGTCGGTGCCGTAGAGCTCGGTGACCGCCGTGCGCGCCGCCGTGATGGCCTGCTCCGACAGGTTGACCGAGTCGGTGCGCATGTAGGTGATGAAGCCGCGCTCGTAGAGCCCCTGCGCGGCGCGCATCGCGTCGCGGGCGCTGAGCCGCAGCTTGCGGTTGGCTTCCTGCTGCAGCGTGGAGGTGGTGAAGGGAGGCGCCGGCCGCCGGATGCCTGGCTTCTCCTCGGTGGCGCTGACCCGCCAGGGGCCCTTGGCCACCCGACGCGCCAGCGCGGTCGCCTCGGGCTCGCCGAGCACCACCACGTCGCGCCCCTTGAGGAGGCGGCCGCTCAGTTCGTCGAAATCCTTGCCGGAGGCGAGCTTCTTCCCCGCCAGCTGCACCAGCTCCGCCTCGAACGGCTGGCCGTCGTGCGTGAGCCGGGCCAGCAGGTCCCAGTAGGCGGCGGAGCGGAAGGCGCGCCGCTCCCGCTCGCGCACCACCAGGAGCCGCATGGCCACCGACTGCACCCGCCCTGCCGACAGCCCGAAGGCGATCTTCTTCCAGAGAAGCGGCGAGAGGGTGTAGCCCACGAGCCGGTCGAGGATGCGCCGGGTTTCCTGCGCGCGGACCAGCCGATCGTCGATGTCGCGCGGGTTGGCGAGCGCCTCGGCGATCGCCTCGCGGGTGATTTCGTGGAACACCATCCGGCGCACCGGGATGTCGGGCTCGAGCAGCTGCAGGAGGTGCCAGGAGATGCTCTCGCCTTCGCGGTCTTCGTCGGTGGCGAGCAGCAGCTCGTCCACATCCTGCGCCGCGGCCTTCAAGTCCCGCACGACCGCCTTCTTGTCGGGCGACACGACGTAGAGCGGCTCGAAGTCGTTGTCCACGTTGACGCCGAGGCGCGCCCACTCGAGCGTCTTGTACTTGGCCGGAATCGACTTGGCGTCGCCGGGCAGGTCCCGCACGTGGCCCATCGAGGCCTCGACGCGGTAGCCCGCGGGGAGGAAGCCCCGGATGGTGCGCGCCTTCGTCGGGGACTCGACGATGACCAGGGCCTTCCCCCCGCCGCGCCGCGCCCCGGCCTTGGAAGCACGGGGCTTCGGCGCTTTCGCCCTCGCCCTCGGCGGCTCGGGCTTCGGCGCGGCCGGCTTCGCCTTGGCGGCCGGCTTCGGGGCCTTCGACTTCGAGGCAGGCGCCTTCGGCCCCTTCGCCTTCGGCGGAGGGGACTTGGACGTCTTCGACTTCTTCGGCTTCTTGCTCGCCATAGGCCTCGATCTCGAACGGTCTGTCCGGCCCACCGACCCGGAAAATCGTTAGCAACTAAGGACGGGCGTGACCGAATGGCAAGGCGGGCACATCAAATCCACCGCGGCGTACCTCGTCAGGCGAGCCCGCCGCGCCGGAGCCAGCCGATGATTTCTTCGGCGGCCACGGCGGGATCCTCGTGCTCGTTCCCCACCGTCAAGTCGGCCCGGGCGTAATACGCGCTCCGCTCCGCGAGCAGCGCCGCCATCCGCGCGGCGGCGTCCGCTCCAACGCCGAGCAGGGGCCGCACCGCGCCGTCCTGGGCGCGACGGAGCGCTGTTTCCAGCGAAGCCGTGAGCCACACGAACCGCGCGGCCCCGCGCGCCCGCTCGAGGTTGCCGGGGTGCGCCGCCCAGCCGCCGCCCGGTGCCAGGACCGCGGGTGGGCCACGCAGCTGCTCGGCCATCGCCTCGCCCTCCAACCGCCGGAAGCGCGGTTCGCCGAACTCGGCAAAGATTCGCTCGATGGGCATGCCCATCCGCCGCACGATCACGGCGTCGAGGTCCACGAAGGGCCGGCCCAGCCCCGCGGCCACCAGGGCCCCGACGGTGCTCTTCCCGACCCCGGGGAGACCGACGAGGACGAGGTGGCGATTGCTCACGGCGAGTCCGGCCGTCTGGCCGCGAGCGCCGCAAGGTAGCCCTCCACGTTGCGGCGCATTTCCCCGAGGGAATCGCCGCCGAACTTCTCGAGCATCGCGTCGGCCAGCGCCACGGCCACCATCGCCTCCGCGATGACGCCCATGGCGGGCACGGCCGTCACGTCGGACCGCTCGCTCTGCGCGGCGGCGGCCTTGCCGGTCTCGAGGTCGACGGTGGCGAGCGGGCTCATCAGCGTGCTGATCGGCTTCATGGCCACGCGCAGCACCAGCGGCTCGCCGGTGGTCATGCCCCC
>CAZNDK010000062.1:0-9083 GCA_964571795.1 uncultured Gemmatimonadaceae bacterium | reverse complement strand
TTCCTCTCCGAGATCAAGACCACCGCCAACCTCCAGCATCCGCACATCCTGCCGCTTTTCGACAGTGGCGAGGCCGACGGCTTCCTCTTCTACGTGATGCCGTTCGTGGAGGGGGAAACGGTGCGCGACCGGATGAACCGGGAAAAGCAGCTCCCGGTGGCCGACGCGGTGCGGATCACCTCGGAAGTGGCCGCGGCGCTCGACTACGCCCACCGGCACAACGTCATTCACCGGGACATCAAGCCCGAGAACATCCTGCTGCACGATGGCTCCGCCCTGGTGGCGGACTTCGGCATCGCGCTGGCCGCCAGCAAGGCGGGCGGGAGCCGGATGACCGAAACCGGCATGTCACTCGGCACGCCGCACTACATGAGTCCCGAGCAGGCGATGGGCGAGCGGGAAATCACCGCGCGTTCCGACGTGTATGCGCTGGGGTGCGTGCTCTACGAAATGTTGACCGGGGATCCGCCGTTCACCGGCAGCACCGCGCAGGCCATCGTGGCGCGCGTGGTGACGGAGAGTCCGCGGCCGATGCTCCCGCAGCGGGGGACGATCCCGGCGCACGTCGAGGCTGCGGTCATGACCTCCCTGCAGAAGCTTCCCGCCGACCGGTTCAAGACGGCGGCGGAGTTTGCCGGGGCGCTCGCCGACTCGCGATTCGTTTCGGCGTCGACCGTCGCAATGCCGGCGGCGAGCGCCCCGCGCAGCCGAGCTGCGACCATCACGCCGTGGCTGGTCGCCGGCGTGGCGCTGGTGGCCGGCCTCGTCATCGGGGCGCGGGTCCTGTCCCGCCCCACGCCCATCCGGCCGCTCCGGCTCTCGATCCCCGTGCCCTCGGAGCTGCCGCCTGTCGCCCTTCGGCTCTCGCCCGACGGCAATACGCTGGCCTACGTCAGCGGGCAGGGAGACCGCCTCTCCATATACACCCGGCGGCTCGACGACCTGCGGCCGCGACGGCTGGAGGGGACCGACGACGGATTCGCGATCAGCTTTTCCCCCGACGGCCAGTCGATCGCCTATCTCGGCACGAACAACTCGCCGCGCAAGGTGCCGATCGGCGGCGGGACCTCGGTGGCCATCCCGGTGGAGGGCGGGGCCGGGCTCACCGCCATCGAGTTCGACGGCCCCGATCGGTTCATCGTGTCCACGCAGGGCGCCCTCGCCACCCTCGCCCCCAACGGGGCGCTGACCCGGTTCGCCGTCCCCGACTCGTCGACCGGCCAGTCGGCTCTTGCGCTCGATCAGGTGCTCCCCGATCGCTGGGTCCTCGCGCGCTACTGGCGCGCGCCGCCGAACGGCCCGCTCCTGGCGATCGACCCGGCCACGGGGCAGCGCGTGAAGGTGCTCGATGTGAACGTGGCCTGGGCGGGCTACGCCGACGGCTTTCTGGTCTGGGCCCTCCCCGACGGAACCATCTTCGGCGCCCCGTGGGATCTCAGGAAGAAGGGGCCCGTCGGGTCGGGGACGCCGCTGGGGGCTACCGTGCTCTCCATTCTCGGATTCCTGCCACCGGTTTCCGTCGGCCCGGGTGGCCTCGCCTACGTCCCGACCCAGCCCCGTGCGCTGGTACGGGTGGACCGGTCCGGCCGCTCCACCGTCCTGCTCGGCACCGACCGGTCGTACCACAATCCGCGGGTGTCGCCGGACGGGCGGCGCATCTCGATGGACTTCACGGAGCAGGAGCGCGACGTCTGGCTGTTCGACATCGCCGACTCGACCCTCACGCGCTTCGGGTTCGACTCGACGGCCCACGACGCCGAATGGATGCCGGACGGGAGCGGACTGCTCTTCGCCGTCGTCCGCAACGGGACGATCGGCGAGTTCCGGCGCCAGTTCGACAAGGGGGGGAGGGCGGATTCCGTTTTCTTCGGGCCGGAGCAGATTTCGATCCACGCCGTGACGGCCGATCAGCGGACCGGGATCGGCGTGGTCATCGAGGGCTCCGCCTTCGACATGGTGGCCGTGAACCTCGAGGGTCCGGCGCGGTTCGACACCCTGATGGCCACGCGGTATTCGGAAGGGTGGCCGGCGCTCTCACCGGACAATCGGTGGCTCGCCTATCAGTCCGACGAATCGGGGCGGATGGAGGTCTACCTCCGCGCCTGGCCGAGTCTCGGTTCGAAGGTGCAGGTGTCGCAGAACGGTGGCACCGAGCCGACCTGGTCCCGGGACGGGAAGGAGCTGTTCTATCGCTCCGGCGGCGGCGCGGAGCCGCGAATGGTGGCCGCGACGCTCGTGGGCGGACGGGTCCAGACCCGCACCGAGCTCTTCAGCGTCGGCCGGTATGAATTCTCCACCCCGCACCGGAACTACGACGTCTTCCCCGACGGACGGTCGTTCGTCATGGTCCGGCAGGGCACACCGGGCCAGCAGGCCGAGGTCGTGTATCTTCAGAACCTGCCGGGGCTGATGGAGCGGCGGTGAGGTTCCTCAACGCAAAGCCGGAGCACCCCAGTGCCTGACCCGCTTCCCCGCCTGACCGAGGCCCTCGAAGACCGCTACCGCCTGGAGAAAGAGCTCGGCGCCGGCGGCATGGCCACCGTGTATCTGGCGCAGGACCTGAAGCACAACCGCAAGGTGGCGGTCAAGGTCCTCCGCCCCGAACTGGCTGCGGTCATTGGCGCCGAGCGGTTCCTCTCCGAAATCACCACCACCGCCAACCTGCAGCATCCGCACATCCTGCCGCTCTTCGACAGCGGCGAGGCCGACGGCTTCCTCTTCTACGTGATGCCGTTCGTCGAGGGAGAAACCGTCCGCGACCGGATGAACCGGGAAAAGCAGCTCCCGGTAGCCGACGCGGTCCGGATCGCGAGCGAGGTGGCGAGCGCGCTCGATTACGCGCACCGGCACAACGTCATCCACCGCGACATCAAGCCCGAGAACATCCTGCTGCACGACGGCTCCGCGCTCGTGGCCGACTTCGGCATCGCCCTCGCGGCCAGCAAGGCCGGCGGCACCCGGATGACCGAGACCGGCATGAGCCTCGGCACGCCGCACTACATGAGCCCCGAGCAGGCCATGGGCGAGCGCGAGATCAGCGCGCGCTCCGACGTGTACGCGCTGGGGTGCGTGCTCTACGAGATGCTGTGCGGCGAGCCCCCCTTCATGGGCCCCACCGCGCAGGCCATCATCGCGCGCGTCGTGACCGAGACACCCCGGTCGCTCACCTCGCAGCGGCACACCATCCCGCCGCAGGTGGAGGCGGCGGTGCTGACCGCCCTGGAAAAGCTGCCGGCGGATCGCTTCGCGACCGCCGCCGAGTTCGGGGCGGCGCTGGCCAGCCCCACATACGCCTCGAAGGCGACCACCTCGCTGGCCGGCGCACGGATCGCGTCGCCGCGCGCGAGTCGCCTGACGCTGGCCGGCTGGGCCGTCGCCGCGGTGGCCGCCGCGGTCGCCCTCTGGGGGTGGATGCGCCCGGTCCCGAAGGCCCCGGTGCTGCGGTATTCCATGGCGATGCCGGAGGGCCAGGAGCTGGCGAACTCGCGAGGCACCCGCTTCACCCTGTCACCTGATGGAACCCGGCTGGTCTACGTCGGCGACGGGCCCGAGGGGCAGCAGCTCTGGCTCCGGAACCGGAATCAGCTCCAGGCCACGCCGATCCCGGGCACCGACCGCGCCATCGAGCCCGCGTTTTCGCCCGATGGCCAGCAGGTCGCCTTCGGGACCGACGGCGCCGGCGCCATCAAGGTTGTGACCCTCACCGGGGCGCCGCCAATTACCGTCGCCGACACGGCGGTGGGCGCCGACGGGCTTACGTGGGGCACCGACGGATACCTCTATTACGACGGACTCACCGGCGGCGGCACCCGGGGGTTGATGCGGGTCCGCCCGGGCGGCGGCGGGCTCGAGCAGGTGACCACCGTGGACACGGCGAAGGGCGAGGTGGACCACTTCTGGCCACAGGCCCTCCCAGGCGGGCGCGGCATTCTCTTCACCATCCAGAAGCGCAGCACGCGTGACGCGAGCGACGTCGCGGTTCTCGACTCGAAGACTGGCGCCTACCACACGCTGGTGCGCGGCCTCACGGCACGCTACGCGCCGACGGGGCACCTGGTGTACGTCACCGAGACCGGCGACCTGATGGCCGCACCGTTCGACCTCCGCAAGCTGGCCGTGACGGGCGAGGCGTTCGCCCTCACCAACGGCGTGGCCGGCCGGGCGTTCGGGTCGGTGGACCTGACGCTTTCCACTACCGGCACCCTGATGTACGAGCAGGGGGCGCAGGTCTCGGGGTCGGCCGATGTCGTGTACCTGACCCGGCAGGGGGTAGCGACCGCGGTGGATTCGGGATGGGTCGGGAATTTCCAGACCGTGGCCTTGTCGCCCGATGGCCGCCAGTTGGCCGTCAGCACGCTGGAGGGTCGGGAGCACCAACTGTGGATCAAGCAGCTGCCGGACGGGCCGCTCAGCAAACTGACTTTCGACGGCACCGAGAACTATCGCCCGGCGTGGACCCCCGATGGCCGCTCAGTCGGGTTCGTGTCCAACCAGTCCGGCCGCAGCGAGTTCTGGGTCAAGCGCGCCGACGGCAGCGCGCCGGCCACGCTCGCCGTGTCCCATCCGGAGCGCACGGTCAACGAGGGGTTCTGGTCGCGCGACGGCCGCTGGCTGGTGTATCGGACCACGCCGCGGGACCTCTTTGCGAAGCGCCTCGGCGCCGACACCGGCACGGTCACGTTGCTCGACACCAAGTTCGAGGAGCTCGACGTGGCGCTCTCCCCCGACGGACGGTGGCTGGCCTACAGCAGCAACGAATCGGGGCAGATGGAGCTATACGTCCGCCCCTTCCCGGGCACCTCGGCCGCGAAATGGCAGGTGTCCACTGCCGGTGGCGCCGAACCGCACTGGACCCACAACGGGCGGGAGCTTCTCTACGTGTCCAACGGCGGCACGCTGACGACCGTGCAGGTCCTCCCTGGCACGGCGTTCACGATGGGGAGGCGGCAGGATCTCTTTTCCGTCCAGCAATATGTCGGGGGCGTGCGGTCGTGGGACCTCACCCCGGATGACGCCCGGTTCCTGATGATCCGGCAGGGGGCCGGGGGCCAATCCGGCAACGAATTGATCGTGGTGGAAAACATCTTCCCGGAGCTCGCGGCGACGCGGGCGCGGTGACCAGGAGTTCTCGCAATGAATCGGAATCGCGTCCCCGGGCACAGCCTGCTGCTGGTGGCCCTGTCCGCCCTCCTCGCGCCCCCCTCGGTGGCCGCACAAGTCCCCGCCGCCACCACGGCGGCACTGCAGCAGATCTTCGCCTCACGATACTACGCACCGGAGCGGTTCGGCCCCGCGCGCTGGATCGAGGGAGGCACCGCGTATACCACACTCGAGCGGTCGACGGCCACGAAGGGCGGGTTTGACATCGTCCGGTACGACGCGAAGACCGGCGCACGGAGCGTCCTGATCGCGGCCGCGGCGCTGGTGCCCGCCGGGGACTCGACGCCGCTCGGCATCGACAACTACAGCTGGTCGCCGGATGCCGGGCAGCTGATGATCTTCACGAACACGAAGCAGGTCTGGCGGCAGAACACCCGCGGCGACTACTGGGTGTTGAACCGCGCCTCGGGCGCGCTCCGGCAGCTGGGCGGCGCCGGCGCGCCGGCCTCCACAATGATGTATGCCAAGTTCTCACCCCAGGGCGACCGGGTGGCCTTCGTCCGGAAGGGCGACATCTACGTGGAGCGGCTGGCCGACGGCGCGATCACGCGGCTCACCACCGGCGCCGACTCGCTCCACGTCAACGGCATGAGCGACTGGGTGTACGAGGAGGAGTTCGGTGTCCGGGACGGCTTCCGCTGGTCGCCCGACGGCGCGCACATCGCGTACTGGCATTTCGACATGACCGGCGTCGGCACCTTCCTCATGATCAACAACACCGATTCGACGTACCCCTTCACCATCCCGATCCAGTACCCGAAGGCCGGCACCACCAACTCGGCGGTGACCGCAGGCGTGGTGAGCACTGCCGGCGGGCCCACCACCTGGCTCAAGCTCCCCGGCGACCCGCGGGAGGACTACATCCCCTTCATGGAGTGGGCGGGCCCGGATTCGGTCCTGGTACAGCGGATGAACCGGCTCCAGAACACCGACGCCCTCATCCTGGCCAGCGCCGCCACTGGCGGAGCCCGCACCATCACCACCGAGACGGACCAGGCCTGGCTCGACGTCGTCGACGAGATCCCGTGGCTCAAGGGGAACAAGGAGTTCATCTGGCTGAGCGAGCGCGACGGCTGGCGCCACGTGTATGCGGTCAACCGGGCCACCGGGGCCGCCCGGCTGCTCACCCCGGGCGCGTACGACGCGAACGGCGTCGCGGCGGTGGACGAGAAGGGTGGCTGGCTCTACTTCACCGCCTCGCCGGACAACGCGACGCAGCAGTATCTCTGGCGCACCCGGCTCGACGGCAAAGGCAAGGCCGAGCGCGTCACGCCCGCCGGCGAAGCCGGCACCCACCGCTACAATGTGTCACCCGACGCCAGGTGGGCCATCCACAGCTGGTCCACCTTCGACACCCCGCCGGTCACGGAACTGGTGAGCCTCCCCGGTCACTCGGTGGCGCGCGTCCTCGCCGCCAACACCGAGCTCGCCGCCAAGGTGAAGGCCGCCGTGACCCCCGGTGAGTTCTTCCACGTGACTATCGCCGACGGCTCGACCCTCGACGGCTGGATGCTCAAGCCGAGGAACTTCGACCCGGCCAAGCGCTATCCGATGCTGATGTATGTCTACGGGGAGCCGGCGGGGCAGACGGTCCTCGATGCCTGGAGCGGAGGGAACCGGCTCTGGCACCAGGCGCTGGCCGACCAGGGCTACCTCGTGGCCAGCGTGGACAACATGGGCACGCCGGCGCCCAAGGGGCGCGCCTGGCGGAAGGCGGTCTACGAACAGATCGGCGTCCTGTCCAGCATGCAGCAGGCCCAGGCGGTCCAGGCGCTGTCGCGGACACGGCCGTACGTCGACTCGACGCGTATTGGGATCTGGGGGTGGAGCGGGGGCGGGTCGTCCACGCTGCAGGCGATGTTCCGCTACCCCGAGGTGTACCAGGTGGGGATGAGCGTGGCGCCGGTGCCGGACGAGCGGCTCTACGACACGATCTACCAGGAGCGCTACATGGGGCTCCCCGGCCCCAATGCCGCGAAGTACGACTCCGCCTCGGCGATCTACCAGGCGAAGGGGCTCAAGGGCCACCTGCTCCTGGTGCACGGCTCGGGCGACGACAACGTGCACTTCCAGGGCAGCCAGCGGATGCTCAACCAGCTCGTCGCGCTGAACAAGTCGGTGGACTTCATGGAGTACCCGAACCGCAGCCACTGCATCTGCGAGGGACAGGGCACGACGCTGCACGTCTACTCGCTGCTGACGCGCTACCTCATGCAGAACCTGCCGGTGGAGCCGCGCTACTCGCCGGTGCCGTGACCGGGTACTCGCCCGTCATCTCGTCCAGCGCCGACGCGAGCGGGTTGCCGGTGGTGCGGTTCTTGTCCAGCACGTGGCGGGCGAGCGTCGCGGTCAGGGGCAGTGTCACCAGGACGAGCATGGCGGAGAGCCAGAACGGCACCCCGACGCCGGCATGGTCCATGAGGAAGCCCGCCAGGATCGGGAACGCGACCCGCGACGCCCCTCCGAAGGTGTGCTGCACGCCCATGTAGAGCCCGCGCTCGTTCGCCGCCACCACGGTGCTCAGGAGGCCCGTCACGCAGGGGAAGATGAACGCCGTCCCGATCGGCATCAGGGTGAAGCCCGCCGCCAGCATCGGATACCCCGTGGCGAGCCCGGTGCACGCAAGCCCGAGCGCCAGGATCACGATGCCGATCCGTGAGAGCCGGGCCTCCCCCAGCCGGTCCACCATCCGACCCAGCAGGAGCGAGCGGACCAGCACGCCCATGCCGCCCAGGTACATGATGAAGTAGCCGATGTTGGACTCGGTGACGCTGAACCGGCTGGAGAGGAGCAGCGGGACGGTCTGGATGGTGCCGTAGAAGGCCCCGATGGCGATGGTGTAGATCCAGATGAGGCGCGGGGCCGGCTCCCGCCACCGGGTGAGCACGCGCAGGATGGCGCCTCGACTCGTCTCTGCCGAGGCCGCCGGGTGGCTCGTGGTGTGGCGCAGTTCGGTCGACTCGCGGAGGAACCGCCAGGCGAATAGCGCCACCAGGAGGGAAAGCACGGCGGCGGCGAGGCCCGGGGCGCGCCGTCCCCCGACACTGATCAGGGCGGAGCCGAACGCGGGGCCGGCCACGGCGCCCATGCTCGTCACGACCGAGAGCCAGCCGAGGCTCTTGGTGCGTTCCTTCGGCTTCGACGCGTCCGCGACATACGCCTGCACCACCCCGATGGTCCCGCCGCCGGTGCCCTGGATGAGGCGGGACACCAGCAAAGCCACGATCGACCCGGCGAAGGCGAAGAGGACGTAGGCCACAGCAGTCAGGAGGAGCCCCGCCAGGATGGCCGGCCGGCGACCGTACCGGTCGGAGAAGCGACCCCACGACGGCGCGACCGCCAGCTGGGCAATGGAGAAGGCGGAGATCAGGACGCCGATCATCGTGGCGCCGGCGCCGAAGTCGGTGGCGTAGAAAGGCAGGAGCGGGATTACCATGGTGAGCCCGATCATGTCCACGAAGGCGGTGACGAAGAGGACGAGCAGGGGCAACGCGTTCACTCCCGTGTCGCGGTCGCGTCCAGCCTGTCGCCCTCACCGCGCACCTCCCACCCCGTCACGATGCCATCCTGTCGCGAGAACTCGAACACCCATTCATCCATCAGGTCGGTCAGCTTGCCATTCTCCATGGTCCCGACCAGGAACCAGTCGGGCGCGATCCCGACCAGCACGAAGGTCGCGATTTCGCGCCACGGCGCGGGAGTCCAGTGGCCGATCAGCATCCCGTGCTCATAGACGAGGCTGATCTTCGAGGGCACCTCGCTGTCAGGCTCCCCAGTCCAGCGGAACGCGTAGGTGCCAAGGTATGGCTTGGCGACGTCGGCGGTGGTGGTCAGCTTGTGCTTGGGCTCCACCTCCAAGTGGAAGGCTACCTGCGTGGTGCCCCAGCGGAGATAGAGGGTGCCCTCGTCGCCGTGCACGTTCT
>CAZNDK010000061.1:0-9196 GCA_964571795.1 uncultured Gemmatimonadaceae bacterium | reverse complement strand
ACGCCGGCTTCACGATGCTGAACGACGTGCTCGACCTCGAGCGCGACGACTTCCTCCGCGTGCCGGGCATGACGCCGGAGGCGGCGGACCAGCTGGTCGGGTTCCTCACGGAACTCACGACGGAAGTGAGTGAGACCGGGGAGGACGCGGCGCCGCCCGCGTGAGCGGAGGCGTCCTCGGCCTCCTGGGCCTCGGGCTGCGGGCCGGCCACGTCGTGATCGGCGTGGACGGGGTCCGGCGGGGGCTGCAGAACGGAGAGGTGCGGTGCGTGGTGTTCGCGTCCGACGCGAGCCCGCGCGCCATGGACAAGGTGATCCGGCTGGCCAGGGCGCATGGGGTGCCGCTGGTGCCGGGTCCGGGTGCCGACGCGATCGGCAGGCAGTTGGGACGGCCGCCCGTCATGGTGGCCGGTGTGCGGGACCGCGCGCTGGCCGACGGACTGGGCCGCCTTGCGCGGGAAGTCCCTGAGGAGGTTTGAGTGGTCAAGACCCGGGTACATGAGCTGGCCGCCGAATTCGGCGTCTCCTCCGAGCAGCTGATCCAGACGCTCAAGGAGATGAACATCTTCGTCCGCAGTCACCTGTCCGCCCTCGAAACGGGGCAGGTGTCGGCGGTGCGCGTCCGCTGGGAGCGCGACAAGCGGAAGAGCGCCGAGGAGCCCAAGCCGAAGAAGGGGCGCCGCAAGACGGCCCCCGAGCCCGAGGTCGTGGCCGCGCCCGCCGCGCCGGTGCGGCGCCGCCGGACCGCCGCCGAGGTGGCCAAGGTCGAGGCCGAGGCACAGGCTGAGGCCGAGGTGCAGGCGTCCGCGCTGGCCGCGCTCGAGGCCGAACGGGAGCTGGCGCGGGAGGAAGCCGCCGGCGCCGCCCGCTCGCTCGAGGACCGCGCCCGCGAACTGTTCAAGGACCTCCCGCCGCTCGAAGTCGAGGCCGCCGACACAGTCGCCCCGCCGGCACCGCCGATCCGTCGCCGCATCGACGAGCTCTTCCCGGCCTCGCAGGCGCCGGTCGCCCCACCCGCCGACGGGCCCCGCACGGCGCCCGACGCGCCGGCCGCCCCGCGGAAGCCGTTCATTCCGCCCCGCATCCAGCGCCCGGCCCCCGCCAGCTCGGCTCCTGCCGCGCCGGGCGCGCCCGCCGGCCGACGCGGTCCGCCGGCCCGCGGCCCTCGCCCCGTCTTCAGCAGCGCCACCGGCCCCTCCGAGGTGGCGCGCCCACGTGAATTCGGCCCCGACGCCAAGAAGGGCGACTTCAAGAAGGGGAAGAAGAAGCGCGGGAAGAACCAGGTCGACCAGGAAGCGGTCAGCAAGAACATCCTGAAGACCATGAAGGGCATGAAGGGGAGCCGGAAGTCGCGGAGCCGCTCCGACGAGCCGTCCTACCGCGACGTGGTGGCGGGGCGCCTGGCGGAGGAGCGGGAAAAGGAAAAGACCCGCATCCGGGTCAACGAGTTCATCTCCGTGTCCGAGCTCGCCGACCTGATGAAGGTGCCGAGCAGCCAGATCGTGCAGTTCGCGTTCAAGGAACTCGGGCTGATGGTCACGGTGAACCAGCGGCTGGACTTCGACCAGATCGAGCTCATCGCCTCGCAGTTCGGCTTCGAGGCGCTCCGGGAAGACGAGTACGCGGCGGAGCTGGGCCACGACGCCGACGTGGACCCGCCCGAGACCCTGCAGACCCGCGCCCCGGTCGTGACGATCATGGGTCACGTCGACCACGGCAAGACCTCGCTCCTGGACTACATCCGCCACGCCAACATCGTGGCCGGCGAGGCCGGCGGCATCACCCAGCACATCGGCGCCTATCACGTCGAGCTGCCCAACGGCCGGCGCATCACCTTCCTCGACACCCCGGGCCACGAGGCGTTCACCGCCATGCGCGCCCGCGGCGCCCAGGTGACGGACATCGTGGTGCTGGTGGTGGCGGCCGACGACCAGGTCATGCCGCAGACGGTGGAGGCCATCAGCCACGCCAAGAACGCCGGCGTGCCGCTCATCGTGGCCATCAACAAGGTGGACCTGCCCGCCGCCAACGTGCAGAAGACCATGCAGGACCTCCTGCAGCACCAGGTGGTGCTCGAGGAGTTCGGCGGCGACGTCCTCTCGGCGGCGGTGTCGGCCAAGAAGGGCACCGGGGTCGAGCTCCTGCTCGAGAAGATCCTGCTCCAGGCCGACGTGCTCGACCTCAAGGCCAATCCCGACCACAAGGCGCAGGGCACCGTGGTCGAGTCGACCCTCGACCCGGGCAAGGGCCCGCTGGCCACGCTACTCGTGCAGCGGGGCACGCTCCACGTGGGCGAGAACTTCATCTGCGGCAAGTTCTCCGGCCGCGTGCGCGCCCTCTTCGACGAGCGCGGCAACTCGATGAAGTCGGCCGGCCCCTCGATGCCGGTCCAGATCCTCGGCTTCGACGGGGTGCCGTCGGCCGGCGACTCGTTCCTCGTGGTGGCGGACGCCGCCGAGGCGCGCGAGATCGCGCAGAAGCGCCAGCGCCTCGAACGCGAGGCCCAGAACCGCCGCGGCATGCGGGGCGGCACGCTGGAAGACTTCAGCCGCGCGCTCAAGGAGGGGGCGGTCACCACGCTCCCCATCATCATCAAGGCGGACCAAGGCGGCCCGGCCGAGGCGCTGGCCGACGCGCTGGCCCAGCTCAGCACCCCCGAGGTGCGGGTCGAGGTCGTGCACCGCGGCGTGGGCGCCATCAGCGACAGCGACGTGCTCCTCGCCAAGGCGTCGGGCGCCATCATCCTCGGCTTCCATGTCCGGCCGGACTCCAACGCCCGCGCCTCCGCCGAGCGCGAGCAGGTGGACATCCGCACCTACCGGGTCATCTACGAGGCGGTGGACGACATCCGCAAGGCGCTCGAGGGGCTGCTCAAGCCCGAGGAGCGGGAAACGGTGCTGGGCGAGGCCGAGGTGCTGCAGGTGTTCAAGGTCAGCAAGGTGGGCACCATCGCCGGCTCGATCGTCCGAAGCGGCGTCATCCAGCGGGGCACCAAGGCCCGCGTAGTGCGCGACGGCGTCACGATCTACACCGGCGCGTTCTCGAACATCAAGCGGTTCAAGGACGACGTGAAGGAAGTCCGCGAGGGGCTCGAATGCGGCATCGGCATCGAGAACTTCAACGACGTCAAGGTGGGCGACCGCATCGAGTCGTACCGGCTGGAGGAGATCAAGCGGACCCTCGAGCCGAGCGCCAGCGCCGGCGCGGCCTGAGCCATGAAGGGCTCGTCGCGCCGCCCGGAGCAGGTGGCGGAGAACCTCCGCCAGGTGATCGCCGACGCGCTCACCCGTGAAATTCGCGACCCGCGCGTCGGGTTCGTGACCCTGACCAGCGTGGTCGTCACCCAGGACCTCTCGCACGCGAAGATCCGGGTGAGCGTGCCGGGCGAGGAAGAGGCGAAGACCCGCGCCCTCGAGGGGTTGCGGAGCGCCTCGGGGTTCCTGCGCAGCAAGGTGGCCAAGGCGCTGACCACCCGGACCGTTCCGGAACTGCACTTCGAGCTGGACCGGGGCCTCGAGCACGCGGCCCGGATCAACGAGGTGCTGGCGTCGCTCAAGCGCGAGGAGACCGACTGACCGGCGCGCTCCTGGTCGACAAGCCCGCCGGACCCACCTCGCACGACGTGGTGGCGCGCGCCCGCCGGGCGCTGGGCGAGCGGTCGGTCGGGCACACGGGCACGCTGGATCCGTTCGCGTCGGGGCTGCTGGTGTTGCTGGTCGGGAAGGGCACCCGCGTGGCGCGGTTCCTCGACGGGCTGGCCAAGACCTACCTGGCCACGGCCCGCCTCGGGGTCCGCACCACGACCGACGACCTGACCGGCGAGCCGGTCGGCGAGCCGTTCGCCGGCGCGCTGCCGGGCCATGACGCAATCGCGGCGGCGCTCGCCGGCTTCGCCGGCCGGCAGGACCAGACGCCGCCCGCCTTTTCCGCCCGGCGGCAAGATGGGGAACGGGCCTACCTGAAGGCCCGGCGGGGCGAGGTGGTGGCCCTGCCACCCACGGCGGTGACGGTGCATGGCGCCGAACTCCTCGCGGTGCGCGGCGCCGAGGTGACCTTCCGAGTCACGGTGAGCACCGGCACCTATGTCCGGGCGCTGGCCCGCGATCTCGGTGAGCGGCTCGGCGTGGGGGCGCACCTCACGGCGCTCCGCCGCGAGTCGATCGGCGGCCTCCGGGTCGAGGACGCCGTGGCGCTCGACCGCCTGGGGCCTGAGACGACGCTCTGGCCGCTCGGCGCGGTGCTGAGCCACCTGCCGCGCCTGGTCGTCGACGAGGCCGCCCAGCGCGACGTGGGGCATGGACGGCCCGTGCCGGGCACGACGTCCGGCACCACGGTGCTGGTGGCGGCCGACGGCGAGGTGATCGCGATCGCGGAAGGAGACGGGGGATGGCTGAGGCCCACGGTGGTGCTCGCCGCGAGCTGACGGCCTTCCTGCCGGCCCGCCCCGAGGGCACGGTGGTCACCGTCGGGTCGTTCGACGGAGTGCACCGCGGCCACGAGGCGGTCCTCCGCGAGATCGCGGCGCGGGCCCGGGCGGCGGACCGGCACAGCGTGCTGGTCACCTTCGACCCGCACCCGATGGCGGTGGTGAATCCCGCCGCGGCGCCGCCGCTCCTGACGACCGGGCCGGAACGCCGGGAAATCCTGGCCCAGACCGGACTCGACTACGCGGTGCTGCTCCGGTTCGATCGCGCGCTGGCCGCGATGCCGCCCGAGACGTTCGTCCGGGACATCCTGGTGCGCGGCTGCGGCATGCGGGAACTGGTGATCGGGCACGACCACGGCTTCGGGCGGGGCCGGCAGGGCGACGTCGAGCTCCTGCGCCGGCTGGGCGGAGAACTCGGGTTCGTGGTGGACGTGGTGCCGGCCCTCGAAGCGGACGGCCACCCGGTCTCGAGCACCTGGGTCCGTCGGGCGGTGGCCGGCGGCGACCTCGCCCTCGCGGCGCGGCTGCTCGGCCGGCCCTACTTCGCCACCGGGCAGGTCGTGCCGGGCGACGGGCGCGGCAAGACCATCGGGTTCCCGACCGCGAACCTGGCGGGGATCCCGGCCCGCAAGCTCCTGCCGCCCGACGGCGTGTACGCGGTGCGGGTCGAGTGGCGCGGCGGTCACGCCGACGGAATGATGAACCAGGGGGGACGGCCGACGTTCCAGCAGGCGGAGCGGTCCCTCGAGGTGCACCTGCTCGACTTCGCGGGTGACCTGTACGGCGAATGGCTGAAGGTGCAGTGGGTGGCGCGGCTGCGGGACGTGCAGCGCTTCCCCTCGCCGGAGGCGCTGCGGGCGCAGCTGGAACGCGACCGCTCCTCGGCGCGCGCGGCCCTGGCCGCGGCCGCGACCGGTACTCTGTCTTCCTGAATCCACGGCTGGCCCAGAGACGATGAACCTCTCAATCCGAAACCGCCTCCTCATCATCGGCGCCCTGGTGCTGATGTCCGCCTTCAGCCTGTTCCCGCGCGAGGTCACCATCCGCACGCGGGGCGCCGACGGCGCCATGCGCGACACCACCGAGCGTCAGGTGCCCCTCAAGTTGGGGCTCGACCTCCAGGGCGGCATGCACCTGGGCCTCGAGCTCGACCAGTCGAGCCGGGTGTCGAGCGACGTGTCGCGAGACATCGACCTCGCGCTCACCGTCCTCCGCAAGCGGGTCGACGAGTTCGGCGTGCAGGAGCCGGTGGTGCAAAAGGTGGGTGCCGAGCGCATCGTGGTCGAGCTCGCCGGCGTCCGGGACCCGCAGCGCGCCATGGACATCGTCCAGAAGGCGGCCTTCCTCGAGTTCCGGATCACCGACCGGACGGGCGCGCTCGACAAGGCGCTGCCCGCGATGGACCGGGCGCTCCGCAGCCTGGGCGTGACGCCCGAGGCGGGGAAGACCACGCCGAGCGCGGTGCAGTCGCTCCTCGGCGGCGACTCCGCCAAGGCCGGCGCCGACTCGACGGCGGACCAGGGCGGCGTCCTGGCCGGCCTCATCCAGCCCGGCGCCGCCGCCGGCAGCCAGACCCCGGGCGAGTACTTCGTGCCGGAAGCCGCGTTCCCACGGGTGGACAGCCTGCTCCGGCTGCCCGAGGTGGCCCGCGCCCTGCCGCGCGGCGTCGAGATCCTCTGGACCGCCGCGCCGCTCAGCGTCGGGGTCCAGCCCTACCGGTTCTTCTACGTGGTGGACGACAAGCCGATCGTGACCGGGCGGAACCTGGTCAACGCCTCGGCGCAGTTCGACCAGCTGACCAATGGCCCGGTGGTCCTCTTCGAGCTCGACCGCGCCGGCGGGCGGCAGTTCGGCGCGGCCACGCAGGCGCACATCGGCGATTACATGGCGATCGTGCTCGACGGCCGCATCCAGGGCCCGCCGCCGGTCATCCAGGGGCGGATCGACCGGAACGGCCAGATCACGATGGGCGGCGGCAAGTCCATCGTCGAGGCCCAGGACCTCGCGCTGACCCTGAAGGCCGGCGCGCTGCCGGTGCCGCTCAAGATCGTCGAGCGGGTGGAAATCGGGCCGAGCCTCGGCGCCGACAGCATCCGCGGCGGCATCACCGCCGGCCTGGTGGGCACGCTGATCGTCATCCTCATCATGATCGGCTACTACCGGTTGAGCGGCGTCCTCGCGGTAGGTGCGCTGGCGCTGTACATCCTGTTCACGCTTGGGGGCCTGGCCGCCATGGGCGCCACCCTGACGTTGCCGGGCATCGCGGGCCTGGTCCTCTCGGTCGGGATCGCGGTGGACGCCAACGTGCTGATCTTCGAGCGCATCCGCGAGGAGCTGATCCGGGGGCGCACCGTCCGCCTGGCCATCGACGAGGGCTTCGCCCACGCGATGAACGCCATCATCGACTCGAACGTGAGCACCGTCCTGACCGCGCTCTTCCTCTTCCAGTTCGGCACCGGCCCCATCAAGGGCTTCGCGGTGACGCTCACCATGGGCATCATCGCCTCCATGATCACCGCGGTCTTCGTGACCCGGACCTTCTTCATGATCTGGCTGCAGCGGCGGCCCGACCTCTCCACGCTGAGCATCTGACGATGACCCGCTTCTTTGCCAACGCGAACTACGACTTCATCGGGTTCCGGAAGTACGCCTACGCGCTCACCGGGTTCATCCTCATCCCGGGCTTCCTCTTCCTCGCGTTCGTGGGGCTGAGCTACAGCATCGAGTTCACCGGCGGCACGCTGATCCAGATCCGGAGCGAGCAGCCGCTCGACGCCGGGCAGCTCCGCACCGCCCTCGACGCCCAGGGTATCCACGGCGCCGAGATCCAGTCGTTCGGCAGCAGCCAGGAGTACACCATCCGCGCCCGGGTGGCCAAGGAAGGGACCGACGCCGACAACACCGAGGCCACCGCGCGGGCGGTGACGGCGGCGCTGGATGCGTCGCTCGGCGCCGGCACCTACACCATGCTCCACTCGTACGGCGTCGGTCCGAAGGTCGGCGGCGAGCTCCGGACCCAGGCCTTCCTGGCCATCTTCCTCTCGTTCTTCGCGGTGCTGGCCTACCTCGCCTGGCGCTTCGAGTGGCGCTTCGGCCTGGCCGCGGTGGGCGCCACGGCGCACGACATCCTCGCCACGATCGTGTTCATCGCGGTCATGCGCATCGAGGTGAGCCTCGTGGTGGTGGGCGCCATCCTCTCAATGGTCGGGTATTCGCTCAACGACACGATCATCATCTTCGACCGGGTGCGCGAGGACCTGCACAAGTACAAGCGGGACGATTTCGTCTCGGTGCTGAACCGCTCGATCAATGAGACGCTGCCCCGGAGCGTGCTGACCCACGCCACGACCCTGGCGACCCTGCTCGCCCTCGCCATCCTCGGGGGCGAGGTCATCCGGCCGTTCGCCCTCGTCATGGCGTTCGGCGTGTTCACCGGCACCTTCTCGTCCATCTACATTGCCGCGCCACTCCTCCTGGCCATCGAGCACAAGTGGCCGGGGGCCGACGCCCGCGGCGTCAAGCTGGCCGCGCCGCAGGCCGGGCACCCGAAGGCCCTGCCGACCGCCTGACGGCGTGCTCGTCGACTCGCACTGCCACCTCGGCGATCCCGCCTTCGCGGGGGACCGCGCCGAGGTGGCGGCGCGGGCCTTCGCGGCCGGGGTTGGGCACCTGGTCGTCATCGGCGAGTCCCGCGCCTCCACCGAGCTCGGGCTGGACCTCGCCGCCACCGAGCCCCGCATTTCGACCACGGCCGGTGTTCACCCCCACGACGCCCGCACCTGGACCGATGCGACATCGGCATGGCTCGCCGCCCAGCTGGCGGACCCCCGGGTCGTCGCCTGTGGCGAGATCGGGCTGGATTACCACTACGACCACTCTCCCCGCGACATCCAGCGCACCGTCTTCGAGCGGCAGATGGCCCTCGCCGAAGCCGCCGGCAAGCCGGTCGTGATCCACGCCCGCGAGGCCGATGAAGACGTGGCCGCCCTCTTGCGCGCCTTTCCCCGCGTGCCGGCCGTGCTCCATTCGTTCAGCAGCGGACCCGGCCTGTTCGACGCCGGCGCGGCGCTGGGCCACTATGTGTCCTTCAGCGGGATGGTCACCTTCCGCTCCTGGGCCATGGACTGCGCGGTGCGCGCCACCCCCGCCGACCGGCTGCTCCTCGAGACCGATGCGCCCTACCTGGCGCCGGTGCCCCACCGCGGGAAGCGGAACGAGCCGGCGTACGTGGCGCTGGTGGCGGCCCGGGTGGCGGCAGTGCGGGGCGAGGAGCCGGCTGCCCTGATCGCCGCCACGGGAGCCAACGCCAGCCGCGTCTTCGGGGCCCGGATTTCGGCCGGCTGAACCGTTCGACCATTCCCGAGCGCCCCGGCGCCGGTTACCGTTCCCTGTGCTGAGCAGTTTGCCTTGACCCGGAGAGAGCGCGTGACGTCCAAGGTCCCGACCGACATCGAGATTGCCCAAGCCGCCAAGCCCCGACTCATCGCCGAGGTGGCCGCCGAGGCGGGCCTGGGCGTCGATGAATACCTGCCCTACGGGCGGTACAAGGCCAAGATCACGCCCGAGGCGGCGGCGAAGCGACCGCCGAAGGGCAGGCTGGTGCTCGTCACCGGCATCAACCCGACGCCCGCCGGGGAGGGGAAGTCCACCGTCACCGTCGGGCTCGCCCAGGCCTTCCGCCGGCTCGGCACCAAGGTCATGGTCTGCATCCGCGAGCCCTCGCTGGGGCCCGTGTTCGGCGTGAAGGGCGGCGCCGCCGGCGGCGGCTACG
>CAZNDK010000060.1:0-9225 GCA_964571795.1 uncultured Gemmatimonadaceae bacterium | reverse complement strand
GCTCCACGCCATCGCGTTGTCGAGCTGGTTGGCCAGGAAGTCGAAGGTGATGGTGACCTCGCCCTTCCCGGTGGGGCGGATCCGCCAGGTGTCGGGGTCGCTCTTGTCCCACACGAGCGGCTTGCCGCCCTGCGTCACCCCGAAGTTCGAGACCCGCCTGGCAAAGTTCGACACCTCGTAGGCGCCCGGCGTCCAGCTCGGCAGGGAGAGCAGGACGGGCGCGGGGCCTGCCACCTGGAACCGCGTGGTGACGGTCAGGCTGCGGGCGGCGGCCGTGGCGCTCGTGTAGGTCAGTTGGTACCGGAGGTCGGTCACGGGAGCGGACTGCTGGGCGGCGGCGCTGACGGGAAGGGCTACCGCGGCGAGCAGGGTCAGGAAGCGAGACATGGGGTCCGGAATGCGAGGGTGGCCAACGTGGCAGCGGGGCGCCGGGGCCGGGCTGCGGGACACCTCAATCTACGGCGGTGGAAGCGCGGATGTGTCAACGGCGAGTGCCGGATGCGGCACGGCCGCCGGAGTGCGACGATGCGCGCCCCGGCGGCCGGTGCAGCGACTCCGCTGCCGTGTAGTGCTACAGGCCGTACGCCGACACCGGCATCTTCAGGATGACGGTGTAGAGATTGAACATGTCGTCGGTCATCGTGCCCACCACGACCGTGCCGTCCGCCGAGGACGCGACGACTGCCTGCCAGTAGTAGTTCGCGGGGAGCGTGATGCCGTTGGCGGTGGCGATGTCCAGCAGAGACTTGGTGCCGCCGGCCTGGGTCCAGACGAACGGGGCCGCGGGGTTCGGGTCGAAGAACCCGCCGCCGGAGGTGCCGAACACCAGCTGCCCGTTCAGCGAGACAGCCTGGGCCTTCCCGTTCTGGGTGGGCGTCAGGTCGACGGCGCCGGTGCCGGCGCTCCACACGAACGCGTGCTGGCACCACTCGCCGGCCACCAGGGAGCCGTTGCCGGCAATGGCGAACACCTCGCCGACGCAGTCCGGGGCGAAGACGCCGCCGGAGGGGATCATGGTCCCGACGCCGTTGGAGGTCCACATGGCCGGCAGGCGGTCGAGGCCGTAGGTGATGCCACCGACCACGACCGTGTCCTGCGCAAAGCCGGCCAGGATCGAGCCGTCATCCGAGATGACGGTGGCGCGATTGGTCGGCGGATTCGGGTCGCCGGAGTAGGGGGAGCCGAGCAGGTCCAGCGAGACGAAATTGCCGGCGCCGCCCGCGTCGGTCCACAGGAAGGCCTCGGCGTTGCAGCCGTTCCAGACCAGCCCAACCGAGCTGTGCCCAGCGGAGTCGATATCCCACCCCCCGCTCTGGTTCTGGTCGTGGGTCACGTCGTCGTACTCGCAGCCGGCCGGGTAGATGTTGCCCAGGTCGGTCCACCCCGTGGCTTCCTGCCAAAGGCCTGCCACTTCCGGCTTCCCGTGAATGGCGCTGACCCGCTGGCCGTTCGAGATGCCGGTCGTGAAGTCGAACAAAGCGTCGCCCGCCGAGCCCTTCAGCGTGTTGGTCCCGGCGGCGATGTCGTAGAAGTAGAACTCGGCGGAGGCCGAGGTCAGGTCCGTCAGGAGCACGATCTTTCCGTCGGACGAGAGGTCTTCGGCCCGCATGTTCGCGGTCGGCACCACGATGAGGGAGCCGTTCGGCGCCGGGGTCGGGTCGGTCGAGTCGGAACAGGCGGCAAGGCCGCCGGCCAACAGGCCGGCAACGAGCAACGTGCGGGTCGGGCGGAAGATCGGGTTCACGCGCACTCCGGCGTCAATGTGGTATTCGTGGCAATGCCACGCCGTCCCGCATGCGGATGCGGGTCGGGAAGGGTTGGAGTTCGGAGTCAGGGGGGACTCTGGCACGCGAACCAGCTGGAGGGGCTGCCCGGCGATGCGGGCACAAGAATAGACGGGGGTACGGGGGGAGTCAACGCATGCCCCGGGGGTGCCGACCAGCCTGCTCCGGGGGTACTTTCTGGGGGTGCCTGCCGGAGTCCCCGGCGTCCCAAATCATCCCATCCGAGGTCCGCTCATGTCTGCAGCCGTTTCCGCAGCGCGCCTTCGCCTGCTCGCCGTCGCGGGGCTGGTGACCGCCGCCGCCTGCTCGCCGCCCGTCATCACGTCCGACCGGAATCCCGATGTCGCGATCCCCGCCGGGGCCACCGTGGCCTTCCATGGCCAGACCTCGGAAGGCACCACCCAGGTCGATCCGTCGGTGTCGAACGACATCATCCACGCCCGCATCCAGCAGGCGATCCTGGCCCAGCTCACGCAGAAGGGCTACACGATCGTGGACAGCAGCAAGCCCTCGACCTTCAACGTCCGCTACTACGTGGGCATGAAGCAGAGCACGGGTTATGTGACGACCACCACCGGCGTCGGCTACGCCGGCCCGTATTACGGCGGCTACGGCCCCTACGGCTACGGCTACGGCTGGGGCGGCTACGGCGGCATGGCGACCTCCACGACGACGCCCTACACCACCACCAACGTCTCCTTCGTGGTGGAACTGGTGGACGCGGCGAGCAGCAAGACCGCCTGGCGCGGCATTTACCAGGGCGAGGCCTCGAGCACGCCGCCCAGCGACTCGCGGCTCAATTCGCTGGCCAAGTCGATCTTCTCGACGCTGCCCGTGGTGCCGAAGTAGGCGGGGAGGCGGGGAGGCGGGGAAGCGTCACGAAACCAGCAGCCGAGGTGTGCCGATGTCGGTCCCAACTTCCGCAGCACCAGGCGGCCGTCTCGCCATGATCGCCGGTGTGCTCGTCCTGGGGGCGTGCAGCTCATCCTCGGCGGTCACGTCGGAACGCAACGACGCCGTGCCGATCCCCGCCGGGGCCACGGTCCAGTTCCGGGGCGCGGAAATCGACGCCAGTCCGAAGGTGGACCCGACGGTGCCGAACGACAGCGTCCACCACCGGATCCAGCAGGCCATCATCAGCCAGCTCCGCCAGAAGGGCTACACGCTGGTGGACACGACCAAACCAGCCACCTTCACGGTCCGGTACTTCCTGGAGGTCAAGACCTCCTCGATCGGGTATGCACCAACCGCCGGCGGAGTGAGCGGGCCGCAGGTAGGGGGCTACCGGGGGTATGGATATGGCTACGGCCGCGAGGGACTGACGGACCTGGCGGCGGCGACCCCGGACTCCGCCTCGAATGTTTCGTTCGAGGTGTCGCTGGTCGACGAACGGATGGGGCGGACGGCGTGGCGCGGGTTGTTCCACGGCAAGCCGAAGAGCGGCGCGCCGAGCGAGAAACGGATCAACGAGGTGATGGCGCAGGTGTTCACGACGCTGCCGAAGGTGCCGTAGGGTCTACCTCACCCCCTGTCCCCGGTCCGTGGATTTCACCTCACCCCCTGTCCCCCTCCCCATGAAATGGGGAGGGGGAATGTCAGGCCGCGCGTCGCCAGTAGTGGGCCCCCGCCCGGTGCTGGGCCACGAGGTCCGGGTCGCGGAAGGGCATGACCAGCAGGATCCCCGCCACGAATCCACCGATGTGCGCCCAGAAGGCGGTCCCGCCCCGGCGATCGAGTCCCAGCGTGAGCGACGCGGGGAGGAGGTTGTCGACGAAGAACCAGACGCCAAGCATGGCCCAGGCGGGCCAGACGAAGCGGAAGACGGGAGGGAACCAGACGTCTACCGCCACGCGCGGATAGAGCAGGACATAGGCGCCCATCACGCCGCCGATGGCGCCGGACGCGCCGACCATCGGCACGGCGCTGTCGGGATTCACCAGCGTCTGCGACGCCGCGGCGGCGAGGCCCACGAGCAGGTAGAACACCAGGTACCGCAGGCGTCCCATCGAGTCCTCGACGTTGTTGCCGAAGATGTGCAGGAACCACATGTTGCCCAGCAGGTGCCCCCAGCCCCCGTGCATGAACATCGACGTGAGGGGGCTGAGCCAGCTCCCTCCGTGCACCTGGCACACCCACCCGCCGCCCATCGGAATCTGCGTCCCGACCGGCAGCCGGTGAAGGAACTCCCCCGGAATCAGGCCCAGTTC
This sequence comes from uncultured Gemmatimonadaceae bacterium, assembly GCA_964571795.1. Classification (GTDB taxonomy): domain Bacteria; phylum Gemmatimonadota; class Gemmatimonadetes; order Gemmatimonadales; family GWC2-71-9; genus SPDF01. The sequence continues at coordinate 5,234 of CAZNDK010000060.1, read as the reverse complement.
GCAGACCGATGCCGCGAGTCGGTCTGGATTGCCCGCCCCCTGGAGGAGGAACCAGGCGGCGACATTGGCGGCGATGATGGCCCAGGTGACGACGGGGGCGCGGAGGGTGGGGTTTTCGTCGCGGATCGGGAACATGCGGCAAATATACGGCGAAGCGCTGGATGGCGATCCGCACCGCCACGGATAGGTTAGGAGCGTCGTGCCGGGCGTCGGGAAGTGACGAGGCGAATGGGAGAGAGCATCGTGAGCATGCAACGAGTCGCGTGCGGGGTGGTGGCGCTCATGGCGGTGATGGGGCGCCCGGCAGGGGCGCAGGCTCCGTCCGCCGGCTACCAGAACGCCGCCGCTCTCGAGCGGGCCATCGACCAACTGGCGAAGGCCCACCGGAACGTGGTGGACGTGACCGTGGTGGCACGCTCGCCCGGCAACCGCCCGATCCGCGCCATTCGCCTGGGCGCCGGCAAGGACCCCGACGGCCGCCCGGCCCTGCTGGTGCTGGCCAACGCATTCGGTCCCCACGTCGTGGGGAGCGAGATGGCGATCAGGGTGGCCACCCAGATGGCCGCTGCATACGGCACGGACCCGAACGTCACCACCCTGCTCGACACCCGCACCATCTACATCGTCCCCCGGGTCAATCCCGACGCCGCCGAGGCGTTCTTCCGGACTCCGCTGTACGAGCAGGTCCGGAACGACGGCACCGCGGACGACGATCGCGATTGGCAGGTGGACGAGGACGGCCCCGAGGACCTGAACGGGGATGGGCTCATCACGATGATGCGGGTGCGAGACCCGGCGGGGGACTGGATGCCGGATTCCGCCAACCCGGCGCTGCTCCGGAAAGCGGACCGCGCCAAAGGTCAGGTCGGGGTGTACCGGCTCTACACCGAAGGGCGCGACAACGACCAGGACCAGGCCTGGAACGAGGATCCCCCCGGCAGCACCGCGGTGAGCGCCAACTTCACGCACGGGTACCGCTTCTTCGGCGACGCCACCGGGCTCTACCCGATGTCGGCTCCCGAAACGAAGGGTGTCGCCGACTTCCTCATTGCCCATCCCAACATCGCGGCGGTGTACGTCCTCGGCCCCCAGGACAACCTGCTCACCCCCTGGACGCACAAAGCCGGCTCGGCGCCCGTGGGCCCATACACCAGCATCCTCGAAGGCGACCAGCCGTACTTCGAAGAGCTCGCGACCCGTTTCCGCAAGGCCACCTCGATCGAGGGTGGCCCCCCCTCCGCCGACCTGGCAGGCGATCCCCTCTCGTGGGCCTACTACGACATGGGGCGCTGGGCGTTCGGCTCCCGCGTGTGGTGGATACCGGCGCCTGCGGTACGTGACACGGCTGCGGGCGGCGGGAAGTCCCCGCCAGCACAGGACAGCACCAGGGCCGAATCGAACGCCTACCGGTGGATCGCGGCGAATGCCCCGTCCGGCTTCGTCGCCTGGACTCGCGTAGAGCATCCCGATTTCCCGGGGAAGGAAGTGGAGGTCGGCGGGTTCGCACCGTTCGTCGGGATCAACCCGCCGGCCGCGATGTTGGACTCCCTCGCGCGCGGCCAGCTGGCATTCGTCACCGGGTTGGCCGAGGCGCTCCCCCGCATCGCGCTCCGGAACGCGACGGTCACGGCGGTCGGCGCCCGGACCTTCCGGATCGAGGTCGAGCTCGCCAACGAGGGCTATTTCCCCACCCTCTCCGCCATCGGCGTGAAGGCGGCGTGGCCCCAGCGGGTTCGGCTGGTCCTCGACCCCGGCACGCAGCAGATCGCTGGCGGGCGGGCGGTGGAGATGGTGGGGTCGATCGCGGGCAACGGCGCGTCCGTGAAGTCCCGCTGGGTGGTGGTGGGGGAATCGGGGGCCACGGTGACGATCACGGCGTCGAGTCCGGTCGCGGGCCACGCGACCCAGACGCTGCGGCTGCGCTGAGGAGATGACCATGACGTCGACACCCACGGCATCCCTCCGCGCGACCACGCTGACGATCGGCGTCCTCCTGTTCGCCGGGGCCGGCAGGCTTCCGGCCCAGGGCGCGCTGGCGGCGATGGGGGCGCCGCCGAATCCCAAGGTGCCGGTCACCTGGGACCGCTACTACGACCATGCCGCCATCGGCGACATCGGACGACGGCTCCAGAAGGCGTACCCCGATCGCTGCCGGCTCGGGTCGATCGGCAAGTCGCACGAGGGCCGGGAAATCTGGCTCCTCACGGTCACCAATTTCGACGTCGGCGACGCCGACCGGAAGCCGGGGATGTACATCGACGGCAACATCCACGCGAACGAGGTGCAGGGTTCGGAGATCGCGCTCTACACCGCGTGGTACCTCTGCGAGATGGCGGACCGGGTGCCGTGGGTGGACTCGCTGCTCGACGCGCGAGTGTTCTACATCGTGCCGACGATCAATCCGGACGGGCGGGAGGACTTCCTCCACCGGCCCAACAGCCCGAACTCGCCGCGGTCCGGCGTGGTCCCCCGCGACACCGACGGTGACGGCGTGGTGGACGAGGACGCCTACGACGACCTGGACGGCGACGGCAACATCACGCAGATGCGCCGCCGCAATCCGAACGGGCGCTGGATCCCGTCGCCCGTCGATCCGCGGATCATGATCCTCGCGGAGCCGGACAGGCCGGGCGAGTACGAGATGCTCGGGTCCGAGGGGTTCGACAACGACGGCGACGGCGTCGTGAACGAAGACGGCGTGGCCTTCTCCTACGACCCGAACCGCAACTGGCCCTGGAACTGGCAGCCGCAGTACGTCCAGGGCGGGGCCGACTACTACCCGGGCTCGCTCCCCGAAACGCGGGCGGTGCTGCAGTTTATCCTCGGCCACCCCAACGTCGCGGGGGTGCAGACCTATCACAACTCGGGCGGGTGGATCCTGCGGGGCCCCGGCGTGGAGAGCGATTCCTACGCGGAGCAGGATATCCAGGTGTACGACGCCATCGGCAAGGTCGGCGAGACGATCCTGCCCGGCTACAAGTACGTCGTCATCTGGAGCGGGCTCTATACCACGTGGGGCAACGAACTCGACTGGACGTACAAGGGGCGCGGGATCATCAGCTACAGCAACGAGCTCTGGACGCCCTTCAAGTACTTCGAGCGGCAGCCGGAGCGGGACAAGTACGACCGGCCGGAGTACGCGTTCGACCGTCTGTTGCTCATGAACGAGGCGGTCGTCCCGTGGACCCCGGTCAATCATCCCCAGTACGGGATGATCGAGGTGGGCGGCGTGAAGAAGCAGTACACGCGGGCCATCCCCGGCTTCCTGCTCCCTGCCGAGGCGCACCGAAACATGGCGTTCACGGTGTACCAGGCGAGCCAGATGCCGCTGGTCGTGGTGGACTCGATCGCGACCCGTTCCCTGGGGGGCGGGCTCACGGAGGTGACGGCCATCGTCGCGAACAAGCGGCTTGCGCCGACGCATACCCAGCAGGATGTGCTCAACCGCATCACGCGGCCGGACTGGGTGACGCTGGACGGGGGTCAGGTCATCGCGGGATTCGTGGTGGAGGACCCGCTGTCGGGGTTGGCCCGAGAGCAGGTGCGCACCCCGCGGCGCATCGAGGTGGGCAACATCCCCGGGATGGGCACGGCCACGGTCCGCTGGGTGGTCCGGGGGAGCGGGCCCTTCACGGTGACGGTGGATTCGGAGAAGGGTGGCGTAGGGAGGCGGGGCAGCTAGACGGCGGGACAGCTAGGCAGCGGGGCAGCAGGATGATCGTCACCCCGGCGGAGGCCGGGGTCCATCGTTTATTCACTTCCCAGGGGGTATGCGAATGCGGTACGTCGACGCCTACGTGATTCCGATCCCGAAGCGGCAGCTCAAGGCCTACGTGAAGATGGCGAAGGTCGGGAAGAGGACGTGGATGAAGCACGGCGCGCTGGACTACTACGAGTGCGTCGCCGACGACCTGAAGTCGTGGGGCCAGGGCTATGGGAAGATGGCGAAGCTGAAGCGGGGGGAGACGGTGGTGGTCGCGTTCGTCGTGTACAAGTCGCGGGCCCATCGGGACCGGGTCAACGCGAAGGTCATGAAGGAGTTTGCCGCCGCCGGTGTCGAGATGGAGATGCCGTTCGACATCAAGCGCATGGCCAATGGCGGATTCACGGTGCTCGTAGGGAGTTGAGGCGGGGCGCGGCCGTCTCGACCCCTCACCCCCTTCCCCCTCTCCCTCCGGGAGAGGGTATGAGTCACCCCTCACCCCCTACCCCCTCTCCCTCCGGGAGAGGGGGCAAGAAAGAACCCCACCGCAGCAGTCGCGATGGGGCATTGAGCTACCGAGTGGAGCGGACCGGGATCGAACCGGTGACCCCCTGCTTGCAAAGCAGGTGCTCTCCCAACTGAGCTACCGCCCCGAACTTCCCCCAAGATAACGACTTACGCCGGGCTGCCAACCCTCGACCGGGGTGCCCCGCCTTCGTATCGCCACGCCAGCACGCCGGCGAGGACGTACACAAACCAGTGAGCCGTATAGCTGTACACGAATCCGTAGTGCACTCGCAGAATGAGCACCGGAAAGACGACGGCGCCCGTGGTCGCTGCAAGCGCGTAGTACAACCCAGGGCCCCTGCCGACCAGTCGGAGCATGGGTAGGTGCAGCAGTCCGAACAGGCAGAGAAAGGCCAGCACGATTCCCGTCATCGTGAGCCCGGTGGATGCCAGGAGCAGGGTCAGTGCCGCGATGACGAGCTGCTGGAAGAGAACCTCGAAGGACTTGGACACGAGGTAGCGACGGTCCATCCGCAGGTAGAACTCCTCCGGATGGCGGGCGATCAGGCCGTCTGGCCGGCGGAAATGCCTGGGGCAAAGCGCATAGATGCCGATGGCGGTCACAGCAGCCAGGAGGAGTACGACGAACGGGAGGAGAATCGGGCTGCTCGTCAGCGGCTCGAAGCGCTGCCACGACTCGGCAACCAGCACGGCAGAGAATGAGAGGAACACGATCGACGTCACAACGTAATGGTCGATGTAATTGATCCCCTTCCTGATCAACCAGAACGCCACCCCCCAGCCCGCCAGCCAGATCGCAACGAGTATCCCCAGCTCGAGGACGAACGACGGCCGGGTCACGATGCGAGTTTCCCCATCGCGGAAGGCTACCGCACCAGCAGCAACCCCACCACCCCCACCACCGCGAGCAGCCCACCCACCAGCACGGCCACCCGCCACCGCGTCCACCCGTGCTTCTGGGCCGAGGCCGGCGCCCCGCTGACGACCGCCGGATCGTCCAGCA
>CAZNDK010000059.1:0-9662 GCA_964571795.1 uncultured Gemmatimonadaceae bacterium | reverse complement strand
CTCACCGAGGCGGGCTACGTCGGCGAGGACGTGGAGAACATCCTGGTGCGGCTGCTGCAGGCCGGCGAATTCAACGTGGCCGAGTGCGAGCGCGGCATCGTCTACATCGACGAAATCGACAAGATCGCGCGGAAGTCGGAAAACCCGAGCATCACGCGCGACGTGTCGGGTGAGGGCGTCCAGCAGGCGCTGCTCAAGATCCTCGAGGGCACGGTGGCCTCGGTGCCGCCGCAGGGCGGCCGGAAGCACCCGCAGCAGGAATACATCCAGATCAACACCAAGGACATCCTGTTCATCTGCGGCGGGGCCTTCGACGGGCTCGAGAAGATCATCGAGTCGCGGGTCGGGCGGCAGAAGATCGGCTTCACCTCGGGCCCGCGCGCCGAGCGCCCGGCCGACGCCACCCATAACCCGTTCACCGACGTGGAGCCGGACGACCTGCTCCGCTTCGGCCTGATCCCGGAACTGGTCGGCCGCCTGCCCGTCACGGTGTCGCTGGAGTCGCTGGACGAGTCGGCGCTGGTGCAGATCCTGCTCGAGCCCAAGAACGCGCTCACCAAGCAGTACCGGAAGCTGTTCGAGCTCGAGGACGCGCGGCTGACCTTCGACGCCGAGGCGCTCAGGGCCGTGGCGCGCAAGGCGCTCAAGCGGGGCACCGGGGCGCGCGGGCTGCGGGCCATCCTCGAGACGATGATGACCGACATCATGTTCGAACTCCCGGACCGGGAGGACGTGCGCGAGGTCGTCATCACCGCGGAGTGCGTCACGGACGGCAAGCCGCCGCTGGTCGTGACCGAGCGAGCCAAGCAGAAGAAGGAAGCGTAAGCATCATCGCCGCTTCAACCCCGCACCCCCTCGCCAGCCTCCCGATCGAATTCGTCGGCTCGTTCCCTGATCCGCGCGTGCAGCTCGACCCCGTGCTGCCCGAGGTGGCGTTCGTGGGGCGCTCCAACGTGGGGAAGTCGAGCCTCCTCAACGCCCTCGTGGGCAAGAAGGGCCTGGCCAGGGTCAGCGCCACGCCGGGGAAGACGACCCTGCTGAACGTGTTCCGCCTGCCTACGTTTTACCTGGTGGACCTGCCGGGGTACGGTTTTGCCCGCGCGAGCAAGCCGGCGCGGGCCGGGTACCGCCAGCTGCTGGACGGGTATTTGCGCACGCGGGACGCGCTGGCGGGCGTGGTCTGGCTGCTCGACATCCGGCGCGAGCTTTCCGCGGAAGACCGGGAAGTCCGCGACGTCCTGGCGGCGTCGGGGCGGCCGGTGCTGGCGGTGCTGACCAAGATCGACAAGCTGGGGCGGATGGCCGTCCGCGCCCGCGTGACGGCGCTGGCCGCGGCGCTGGACCTGCCCGAGGACCAGCTGCAGCCGAGCAGCGCCGTGACCGGCGAGGGGATCGCGGACCTCGCCGGGAGCATTCTCGCAGCCGCAGAGCAAGGGGCGCCCTGATGATCCGCTCGATCAAGCTGCTCTCGCTGCTGGCCCTCTGCGCGTGCGCCCATTCCGGGACCGCGCACTCGCAGGACGCCGGCGATCCGATGAGCACGATGCCCCCGATGGGCCTGGGATCGCTGACTCAGGAGCAAATCTCGCTCTCGATCGCCAATTCCCAGCTCACCGTGCGGTTCGAGCCCCTCAACGAACGGCTGCTCCGCCTGCTGGCACCGGACGCCTACCGGGCGCTGTCCGGAATGATCGCGAGCCGCAAGGCGGCCATCGATTCGGTGAGCCTATCGAGCGGCGCCTCGCAGCCCGGGCTGATGCTGGTGGTGGTGTACGGAAACAAGCCCGACGTCCGGTTCGACCCGACACTCGTCGGCGTGACCGTCAACACGCGCCGCATCGAGCCAGTCGGCATCATCCCGCTCGACGCGAATTTCAGCCGGCAGCAACTGGCGCAGCAGTCGGTGGGGATGGGTTTGTTTGTGTTTTCGGAGGAACTGCCGGTCTATTCGCCGCTGGTGTTCGTGTACGGCACGGTGGCCGCGGAAGGCTGGGCCCAGAAGATCCAGATGTTCGACCGGGAGCTGGCCCGGGTTTCCGCGCGGGCGCGCTCCCAGTCCGCGCAGCAGGTGCCGGCGCCGGACTCCGCCCCCAAGCAGTAGCGGGCGCCGCCCGGCCCCGCCTACCGGATCGGCGTCGCGGTGGCCGAATCCAGCACCGGACGCAGCCCCTCGTTCCACCGCGGCCGAATCGCGCCGTCCCGCCGGTCGAGTACCAGCACCCCCACATCCTGATGCCGTCCCGCCCAGGCCAGCGCGCTGTCCGGGCCGAGGACGAAGAGCGCGGTCGACAGCACGTCCGCCCGAAGCGGATCCTGCCCGACGACCGTCAGGCTGCCCCAGCCCGGCACCGGCGTGCCGGTGCGCGGGTCGAGGATGTGCCCGATCGTCTGCCCCGCGGCCCGGACATACCGGGTTGACTGGGTGGAGGTGGACGCCGACCCGTTGACGAGCCAGAGGGTGAAGACGTCGCCCTGGTTGTCCTCCGGACTCGCGATGGGGACATGCCAGGGGCCGCCCTGTACGGCGGGCCCGAGGACGAGCACCTGGCCGCCGAACTCGAGTCGTGCGGAATGCACCCCGTGCGCCAGCAGGCTGTCGCGGGCCACCCGCAGCGTGTAGCCCTTCACGAACCCCCACGGCTCGAACGCGGCGGCGGCGGCCAGCCGCTGGGCCGAGCATCGGACCAGGTCGAGCGTCATGCCGCCGCTGCCGGAGGCGCGCCGCGCCGCGGCCAGTTCCATGACCGACGGCACGCGGCCGTCGCCGTCCAGGTCCCAGACCTTGATGAGCGACCCGATGACGGGGTCGAACGCCCCCGGCGCCTGCGCGGCGATGGCGTCCACCTCGCGCAGGGTGGCGCAGAGCGCGGAATCAATCGGGGCGGTGGCTCCCACCGGGATCGAGTTCAGCTCGCTGACCCGGCTGTCCGGGCGCCGTGGGGAGAGCAAGGCGTCTGCCGCGCCGACCGCGCTGAGCACCGCCTCCGAGGCCGCCACCGCGCCGCGCGTGTCGGGGGCCTCGAGCGTCATCTTCAGCGTGGAGCCCATGGCGTCGGCCTGCCGGTCGATCCAGACCGGACCGCCCCGCGTCCCGCCGGTTCCGCAACCGGCCAGCAGCAGCCCCATCCATGCGTGTGCGCGTCCCCTCATCGACAACCTCATTCCATGGCGTGAACGCCGATTCGGCCACCGCGGCCGGCCACGGCGGGGGCCGTGGCGCGGGGGTGCGCATTCCGGTAAACTCAGGGAAACCTCTGGAGACCCGATGGCCTTCCTCCCGCTGCGGTCGCTCAGCCTTCCGGCGGCCACCCAGCAGCACCACGACGCGTGGCTGGACGCCCTCGACGCACGGCTCGACGCGCCGGGCGCCGACTGGTCGACGATCGTGCGCGACGAGCTGCTCGGCCTGTACCACCCCGAACTCCCCGATTGGTCGGCGGCCGTGGCCGACCCGCGACGCTCGCACGCCGCGCGGGCCGCACTGCTGGCCCTCGACCCCCGGAATATTACCCTCGAACCCGAGTATTACGCCGACGTGGATCCGGTGCGGTTTGCGCGCGTCAAGCCGCTGCTCTGGTTCTGGTACAGCTTCGACCGCGCGCCGCTGGCCGGGCAGAATGTGGCGCTGGGCGTGGCCCTCCGGCGCCGCCTGGCCCCGCGCATCTTCGCGAAGTGCGGACGCAACTTCAAGTGCTTCCAGCACGTCGAATTCTCCTACGGCTACAACATGGAGGTGGGCGACGACGTCGTCATCCACCGGCACGTCCTCCTCGACGACCGCGGCGGGCTGGTCCTCGGCGACCGGGTGAGCGTGTCCGACTACGCCAACATCTACAGCCACACCCACAGCATCGTGGACCAGCGGGATGTCACGAACGCGCGCACCATCCTCGAGGAGGACACCCGCATCACCTACCACGCGACGGTCCTCGCCGGCGTGCGAGTGGGCCGGAACGGGATGGTCGGCGCCAACGCGGTGGCCACCAAGAATGTCCGCCCGTACCACGTGAACGTCGGCATCCCCGCCAAGTCGGTCCGGGTCAAGCCCAACGCGCCGCCCGACGCGACCCCCACCGACCTGCTGACGCGCCGCGAGGGCGATGCGGAGTCCTCCTGAACGGGCTGATCGTCACCGTCCTGATCGCCGGGGCCGCCGCCCTGGTCTGGTCGTGGCGGGCGCGCCGCCGGCTCTCGACCGAAGGCGCCTCGCTGGCCGCGCGCCTCGCGGAGGTGCAGGCCGAGCGGGATGACTTCGCCCGGCGGCTCGACCGGCGCATCAACGAGATCTTTTCCCTGCAGGAACTCAGCTACGTCCTTTCCGAATCGCTCCAGACGGAGCGGATCGTGGAGCAGGTGGCGCGCTTCACCGCCCGGTTCCTCGAGGCGGAGGGCACGCTGGTCGTGCTGGCGTCCGAGGACCAGCCGACGCTCCGGGTCGCGGCGGCGGAGGGGACACTGGCCTCGCTCCGTGGGCGCTCGGTGCCTTCCGACCGGGGCGGGCTCCTCACCCAGGCCATCGGCCGGGAGCGGATCGAGCTGGCGGAAGGGCCGCCGCCCGGGGTGGAGCTCATCGCGGGCGTCCTCGTGGCGCGGACCGCCGTGGCGCCGCTCCGGGCGCACGGGATGACCCTCGGCGCGATGGCGGTGGCGGCCCGGCGCGACCGGCCGTTCTCGACCCAGGACCTCTGGCTCATCTCGACCGTGGCGATGCAGGCGGCGGTGGTGCTCACCAACAGCCGCTTCTTCGGGCTGCTGCGGCAGGGCAAGGAGGAGTGGGAAACGACCTTCGACGCCCTCTCGGAGGGGATCGCGCTGGTCGACGGCGCCGGGCGCATCACGCGCGCCAACCGCGCCCTCGCCCTGCTCGCCGGCGTGCCGCTCGCCTCGCTGGTCGGGCGCGCCTTCGTGCCGTCGCTCTTCACCGAGTCGGACGCCGCCGAGGAGGTCATCGCGGGAGCCCGGCTCGGGCAGTCGCGCCTGCCGACCATGCTTCCGTCCACCCGCCTCAACCGCACGCTTCGGCTGGCCGCGGCGCCGCTCCCGGCGCACGAGGGCACCGCCTCCGTGGTGGTGATGGTCGAGGACGTGACCGACCAGCGCGCGCTGGAAGCGCAGCTCATTCAGAACGAGAAGATGGCCGCGGTCGGGCAGCTGGTGTCCGGCGTCGCGCACGAGCTGAACAATCCCCTCACATCGATCGCCGGGCTCTCGGAGCTGCTCCTGGAGCAGGAGCGGCTGCCCGAGCCGGCGCGAGAGCACCTGCAGGTCATCCACGAGCAGGCGGACCGGGCGGGACGGATCGTGGCGAACCTGCTCACCTTCGCGCGGAAGGGGACGCCGGAGCAGGCGGCGGTCGACCTGGACGACGTGGCCCAGCGCACGACCCTGCTCATCCAGGCGGAGCTCAAGCTGCGGGGCATCACGCTGGAGCGGGTGAGCGGCGAGCGCGCGGTAGTGCGCGGCGACCGCTACGAGATCCAGCAGGTACTCCTGAACCTCCTCACCAACGCCGTGCACGCCCTCTCCGACCTGCCGCCCGGCTCGCCCCGGCGAATCCGCGTGGAAACCGGACGTGAGGGCGAGGGCGCGTTCGTGCGCGTCACCGACAGCGGGCCGGGCATCCCGCCGGCGTTGACCGGCCAGATCTTCACGCCGTTTTTCACGACCAAGCAACCGGGCCAGGGGACCGGGCTCGGCCTGTCGATCAGCTATGGGATCGTGGAGTCACACGGGGGGCGGCTGTCCTACGCGCCGGCGGACGGAGGCGGCTCGGCGTTTTCCGTGCTGCTGCCGCTGCACGCGGAGAGCGGCACGTCGCGGCCCGCGCCCGCCCGGGTCCTGGTGGCGGACGCCGACCAGGCCGTCCATCGGGTCGTGTCGGCCCTGCTCGCGCCCGACGGGGTGGAGGTCCACTCCGCGCGCACCGGACAGGAGGCGGTGGCGATGAGCCGGGCCGAGGCGTACGACGTCGTCGTCCTCGATCCGGCGCTCTCGAGCGCGGCGGAGCCCCTCATCCCGTCGCTCCTCGCCGCGCGCCCGAACCTCGCCTCGCGCCTCGTGGTGCTGGCGACCGACGCCGACGCGGCGGATCCCGACTCCGCGGGGGTGCCGCGCCTGGCAAAGCCGGTCGTGCCGCGGGAGGCGCGCGCGCTGATCCGGTCGCTGCTCGGGCGGCGCGCCTCCTAGTACCCCGCCGCGGAGGCCGGGAACCAGGGAGCCACGTTCACCGCGCCCGACACGCGGGCCTTCGCCTCCGCCTCGGTGGCCGTCGCCCAGTAATTGCTGCCCGCCACCAGCGACGGCGCGACGATGAACCACTTCTGGGCCCGCAGGAATACGTTGCCGGTCACCTGCGCGTCGCGCGCGGTCGAGTCCGCCACCAGCCCTTCGTCCAGGTTGTCGAAGGTGTTGCCTCGCACCCGGGCCTGGGCCGTCCGCTGCAGCACCAGCCCCCGCGCCACGCCCGCGATGATGTTGTCGTCCACGACGTAGTCGCGGCTCGCCGGGCCCGCGGTGTCCCGGATGAAGAGCAGGATGCCGGTCTTCCCCCCCATGACCATGTTGGATTGCAGGCGATTGGCGCTGCCGTGCTCGATGGCGATGCCCACCGACCGCGAGCCCAGGACGATGTTCCCCTGTACGGTGGTGCCGGTCGAGTAGCCCAGCCAGAAGCCGTAATCGGAGCTGTCGGCCCGGTTCTCGAGAAACACGTTGCCGGGGCTGAAGGTGGACTCGAAGGCGTTGTGGTAGGAGGAGGAGCCGTCGTTCCGGAGCACCATGTTCCCGCGCGACGGGCGGACGTACTCCGGCTGTCCGCTCAGGAAGAAGCCGTCGCCCGACCAGGTGATGTCGTTGTCGGCCACCAGGTTCGAGTCGCTCACCTCGCGCAGGAGGATCCCCGCCGAGTCGCAGCCCCGGCGGTACACCGGAGACTCGCAGCGCACGTTGTGATGGGCCTGGTTCCGGACCAGCACGTTCTGCGAGGACTTCCAGAGATGGATGCCCCACCCGCTGTTTTCGGACACGTCGTTGTCGGCCACGTAGGTCCCGCGGGCCTCGATCAGGCCGATGCCGTTCTGGGCATGCTTCGCCGAGACACCGGTGACCGTGGCGCCGTTGGTGCCCTTCAGCAGCACCCCGCCGCCGTAGAGCTCCGCCGTGTCGGCGTGGAAGATGTCGAGCCAGTCCGCTTCGTCATACCGCTCCGGCGTGGAGCGGAGCGCCTGGCTCCGCGAGCCCGACACATCCACCCGCGCGATGCGATGCCCCCGTCCGCCTTCGATGCGGATCCCGTGGCGGAAGCCGCGAATCGTTCCGCCGTAGATCTCGACGTTGTCGAGCCCCCGGCTCACGACACCCGCCCCGACGAATCGCGACGGCACGGTATCCCCGCTCTCCAGTGTCACCCCGGTGAGGTTGAGGCGGGTGCCGGAGCCGGCCACCACGAGCACGCCGACCTCGGCGGGATCGGGAATCCGGTACCGGCCGGGACAGACGGTCACGTCGCCCTGCACCTGGGTGCCGGCGCGGGTCAGCCGGATGCAGGACTCGAACGGGTTCGGCCGGGCGCCGGCCAGGAGGGCGGAGGCCACGAGGAGCGGTTGGATCAGCATAGGCGGAGCAGGTCCTCCAGCGGGCCTGCGTCGCCGCCGGCGAGCAGGGCCAGGATGTCATCGAGGGCGCGGCGCGAACGCGGCCACGCCAACCGGATCCGGGCGTCCTCCACACGAAGCCATTCGGCGGCGTCGTGCTCGTCCGACAGGGTGGCCGACGCCCCGGCCGGCACCAGCGCCACGAAGGCAGGGATCATCGCCACTTCGTCCACCCGATGCAGGTAGAACGACTCGACCCGGCTCAGGTTGTACAGTGCGGCCGGGACGAGCCCGGTTTCCTCCAGCATCTCGCGCACGGCCCCGGTGTCCGGCCGCTCGCCGTCCTCGAGGTGGCCGTGCACCGCCTCCCACGCGCCGGGCGAACGGCCGCGGGCGCTCCGGCGCAGCACCAGAAACTCGAAGCCCGCCCCGTCGGGGCGGGCCACGTAGAGATCGATCATCGACACCCGGACCTGCGTCACGGGCGCCGCCGGGCGGAGCCCGGGTTCACCCGGCCCGCCGCCGGCTCAGCACCGCGTCGAGCCGGGCCGACAGGGCGCGCGCGCGGAACGGCTTGGTCAGGAAGTCGTCGGCGCCGAGCTCGAACACCCGCACCTCGTTGTCCTCGTCGCCCTTGGCGGTCAGCACGATGACCGGGATGCCCTGCGTCGTGGGCCGCGAGCGGAGCTGGGCCAGGACGGCGTAGCCGTCGAGCCCGGGCAGGTTGAGGTCGAGCACGATGATGTCGGGCGCCACCCGGTCCACCTGGTCGAGCGCCTGGACACCGTCGCGCGCTTCGTGCACGAGGTACCCCTCCCGCTCCAGGAGGTCCTTCATGACTCGGCGGAGCTGGTCTTCGTCGTCCACCAGGAGCACGGACACCCCGCGGGAGGGCCCCGCGCCTGGCACCGTCACCCCGGGCTCGTCGAGCAGCTCGAAGGCGGTGGTGAGGTCTACCGGCGGCGCCGCGGGTGCGGCGGGCGCCGCCGTCCCCGGCTGCGCCATGGTCGGGAAGACGCCGGTGGGGTACAGCGAGGGAATCCCGAGCGCGCCGGGCTTGGCGCCCGACGCCCCGAAGCGACCCTCCATCGGGATGTCGGTGACCCGCAGGAGCTCGTCGACCGAGCTGTCGCCCTCGAGGACGTGGCGGAGCCCGCTCTCGAAGAGCGACATCATGCCGTTGTGCCGCGCCGCCGTGGCGATCATGTCCACCGTGGCGCCCTGCCCGATGAGCCGCTCGAGCTCGGGGCTCATCGTCAGGATCTCGACGATCGAGAACCGGCCCTTGTATCCCGTCATGGTGCAGTCGGGGCAGCCCTTCGGCTCGTACAGCGTGGTGCCGGCCGGGAAGTAGGGCATGACGCGTTCGGGCACGGGACCCTTCTGGACCACGCGACAGGACAGGCAGAGCCGCCGCATGAGGCGCTGGGCGATGACCCCGCGGAGCGCCGCGCCGATCTTGTACGCCTGCATGCCCATGTCCACGAGGCGCGTCACGGAGTTCGGCGCGTCGTTGGTGTGCAGCGTGGAGAGCACCAGGTGGCCGGTCAGCGACGCCTGCACCGCGATCTGCGCGGTCTCGCCGTCGCGGATTTCGCCCACGAGGACCACGTCGGGGTCCTGCCGGAGAATCGACCGCAGCGCCGTGGCGAAGGTGAGCCCGGCCTTCTCGTTGATCTGCACCTGGACGATATGCTTGCCGAGCCGGAATTCGACCGGGTCCTCGATGGTGACGATGTTCACGCCCTCGCTCTGGATCATGCGGAGCGCGGAGTAGAGTGTGGTCGTCTTGCCGGAGCCGGTCGGCCCGGTCACGAGGATGATGCCTTCCTTGAAGCCCAGCAGTCGCTCCACCTGCTGCCGCTCCTCGGCGAACAGCCCGAGGGTCTGCAGCGACAGGACGGTCGACTTCTGGTTCAGGATCCGGATGACGACCTTCTCGCCGTAGGTGGCGGGCAGGGTCGACACGCGGAGGTCCACCTTGTCGTTGTTGATGGCGATCCGGGCCCGGCCGTCCTGCGGCCGGAGCCGGTCGGCGATGTCGAGCCCCGACATGATCTTGATGCGGGA
>CAZNDK010000058.1:0-9695 GCA_964571795.1 uncultured Gemmatimonadaceae bacterium | reverse complement strand
CCGCACCTGCTCGAAAGCGTCTGGGAGGCGCAGCCCGACATCCAGACCCGGACGGTGGACATGCACGTCCAGCGGCTCCGGACCAAGCTCGGCGAGTCCGGCCGCATGATCGAGACGGTCCGCGGCTTCGGCTATCGCTTCCGGGCCGCCGACCGCACCGGACGCGCGTCGTGACGTTCGCCGGCCGGGTCGTCGCGGGGACCCTCCTGGTGCTGGTGGTGAGTGTCCTCGTGCTGCTCTGGACGGCCGATGTGGCGCTCCGGCGGGACCTCGAGAGCGAAGTCAGCGCCTCTCTCCGGCGCGAGGCGCAGGTCATCCGCGAAGGGCTCCCGGCCGATCCCGCTGCCGCGCAGCGCCGCATCCATCGAATCGCGGACGAGACGGGGTATCGCATCACGCTGATCGCGCCAGATGGCATCGTGACCGGCGAGAGCGACTACGACAGCCTTCCCCTCCCACCACTCGAAAACCACGCGGGCCGCCCGGAGGTGGTGCAGGCGCTGGCAGGCGGGGCCGGCGTGGCCAAGCGCCGCAGCGAAACCGTGGGGCGCGAGCTGATGTACGTCGCGGTGCCGGGCGGCCCTGGCGTGGTGCGGGTCGCGGCGAACCTGCAGCAGGTGGACAGCATCGTGCACCGGGCCCAGCTGGCGGTGGCGCTGGCCGCGCTGGTCGCCGTCCTCATCGGGTCGCTCGTCGCCTGGGTCACCGCGAGCTCGGTCACGCGGCCGCTCACCGCCATCACCGAGGCCGCCCGGACCATCGCCGCCGGGCAAGCACCCCGCTTTCCCCATTCCGGCATCCGCGACATCGACGCGCTGGTCCAGGCGCTGCGCCAGATGCACCACGACCTGGCGGACCGGTTCGAGGCGCTGCGGCACGAGCAGGCGGAGTCCGCCGCGCTGGTGTCGGCGATGGTGGAGGGCGTGGTGGCCGCGGACGCCCGGGGCCACATCGTGACGGCCAACCCCGCCGCGCGCCGCCTGCTTGGATACGGTGCCGATGCCACCCTGCCGGCTCTGCAGCAGCTGTTCCGCGCGCGCTCCGCCCGCGAAATCGTCCGGATGGTGGGGGAAGGGACGTCCGTTGAAGGCGGCGAGGTCAGCATCGACGGGCGGACGGTCCTGGTGAGCGCCCGCCCCCTGCCGAACGGCGGCGCGGTCCTGGTGTTGCACGATCAGACCGAGGTGCGGCGGCTGGAGGCGGTGCGGCGCGACTTCGTTGCCAACGTGTCGCACGAGCTCAAGACCCCGCTGACCAGCATTTCGGGCTACGCCGAGACGCTGCTGGCGGAGCGGCCCGACGAGGCCACCGAGCGGCGTTTCCTCGAGACGATCGTCGCCAATTCCCACCGGATGCAGCGGCTGGTGGACGACCTGCTCGACCTGTCCCGGATCGAATCGGGGCGCTGGCAGCCGGCGCTGACGGCCATCGACCTCGAGGAGATGGCGGCGGAGGTCTGGAGCGACTTTTCCGCCCGGGCGGCGGAGCGCGGCGTGGCGTTCCGGGTGGAGGTCGGCCCCGGGGCGGCGACGCTCCTGGCCGACGCGGAGGGGGTCCGGCTCGTGCTCCGCAACCTCTTCGACAACGCGCTGCGTTACACGCGGGCGGGCGGGAGCATCACCTTCCGCGGCGTCGCCGACGAGGAAGGGATCGCCGTCCAGGTCGAGGACACGGGGACCGGGATTCCGCAGGAACACCTGACGCGGATTTTCGAGCGGTTCTACCGGGTGGATCCCTCGCGGTCACGCGCTGAGGGGGGCACGGGGCTCGGGCTGGCCATCGTCCGGCATACGGTAGAGGCGCACGGCGGGCGGGTGGGGGCGGAGAGCCAGTTGGGGAGGGGGACCACGATCTCCGCCTGGTTTCCGGGGGGTGACGCCGTCGATGTTACCAAGTCGTGACGCGGCCCACGTGCGGGCGTGACGTCGGATTGCGTTCGTTACGCCGCGATGCACCGCTACACGGTGCCGCGTGCGGCCGGGCACCGAGCCCCCGCCGATAACCTCAGGGGCTCCCGACGGGGTCTCGCACGAAAGGGTGGACATGCGCTCCACGATGTGTCGTTCGGCCTTTGGCCTCGCCTTCTTGACCCTGCTCGCCGCCGGCACGGCCGCCGGGCAGACGACCTACCCGAACGTCAAGATGACGGGAAAGCTCCAAGTCGAGTTCTACGACTTCAACAACGGCGACAACGCGATCTACGCGGCGCTGCCGGCGGCGGTCCGCGCTCCGGAAAGCGCCTTCCTCGTCCGGCGGGCGCGCATCGAGGCCAGGGGCAACATTTCGGAGAACGTGACCTTCGTCCTCTCACCCAACTACACCACCGGGCAGAGCGGCGTGACGCTGAAGGACGCCTTCATCGACGTGGCGTTCATGAAGCCGGAGGCGAAGAACATGCTGGTCCTCCGGGCCGGCCAGTTCAAGCGCCCCTTCGGCCGTTATGAGCTCACGTCGTCCAGCAACCTGCCGTCGCTCGAACGCGGGGCATACCGCGGCCTGGTGCCGGTGTCGTCGAACGACCTGGCGGTCGGGAACGGCTACGAGGCCCACGACATCGGCGCCGGCCTGGTGTACACCGGGTTCAAGAACCGCCTGACCGTGAGCGGCGCCGTCATGAACGGCTCGCTCTCCCCGAACAACATCGACCTGAACAACGCCAAGTCGCTCTACGCCCGTGCCACCTTCGCTATCACGCCGCGGCTGAGCATCGGTGCCTCCTACGGCGATCACGACTTCCAAGTCATCGACACCCTCCCTGTCCCCGACGACACCACGCAGACGCGGAACGCGGCCTTCGGGCTTGACGCCCAATGGGGCGCCCCCGGCAACGAGGGCCTGTATGCGATGGTGGACTACCTCAATGGCGAGAGCGTCCTGAACAGCGCCAACAAGATCTGGGGCTTCCAGGGCGTCGCCGCGTACAACATCCGGATGAAGTCGCCGACCAGCTTCCTCTACGCGATCGAGCCGGCGTTCCGCTACGACATCGCGGAGCCGAACAACAACCTCGTCAGCGATCAGACCACGCTGATCACCGCCGGCGTCAACTTCTACCTGAGCAGCAAGGCCCAGTTCCGGCTGATGTACGAAAGCCAGAGCTTCGAGGATCCGTCGCTCAATACGATCAGCGGCGTGCGCAGCGCCCTGACGCTGAACTTCTAAGGAACCGACCATGACCACGCGCAGCATCACCCTGGCCCTCGCGGCCGCCGCCCTCGCGGCGGCGCCCGCGGGCGCCCAGGGCCTGACCGGGGCGGGCGCCACCTTCCCGAACCCGATCTACACCAAGTGGTTCGACGCCTACAACAAGGCCACCGGCGTCCAGATCAACTACCAGTCCATCGGCTCGGGCGGCGGCATCCGGCAGTTCACCGAGGGCACCGTGGACTTCGGCGCCACCGACGGGCCGATGAGCGTAGCCCGGATCGAGGCCGTCCAAGGCAACGTGCTCCACGTGCCGACCGTGATCGGCGCCGTGGTGCTGACCTACAACCTGCCATCCATCGGCGCCACCCAGCTCCAGCTCGACGGCCCGACCATCGCCGACATCTTTCTCGGCCGCATCACCAAGTGGAACGACAAGCGCATCGTGGCGATGAACCCCGGCGTGGCGCTGCCCAACACCGACATCATCGTGGTGCACCGCTCGGACGGGTCCGGCACCAGCTACATCTTCACCGACTTCCTGACCAAGGTGTCGCGTGAGTGGAAGGACAAGGTCAACTACGCCACGTCGGTCAAGTGGCCGATCGGCCTCGGCGGCAAGGGCAACGAGGGCGTCACCCAGCAGGTGAAGCAGCTCGAGGGCACCATCGGCTACGTGGAGCTGATCTACGCGCTGTCCAACCAGCTGCCGTACGCCAGGGTCAAGAACGCCGCCGGGAGCTTCGTGGTCCCGAGCCTCGCCTCGGCCACGGCGGCGGCGGCCAGCGCGCGCTTCGCCAAGGACACCGACTTCCGGGTGTCCATCACCAACGCGCCGGGCGCCCAGAGCTACCCGATCTCCTCCTTCACCTGGCTCCTGGTGCGCACCGACAGCAAGGATCCCGCAAAGGCCCGGCTGCTCCGCAACTTCCTGGCGTGGATGGTCACGCCGGAGGCGCAGGCCATGGCTGGGCAGCTCCAGTACGCGCCCCTGCCGGCGGAGGTCATCGGCCTCATCAAGCCACGGATCGCGGCCCTCAAGGCCGGCGGCAAGCCGATTCCCGCCAACTAGTTAGGGCGGATCCTGGACAGGCGGGCGGCCGGCTCCACGGTGGAGCCGGCCGCATTCGCGTCCGGAGGCCGTCGTGACAGGTCCGTTACACTGGCGTGACGGGCCGCCTACGATTCCCCGGTAGGTTCTCGCCCCATGACAGCTCCCGCCCAGCCAGGAGGCGCCTCGCTCGCGGGCGCGCGGATCGGCGATCGAGTGTTCCGGCTCCTGCTCACCGCCGCCGCCCTTGCCGTACCGGTGCTCCTGGCCTTCCTGGTCTGGGAGCTCTGGTCCGGCGCCCGGCTGGCAATCGGGGAGTTCGGGTTCGGATTCCTCACCTCGAGCGAGTGGGACCCGGTCAGCGGGCAGTTCGGTGCCCTCCCCCTCATCTTCGGCACCGTCGTGTCCTCCACGCTGGCGCTCATCATCGCGGTGCCGCTGTCGCTCGGCGTGGCGATCTTCCTGACCGAGTTCGCGCCGATGCGGATGCGGGGGCCGGTGGCCTTCCTCATCGAGCTGCTGGCGGCCATCCCGAGCGTGGTGTACGGGCTGTGGGGCATCTTCGTCATGATCCCCTTCCTCCGCGCCACGGTGTACCCCTTCCTCAAGGACACGCTCGGCTTCCTCCCGTTCTTCCAGGGGCCGATCTACGGCCCGGGCATGCTCTCCGCGGCCGTCATCCTCGCCATCATGGTCATGCCCTACATCATGTCGGTGAGCCGGGAAGTGCTGCTGGCGGTGCCGAATACCCAGCGCGAGGCCGCGATGGCGCTGGGCGCCACGCGATGGGAGGCGCTGACCGGGGCCGTGCTCCCGTACGCCCGCTCCGGGATCATCGGGGCCGTGATCCTCGGTCTGGGCCGGGCACTCGGCGAGACGATGGCGGTCACGATGGTCATCGGAAACCGCCACGAGATCGCCGCCTCGTTCTTCGCGCCGGGCTACACCATGGCCGCGGCGATCGCGAATGAATTCTCCGAGGCGGTCGAGAACATCCACCTCTCCGCCCTGGCCTACGTGGCCTTCACTCTGTTCGTGGTGACGGTGCTCATCAACGCGGCGGCCCGGCTCCTGATCTGGAAGGTGGCCCGGGGCGGCGGGGGCAGTACGGCATGAGCCGCGCCTCCTCACGCCGGTTGCGGAGCCACCTGATGGTGGGCCTGATGGGCCTGGCGGTCGTGCTGGCCGTGCTGCCGCTGCTGCTGATCCTCGGCACGCTGGTGGCGAAGGGAGCCACCAGCCTCAACCTCGCCTTCTTCACCAAGATGCCGGTGCCCGCCGGCGAATCGGGCGGCGGCGTGCTCCACGCCATCGTCGGCACCCTGCTGATTGTCGGCACCGCCTGCCTTCTCGGCCTCCCGCTCGGCATCGGCGGCGGGATCTACTGCGCCGAGTATCCGGCGTCCCGGCTCGCCTTCATCACGCGGTTCGTCTCCGACGTGCTGAACGGCACGCCGTCCATCGTCGTCGGCGTGTTCGCCTGGACCTGGATCGTGGCGTCGCAGAAGCACTTCTCGGCGCTCGCCGGCAGCGCGGCGCTCGCCATGCTCATGATCCCGATGGTCACCCGGACCACCGAGGAAATGATCAAGCTGGTGCCGCATTCGCTCCGAGAGGCGGCGCTGGCCCTCGGCTATTCGCGCTGGCGCACGAGCCTCACGGTGGTGGTCCGGACGACCCTGCCGGGCATCGTGACGGGCAGCTTGCTGGCCGTGGCCCGGGTGGCCGGCGAGACCGCACCGCTCCTCTTCACGGCGCTCGGGAGCCAGTACTTGGCGTTCAACCTCGACCAGCCGATGGCCGCGCTGCCGCTGGTCGTGTTCAACTACGCGATCGGTCCCTACGAGGAGTGGCACCAGCTTGCATGGGCCACTGCCCTGGTGCTGATCCTGGTGGTGCTGACGCTCAGCGTGGCGGCCCGATTCGCGACCCGGCGGAAGTTCTCCCAGCATGGCTGACGCCCGGGTGCGGATCGAGACCGAGCGCCTGAGCGCCATGTACGGCAAGGCGACGGCGGTGAAGGACGTGACCATCGGCTTCGACGCCAACCGGGTGCACGCCCTCATCGGGCCGTCGGGCTGCGGGAAGTCCACCTTCCTGCGCTCGCTGAACCGGATGCACGAGCTGTCGCCAGGCGGGTGGATCACCGGGCGCGTGCTGCTCGACGGACGCGACGTCTACGCCCCCGACGTGAACCCGATGCAGCTCCGTCGGCGGGTGGGGATGGTCTTCCAGAAGCCCACCCCCTTCCCCACGATGTCGATTTTCGACAACGTGGCCGCGGGACTCCGGGTGGGCCAGCGCAGGACCCGCGCCGAGCTCTCCGCGACGGTCGAGGAGGCGCTCAAGGGCGCCGCGCTGTGGGACGAGGTGAAGGACCGGCTCGCGACGAGCGCCATGGCCCTCTCGGGGGGGCAGCAGCAGCGCCTGTGCGTGGCGCGGACCATCGCGCCGAAGCCGGAGGTGGTGCTGCTGGACGAGCCGACGGCGTCGCTCGACCCGCAGGGCACCCAGCGGATCGAGGAGCTGCTCTTCACGCTCAAGCAGCACTTCACGATCGTCATCGTGACCCACAACATGCAGCAGGCGGCCCGGGTGTCGGACACGACGACGTTCTTCTACCTGGGCGGGATGATCGAGACGGGCGCCACGCGTCAACTGTTCACCTCACCGTCCCGCGAGGAGACGGAGGCCTACATCACCGGGCGGTTCGGATGACCACACTTCTCGGACGGACGGCCATGCCGCACGCATCGAACCTCAGGCCCACCCTGGCCCCGCGCGTGATTTCCGCGGACACCCGCCGCCCCGGCCAGCCCGTGGTGGAGGCCCGCGGCTTCCGCTTTGCCTACGGCACCAACGAGGTACTCAAGGGGATTTCCCTCGGCGTCGAACGGCACGCGGTCACCGCCATCATCGGTCCCTCCGGCTGCGGGAAGTCCACCTTCCTCCGGGCCATCAACCGGATGCACGAGCTGGTGCCGGGAGTGCGGCATGGCGGCGACCTCCTGCTCGACGGCACCTCGGTGTACGCGCCCGGCCGGGACCTCGTGGACCTCCGTCGCCGGATCGGGATGGTGTTCCAGCGCCCCAATCCCTTCCCGAAGTCCATCTTCGACAACGTGGCGTACGGCCCGGCGATCAACCGCCTGGTGCTCCACCGCGACCTGCCCGACCTGGTGGAGCGCTGCCTCCGGCAGGCCGCCCTGTGGGACGAGGTGAAGGACCGGCTGCACGAGCCCGGCACCGGGCTCTCCGGCGGGCAGCAGCAGCGGCTCTGCATCGCGCGCGCGCTGGCCAACGCGCCCGACGTCCTCCTCATGGACGAGCCCTGCTCCGCCCTCGACCCCCTCGCCACCCAGAAGGTCGAGGAGCTCATCTTCGAGCTGAAGCGGCACTACACGATCGTGATCGTGACCCACAACATGCAGCAGGCCGCACGGGTGTCGGACTTCACCGGCTTCTTCGACCGCGGCGAGCTCATCGAATTCGGCGAGACCGAGCAACTCTTCACCGCCCCGGCGCACGAGCGCACCGAGGCGTACATCACCGGGAGATTCGGATGACCGAGGCCCACCGGCACTTTCACGACGACTTGAGCCAGGTCAAGATCCGCCTCCTGACCATGTCGGGCGAGGCGGAGGCCGCCCTGGGGCTGGCCGTCGAGGCGCTCCTCGAGCGCGACAGCACCAAGGCCCAGGCCGTCATCAGCGGCGACCGGGTGATCGACCAGATGGAGGTCGAGCTGGAGGAGATGTGCATCAACCTCCTGGCCCTGCAGCAGCCCATGGCGCGCGACCTCCGGATGCTGACGTCCGCGCTCAAGATCGCGAACGACCTCGAGCGGGTGGGCGACCACGCGGTCAACATCGCGCAGTCGGCCAGCCGGCTCGCGGGGCTCCGCGGCATCGCCCCCGAGCCCGAGATCGTCGAAATGGCCCGCCTCGCCCGCGACATGCTCTCCGACGCGCTCGAGGCCTTCATCCGCGGCGACGCCCAGGCGGGGCGCGAGGTGTGTCGGCGGGACGACAAGGTGGATATCCTTCACCGGTCGGTGTTCCGGATCCTGCTCACCCACATGATGGAAGACCCGCACATGATCGGCGCCGGCATGGAGCTGTTCCTGGTCAGCCGCAATCTCGAGCGGGTGGCGGACCTGGCCACCAACATCGGGGAGGACGTCGTATTCCTGGTGGAAGGCAAGTCGATCAAGCACCACGCCGAGGACCGCGGGGACGCCGCCTGGCCGGCCGGAGCCCCGCACCGGTGAAGCGGGCGGGCCCGCCCGCCAGGGAGCGGCTGGCCGCCATCGACGTCGGGTCGAACTCGATCCGGCTGTTGATCGCCCAGTACGACCCGGCGGCGGGCCTGGTCCCCATCGACGAGATCAAGGCGCAGCCCCGGCTCGCCCAGGGCCTGGCCGGCTCCGGCCGCCTCGACCCGGCCGCCGTGGACCGCGCGCTGGCCGCGCTCCGCCGGATGACCGACGTCTGCCGCCGCCGCGGGGCCACCCGGATCGCCGCCGTGGCCACCGCGGCCGTGCGCGAGGCGAAGAACGGCCCGGAGTTCGTCAAGCGGGTCCGCGACGAGCTCGGCCTCCCCCTCCAGATCATCACCACCGAGCACGAGGCGCAGCTCTCCTACCGCTCGGTGCAGCATCACTTCCGCCTCGAGAACTCCAAGGCCCTCATCGCCGACATCGGCGGCGGCAGCCTCGAGCTGGTCGGCGCGGTGGACGGGCTGGTGGAGCTGAGCCGCTCCCTTCCGTATGGCGCAGTCCGGCTCACCGAGCAGTTCCTCCCCGGCAAGAAGGCGACGCACCGCGAGCTCGCCGCCCTCCGGAAGCACCTGGCCAAGCGCCTGGAGCGCCAACTGCCGAAGCGGGCGTGGTCCGGCGCCCGCATCATCGGGTCGGGGGGCACCTTCACCAACCTGGGGCGCATGGCGGTGGCGCGCCGGGGCGGCGACCACACCCAGCCGGTGCACGGGCTCGTGGTATCGGTGGCGGAGGTCGAGCACCTGCTCGAATGGCTGTCCACCCGCACCGCGCTCCAGCGCCGCGCGGTCCCCGGCCTCAATCCCGAGCGGGCGGACATCATCCTCGCGGGGCTGACCGTGATCGCCGCCCTGCTCGAACGGCTGGACGCAGGCGGCATCGTGGTCAGCGCGTACGGACTCCGCGAGGGGCTGCTGTGGCAGATGGTGGGCGCCGGGGCGGCACAGGCCCCGCCGGTGGACCCGATGCGCCTCGTCCGCGAGTTCGCCGACCGCTGCCGCACCGACCGGAAGCACGTCGAGCAGGTCCGCACGCTGGCGCTCTCCCTCTACGACCAGATCGGCGAGGCCATCGGCTGCACGCCGGAAGAACGCCACATCCTCGAGGCGGCCGGCATCCTGCACGACGTGGGGCAGCTCGTGAGCTACAAGAGCCACCACCGGCACAGTTACCAGCTCATCATGCACGCCGACCGGATCGGGCTGGGCGCCCGCGAACGCTCGC
>CAZNDK010000057.1:1576-10659 GCA_964571795.1 uncultured Gemmatimonadaceae bacterium | reverse complement strand
TCTCGGCGTACATCCCGACCAACGTCATCTCGATCACCGACGGCCAGATCTTCCTCACGACGGACCTGTTCTACTCGAACATCCGCCCCGCGGTGGACGCCGGCATCAGCGTGAGCCGCGTCGGCGGCAACGCGCAGATCAAGGCGATGAAGTCGGTGGCCGGCCCGCTCCGGCTCTCGCTGGCGCAGTTCCGCGAGCTCGAGGCCTTCTCGCAGTTCGGCTCCGACCTCGACGCCGCCACGCAGAAGCAGTTGGCCCGCGGCGCCCGGCTGGTCGAGGTGCTGAAGCAGCCGCAGTACGCGCCGGTGGCCGTCGAGCGGCAGGTGGCCATCATCTACGTGGTGACCAACGGCCACCTCGACGACGTGGACGTCAAGGACATCCGGAAGTGGGAGCAGGACTTCCTGGCCTACCTCGCCGCGACGCACGCGGCGGTGTTGGACGGGATCCGCATCAAGAAGGCGTTCGACAAGGACCTGACCGCCGCGCTCGAGGCGGCCATCGCGGCCTTCAAGCCGCTCTTCCGCGCCGCCTGATGGCCAAGTCCAAGGCCCTGAAGGGCCGGATCCGCTCGGTCACCAACACCCGCAAGATCACGCGGACGATGGAGCTCGTCTCCACCTCCAAGCTGAAGCGGGCGCAGGACCGCGTCATTGCCACCCGGCCCTACGCCGAGGCGCTCCGCGGCGTCATCGCCGACCTCGTCACCCCCGAGCTGGCCGAGGGCTTTCCGCTGCTCCGGCAGCCGGCGCCGCCGTCCAAGGGCGGGCCGAAGCGGGCCGCGGTCATCCTCCTCACGTCCAACCGCGGGCTGGCGGGCGGGTTCAACGCCAACCTGATCAAGGAAGCCCGGCGCCGGATGGAGGCGCTCGAGGCCGCCGGGTACACGGTGGACCTCCACGCCATCGGCAAGAAGGGCGTGGGCTTCTTCCGCTACCTCGGCCGCACCCTGGCCGCGCAGCGGGTGGACGTGACCGACAACCCGACGCCCGACCACGCGGCCGAGATCATGGCGCCGCTCATCGCCGCGTACGAGCGGGGCGAGCTGGCCAGCGTGGACCTGGTGTACGCGGCGTTCATCAGCCCGCTCACCACGCCCCCGACGACCCTCCGGATCCTCCCGGTGGAGCCGCCGGCCGCCAAGGCCGGCGCCGTGCGGGCCGACTACATCCTCCGCCCCGACGCGGCGCAGCTGCTGGACCGGCTGCTGCCGCTGTACGTCCGGAACACGATGTACCGCGGCCTGGTCGAGACCAGCGCCGCCGAGCACGGGGCGCGGCGCACCGCCATGAAGAGCGCCACCGACAACGCGGGCGAGATCCTCGACCTGCTCAAGCGCACCTACAACCGCCAGCGCCAGGCGGCGATCACCCAGGAAATCGCCGAGATCGTCGGCGGCGCCGCGGCGCTCCAGGGCTAGTCAGCAGACACTCGAACCACACAGGAATCCAGCGCATGGCCACTGCAACTGTCGCAACCAACATCGGCACGGTCGTCCAGGTGATCGGCCCCGTCCTCGACGTGGAGTTCGAGCCCGGTCAGCTGCCCGAGATCTACAACGCCCTCCTCCTCGAGGACGCCAGCGCCGCGCAGCCGATCCGGCTGGTGGCCGAGGTGCAGCAGCACATCGGCCAGAACCAGGTGCGCGCCGTGGCCATGAGCACCACCGACGGCGTGGTGCGCGGCATGAAGATCGTGGACACCGGCTCCGCCATCACGGTGCCGGTGGGCAACGTGCCGCTCGGCCGGATCCTGAACGTCCTCGGCGAGCCGGTGGACGGCGGCGCGCCGATCCCGGCCGGCGTGGAGCGGTGGCCCATCCACCGCGAGACCCCGAAGTTCGTAGATCTCGAGCCCAAGACCACCGTCTTCGAGACCGGCATCAAGGTCATCGACCTCATCGCCCCTTTCGTCAAGGGCGGCAAGATCGGCCTCTTCGGCGGCGCCGGCGTCGGCAAGACCGTCGTCATCATGGAGCTCATCAACAACGTGCAGAAGGGCCACGGCGGCAAGTCGGTCTTCTGCGGCGTGGGCGAGCGCACCCGCGAGGGCAACGACCTCTACCTCGAGATGGAGGAGAGCGGCGTCATCAAGTCGACGGCCCTCATCTACGGCCAGATGAACGAGCCGCCGGGCGCGCGGCTCCGGGTGGGGCTGACCGGCCTGACGGTGGCGGAGTACTTCCGCGACGTCGAGAACCAGGACGTGCTGCTCTTCATCGATAACATCTTCCGCTTCACCCAGGCGGGCTCGGAAGTGTCGGCCCTCCTCGGCCGCATGCCGAGCGCCGTGGGCTACCAGCCGACCCTGGCCACCGAGATGGGCGACCTGCAGGAGCGGATCACCTCGACCACCAAGGGGTCGATCACCTCGGTGCAGGCCATCTACGTGCCCGCCGACGACCTGACCGACCCGGCGCCGGCCACGGCGTTCGCGCACCTCGACGCCCAGGTGGTGCTCTCGCGCGCCATCTCGGAGCTCGGCATCTACCCGGCCGTCGACCCGCTCGACAGCTCGAGCCGGATCCTGGCGCCGCAGTACGTCGGCGACCGGCACTACAACGCCGCGATCGGCGTGCAGCGCACCCTCCAGCGCTACAAGGCGCTGCAGGACATCATCGCCATCCTCGGCATGGACGAGCTCTCCGAGGAGGACAAGCTGGTCGTGGCGCGGGCGCGCCGGATCCAGCGCTTCCTCTCGCAGCCGTTCTTCGTGGCCGAGCAGTTCACCGGCTTCCCGGGCAAGTACGTCAAGCTCGAGGAGACCATCGAGAGCTTCGAGCGGGTCCTTTCCGGCGAGTTCGACCACCTGCCAGAGCAGGCGTTCTACATGGTGGGCGGGATCGACGAAGCGGTGGAGAAGGCCAAGAAGATGGCAGCGGCGTGATGCGCGTCACGGTCATCTCTCCCGACGGTTCCATCTTCGATGGAGAGGCGGAGAGCCTCCAGGCGCCCGCCTACGACGGGCAGGTGGGGATCCTCCCCCACCACGCCCCATTCATGACGCTCCTCGGCGAGGGTACCTTGCAGGTGCGGGTGTCGGGTGGGGAGCGGTCGTTCACTGTCCGGGGCGGGTTCCTGCAGGTGGTGGGGAATGTCGTCCGCGTCGTTGCCGAACATGCCAGGGAGGTCGCCCATGCGTCGTAGCCTGCTCGCCGTGGTCTCGCTCGTCGTCCTCGCCGTTCCCGCCGTCGCACAGGAAACCGGCACCCCGGTCTTCCTGAGCTCGCAGCGGCTCTTCGACAAGTCGGCGTTCGGCGTGTCGGTGTCCGACCCAGGGAACAGCGGCATCGCGTTCGAGGGTTACTACCGGGCCGCCAAGGGGGCCACGCAGGACTTCGGCCTGCGGATCGGCTTCTCGGACCCCGAGGGCTCCAGCTCGACGGCGTTCCTGATCGGCGGCGACTACCGCGCCCGCCTGCTCAACCACAGCGACAACTTCCCGCTCGACGGCGCGCTGGTCGTCGGCGTCGGGGCGCAGCTGCTGGAGAACGCCAATGCGCTGTTCGTCCCGGTCGGGTTCGCGCTGGGGCGGCAGATCCTGCTCGAGAACTCCACCACCAGCTTCGTGCCGTACGTGACCCCGACCTTCATTCCGACCTTCGCCGATGACACCGACCTCAATTTCTCGGTCGGGCTCGGCGTGGACATCAAGTTCGGCACGAACTTCAGCATGAACATCGGCGGGTCCTTCGGCGACCTCGACGGCCTCTCCGCCAGCTTCTCCTGGCTGCACTAGCCATTCCCGTCCTGGCCCTGGAGTTCCCGATGATGCGACGGTTCGCCGTGGCGGCGGTCCTCCTGCTCGCGGCGGGCCCGCTCGCGGCCCAGGCGCCGCGCATGCCAGTCTTCAACAACGGCGTGCCGCGAGGCATCTTCGTCGCCGCCGACTACGCCTTCCCGAACGGCGCCTCGGGCGGCGGGAACACCCTGGCGGCGACGGGCGGTGTCGGCTTCGGGATGCTGGGGTTCACCGCGACGATCGGCTCCAACATGCCCGACGTGTTCGAGTCGAGCGCCGTCTACGGCGGCACGGCCAACCTGCGCATCATCGGTGGCCCCCTGGTGCCATTCTTCGTCAACCTGCAGGGTGGCGTGGGGTACGGCGACCTCAACGGCGCCAAGACCACGCATGTCCCGGTCGGCGTCGGCGTCGGGCTCACCATCCCGCTCCCGATTTTCGGCCTCAAGCCGTGGTTTGCGCCGCGGTGGGACTACACCTCGGTCTCGACGACCGGCGGCGGAAGGAGC
This sequence comes from uncultured Gemmatimonadaceae bacterium, assembly GCA_964571795.1. Lineage (GTDB taxonomy): Bacteria > Gemmatimonadota > Gemmatimonadetes > Gemmatimonadales > GWC2-71-9 > SPDF01. The sequence goes on along the minus strand of CAZNDK010000057.1, from coordinate 6,409 downwards.
GGTGAATCGGCGTTCGGGTACAGCGCCGGGCTCGACATCTCGTTCATCTTCGGGCTTGGGCTCCGCACGGCGTACGACTACGTGAACCTGCAGGGACAGAGCCCGTCGAGCTGGTCGGTCGGCGCCAAGTGGGCGTTCGGCCTGTGAGGCGCGCCCTTCGGCTCCTCCCGATCGCCGCGCTCCTCCTGGCCGGCTGCGTGCAGAACATCGATGCCACCCGGGTCGGCGTGCCGGTCACGCTCGCCTCGGCCGCGGGGCAGGCGCCGCCTCCCACCGGGGAGCCCTTCTCGGTGACCGGCAAGGCGGTCTATGCGTTCTGGGGAATCACGGCCATCAGCGGGCCGGAACTGGTCCATTCGCTCGCCGGGCAGCTCGTCGGCGGGAAGGCCCTGGTGGATGTCCGGATCAAGGTCCGGAGCCGCTGGAGCGATGTGCTCGTCACGGTGCTGACCGCGGGCATCCTCGTTCCGCGGACCGTCACCGCCTCCGGCATCGTGGTCAAGTAGCGCGGAGCACCGCCTCCTCGATCAGCACCGCCGACGCTTCGGCCGCCCCGCGGCCCTGTTCCACCACCTGACGCGCCTTCCGCCCCTGGGCAGAACGGCGCGTTTCGTTTCTGAGCCATTCGTGCCAGAGGGCGTGCAGGGCCTCGCCCGCCTCCTCGACGCCGAATGCCGACAGCGACTCGGCCCCGCCGGCCGACAGCAGCAGACCGGCGTCGCGGCTGTTCTGCCACCGCGGACCGAACACGACCGGCACGCCCCACGCGGCGGGCTCCAGCACCGAGTGGAGTCCCGCGCGGCCGAACCCCCCTCCCACATAGGCCATTCCCCCGGCGCCGTACAGCGCGGCGAGCACACCGACCCGATCCACGAGGAGCAACGGGGCGGGTGCGCCCTCCGCTCGGCTGAGCCGGACCGGTGCCGGCAGGCCGAGGCGGCCCGCGCTCCGCTCGATCGGCGTCAGGTGCTGCTCGGTCGGTTCGTGCGGCACGAGGATGAGGCGCGCGTCCGGCCGGTGGACGTGGAGGCGGGCGAAGGCGTCGAGAATGACGGCCTCGTCGCCCGGCCAGGTGGAGCCGGCCACCATCGTCCCCGGCCCGCCGAGGCGGAGGAGCGGGTCATCGGGGCCAACCGCGGCCACCTTGGCCACGACGCTGTCGAAGCGGGGGTCCCCGGTGATCCGGACCCGATCGGCCGCCGTCCCGAGTTCGACGAGGCGGGCCGCGTCGGCCTCCGAGATCGCGCCGGCCGCGTCGAGGCAGGCGTAGCCGGGCCGCAGGGATTGCCGTACCGGCCAGCGCAACCGCCCGCTGCCCGGAGCCACCGTGGCGGCCACCATCACGACACGCGTCCCCGCGCTCGCCGCCCGGGTGGCGAGCTCCGGCCAGAGGTCGAGCTTGGCGAAGGCGAGCACGTCGGGCCGGAGCGCCTTCAGCAGCGCGTCAGTCGCGGCGGGAAGGTCGTACGGCAGATAATCGGCGACATCCACCGGGAGGCGGCGCCCCAACGACTCCGCCGACGGGCTGAACCAGGTGTAGGCGAACTGCCAGTCGGGGTGGCGCTCCCTGAGGCGGAGCAGGACGCTCTCCGCCTGCAGGCCCTCCCCCACCGATGGGGCGTGGAGCCAGACGAGCGGCCGCGAGGGATCCCGACCGCGGCGCGCCCACTCGGTGAGCCGCCCGACCGCTCCCTCCCTGCCGGTGTGGCTTCGCGCCACCTTGTCGTTCGCCAGGCCGGCCACCGGAACCAGCGCGGCGGCGAGCCTGGCGGCGAGGCGGTAGAGCGGCGAGGTGGAATGCATGGCCGGAATGTCCGGGTCCCGGGGGAGTTCGGCAAGCCCACGCGGGGCCACGCTAGATTTCGGCATGCCGCCCGTCCCAGCCCCGTCGTACTGGCGCGACACTCGCGCCCCGCGCTACAGCCTCCTGTACGCCCTGCCGCTGCTCCTGTTCTACGAGGGGCTGGCATTCCTCCTCTCCGGCGACGCCATTGCCGGCGTGCGGAACGGGGCAGACGTCCTGCTCAAGAGCGCCTTCCTCTGGCTGGGCGGTCGGGACGGGTTGGTGGTGTTCGGGGTGGTGCTGGTCGGCGTGGCGGGCTTCCAGGTCTGGCGCGACCTGCGGAAGGGCGGCACGATCACCGGCCGCTACTTCCTGGGCATGGCGGTCGAGTCGGTGGTGTATGCGCTGCTCTTCGGGGTGGTGGCGGGCACGCTGACCGGCCTCATCCTGCGCGGGGCCACGCCGATGAGCGCCGGCCCGATGGCCGGGCTCGACCTGCCGACGCAACTGATGATTTCGCTGGGGGCCGGGCTCTACGAGGAACTGCTGTTCCGGGTGCTGCTGGTGGCGCTGCTCGCGCGGCTCGCTCGCGTGGGCTTCGGGTGGCCGCCCCTCGCCGCGGGCACCTTCGCCGTCCTGCTCGGCGCGCTGGTCTTCTCCGCCTTCCATTACATCGGCCCGTACGGCGACGTGCTCGAGCTGGGATCGTTCACCTTCCGGGCGGTGGCCGGGGTGCTGTTCAGCTCGCTCTACCTGCTGCGCGGCTTCGGCATCACCGCGTGGACCCACGCCCTCTACGACGTCTTCCTCTCGCTCACGCTTGCCTGAAATAGGTTCCCCCTCTCCAGTTACTGGAGAGGGGGACAGGGGGTGAGGTGGGCGAGGCCGAGATTGCTTCGGCCACGCCGTGGCCTCGCAATGACAAGACTCCCTACTGGGCCGGCTTGGACTTGTCGGCGTACACCGAGTCGAGGATCGGGCGGAACACCTCGGCCGGGTACGCACCCGTGAGCAGGCCACCCTCGATGTAGAAGGTGGGAGTGCTCTTGGCCCCGGTCCCCGCCGCCGCCTTCGCGTCGTTCTCCACCTCGCCCCGCGTGGCCGCCGTTTGCAGGCAGGCCTGGAACGCAGCGCGGTCCAGCGACGCCGAATCAGCAAACGTCAGGAAGTACTCGGCTGGCGCCTGGAGCGGCGCCCAGGTGGCCTGGTTGCGGAACAACAGGTCGTGCACCGGCCAGAACTTCCCCTGCTTTGCCCCGCACATCGCCACCTCGGCCGCAGGCTCCGCGTTCGCGTGCAAGGACACCAGCGGAAAATTGACGAAGACCCACCGCACCTTGCCGGTCGCCACGTACTCCGCCTCCAGCGCCGGGAAGATCTCCAACGCGAATCGCCGGCAATAGGGACACTGGAAGTCCGACATCTCGTAGACGGCGACTGGGGCGGTCGGGCTGCCCTTGGTGCGGACCGCCATGGGGTCCTGCGCGTGGAGCGCGGTGGGCAGGGCGAGGGCGGCGAGCAGGACGAGGGAACGGCGCATGGGCTGGTCCGAATCAGTAGCGGGGGCGGTTGAGCCCCGTGGAGGCGTTCAGCCGGACGGTGTCGGTGGTGACGGGGACGTTCCAGTACCATTCGGCGTTCGGGTCGGCGGGATCCCAGGACCGGGCGTAGATCCACCAGGGGCCGCCGACGAGCCGGATCACCGCGGCGCCCGTGGCGTCGGTGGTATCGGCCACCGGCTCCCGGTGACGGTAGCGCACGATGGAGTCCACCGCCCGGTCGTACCCGATGAACGTGGTATCTTGCCAGTTGCGGATGACGGTGCGGAGCGACTCGCTCCTGGCCACGAACGCCGGGCGGGCCGCCTCCAGCGCCGCACGCGCCTTGGCGGCCTGGGCGTCCAGCATCCGCAGGGTGTCGCGGAGGCCGGTCCACCGCACGTACGACGCGGTGTATTCCGGCGCGGTGCGCGACATTCCTTCGAGGCGCTGCTTGAGCGCGGCGAGGGTATCGTTGTACCGGGCCGATTCCGCCACCAGGGCGGTGTAGGCAGCGAAGGGTGCGCGGTAGCGGGCAAAGAGGGTGTCCAGCGCGTCGGTCGAAGGCCGCGGCGTCGCCGCCCGGCTCTCGAACGCGGCCACCAGGCTGTCGCGATCGTACGGGAGCGCCACGAAGGCGAAGTCGGTGGCGGGGCCGCCGGCGGAATCGAGCCCGGGGATCGTGGCGATGATCGTGACGTCGTGGCTCCGCTGGCAGGCGGCCACCAGGAGGAGCGCGAGGATGGACCAGCGGTTCACGGGCGACTCGAGGGCGGGGAACAGACGGTGACAGGACGCCTCAAAGCTACCGGGCTCGCGCTCGCGCTTCAACTCGCCGTCTTCGCGTGCGGGCTGGCCGCACAGTCGCCGCTGGATTCGCTCTTTCCGGCCCGGCCGGCCGGCTACCTGACCGATGCTGCCGGGGTGGTGGACGCCGCCTCGGCGGCCACGATTGATTCGATCGCGCTGCGGCTCAAGACGGTCACCGGGGCGGAGCTCGCCGTGGTGACGCTGACCACCATCGGCGACCACCAGGCCTCCGACGTGGCCCTGGCGATCGGGCGTGCCTGGGGCGTCGGGGCGGCCGCGAAGATCGGCGACGTGCGCCGGAACGCCGGCATGGTCCTCCTTCTGGTGCCCCGCCGGGAAGACGACCCGAATTCGGGCCAGATCTTCATTGCCACGGGGCAGGGCGTCGAGGGCATCGTGACGGACGCCGCCGCGGGCCGGGTGCGAGATGCGATGCTCCCGGAGCTCCGGAACGGACAGTACGGTCCGGGGCTGGTGACCGGCACGAGGCGACTTGCGGCGCTGGTGGCGCAGGGCCTTGGGGTCACGGACAGTACGCTGACGGACGCGTCCGAGCACTCGGGCATGTCGCCGGCGCTCATGATCTTCCTGCTGATCATCCTGGTCGTGGTCGTCGTGACGATGGCCCGCGCCTCCGGGGGCGGCAGCGGCGGTTCGTCGAGCGGGCGGCGCCGGCGCGGGCCGCCGATATATTGGGGCGGT
>CAZNDK010000057.1:0-1566 GCA_964571795.1 uncultured Gemmatimonadaceae bacterium | reverse complement strand
GGGGGGGGGGGGGGGGGGGGGGGGGGGGGGGGGGGGGGGCGGGGGGGGGGGGGGTGGCGGTGGAGGCTTCGGTGGATTCGGCGGTGGCGGCGGCTTCAGTGGCGGCGGCGCCGGCGGGAGGTTCTAGATGACGGATGTCGTCCAGAAGATCGTCGAGCCGTTCCTTCGCGAGTGCGACCGCCTCCTCGGCCGGGGCTACAGCGCCGTGCTGCACGGCTCGGTGGTGCGCGGTGAATACCTCGAGGGCTGGTCGGACGTGAACCTGCTGCTGGTGCTCGAAGGGGCCACGCCCGAGGTGCTGGCGGCGCTCACGGTGCCGTTCGCCGGCTGGGCCAAGTCGCACCAGCCGCCGCCGCTGCTCCTGACGCGCCCCGAATGGCGCCGGGCGGCCGACGTCTTCCCGGTGGAAATCACCGACATCCGGAGCGCGTATCGCGTCCTGCGCGGCGACGATCCGATCGCCGAAGTCGCCGTGCGGCCGGCAGACCTGCGCGCCGCCCTCGAGCGGGACCTGCGCGGCCGCCTGCTGCGCCTCCGGCAGGGCTACGTGGCGCTCGCCGGCGATCCGGGCGCCCTCGCCGGGCTGGCGCGCGACACCGCCCCGTCGGTGGTCGTGCTGCTCCGGGCCGCCCTGGTCCTCGCGGGGGCCCAGATACCTCCCGCCCGCGCCGACGTGGCCTCGGCGGCGGGCCTGGTGGCCGGATTCCCGTCCGCGCCGCTCTCCGAGATCCTGGCGCACCTCGGCGACGGCGACTGGCGCTGCACTCCTGAATGCTATGCAGGATACCTCACGGCCGTGGAGGCCACGGTCCGTTACGTCGATCACCTGTCCCCCGGAGAGTCGTCATGAACCGTCGTTTCGCGCGCCTGGCCCCAGTCGCCGCGCTCGTCCCGCTGCTACTCACCGGCTGCGGATACAACCGCATCCAGGCCCTCGACGAGCAGGTGAGTTCCGCCGAGAGCCAGATCAAGGTCCAACTGCAGCGCCGGGCCGATCTCATCCCCAACCTCGTCGAGACCGTCAAGGGGTTCGCCAAGCAGGAGACGACCATCTTCACCGAGGTGGCGGAGGCGCGGGCCAAGCTCGCCGGCGCGGTGCAGGGCGGCAACCTGCAGGAAATGGCCGACGCCAACCAGGCGATGAACGCCCCGCTGGGCCGGTTGCTGGCCATCGTCGAGAATTATCCGGACTTGAAGTCGAACGAGAACTTCCGGCAGCTGCAGGACCAGCTGGAGGGCACGGAAAACCGGATTTCGGTGGCGCGGCAGGACTACAACCAGGCCGCCCGGCAATACAATACCTTCGTGCGGACCTTCCCCTACAACCTGACGGCCAAGGTGTTCGGGGCATCCACGCCGAAGGAGTACTTCGAGCTGACCAACGCGGCCGCCGCGGAGACACCGAAGGTGCAGTTCTAGGATAGCGAGGACTGAGGACTGGGGACTGAGGGCGGATGGAGGCCGAGTTCCCGACCTGAAATTGAAAAGGACCGAGAACCGGCGATCTTCCGCTCAGTCCTCAGTCCTCAGTCCTCAGTCCTCAGTCCTCAGTCCTCAGTCCTCAGT
>CAZNDK010000056.1:0-10698 GCA_964571795.1 uncultured Gemmatimonadaceae bacterium | reverse complement strand
AGCTGGTTCTCCGCGAAATATATTTTGGTATAGCCTTGGGAAATGAGTTCACGGGAGGTAGAGCACTGGATGGGTCCGGGCGGCGAATAGTCGTACCTCCCCCAACCAAACTCCGAATGCCCGTTGAATGCTGCCCAGGAGGCAGTCGCAGTGCGCTAATGTACTGTGGCGAGAGGGAAAGAACCCAGAACATCAGCTAAGGTCCCGGAGTGGTGGCTCAGTGTAGCAAAGGATGTGATGTTGCTGTGACAGCTGGGAGGTTGGCTTAGAAGCAGCCATTCCTTTAAAGAGTGCGTAATAGCTCACCAGTCAAGCGAGGTCGCGCCGATAATGGTCGGGACTTCAAGCCACCCACCGAAGCCACGTCTTCTACACTTACGTGTAGAGGGGTAGCGGAGCGTTCCCACAGCGTTGAAGCCGGGGCGGAAGCCTTCCGGTGGAGCGGTGGGAAGTGAGGATGCCGGATTAAGTACGCGAGAAACAAGGTGAAAACCCTTGTCACCGTAAGCCTAAGGTTTCCTGAGCCATGTCGATCAGCTCAGGGTTAGTCGGTCCCTAAGGTGAGGCCGAGAGGCGTAGCTGATGGGAAACGGGTCAACATTCCCGTACCGACGTTGAAAGGTTATCAGTCTGAGGAGGGACGGAGGAGCAAGGTCACCGGCGGGTGGTGGATTCCGCTGTAAGGTGGTAGGCGTTTCCAGGTAGGCAAATCCGCCTGGATAGCCGAGAGCCGATGCCGAATGGGCCGTAAGGCCCGACAAAGGGTGGCTGACGCATACTCCCGAGAAAAGCTTCGCAGATCACGATCAACGTCGACCGTACCGTAATCCGACACAGGTAGGCGAGGCGAGCAGCCTAAGGTGCTCGAGTGATTTACGGAAAAGGAACTCGGCAAAATGACCCCGTAACTTCGGGATAAGGGGTGCCGGTAGTAGGTAAGGGTGTACAACCCAAGCCCAGGCCGGCCGCAGAGAATCGACCCAAGCGACTGTTTAGCAAAAACACAGGTGTCTGCTAAGGCATTTTCCAAGCCGACGTATAGACACTGACTCCTGCCCGGTGCCGGAAGGTTAAGGCAAGTTGTCAGCCGCAAGGCGAAGCAATGAACCGAAGCCCCGGTAAACGGCGGCCGTAACTATAACGGTCCTAAGGTAGCGAAATTCCTTGTCGGGTAAGTTCCGACCTGCACGAATGGCGTAACGACTTGAGAGCTGTCTCCTCCGTAAGCTCGGCGAAATAGCAGCATCGGTGAGGATTCCGATTACCCGCAACAGGACAAAAAGACCCCATGCACCTTTACTACAACCTGTCATTGATCGTCGGTATAAGCTGCGTAGCATAGGTGGGAGCCATTGATCTCCAGGTTTCGGCTTGGAGGGAGGCAACAGTGAAATACCACCCTTCTTTTACTAACGATCTCACTCAGGCGGCAACACCGCCGAGGACCGTGACTGGTGGGTAGTTTGACTGGGGCGGTCGCCTCCCAAAGAGTACCGGAGGCGCGCGATGGTACCCTCAGTGCGGTCGGTAATCGCACGTCGAGTGTATAAGCAAAAGGGTGCCTGACTGCGAGCCCGACGGGGCGAGCAGGGACGAAAGTCGGCTTAAGTGATCCGGTGATCCCGTGTGGACGGGTCATCGCTCATCGGATAAAAGGTACGCTGGGGATAACAGGCTTATCGCGCCCGAGAGTTCACATCGACGGCGCGGTTTGGCACCTCGATGTCGGCTTGTCACATCCTGGGGCTGGAGAAGGTCCCAAGGGTCCGGCTGTTCGCCGGTTAAAGTGGCACATGAGCTGGGTTCAGAACGTCGTGAGACAGTTCGGTCTGTATCCGTTGTGGGCGTGGGAGTGTTGAGGGACGTCGTCTCTAGTACGAGAGGACCGAGACGAAGTGACCGCTCGTGTACGGGCTGTCCCGCCAGGGGCAGCGCCCGGTAGCGATGTCACGCGGAGATAACCGCTGAAAGCATCTAAGTGGGAAACTCTTCCCAAGATGAACACTCCTGGATCTTAAGATCCCTGAAGGGCCCTGGGAGACTACCAGGTTGATAGGGCGCAGATGTACGGGCCGCGAGGCCTTCAGTCGAGCGCTACTAATCGCCCGTGCAGTTTGATCTCTCCAATTTATTCCTCGCAGGACACATCCATCACTCAATTGCCAAGCTGCTGGCCCCCGGTCCGCCGGGTGCCGTCCGATTGGCTGACGACTAGCGCGCAGGGGCCACACCCGTTCCCATTCCGAACACGGCCGTTAAGCCCTGCAGCGCCGATGGTACTACGCTCGAGAGGGCGTGGGAGAGTAGGCCGTCGCCAGCCATCCCCTTGCACCGCCCGGGCTCCCCAGGAGTCCGGGCGGTGTCGTTTTCCCCCCAGGGCGGCCCCACCGCCCCCCGGAGGCGCTAGCTTTCCGCATGCCGAAAACCGGCCATATCGCCCTCGCCGGCGTCCCCAACGTCGGCAAGTCCTCCCTCCTCAACACCCTGGTGGGAGAACACCTCGCCATCGTGAGCCCCAAGCCGCAGGCCACCCGGCTCCCGGTGGTCGGGCTCCGCACCGCCGGCGACACCCAGTTCGTCTTCCACGACCTCCCCGGGCTCCTGGAGCCCCGCTACATGATGCAGGCCCGGATGCGCCTCGCCGCCCTCGAGGAGCTGGCCCGCGCCGACGCCATCCTCTACCTGCACCCGGCGCCCGCCGGCCCGGCGCCGCCCTTCGAGTCGCTGGCCGGCCTCGAGGCGCCGCCCGCCGCCCCGGTCATCACCGTCTACACCAAGGCCGACCTGGTCACCCCGGCTGCCCGCGCCGCACTCGGCGAGGGGGCGGTGTTCGTGTCCGCGGAAACAGGCGAGGGGATCCCGGAGCTCCTGGCCCGGCTCGAGGCGCTGCTGCCCGAAGGGGAGTTCGAGTTCGACCCCGACGACGTCGGCACCCAGCCGCTCCGGTTCTTCGTGGTGGAGTACCTGCGGGAGGCGGCATTCGAGCAGCTCGAGGATGAGCTGCCGTACGCCTTCACCGCCGAGGTCGAGGAGTTTCGCGAGCACTCGTCGCCGGTGTACATTCGTGTGACGTTGCTGGTCGAGCGCGAGAGCCAAAAAGGGATGATCATCGGCAAGGGCGGCCGGACCATCAAGGCGATCGGCATCCACGCCCGGGCCCGCCTCGAGGCGCTCCTCGGCGCGCCGGTGTACCTCGACACCCGGGTCAAGGTGCTGCCCAACTGGCGGCGCAACGCCGGCTCGCTCGCCCGGCTCGGCTTTCCCGAAGACCCCGCGGCGCCCTGATGCGTTCACCCTCCACCCCGGCCTGCCATGAGCCTCGCGCCTGAACTGCTCGAGATCCTCGTCTGCCCGAAGTGCAAGGGCGACCTCGAGTACCGCACCGACGAACCGGAGTCGCTCGTCTGCCACCGCTGCGCGCTCGTGTATCCCGTCGAGGACGGCATCCCGGTGATGCTGATCGACGAGGCGAAGCCCCTCTGACCTCCCCCCGGGACGCATGACCGAACCTGCACCGACCGAGGGCGCCGGCCGCATCCTGGCCACCGCCCGCGAAGAGGCCGAGCGCCTCGGCCACGCCCAGATCGGCACCGAGCACCTGCTCCTGGCGCTGTTGCGCGAGCGCGAGAGCCTGCCGGCCGAGGCCGCCGCGCTGCTGCCGAAGGACGCCGACAACGCCGCCAAGCGGCTCATGAGCGCCGGCAAGCGCGGCGCGCCGCCGGAAGAAGGGCTGGCGCTCTCCAGCCGCGCCCGCCGCATCGTGGACGAGGCCGCGGCGGAGGCGGGGCGCCAGGGCGGCGCGGCAATCACGCCGGAGCACCTGCTGACCGCGCTCCGCGGCGAGACCAAGGGCATCGCCGCCGCCATCCTGCGCGAGGCGAGCGGGCAGAAGAAGGGCGACCGTCCGGTGGCCCTGCTCGCGGCGCCCGCGGAGCCGAATGCCGCCCCGGACAATCCCGCGGAGGCCCAGCCGCCACGCGAGCGGCCGAAGGACCGGCCGAAGCAGCGGACCCCCGAACCGCCGCCCCGCGCCGAGCGGACCGAGCGGCCGGAGCGGCCGGAACGGACCCGCGGCCGGGACCGGGACAAGCGGGCCACCCCCCCGCCGGAACCGACCCGCGACAAGCGGGATCGCCGCTCCGAGGGCCGCGGCGCCGAGCCGGCGCCGCTTGCCTCGCGCGGCGTGCCCGACGCCGCGCCGCCCGAGGAGCCGCCGCCCCGGCGCGTGGCGCCGGTCGTCGGCGACCCGTTCCGCCTGAAGCTGCGCCACCTGCTGCTGCCCGCCGTGCCTGCCACCATCTGGCTCGCCCGGCAGGGCGCCGATCCGGTCCTCATCTTCGGGCTCGCCTGCCTCGCCATCCTGCCGCTCTCGCAATTCCTCGGCGAGGCGACGGAGCACCTGGCGGAGCGCACCGGGCCGGCGGTCGGGGGGTTCCTCAACGCCACCTTCGGCAACGCCGCGGAGCTGATCATCGCCATCGTCGCGCTCCGCGCCGGCATGGTGGAGCTGGTCAAGGCGTCGATCATCGGGAGCATCCTCGGCAACCTGCTCCTGATTCTTGGCCTGTCGCTCATGGCCGCCGGGCTCAAGAAGCCGATGTTCACATTCAACCGCACGTCGGCGGGCATGGCGAGCGCCATGCTGGCGCTGGCCGTGGCGGCGCTGGTGTTCCCGGCGCTCTTCCACTCGACCCATCCGGAACTGGGCGCGGCTCTGGACGAGCTGCACCTCTCCGAAGCCGTGGCGATCGTCCTCGCCGTGGTGTACCTGCTCTCGCTCTTCTTCTCCCTCGTGACCCATCGCCCCCTCCTGGGCGGCGAGGCGCACCCGACGGTGCACCCGGTGTGGGGAGTACCCCGGGCATTGGGAGTACTGGCCATCTCCACGGCCGGCATCGCCGTGATCTCCGAATTGCTGGTGCACGCCATCGAGCACATGACCGAGGGCGGGGTCCTCTCGCAGACCTTCCTCGGCCTCATCGTGATTCCGGTCATCGGCAACGCCGCCGAGCATGCGTCGGCCGTCGTGGTGGCCCGGAAGGGGAAGGTGGACCTGGCGCTGCAGATCGCACTGGGCTCGAGCACCCAGGTGGCGCTCTTCGTGGCCCCGCTGCTGGTCGGCGTCAGCGTGCTCCTCGGCCAGGGCATGAATCTGGTCTTCACGCCCTTCCAGGTGCTCTCCCTGGGCCTGGCCACGGCGGTCACCGCCCTGATCACGCTCGATGGCGAGTCCCACTGGTTCGAGGGGGTGCAACTCCTGGCGCTCTACGCCCTGGTGGGTGTCGCGGCCTACTTTATTTGACTTCGCCGAGACACGCTCCTAAGTTAGTTTCGGATAAACTCTTACGGGGTGCACTGGGTGCGTAATCGCCCGACGATTCTCTTCCATTCGCCGGACGCGCGCCCAGTGCCAGGGGTGCTTCGGCGCTGGGCCGAAGCCCGGGGCTTCCCGGTCCTCGAGTTCCGCCGGGCGGCGGAGCTGGAGTCGATCGTCCTTCGGGGCGCATCCTGCCTGATCTTCCTCGACGGCGACGAGACCGGCGTCGAGGGGCTCGGGATGGTCCGCCGGCTGAAGGCCGACGCCTTCACGGCCATCGTTCCGGCGGTGGTGCTCTCGGGCACCCACGCGCCGGAGCGGGTCGGCGAGTGGTTCGCCGCGGGCGCCGACGAGGTCATCACCGGTTTCTTCGCCCCGGCGGAACAGCGCGCGCGGCTCGACGCGATGCTGGTGCGCACCGAGCGCGACGTGTCGGTGCATCCGTCCACGCGGCTCCCGGGCACCAACGAGATCGAGCGCGCCATCCGCGCGCAGCTGGAGTCGGGAGATGAGTTCGCGGTGTGCTACGCGGACCTCGACCACTTCAAGGAGTTCAACGACCGGTACAGCTACTACGACGGCGACCGGGTCATCTTTCTCCTCTCGCGGATACTGCACGACGTGGTGCGGGGGCTGGCCGGCCCGGCGGGGTTCGTGGGGCACATCGGGGGCGACGACTTCATCTTCGTCATCCCCTCGGCCCAGATCGGCGACGTGTGCGGCGAGATCCTGTCGGTCTTCGACACGCTGATCCCGCTGCAGTACAACGACCAGGACCGCCGCGCCGGGTACTTCTTCGGGAAGGATCGCCGCGGCCAGCTGCACCGGGTGCCGCTGATGACGCTGTCCATCGGCATCGTCACCAACCGGAACCGTCGGTTCGCGCACCCGGCGCAGGTGAGCGAACTGGCCACGGAAATGAAGAGTTACGCCAAGACCCTCCCGGGCTCGGTGTTCGTCGTCGATCGCCGCCAGGCGCCCGAGGGCGACTCGCCCCCCGCCGCCGAGGGACGGGACAAGCGTTGAGGACGCCGCGATGAACGTGACCTGCCCCAGCTGTTCGACCGTGTTCCGGGTGGACCCCGCCAAGGTCCCGGCCGGAGGCGTGCGCGCGCGGTGTTCCGTTTGCCGGGCCGTGTTCCGCGTCGTGGCCGACGCCCTCGAGGCGCCGCCGGCGGTCGCTGCCGCGCCGGCCCCCGTGGCTCCGCCGCCGGCCGCCCCGCCGCCGCCGCGCCCGGCGATTGCGTCGGCGCCCGTGGCCGCCGCGCCGGTGCCGAGTCACGCGCCGGAGCGCGGCGTGGCGCCGCCGCCCTTCGTGGTGCCTCCGGCCGCGCCGCCCCGGGCCGCCGCGCCGAGTGCGCCGCCTCCGCCGGCCGGCGCGCCGCACGTGCGGCCGCCCTTCTCCTCGCGCCCGGTCAGCATCGCCACGCCGACGGCGGCGCGTCCCAGCGCGCCGCGGCCGTCGGCGAACCCCTTCCTGTCGAAGGACCCGGGGCAGAAGGCGCGGCGCCTGGCGCGCGCACTCGTCTCCGACATCGTGGTGTACCACCCCGAGAAGCGGCTCGAGGGGCTCCGCCACGGCACGCTGAAGCAGATCTTCGACGAGGAGATCAAGAAGAGCTGGGAGGAGTACGCCGGGCAGGTCGGTCGCGATCTCGCGGAATCGACCACCCATTTCACCGACGCGCTGAACGAGATCCTGGGAGACGGCAGCAAGATCTTCTGACGTGGCGCGCCCGGCGTGAAACGCGGAACGGCGGCGTGAGCGCGCACCGGTTCCCGTTTCACGCTTTGTGTTTTCTGGACCCATCGACGGATCGAGGACGGACATGGCTGGTGTGACGGAGCGGCTCGACGCCCTGCGGAAGAAGATCGACGAACTGCGGAGCTTTCTTTGACGTGGGGGCCCGGGAGTCCCGCCTTGCGCAGCTCGAGGCGTCGCAGAGCGACCCCGCGTTCTGGTCCAACCAGGAGCGCGCCCGCACGGTCGTCCAGGAAATCAAGCAGCTGAAGTCCTGGGTGACCCCGATGGGGGAGCTCACCGCGCGGGTGGCGGACGCCGCCGACATGGCGGCGCTGCTGGAGGCGGAACCCGACGCGGAAATGGCCGCCGAGCTGGACGCGGAGGTCGGGCGGCTCGAGGCGATGGGCGACTCGCTGGAAACCCGGGGCATGCTGCAGGGCCCCGACGACGGTCGCGACGCCATCCTCACCATCCACCCCGGCGCCGGCGGTACGGAGTCGCAGGACTGGGCCGAGATGCTCATGCGGATGTACGTCCGATGGGCCGAGCGGAAGGGCTTCAAGGTCAGCGTGCTCGACCTGGCCGAGGGCGAGGAGGCGGGGATCAAGTCCGCCACGCTGGGCATCGCCGGGGAATTCGCCTACGGCTACCTGCGCGCCGAGAAGGGCGTCCACCGACTGGTGCGCATCTCCCCGTACGACTCGCAGGCCAGGCGGCACACCTCGTTCGCCTCGGTCTTCGTCTATCCCGACATCGACGACACCATCGAGGTGGACCTGCGCGAGGAAGACATCCGGATGGACGTCTTCCGCGCCTCGGGGGCGGGTGGGCAGCACGTCAACAAGACCTCCTCCGCGGTACGCCTTACCCACGAGCCGACCGGCATCGTGGTGTCCTGCCAGCAGGAGCGGAGCCAGGGCAAGAACAAGGCGACGGCGTACAAGATGCTCCGCGCCGCGCTGTACCAGCGGAAGCTGGAAGAGCAGGAGGCGGCCCGCGCGGCCGTCGAGGCCACCAAGACCGACAACTCCTGGGGCAACCAGATCCGGAGCTACGTCTTCCAGCCCTACACCATGGTCAACGACCACCGCACCGAGCTCAAGCTGACCGACGTCCAGCGGGTCATGGACGGCGACATCGACGCATTCATCGAGGCCTACCTGAAGCGCGCCGGGGGGAATGCCGCGTGACCGACGACAGCCGCTCGTTTGTGGAAGAGGCCCGCCGCGCCAAGCTCGACGAGATCCGCGCCGCCGGCATCGAGCCGTTCGGCTACGCCTTCCGGCGGACCTCGACCGCCGCCTCGGCCGTGGCGTCCTACGACGACGCGATGGGCGACGACGGACCCGAGGTGGCCGTGGCGGGGCGGCTGGTGGCGTACCGCCGGCAGGGGAAGACGGCGTTCGCGCACCTCGAGGACGTGTCGGGACGAGTCCAGCTCTACTTCCGCCAGGACGCCCTCGGGGCGGCGTGGGGGCTGGTGCAGCTCCTCGACCTCGACGACCACGTGGGCGTGCACGGGAAGCTGTTCCGGACCCGCACCGGGGAGGTGACGGTGCGCGTGGCCGCGGTGGAGCTGCTCGCCAAGTCGCTGCGCCCCCTGCCGCGCGGCAAGACCCAGGTGGCCGACTCCGGCGAGTCGGTCACGTTCGGCGGGTTGGCGGACCCTGAGGTCCGGTACCGGCAGCGCTACGCCGACCTCGCCGTGCATCCGGAGGTGCGCGAGGTGTTCCGCCTCCGGGCGCGCGCGGTGTCGTGGCTCCGGCGCTTCCTCGACGAGCGCGGGTTCCTCGAGGTGGAGACCCCGATCCTCCAGCCGATTTACGGCGGGGCCGCGGCCCGGCCGTTCGTGACCCACCACAACGCGCTCGACATGCCGCTGTTCCTGCGCATCGCCGACGAGCTGTACCTGAAGCGCCTGCTGGTTGGTGGCCTGGAGCGGGTCTACGAGATCGGCCACGACTTCCGGAACGAGGGGATGGACCGGACGCACAACCCCGAGTTCACGATGCTGGAGTGCTACCAGGCGTACGCCGATTACCGCGATATGATGGAGCTCACGGAGGCGATGATCAGCGGGCTGGTCGAGCACTGCTGCGGGACGCTCCGGCTCGAGCGGGGCGATGCGGTACTCGACTTCACGCCCCCCTGGCCGCGAGTGTCGTTCGTGGACGGCGTCCGGATGCGGAGCGGCCTGGATGTGTGCGAGGCGACGGAAGCGGCCATGCGCGCCCGCCTGGTGCAGGCCGGGGTGCCCGCGGAGGAGGCGGCCACTTTCAGCGGCGGCAAGCTGCAGGACGAGATGTTCAAGGCCTTCCTGGAGCCGACGCTGGTGCAGCCCACCTTCGTGGTGGATTATCCGCTCGCCCTCTCCCCGCTTGCCAAGCCGCACCGCGGCGATTCGCGCCTCACCGAGCGCTTCGAGCTGTTCGTGCAGGGGCGTGAGCTGGCCAACGCCTTCAGCGAGCTCAACGACCCCGACGACCAGCGACGCCGCTTCGAGGACCAGGCCCGCCAGCGCGCCGCGGGCGACGACGAGGCCCAGCTCCACGACGCCGATTTCCTCCGCGCCCTGGAGTACGGGATGCCGCCGGCCGGCGGACTGGGCGTCGGGGTGGACCGGCTGCTCATGGTGCTCACCGGCCTCCCCTCCATCCGGGACGTGATCCTCTTTCCCGCCATGCGGCCGGAGTAGCGGTGGCGGCACCCGGAGTGCGCGAACTGCTGCGGCTGCCGTCCCGGCTCGAGCTGCGGATCGCGGTCCGTTACCTCCGGAGCCGGCGCGGGCGCCGGGCCGCGTCGCTGAGCACCGTCATCTCGATCGGCGGCGTCGCGGTCGGCATCATGGCGCTGATCGTGGTGCTCGGCATCATGAACGGCCTGCGCGACGACCTGCGCGACCGGATCCTGGTGGCCAGCCCCCACCTGCGCGTCCTGTCCTACGGGAACAGCCTCCGGATGGACAACTGGACCGAGGCGCTGGCCAAGGTCCGCGCGGCGCCCGGCGTGGTGAAGGCCGCGCCCGAGGTGATGAGCCAGTCGATCATCATCAACTCCTCCAACTACCCCGAGGCCGTGAACATCGTCGGCGTCGACACCGCCGAGGCGTCCCGGGGCGTCACCTCGATCCTCTCGGTGCTCACGGACGGCGACCTCGACTTCCGGTCCACCGACACGACGGTGGACGGCGCCATCCTGCTCGGCCGGCGCCTGTCGGACCGGCTGAACGCGTACCGGGGCGACATCGTCAACCTGATTCCCCCGTCGGCGGCGAAGATCAATCCCGCGCTCGGCTACGCCATGCCGCGGATCTGGAAGTTCCAGGTGACGGGCATCTTCGAGACCGGGATGTTCCAGTACGACAACCAGTTCGTCGTCATGGACCGGGAAACGGCCCAGCGGTTCGCCGGGCTCGACAGCGCCATTACCGGCATCCAGGTGCGGGTGGCCGACCCGTGGCAGGCGCCGCGGGTGGCGCGGGAGCTCGAGGAGCTGATCGGGTTTCCTTTCCGCACCGTGGACTGGCAGGCCCAGAACGCCTCGCTCTTCGGCGCGCTCAAGCTCGAGAAGCTCGCCATGGGGCTGGTCATCTTCTTCATCATGATCGTGGCGGCCTTCAACATCGTCGGGACGCTCA
>CAZNDK010000055.1:2439-11562 GCA_964571795.1 uncultured Gemmatimonadaceae bacterium | reverse complement strand
CTACCCGTGGAGATGGCCACTGCCGGTCACCGCTTTCTGGGCCTGGAATTCCTTGGTGAAGATCGACCGGCCCTGCGACGCGCCCACGTTCTTGATGAGCTGGTCGATCAGTTCCTTCGAGGCGTAGGTCATCTCGACCGACAGGTTCTCGATCTTGGTGGTGAAGTAGTTGTAGAACCACACCGCCGGGATGGCCACGAGGAGGCCGAAGGCCGTCGTGATGAGCGCCTCGGCGATACCGGCCGAGATGCCGGCCAGGCCGCCCGACGCGCCGCCGGCCGCCATGCCGGTGAAGGCGTTCACGATACCCATCGTGGTGCCGAGGAGGCCGACGAACGGGGCGGTGGACCCCACCGTGCCCAGCACGCCCAGCCCGCGCCGGAACTCGGCGAGCAGGATGAGCATCTGGCGCTCGATGGCCCGCTCGGACGAGTTGATGTCGGCCGCGGTGATCGTGGCCCGGTCGCTGATCAGGGGCTTCATTTCCGCCAGCGCGCCGCCGAGGACCCGGGCGATGTGGCTGGTCTTGTTCTTCTCGGCCAGGTCGATGGCCAGCTCAAGCTTGTCTTCCATGATCGCCTTGGAGAGCTGCGGCGCGAAGCGGCCCGTTGCCTTGGTGCTGCGCTTGATCTGGATGAGCTTGGTCACGGCAATCGTGAGGGAATAGATCGACATGATCGCCAGGACGATGATGACGCCCCGGGCAAACGCGCCGGACTGTTCCCACAGTGCGAGCATTGAAACGTTCATCGGTCGAGCCTCCTGAGAGCTTGCTGCCGACCGCCGGCGGCGCCGGCGGCTGTGAATGAGCGGACGTTACGGGTTGAACGACACAGCCTGCTGCACCTGCACGCGCACCGCCTGCCCGCGCACCTTGCCGGGCCGGAAGACGCTCTTCATGATCATTTCCTTGGCCGGCTCTTTGAATGCCTCATTCGTGGCCGAGAGGATCTTGAACCCGGCCAACTCGGGATGGCCCGTCGTGTCGATGACGAACTGGGCCACCACGCGGCCACCCACCCCCGCCCGCTCGAGCACCGGCGGGTAGCGCCGGGGGCCCGCGGAAATCAGCTGCGGCGGGTCGTCCACCTGCGCCTCGAGGAAGGTCTCGCCGGTGACGGGGCCCGAGCCGCCGACCACGCCGACCGCCACACCGCCCTGCACGCCGGTGCCGGTGAAGTCCTTCGGGTCGAACCGCTCGTTCAGGTTGACCGGCGGGATTTCGGTGGGGATGTCCTGCACCGCCACCACGGTCTGGAAGCCCTTCGGCGGCGGATTGGCGCTGACGATGGCGTCCGGTGGCGGGGTCTCGGGCGGCGGCGGGGCCTTCGGGGGCTCCAGGAACACCAGGGTGGTGTCCTGCAGCCGCTCCTTGACCACCTCTGCGGCACCCTTCGTCGCCATGACGGCGCCCGTGATGAGCAGCCCGTGGAGAACGAGCGACACGACGAACTGACCGGCCGTGCGCTGCTTCTTGGGCTTGGATTCGACCAGAACCTCGAACACGGTCCTACCTCCGTGGTGAGTCAGGCATGGGTCAGAAGCTATGCGACCCGTCTTGCCCCCGTGTGGCCCAGAGATTACAAATCGATAACAACGGAATGAGGAGTTCCCGCGCCCCGACCGAATGGGGAAGGCGGCTGAATCTACGCCCCGGGCCCCACCCCGCCAGCCCCAGTTCGGGGCAAGAGGACCTCGAAGCTGGACCCCCGACCCGGCCGGCTGTGGACGGAGATCGATCCGCCGTGGGCCTCCGCGATCCACTTGGTGATGGCGAGGCCCAAGCCGACCCCCGGGCGGTCCCCGGTACGCGAGCGGGCCGGGTCGGCCCGCCAGAACCGGTCGAAGATGTGCGGCAAGTCGACCGAGGCGATCCCGATTCCGGTGTCCCGCACCGTCAGGCGCACCCCCTCCTCCACTTCCTCCAGCGACACCGCCACCGACCCGCCGGCCGGCGTGTACTTCACGGCGTTGGTCACCAGGTTGAGCAGCAGCTGGTGCATCCGGTGGGGATCCACCGGGACCTCGACGGGATGGTCTGGCACGGTCACCTGGGTCGTGAGGCCATGCTGCTCGCCGAGCATCTCCGCAGTTTCGCCGACGTCCACGACCAGGGCCCGCAGATCCCGGACTTCCAGCGCGAGCGGCGCCCGGCCCTCGTCGGCCCGGGCCAGGGTCAGGAGGCTGTCCACCAGTTCGTTGAGCTGATTGAGCTGTCCCAGGGTGGTGTCGAGCGCCTCGAGCACCTCGGCGGGCGTGCCGGGGTGGACGAGCGAGCGCTCCACACCTGCGCGGAGGACCATCAGGGGCGTCTTCAGCTCGTGGCTGGCGTCCGCCGTGAAGCGCCTGAGCTGGCTGAAGCTCTGCTCGAGCCGGGAGAACATCGCGTTCAGCGTCACGGCGAGCCGCGCGAGCTCGTCGCCGGAGTTGGGCACCGCGACCCGGCGGTGCAGGCTCCGGCCGTCGGTCACTTCCTGCACCTCGTCCATCAGCCGCTCGACCGGCCGCATGGCCCGACCCGCCAGGAACCAGCCGAGGACGCCGGATGCCAGGAGAATCAGGGGTACCACCAGCACCATGGATCGGAGGAGGTCCGCGGGCCCGAACGCCACCGCCGACATCCGGGCGGCCACGACCAGCGCGCCGACCTCGCTGCCGGCGTCGTTCACCGGCAGGATCACGTAGCGCATCGGCTGTTCCCCGCCGGGGACGGAGGCGGTGCCGGTGGTTGCCGGGGTCGGCGACGGGCCGGCGAGCGACGCCAGCCCCTCGATGGCCGCGAAATTCAGCTGGCGGACGGGGTCGTTGATGTAGAGCGTGCGGCCGTGGCGGTCGAAGACCAGGAGCAGGTCACGGACGCCCTCGAAATTGGCGGCGACGCCCTGCTCGAGCTCCGGCGGGTCGGTGGGGCGGACGAGGGTGTTGAGGACGGTGTACGACTCGTTGAGCCAGCGCCGGGCGAAGTCGGCCTCCAGCGCCAGCCGCTGGTCGAGTTCCCGCACACTGGACTGGCGCCGCTCCAGGTAGAGTGCGGTGCCGAAGACGAGCACCGTCGCCGTGAGGGCGACGGTGTACCAGAAGGTGAGCCGCCCGCGGATGGTGCTCACGCCTTCACCACGTACCCCACGCCGCGCACCGTGTGGATCAGCTTCGTGCCCTGGCCCGAGTCCACCTTCTTCCGCAGCCGATTGATGACCACGTCCACGATGTTGGTGCCCGGGTCGAAGTGATAATCCCAGGCGTACTCGGTGATGAGGGTGCGGCTCATGACCCGCCCGGCGTGCCGCATCAGGTACGCCAGCACGGCGTACTCCTTCGGCGTCAGGTCGAGGAGCTGCCCGGCCCGGCGCACCTCGCGGGTGCCGGTGTCGAGCACCAGGTCGCCCACCACGAGCGCGGGCGGGGCCACCTGCTTGGGCCGCCGGCCAACCGCCTCCACCCGCGCGAGCAGTTCCTCGAAGGCGAAGGGCTTGGTCACGTAGTCGTCGGCGCCGGCGCGCAGGGTCTGCACCTTGAAGTCCACCGCGTCCTGGGCGGTCAGGATCAGGATCGGGGTGGTCACGCCGCGGTCGCGGAGCGTGCGCACGATTTCCAGGCCGGTCATCCCCGGCAACCGGAGATCCAGCACCAGCAGGTCGTAGAGTCCGCCCGCCGCCAATCGCAGCGCCTCGAGTCCGTCGTCCACCAGGTCCACCTGGTTCTGGTGCTCCTCCAGTCCCCGCTTGACGTAGGGCCCGACGGTCGGATCGTCCTCGACGACGAGGATCTTCATGGCAGGGCCGGGAGCAGGACGCGGAAGGTGGCGCCGAGCCCGGGCGTGCTGTCCACCTCGAGCCGCCCGCGGTGATCCTCGACGATGCCGTAGCAAATCGACAGGCCGAGCCCGGTGCCCCGCCCCTGCGTCTTCGTGGTGTAGAACGGCTCGAAGATCTTGGTCAGATCCGCGCGTGGAATGCCGACGCCGGTGTCCTGCACCTCGACCAGCACCTCGGTGCCCAGGTGCCCGCCGAGTCGGCTCCGCACCGTGAGTGTGCCGTTGCCGGCCTCCATCGCGTCGAGCGCGTTGAGCATCAGGGACATCAGCACCTGCACCAATTGCTCCGCGTTGGCAAGCACCTGCGGCAGTTCCTGCGCGAGGTCCCGGTGCACCGTGAGCTTCTTGAACCGGGTGTGGTGCTTGAGCAGGAAGAAGGTGTCCTCGATGACGGCGTTGACGCCGACCGGGCGCTTTTCCATGCCCTTGGGCCGGCTGAAGTCGAGCAGGCCGTCCACGATGTGGGTACAGCGCTCGACTTCCTTGTCGATGATGTCGATGTACTCCCTGAACGCTCCCTGGGCCGACGGCGGCACCTCGCCGAGCCGGCCCTCGAGCGCGGCGGCGCAGGCGCCGATGGTGGCCAGCGGGTTGTTGATCTCGTGCATGACGCCCGCCGCCAGCTGGCCCACCGCCGCGAGCTTCTCATTCTGCATGATCCGCTGGTGGATCCGGTACCACTCGGTCACGTCCTCGCCGATGGTGATGACGTGGGAGATCTGGTCGCCGCCCAGGCGCATCGGGATCTTGCTGATCCGGTAGAAGCGGTCGCCCGCCGGGTCATTGACCTCGATGTCCATCTGCGACATCTGCCCCGACTCGAAGATCTGGTCGAACTCCGCCTTCAGCTGCTCGGCCGACTGCCGGGTCAGCACCTCGAAGACCGGGCGCCCGACCACCTCGCCGCGCTGCACGCCCTGGGTGCCAGTTTCGCGCTTCCGATTCCAGATCTGGATCCGGTACTCCCGGTCCACCACGTACAGGCCGACCGGCAGGCTGTCGATGACGAGGCCGGTGAAGCGGCGCTGCTCCTCGATTTGCCGGGCGCGCACCGCCACCTCGAAGGCGAGGTCTTCGGAGAGCTCGATGAGGGCCACGTGCGGCGCCAGCAGGTCGGCCACGATGGCTGCGGCCTCGCGGCCGGGAGCTGCGGACACGCCCTCGACGTCGAGCAGGCCGACGGTGGCGCCGTCGTGCACCAGCGGCAGCCGGAGCCCCCCGGCCTCGACCGGCGGCAGGGCGTTCAAGGACGGAAGTGGAAATGCCGGGACGGGCGGGGTCGGGGCGGAGTACGGCGTGAAGGCCGCCCCGCTCGGCTGCCGCACCCAGACGGTCACCGAATCGGCCGGCATGCCGCGGCGGAGGAGCTCCGCCACCCGGCCGATGGCGTCTTTCGAGCCGCTCCCGTTGAGCAGGCGGGCCACCGCCCCGACCAGGCCGAGCGCCTCACCACTCCCGCGGGCCACTTCCGTCACGGCGCGGCCTTGGCCGGCTCGCGGGGGCGGGCCGGGATGCCGTGAAAGGCGACGATCCAGCCTGCGGCTTCTCGGCGGAGCACGAAGAGCTCGGAGCGCTCCCCCTCCCCATCCACGGCCGGCGGCGACGCGATCACCCATGCCGTCGCGAGGTCCTTGTCCTGCCGGACATCGCTCCGGACGATCCGCGCCCACGGTTCTTCCCTGGCCATCCAGGCGGCGACCGCCGAGCGGATCGCCGCCTCATCCGCAGGGAGCCCCGGGGGCGGATGGGATTCGAGTCGGCAGCCGGCGGCTACCAGGGCCAGTGCCAGAATCAGGCGGGTGCTTGATCGCATAGACTCGCGGCTCGGGAATACGGGGACGATTTGGAAGGTAACCGGAATCGGCGGTGGCGCCTCAGGCGTGCCAGACCAGCGCGTGGTTCCCCTCGACCTCGAACCCGACGCGCCCGCCCCGCAACTCGACATCGTCGAGCGTGACGGCGTCCGCGGCCGCCGCGCCCCGCAGGCGGAAGTCCACATGGATGCGCGGGCCGTGCACCCGCTCGAGCCGCGCGGCCACCTGCCCGAACCGGCGGCGGAGCCGGACGCTCAGCACGGTCTTCCCCACGCGCAGGCGGTCGAGCGCCATCGTGTCCCACGCCGGATCGAACAGGGGCGCCAGCTGCACGGCATTCTCCAGCGCGTTCGGTGTCACGCCCCACAGCCCCTCGATGACGTCCAGGACGCCGGGCCACCGGGGCGCGTCGTCGCCCTCCCGCACGCCCGCGAGTGCCGCCGCCGCGTGGCCGGCAAGTTCCTCAGCCGTTTCCGGATGCCCGAGCGCCTCCGCCAGCGGCTGCAGTGCCTCGAGCGCCGCCGCCCAGAGGGAGGCGTCGGCCACCGACCAGGCACGCTCGGCCGTCCCGACGTCCAGCGCCCGCCGGATCGATCCCCACCGTCGCGACAGGAAGTCCAGCTCGCCGGTCCACGCGGCGTACCGCGCGGCGAGCAGCAGGTAGAGCGGCATGACCGATCCGCCCCCGTAGCGCGCGACCCCGCTCGTCGAGCATTCCTCCAGGATGCGCCCGTCCACGTCCTGGGTGAGCGACAGGAACTTCAGGGTGTCACGCGGTCCGCCCCGATCGCCGGCGGCGAGCTGCGCGATGGCCGTCCGACAGGCCTCGGCCCCGACGTACCAGGCGGCGCCCGGCTTGCCGGTGCCCGGCGCCGACTCGCCGTACCCGGCTGTCAGGCAGCGGCCGATGCCCGGGGTGCCGGCCAGCAGCGCGTCCATCCGCACCTTGGCCCATTCGAACTCCTCGACGCGCCCGGGCGCCGGCAGGTCGATCGAGGTCGCGTAGGTGGCGAGCTCGCGCGCGTGGTCTGCCCGCTGGGCCCGGATGCCCCCGAACCCCCGGCGCGCCAGCATCTGGTGCGTGCGTTCGAGGTCTGCGTCATCGACGGCGCCGAGCAGGCGCACCCGACAAGGTCCGGCGGCCCGCACCGACACGCGCACCGCCGGGCCCTCAATCGGCGCGGCCTCCAGCGTGCCCCCATCGACTTCGATGAGGAGCCGGAAGGGATCGCCCTGGGCCGCGAGCGAAGCGCTGCGTCCGTCGGGAGCAACGGAAAGTTCAAGGTCTCCGCCGCACGCGGCCGGGTAGGGCCAGGCCCGCCGGAGATCGGCCGTCCACTCGAGCACCACCGGCCGCCGGGCGCCCGGATCCACCTGCCAGTAGATGACGGGGTGTTCGAGCGCCACCATCCATCGTTCGGTGACGGCGACCCCATCGACCATCGCGTGCCGATCCACCTGGTCGGGGGTGACGCGCATCCGCGACGGGGCCGGCGCCGAACCGGCGATCGTCAGGCTGGCATCGAGCATGACGCGGAAGGGATGGAGCCAGGCCTCGCGAAGCCCTCGCCGTTCGCCTCCGGCCACGAAGCCGCGGCGCCCGCCGAGCGACCACGGCTCATCCGATGCGACGGGATAATCCCTGGCGAGCACGGTAGGGGAGTCGTTCCAGTCTCCGCGCGGCTCCGTCACCGCCGGCACGGGAGCGAGGTCCCGTCGAACGACCCGCTCCCCCGGCCTCGGCCAGTGGCGCGCCCCGGACGGACGGTCGCGATGCGGGATGCCCTGACCCGCCAGCGCGTTGCCGATGAGCGCCCGCAACTGAGGTGCGCATCGCTGGTCTTCCGCGTCGGGATAGACCCCGCTCCCGATGCACAGCAGCCCTCCGTTGCCCACGACGTACTCCCACGCAACGATCCGTGCCGCGTTCAGCTCCATGCCGGCCCGTTCGACCGCCACCACGCTTCCGGCCGAAGGCCGGCGCGCGAGGTACACTGCCGCGCGGTAGCCCTCGCCCGCGACCGGAGCCCAGGTGCATGTGCCCTGCTGCATGCCATCGAAGAGGGGGTGTGGGCCGAAGGCCGCGAGGCCGCGGAGGGAATCCGGCCCGGGGGTCGGCTGCCAGACGGTGTCACGCACGTCGTCTGGCGGCGTGGATTCCAGCCCGAGGTCGGCCGCGAGGAGCGCGCCCTGCAGGGTGGCCAGCACGCGGCCGCCGGCGTCGAGCCAGAGTCGCATGGACGGGGATGTGGGGTGAAGGTCGTGCAGCCAGAGGATGTCGGTGTCGGCCCACGCGACGGCGTCGAGGGATTCCACCACCCTGGCGGACAACCCCGGCAGCGAGGCGAGGAGCGCCCGCACCGGATCGCGCGCGGCGGCCGGAGCCACCGCCACGATCCGCCTCACGCGGCGGCCTTTACCTGGGCCAGGAGCTCATCGTTGCTGCGGCGCTCGCCGCTCTTCGTTTCCACGTGGGTCCACCGCACCACGCCCGCCGCGTCGATCAGGATGTACGCCCGCTTCGAGTAGAACTTCTCCTCGTTGAGGGTGCCGTAGGCCAGGGACACTTGCCGCTTGAAGTCGCTGAGCAAGTCCACGGTCATCCGTTCCTGCGCCTTGAACACCTTCAGGGTGGGCACCGAGTCCACCGAGATCGGGAGCACGACCGTGTTCGCGTCCGCGAACCGGCTGTAGTCCTCGGAGAAGGCGCAGAGTTCCGCGGTGCAGGTGCTGGTGAAGGCCAGCGGGAAAAAAGCCAGCAGCACCCGCCTCCCCCGGAGCGAGGACAGCGTGACCTCCCCGCCCGAGGTGGACGGAAGAGTGAAGTCGGGTGCCGCTGTACCCATCGCCGGCGGATTGCCCATCAGTATCTCGCTCCTCAGTCCCCAGTCCTCAGTCCTCAGTCCTCGATTACTTCCCGTAGCGCTTCGCCACGACGTCCCAGTTCACCACGTTCCACCAGGCCGCCATGTAGTCGGGGCGTCGGTTCTGGTACTTGAGGTAGTAGGCGTGCTCCCAGACATCGCAGCCGAGGAGCGGAGTGCGGCCCGCCGAGAGGGGCGTATCCTGGTTCGGGGTGCTCTCCACCGAGAGCTTGCCGGCGGTGTCCATCGAGAGCCAGGCCCAGCCGGAGCCGAAGCGGGTGGCGCCCGCCTTGGCGAACTGCTCCTTGAAGGTGGCGAAGCTGCCGAACGCGCCGTCGATGGCCTTGGCCAGCGCACCGCCCGGGGCGCCGGCGCCGCCCGGCGTCATCATCTCCCAGAAGATCGTGTGGTTGTAGTGCCCGCCGCCGTTGTTCCGGACCGCCATCCGGATCGCATCTGGCACCATTTCCAGGTCGGCCAGGATGGCCTCGATGGACTTCCCCTCGAGGGCGTCCTGGCCCTCGAGCGCGGCGTTGAGGTTGTTCACGTAGGCGGCGTGGTGCTTGTCGTGATGGATCCGCATCGTGGCTTCGTCGATGTGGGGTTCCAGCGCGGTGTAGTCGTAGGGCAG
>CAZNDK010000055.1:0-2429 GCA_964571795.1 uncultured Gemmatimonadaceae bacterium | reverse complement strand
GGGCAGTGTGAACGACATGGTCGGGCTCCTGACATTGGCGAGCGATTCGTTCGGGCTTGAGGGGCGTAATATGGTCCGCGCCCCGGGGAGGGTCAACGCGGCGCGGGACCCTCCGTCGTCGCGGCGCCGGCGAGCGCGCCGAGCAGCGCGGTGGCGGCGCCGACCAGGAGCACGGTGTAGAGCACCTCGCCGGAGAGCAGCGCCCGCACGCCCAGGTAGCCGCCCGCGGCGGCCACGGCGCCTGCGGCCCGGGGCATGGAGCGGACGGCCATCGCCGCCACCCCGAGCAACAACCAGGAGGAGTAGGCCAACTCCGGCGCGGTGAAGGCGCAGGCGAACGCTGCACCGGCGAGTCCGAGCGGGGCGCGGCCTGTGCCCACCGCCCACCAGGTGAGCAGGACGCCGACCGCGACCCCGACCGACTGCCAGAGCTCGATCCAGAGCGGCCACTTCAGCGCGGCGGTTCCGATGAGGAGCGCGGCCGCGGTCACGATGAGGGCGCCCCAGGGCCAGTCACCGCGGGAGAGCGAGAGCCGGGCGTCGAGCCGGCGGACGGCACGGCCCACCCCCAGTGCCGAGCCGAGCATCCACAGGAAGAGCCCGCCGAGTGCGATGGCGCCCGCGGTGAGCGCGGCCGGTATGATCCCGCCGAGACGAAGCGTGGGCCACGCGGCAGCGAGCCCGGCGATGGCGGCGCCGATCGCCACCACCAGCAGCGGAAGCTGATGGTGGAGCCGCGCGCGCCACGCGGCAAGCAGGAGCAGCGCGGGGCCGAGGAGCAGGAGTGCCGCGCTCACCCAGAGCGCCACATCGGGGCCCCGGACATCGGCCAGGAAGGGCATGCTGGCGGCTCCCAGCGCATAGGTGGGGAGCCCAAGTCCCCCGCGAAGCCGGGTGGGGGCGGACGGAAGCAAGAGGGCCGCGAGCGCCATGGCGGCGAACGCGGGCGGGAACGGCACCTCCACTACTGATTGACCATGCCGGCCAGGATGCCGGTGCGGATCCGCACGGCTTCCGGCGATGCCTTCGGGTCGTACACCAGCCGGTAGCTGCGGAGCGTCACGAACCGGAGCGGCATTTGGAGTGTGAGGGTCTCGCTGCCGCGGCGAACCACGACTGGAATCACCGTGCCCTCTGCGGCGCTGCCATACTTCGCACGAAACTGCTCCGCCCAGGTGGCGGCCGACCCGTCGATTTCACCGACACGGACGAGCACGTCCCCAGCCTGCCCTCCAGCGGTCGCGAAGGCACCTCCCGGGGTGACGGCCTGCACCGCTTCGCTCGCCGAATCGCCCCGCGTCTGAATCCCGACCCGCGCCACCCGGTTGCTGTCCACCACCGGCGTGAGCCCGGCCAGCGGGAACACCTCGGCGTAGGGGAACGGCTCGCGCCCATCCACGTAGCGTGCGTTGAAGTCGGCGAACGAGGCGCCGCCGGCCGCGAGGGACACGGCGTCCCACCACTCCTTCGCCGTGAACCCCCTGCCCTTCTCGTACGTCGAGCGATAGAGCCCGCGCATCACGTCGTCGAGCGAGCGGCGGTTCCCGCTCGCCGCCCGGATCCGGATGTCGAGCAGCATCCCGGCCAGCGAGCCCTTCGGGTAGTAGATGGAGCCGGTGCCGTCGCTCATCCCGATCCAGGCGGAAATCGAGGCGTCCTCCAGCGACACCACCGGCACGTCGGCCACTTCCTGCATCTTGCCGGCGGTGAGCGCCAGGAATTCGGCCGAGTCGATGACGCCCGCCCGCACCAGCGCCAGGTCGGCGTAGTAGTCGGTGATGCCCTCGCTCACCCAGAGCCAGGGGGTGGGCATCCAGTGGTCGTAGGCATAGGGCACCATCGCCGCGGGCCGGAGCCGCTTGACGTTCCAGAGGTGGAAGATCTCGTGCGCGGTGATGGAGGGCAGGATCGGGTTGCCGATGAGCAGCGGCGTGTAGATGCCGACGTGCGAGTTCTGGTGCTCGAGCGCGGAGCCGCCGCCGAACTCCTCGTCGAAGATCAGCAGGTTGGTGTAGGTGGCGTATGGAGCCACCTGGAAGACCGCGATTTCCACGGGCAGGTACTTCGAGAGCTGGCTCCAGAACTCCGCGCGCTGCGGCCCGGCCAGAGTGCCCGCCGGATAGCTGGCCAGCCGAATCCACTTCCCCGCCACCTGGGTGCTGTCGAAATCGAACTTGCCGATGAAGAACGGCATGTCCACGAGGTCGTGGTAATTGCCGGCCTTCCAGGAGCGCGGGCCCGCCTCGGGCGTCATGCCGGTGGCCACCCGCCATCCCGATTCGGTGGTCACCGACACCCTGGCCGGGAAGTCGAGGCTCCGGCCTTCCGGATAGAGGAAGACATTGGTGCCGTTGACCATCAGGAACTCGGGCGCGCTCCACGCCATCGCGTTGTCGAGCTGGTTGGCCAGGAAGTCGAAGGTGATGGTG
>CAZNDK010000054.1:0-12004 GCA_964571795.1 uncultured Gemmatimonadaceae bacterium | reverse complement strand
CGGCGCGATGCGGATCCAGCAGTCGCCGTACTGCCCGCGGCCGCCGCTCTGCTTCTTGTGCTTCCCCTGCCCCTCGGCCTTCCCCTTGAACGTCTCGCGATAGGCGATCCGCGGCCGGGCCAGGTCGGCGTGCACCCCGTAGCGCTGCTGCAACCGGCCCAGCAGGATCTCGAAGTGCCGTTCGCCCATGCCGTGGATCAGCGTCTGCCGCAGCTCGGAGTTGTACTCGAAGTGAAAGGTCGGGTCCTCCTCGTGGAGCTTGTGGAGGCCCGCGGCCAGTTTGTCCTCCTCGCCCCGCTGCTTCACCACCACCGCGGCGGAGGCCACCGCCTCCGGAAACGGGATCGGCGAGAGCCGGAGCGGGGCGTCGCGGAGGCAGAAGGTGTCCCCCGTGTGGGTGTCGCGGAGCTTGGCCACCGAGCCGATGTCGCCGGGGTGCAGCTCCGGCACCTCGAAGCGCTCCCGTCCCTGCTGGATGGACAGGTGGTGCAGCTTCTCCGCCACCTCGTGCTCGGCGTTCCAGACTTCGGCGCCGCTCTTCAGCCCGCCGGCATAGAGCCGGAACAGCGTCACGTCGCCCACGTGCGGTTCGGAGGTGGTCTTGAACACCCGGCCGAGGAGCGGCGCGGCCACCGGCGGCGGCACCTCGGCCGGCGACGGCAGCAGCTCCACCATCTTGGTCAGCAGCGCGCGCATGCCGTACGTCAACTGGGCGCTGCCGACGAACAGCGGCACGATCGATCCCGACGCCACCGCCTTCTTCAGCGCGGCGATCACCTCCCCGCGCGGAATCTCCTCGCCGCCCAGGTACCGCTCGATGAGGGCGTCGTCGGTGGACGCCACGGTCTCGACCAGGAGCTCGCTGTACTTGGCGACCTGCGCCTGGTACTCCGGCGGCACGTCCGCTTCCTCGTACTCGCCGGACTTGGTGCCGGGCTTGTAGAGGTGGGCCTTGCCCGAAAAGAGGTTCACGATGCCGCGGAACTGCGGCCCCTCGCCGATCGGGATCTCGACCGGGAGCACCTTGGGCGAGAGGTGCGCCTTCACGTCGGCGAACACCCGCTCGAAGTTGGCGTTGTCCTTGTCCATCTGGCCGACGAAGAGGAGGCGGGGCAGGTGGCGGTGGTCGCACACTTCCCAGACCTTCTCGGTGCCGACCTCGACTCCGCTCACGCCGCTCAGCACGACCACCGCCGAGTCCGCGGCGTGCAGCCCGGTGACGGCCTCGCCGAAGAAGTCGAGGTAGCCGGGGGTGTCGAGCAGGTTGAGCTTGGTGTCCATCCACTCGGCGAACGCGAGGCCCAGGCTGATCGAGTGCTGCCGGGCGATTTCGTCGGGGGTGTAATCGGTGAGGGTCGTGCCGTCCTTGATCGTGCCGTGGCGTCGGCTGGCGCCGGACACGAAGGCGAGGGCGTCCACCAGGGTCGTCTTGCCGCAGCCGCCGTGCCCGGCGAACGCCACGTTACGGATCGCGGTTGAGCCATAGACACGCATGGCCTGCACCTCCTTGAAGCGGGATGAGGGGATACTGGTGCGCGGGCGGGGCGTTGTCAAATGGGATACGGGCGCGGCCAATTGATGCAGTAGCGGCTATAGGTGAAGTGAGTATGAAAGCAGGAGGAAGGAGAAAAGGACTTGGGGACTTGGAGGGGCGGAGGGAGGAAGGATGAAGGAGGGGTTCTGCCGACTGGGAAGGCGATGGAACGCAGGGTGAACCAGTTTGAGGACCTGCGAGCGTGGCAATGCGCCCGAGAATTGACCACCAGGATCTACCGGGCAACCTCCGCGGGTCCGCTCGCGAACGATCGGGCGCTCCGTGACCAGTTGCGACGCGCCGCGGCATCGGTCATGGCCAACATTGCGGAGGGCTTCGAGCGGGGACGCCGGAGCGAGTTCCATCAGTTCCTTTCGATTGCCAAGGGGTCATGCGCGGAGGTGAGGAGCCTGCTGTACGTGGCGTTCGACGCCGGCCTGCTCGCCGCGGATGCATTCCAGGGCCTGCGGGATCAAGCCATGAGCGTGACTCGGCTCGTCGCCCGCCTTCGATCCGCTGTCGCCAAGCAACGAGACGCGCAGCGCAGGTAACCCCTCCTGTCCCCTTTCTCCTTCAGCCCCTCTCAGTCCCAAGTCCCTTCCTCTTTTCTCTCTATATTGCCTCCATGTCTTCCGTTCAAATCACCCGCTGCGTCTGCCGCCGGATGCCTTTCGCGGCGCTTGAGCCGATGGCGCGCCAGCACGGCTGGACCCTCGACGACCTCATGCGCGAGACCGGTTGCGGCGACCAGTGCGGTCTCTGCCGGCCCTATCTGCGGCGGATGCTACAGGACGGAACCACGGAATTCCACGACGTGCTCTGGGACTGACACTGCAGCTTTCTCCTCCCTCCTTTCGCCCCTCCAAGTCCCAAGTCTCCTTTTCTCTTTGACCTCCCGAACGCCTCCCGCTAGCCTTTACCCATGCCCACCCCCGGTTCCCGGAGGCGACTCCGCCTGCTCTCGCCGGGCGTGCTCACGGTCGTGGCCGTCTTCTGTGGCTGGGCGTCTGTCTATTTCGTATGGCAGGAAAGCGTCTTCGGGCTCCTCCTGGCCGTCGCCACCACCGTGCTCGCCTGGGCCGGGCTCCACCGCGGCAGCGTGCTGGCCCAGCGCCAGGCCCGGACGCTGCGGCACGCGCTCGCCGCGTCCGCGGCGCGCAACCGGGAACTCGAGCGGCTTCGCCGCTTGGCCGCAAGCCTCCTGGCGGGCCGGAGCCTCGAGGAAATCCTGAACGAAGTGACGCAGGCCGCCGCCGACCTCCTGGAGAGCGAAGCCGCGCTGGTGGCGCTGGTCGTGGAAGAGGGCCGCTTCCTTCGCATCGCGGCCGGTTCCGGTCCGCTCGCTCCCGTCATCGGCCAGCTCCTCCCGATCGACCAGTCGCTGTCCGGCTGGGTCGCCCTCAACGACGAGCCGCTCCTCAGCGCCAACATGGACACCGACCCGCGGAGCTTCCGGCCCGAGGGCACTCCATCGTCGCTCCGCACCGCCGCCATCGTGCCGCTCCGTTCCGCCGGGCTGGTCATCGGCACCATGAGCGTGCACAGCCGGCGCGACGGCCAGCCCTACGACGAAAACACCCTTCAGCTGCTCCAGACCCTCGGCGACCAGGTCGTAGTAGCGCTCGATCGGACCAACGTCCTCGAGGAAAGCCGCCGGAACGAAAGCGCGCTCGCCATCAAGAACCGCGAACTGGTGCGGGCCACCCTGCTCAAGAGCCAGTTCCTCGCCAACATGTCGCACGAGCTCCGGACGCCGCTCAACGCCATCAACGGCTTCTCCGACCTGCTCCTGACCGAGGCCGCGGGGCCCGTCAACCCCGAGCAGCGCGAGTTTCTCGAGGCCGTGCTCCGGAACGGCCGGCACCTCCTCGACCTGATCAACAGCGTGCTCGACCTGTCCAAGATCGAGGCGGGCGCCATGTCGCTGCAGCTGGAGCCGACCGACTTGCGGCAAGCCGTGGCGGAGGCGGTGGCGGACACCGCCAGCCTGCGCACCGCCCGCCGCCAGGAGTGCACCGTCGAGGTGGACGGCGGCGCGCTCGTGGCAGTGGCCGATGGCCTCCGCGTCAAGCAGGTCCTGATCAACCTGTTGTCCAACGCCTCGAAGTTCACGCCGGAGGCCGGGCAGGTGCGGCTGGCGGTGGTGCGCACCCGCGCGCCCCTCCCCATCCTGGGCGGACCGGGCGGCGAGGGCGCCCGTCTCCTGTCCCGCGACGCGATCTGGGTTTCGGTGAGCGATACCGGCATGGGCATCCGGCCGGAGGACACTTCCAAGCTGTTCCAGGAGTTCAGCCAGGTGGACAGCTCCGCCAGCCGCCGGCAGCAGGGCACCGGCCTCGGGCTGGCGCTCAGCAAGCGGTTCGTGGAGCTGCACGGTGGGACGATCGGGGCGGAGTCAATTTTCGGGCGGGGCAGCACCTTCTGGTTCATCCTGCCGGTGGACGGCCCCCTGCCGGGCCGCGCGCAATCCACCTCGGCGCCGGCCACGGAGGAGCACTGATGCGTCCGTTGATCATCGGCGTGGCGGGCGGTTCCGGCTCCGGCAAGACGACCGTGGCGATGGCCATCCACGCGCGGCTCGGGGTGGACGCGATCTTCCTCGACCAGGACGCCTACTACGGCGACCTCGGCCATCTTCCCCTCGAGGAGCGGGAGCGCACCAACTTTGACCACCCCGACGCCATCGACACCGACCTGATGGTGGCGCACCTCGAGGCGCTCGCCGCCGGCCAGGCGGTGGACAAGCCGACCTACGACTTCACGCGGCACACCCGCGCCGCCGCCACCGTGCGCCTGGAGCCGCGCGACGTCATCCTGGTGGACGGCATCCTGCTCTTCGCCGACGCGCGGCTCCGCCGGCTCTTCGACGTCAAGGTGTTCGTGGACGTGGCCGACGACCTGCGCTTCATCCGCCGGATGCAGCGCGACGTGTCGGAACGCGGCCGCTCGGTGGAGTCGGTCATCACCCAGTACCTCACGACCGTGCGGCCGATGCACCTCGAGTTCGTGGAACCGTCCAAGCGCTACGCCGACATCATCGTGCCGGAAGGCGGCCGGAACACCATCGCCATCCAGATGCTCGAGGCGCGGGTGGCCGCGGAAATCGCGCGCCGTCGCGCCGAGCGCGCCTGAGCGGTATTATCTTCCCCGCCGACCCCGCTGCCACCAGTCATCGTCCGGCGCGGGGCGCTTACCCCCTGGAGATTCCCATCATGCGTCGCCTGACCACCGTACTCTCGCTCGCCGCCCTCGTGGCCCTCCCGGCCGCGCTGTCCGCCCAGGCCACTGACCTCGCCGTCACCCGCCAGCAAATCGAGACCGACCGCCAGGGCATCGTGGCGCAAAACCTGCCGCTCACCGAGACCCAGGCCACCGCGTTCTGGCCGCTCTACCAGCAGTACCGCGCCGCGGTCAAGAAGATCAACGACCAGCGCCAAGCGCTGCTGTTCTCGCCGACCGCCGCCGACACGGTCACCGACAAGGACATCACGACGTTCATTGCGTCCTGGACCAAGCTCGACCAGGACTACGCCAAGCTGAAGGGCGACTGGGCCAAGAAGTTCGAGCCCGTCCTCGGCGCCAAGGGCACGCTCCGCTTCTACCAGATCGAGAACCGCCTCGACCTGATCGTGCAGGCCTCGATGGCCTCGTCCATCCCGCTCGTGCCGGTGCAGTGAGCCTGCTCGACCGATCGGCAACGCCCCGGGGTGGCCTCGCCACTGCCGGGGCGCTTTGCATCCTGGCGTTCGCGGGCGCGTGCCGGCCGGAGGCCCCGCCTCCGGCGGCCTACGTCGGCCGCACCGCGTGCGTCTCCTGCCACGCCGCGCAGGACTCGCTGTGGAGCACCTCACACCACGCACAGGCCATGGCGGTGGCCGACTCGACCACCGTCCTGGGCGACTTCAACGACGCGAGGTACACCGCCAACGGCGTCACCTCGCGCTTCTTCCGGAGGGACGGCGGCTACTGGGTGGCCACCGACGGTCCTGACGGAACGCTCACCGAGTATCCAATCCGCTACACCTTCGGCGTCTATCCGCTCCAGCAGTATCTGATCGCCTTCCCGCGGGGCCGCTACCAGGCGCTGGGAATTGCGTGGGACACGCGGACGAAGGGGGAGGGGGGCCAGCGCTGGTTCTTCCTGTACCCCGGCGAGCGGGTCGATCACCGCGACGTGCTGCACTGGACCGGGATGCTGCAGAACTGGAACTTCATGTGCGCGCAGTGCCACTCGACCAACCTGCAGAAGGGGTACGTGGCCGCGCCCGACAGCTACGCCACCACCTGGTCTGAAATCGATGTGTCCTGCGAGGCCTGCCACGGCCCTGGCAGCACCCACGTGGCCCTCGCGGACAGGCAGTCCGGGGCCGCGGGCACGTGGCGCGGCGCCAGCGGGCTCACGGTGTCCTTCCGCGACAGCGCGCCGGCCACCTGGACCATGGACACCACCACCGGCATCGCCCGGCGAAGCGCGCCACGGTCCCACCGGACGGAAATCGAGACCTGCGGGCTCTGCCACGCCCGGCGCGGCCAGGTGTGGCCCGACTCCGCGCCGGGCCAGCTGCTGGCGCAGACGCAGCGCGTGTCCGTCCTCGATGAGGACCTGTACTACGCCGACGGCCAGCAACTCGACGAGGTGTACGAGTACGGATCGTTCCTGCAGAGCCGGATGTACCGGGCTGGCGTCACCTGCAGCGACTGTCACGACGCGCACCGCAGCACGACCCGCCTGTCGGGCAACGCGGTCTGCGCCACCTGCCACCTGCGATCGAAGTACGACACGACCGCGCACACGCACCACGCGGCGGGCACCGCCGGCGCCGCGTGCGTGGACTGCCACATGCCGGCCCGCAACTACATGGTGATCGACGCGCGGCGCGACCACGGGATGAAGGTGCCCCGGCCCGACCTCACCATCGCCTTGGGGACGCCCGACGCCTGTTCGTCGTGCCACGCCGACAAGCCGGTGACCTGGTCGGCGGCCGCCGCCGAGCGGTGGTATGGCCCGCCCGACAGCGTATCGGCGGCCGCGGCGAGGGCGATTGCCGGCGGGCGCGCTGCGATGCCGGGCGCCGGGCAGGCGCTCGTGGCCGTGTCGCGCGATACCGCGCGGCCCGGCATCACCCGGGCTACCGCGATCACCCTCATCCCGCAGAATCCGGCCCAGTACTCCGTCAGCGCCATCCAGACGGCGCTGGCCGACCGCGATCCCCTGATCCGGCGCTCCGCGGCCGAGCAGCTCGAGCTTCTCGATCCGGCGATGCAGGGGCCGATGGGGCTGCCGCTCCTGAATGACTCGGTGCGCACGGTGCGCCTGGCGGCGCTCCCGGCGCTCGCCGGCCTTCCCGATTCGGGGTGGACCGAGGCGCAGCGCGCGGCCCTCGCGCGGGTGCTCGCCGAGTACCGCGCCTCGCAGGCCTTCAACGGCGACCGGCCGGAGTCGTGGGTCAACCTCGGCAACCTCGACCGGCGGCTCGGCCAGCCGCGCGCGGCGGAGGAGGAGTATCTCCACGCCATCCGGCTCCAGCCGCAGTTCGTGGCGGCCTACATGCAGCTCGCCGAGCTCTACCGGACGGCGGGGCGCGAGGTGCAGGCCGACTCCGTGCTGCGCATGGGGCTCGACCGGGTGCCCGGCAACCTCGACCTGCAGTACCAACTCGGCCTCGCCCTCGTCCGCCAGGGCAAGAAGGCCGACGCATTGCCGCTGCTCAAGGCGGCGGCCGCCTCGGGGAACGCGCACTACGCGTATGTGTACGGCGTGGCGCTCTACGACGCCGGCCAGGCGGGCCCGGCGGTGGCCACTCTGCAGAAGGCCCTGGCCGCGGCGCCCGATGACCGGGAACTGCTGTACGGGTTGGCATCGATCGCTGCTGCGGCGGGGCAGAGAAGCGTGGCGCTCCCCGCGGCGCGGAGGCTCGCCGAGCTGGATCCTGGCAACCAGGAAATCCAGCGGTTCCTCGAGCAACTCGAGAGAGGCGCCGCACCACCGCAATAGCGGGGGCCGCCGCCTGGCATCAGGGGGCGGTGGTGTCGGGGGCGGTCCGGGCGGGTGGATCCCATGGCGCGGCGAGGTAGGCCACGGCAGCGGGGCGATCGGGCAGGAAGCCCTGGTAGTCCTTCTCCAGGTCGAACGTTTCGGGATTGTGCGGGCGCTCGGTCACGAGTGCGTCGTGCAGGCACCACTTGGCGCCCGCCCGGCAGCCTGAGCGCGCCGCGTTGACTTCCAGCACGCCACCGGCCGCGGCGTACCGGGTGCCGAGCGCCAGCATCGTGCCCGCGTTGGCGGAGCGCGTGCCGGTGGTGCTGTCGTCGGCATAGACGAAGTAGGCCCGCCGGAGGTGATCCACGATGTCCGGTGTCAGCCCCGCTTCGCCACCGTCCAAGTCGTAGTAGACCATGCGGCCAAGCTTGGCCACCCCGCGCGGCCCCATCACCTCCAGCTCGGCAAACAGCTCGTGCGCCACGAAGCTGCCGCTGGAATGCGCCGCCACGATGACCAGCCCGCGGGGCTGGGCCAGAAACCGCCTCGCCAGCGCGGCGTTGCCGATTTCCCGGCCGGCGTAGTCCACGTCGGCGGGCCCCTTCACGGCGCAGAGATAGCGGATGCCGCGCCGGGTGAGCGCCGTCCGGTACACCTCATCCACCCAGGCGCGCGCCCACGCTTCCTTGACCCCCCAGCCACCATAGGCGAGAAAGGTCCCGTAGACCCGGGTGCGGCCAGTGTCCCGGCATGAAACGCCGGGGCCGACGGCGGACCATCCGGACGGCTGGGTCCAGAGCGCAGCCAGGAGCGCCAGGAAGGCGGCCGTCAGCTGGTGGATTCCTTCATATTCTCCCGCTTGACGGCAGTGGTTTGGAGGGGCACTTTCCCGCAGTCGCTGGTCCGCCCGTCCCCCTGACGAAACGTAACCGCACGGCGCGGTGGCGGATCCCACCTCACGAGGATCTCCGCGTGCCCATCCCGATCCCCTACGCACGGCACCTCGCGGCCACCAGCTTGGTGCTCGGCGTTGCTGCCTGCGGCGGCTCCGAGGCCGCCCAGCTTCCGCCCCCGAACGTCACGGTCGTCACTACGACGGCCACCGACATCCCCGCCAGCATCGAGCTCGTGGGGCAGGGCGCGGCCTCGAAGTTCATCGAGGTGCGCTCGCAGCTCAACGGCGTGATCATCGAGCGGCCGTATCGGGAGGGCAGCGACGTGGAGGCGGGCACGCTGCTCTTCCGGCTCGACCCGACGATCTACGAGGCGACGTACCGGAGCGCGAAGGCGGCTGCGGACAACGCGCGGGCGCGGCTCGACAACGCGCAGCGCACGCTGAACCGACTCACGCCGCTCCTCGCCGAAGGCGCCGTGTCGCAGAAGGACGTGGACGACGCCACCACGGAGCTTCAGCAGGCGCAGGCGGCGTACGCCGAGGCCCAGGCCAACGCCGACCGTGCCCAGAAGGACTTCAACGATACCAACATCCGCGCCGAGATCCCCGGCCGCGTCGGCATCGCGGAATTGCCGCTCGGCGCACGGGTCACCGGCCCGGCGGACATCCTGACCGACCTCCAGCAGATCGACCCGATCTACGTGTATTTCAGCCCCTCCGACCTCGACCTCCTGCGCTTCCGGCGGGAGCAGGCCGAGGGGAAGCTGGTCTTCCCCAGGGGCAAGGTCCAGGTGGAAGTCCGGCTCTCGGACGGCACCCCACTGCCCTCGAAGGGCACGCTCGACTTCGCCGACCTGTCCCTCAACGCCCGGACCGGCACCCAGCAGCTCCGTGCCGAGTTCCGGAACCCGCAGCACATCCTCCTCCCGGGGCAGTTCGTCCGGGTGCGGATCCTCGGCGTGACGCGGAAGGGAGCCATCCTGGTGCCCCAGCGGGCCGTGCTCCAGGGGCTCGCCGGCGCGTTCGTGTACGTCGTGACCGAGGGGGATACCGCCCGGGCCCGGACGGTGACCGCCTCGACCTGGGAGGGCAGCGGCTGGGTCATCGACAGCGGGCTGACAGCCGGTGAGCGGGTCATCGTGGACGGCACCCAGCGGGTCATCGCGGGGCAGCCGGTGCGGATCGCCCCGCTGGCGGATTCGACCGCGGCCGACACCACGCCATGACCGAACACCACCCCCCGGCGGCGGGCGGCGAACCCTACGTCGCCAAGAACTTCTTCATCCGGCGGCCGATTTTCGCCTCCGTCATCTCGATCGTCATCCTCCTTCTCGGCACGGCGTCCATCGTGTCGCTGCCGATCACGCTCTACCCGCGCATCACGCCCCCGAGCGTCCAGGTCACGGCCGTGTACCCCGGCGCCACGGCGGAAGACGTGGCCGAGGCGGTGGCGGCGCCGATCGAGCAGCAGCTGTCGAGCATGGACGGGCTGATCTACTTCAAGTCGTCGAACGGCAGCGATGGGACGATGAACCTGTCGATCTACTTCGACATCAGCCGCGACCAGGACCTGGCCGCGGTGGACGTGCAGAACCAGGTCAAGCTGGCCGAGCCGCAGCTCCCGGAGGAGGTCCGCCGCCAGGGCATCACGGTCAAGAAGTCCCAGCCCGACATCCTGCTGATGATCGCGCTGACGTCGACCGATCCGCGCTACGACGCCGAGTACCTGAGCAACTACTCCAAGATCAACCTCGAGGACGAGGTCAAGCGCATCAAGGGAGTGGGCGACGCCTACACCTTCGGGCAGCTCGAGTTCTCGATGCTGCTCCAGCTCGACCCCGACCGGATGGCCCAGCTCGGCCTGACGGTGGCCGACATCCAGGCCGCCGTGCGCGAGCAGAACACCACCAACCCCGGCGGGCGCGTCGGCCGCGAGCCGTCGCCGCCGGGCACCGACTTGACGCTCACGGTTACCACGAAGGGGCGCCTCAAGACCGCCGAGGAGTTCGGCAATATCATCCTTCGCACCGCGCGTGGCGGCGCGGTGCTCCGGCTGTCCGACGTGGCGAACGTCAAGCTCGGGGCGAGGAACTACGACCTGCAGGGGCGGCTCAACGGCCAGCCGAACGCGCTGCTCCTCGTGTACCTCCGCGCCGGCGCCAACGCCCTCGAGGTCAAGGACAAGATCCTCACCCGGATGGACGAGCTGGCCGCGAACTTCCCGCCGGGCGTGGCGTACACCGTGTCGTACGATACGACGCCGTTCATCACCGCCTCCATCGAGGAGGTGATCCACACCCTCGGCGAGGCGATGCTGCTCGTCACGCTCGTGGTGTTCATCTTCCTGCAGAGCTGGCGCACCACGCTGATCCCGCTCCTGGCCGTGCCGGTGTCCATCGTCGGCACCTTTGCCGGCATGGCGATGCTCGGCTTCTCGATCAACATCCTGACGCTGTTCGGGCTGGTGCTGGCCATCGGCATCGTGGTGGACGACGCGATCATCGTCATCGAGAACGTCGAGCGGATCATGGCCACCGAGCACGTCGGCGTGGTCCAAGCCACCGACAAGGCCATGACGCAGGTGTCCGGCGCGCTCATCGCCATCGTGCTGGTACTCGCGGCGGTGTTCATCCCCGTCGGGTTCATGGGGGGCATCACCGGCGCCATGTTCATGCAGTTCGCCGTGACGATCGTGGTGTCGGTCATCCTCTCGGGCATCGTGGCGCTGACCCTCACGCCGGCGCTCTGCACGCTGCTCATCAAGGACGAGCACCCGACCAAGGGGCGCTTCTTCACCTGGTTCAACAACGTCTTCGACCGCTTCACCGGGACCTACGTGGGCGGCGTGACCGGCGTGCTCGGGCGGCCCAAGAGCTTCCTGGCCGCGTTCGGGGTCATTCTCGTGCTGATCGTCTTCCTCTTCAAGACGATTCCCGGCGGGTTCGTGCCGACCGAGGACAAGGGATACTTTGCCCTCGGGGTGAGCCTGCCGGCGGGGGCGTCCCGGCAGCGGGCGGATTCCGTGGTGGCGAAGATTGAGCGGGTCGTGGCGTCGAAGCCCGGCGTCAAGAACGTCATCTCGCTGGTCGGGTTCGACTACATCATGAACGCCAACCTGACGAACATGGCCACGATGTTCGTGATGCTCGAGCCGTGGGAGGAGCGGCAGGACGACGCGACCAGCATCGGCGCCATCATCGGATCGGTCAACCGCGACCTCTCCCAGCTGCCCGAGGCTACCGCCTTCGCGTTCAACCTGCCGGAAATTTCCGGCATGGGCACCACGGCCGGCCTGGAGATGAACCTCCTGGACCGCTCGGGCGGCAGCGTCAAGGAGTTCGCGGGCGTGGTGCAGGAGTACGTCGCCGCCGCGGGCCAGTCGCCGGACGTGTCGCGGCCACGGGCGCTCATCAGCATCAACACGCCGCAGGTCTACCTCACCGTGGACCGGGACAAGGTGAAGAGCCTCGGCGTGTCGCTGACGGATGTGTTCCAGACGCTGCAGACGATGCTGTCCGCCCTCTACATCAATGACTTCAACCTCTTCGGGCGCACCTACCGGGTGCAGGCCGAGGCGCAGCCGCAGTTCCGGGTC
>CAZNDK010000053.1:0-12039 GCA_964571795.1 uncultured Gemmatimonadaceae bacterium | reverse complement strand
TACCAGCTCATCATGCACGCCGACCGGATCGGGCTGGGCGCCCGCGAACGCTCGCTCGTGGCGCTGGTGAGCCGGTACCACCGCCGGCGCGGCCCGAAACGATCCGACCCGCCCTATGCGGCGCTCTCGCCGGACGATCAGGCGCTGGTGCGGCGGACCTCGGGGCTCCTCCGCGTGGCGGACGGGCTGGACCGTGGCCACACCGCGGTGGTCGAGGGGGTGGCGGCGGAATTGACGCGGAAGAAGCTGGTCCTGCGGATTGCCCCGAGGCGCGCCGGCGCCAACATGGCGCTGGAAGGCTGGGCGGCGCGGCGGAAGGCGGATGTCCTACAGAAGGTCTTGGGGCGGAAGATCACGATCACCGCCTCGCTCGTCCCGGCCGCCAAGACGGCCGCCGCCGAGCGGAAGCGGACTACTCGCCGTAAGGCACCCACACGTTCTTGACCTGGGTGGCGTGCCGGAGGAACCGCGCTCCCTCGCCCTCGGACGCCGCCTCCCACCGCACCGCCTTGCCGTGGTCCACCCAGGTCTGCTTGAGGTTGCCGGCCGAGAGCCGTTCGACCTCGGCGCTTCCCTTCGCCGTGCCCCAGTACCACATCGCGTCGACGTCGTCGTGCGCCGCCAGGACCGCGGCCAGTTCCTCGCGCGGCCCCGTCACGATGTTCAGCACCCCCGCCGGCAGGTCCGAGGTGTCGAGCACCTGGTAGAGGTCGGTGGCAAGCAGCGGCCAGCGCCCCGAGGGGAGCGCCACCACCGTGTTGCCCATGGCGATCGGCGGAGCCACCGTGCTGATGAAGCCCAGCAGCGGCCACGCCTCGGGCGCCACCACCGCCACGACGCCGAGGGGCTCCGGCATGGCGAGCGTCACGTTGCGGTACGGCGTGTGATGCACCCGGCCGTCCCACTTGTCGGCCCAGGCGGCGTAGCTGAAGAGCCGGGCGAGTGAGAGCTCCACCTCCTCCTGGCCCTGCTTCTTCGACCGGCCGGTGAGGCTCACGATGCGGGACACGAACTCGTCGCGCCGCGCCGCCAGGTTTTCGGCGATGTAGTAGAGCACCTGCGCCCGGAGGTGTGCCGTGGCACGCGCCCAGCCATCCGCCTTGTGCGCCGCCTCGACCGCGTTGCGGATGTCCTTCCGGTTGCCGTGCCCGACCTCGCCGGTCACCCCGCCCGCCGCGTCATGCACCGGCAGGCTGTAACCCGAATCGGGGCGCACCTGCGCCCCGCCGATGTAGAGCTTGGGGGTGCGGTCAATGGCGGGCGCGGGGGTCTTCGCGCGGGGTTTCGTGGTCGCCTGGGACGCGTACTTCCCCGCCTCCCCGCCTCCCCGCTTGCCGCCCTCCTTCACGTACTCCCACAGCCCTTCCTTACCGCCCTCCCGCCCGAAACCGCTTTCCCGGTACCCGCCGAAGCCCGCCGCCGCGTCGAAGACGTTGGTGCAGTTGATCCACACCGACCCCGCCTTGAGCTTGGGCGCCACGTCGAGCGCGAGATTGATGTTCTCGGTCCAGACGCTCGCCGCGAGTCCGTAGCGCGTGTTGTTGGCCAGCTCCACCGCCTCGACCGGCGTGCGGAAGCTCATCATGACGACCACCGGCCCGAAGATTTCCACCTGCGCGATCGTGGCGGAGGGCGCCACGTCGGTGAAGAGCGTCGGCGGATAGAAGTAGCCCTCGGTCGGGCAGCTCCACGACGGCTGCCACATCCGCGCGCCCTCGTCTTCCCCCTTCTGCACCAGTTCCCGGATCTTGTCGAGCTGCACCGGCGCGATGATGGCCCCGATGTCCACCGCCTTGTCGAGCGGATTGCCTACGCGCAGCGTTTCCATCCGGGCCTTGAGGCGGGCTTCCAGCCGCGGCGCGATCCCCTCCTGCGCCAGGATCCGGGAGCCCGCGCAGCACACCTGCCCCTGGTTGAACCAGATGGCGTCCACCACGCCCTCGACCACGCTGTCGAGGTCGGCGTCGTCGAACACCAGGAAGGGCGACTTGCCTCCCAGTTCCAGCGAGAGCTTCTTGCCCGTACCGGCGGTCGCCACGCGGATGAGGCGGCCAACGTCGGTCGACCCGGTGAAGGCGATCTTGTCCACGCCGGGATGCGCCACGAGCGCCTCGCCGGTGCGGCCGTCGCCGGTGATGATGTTGACCACGCCGGCGGGCAACCCCGCCTCGACGCACAATTCTCCGAAGAGCAGCGCGGTGAGCGAGGTGAACTCCGCCGGCTTCAGCACCACCGCATTTCCGGTGGCGAGGGCCGGCGCGATCTTCCACGCGAGCATCAACAGCGGGAAGTTCCAGGGGATGATCTGCCCCGCGACGCCAACCGGCTCCATGCCCGGCAGTTCGCGGTCCATGAGCTGGGCCCAGCCGGCGTGATGATAGAAATGCCGGGCCACCAGCGGGATGTCGATGTCGCGGGATTCGCGAATTGGCTTGCCGTTGTCGAGCGACTCCACGACCGACAGCAGGCGCGCGTTCCGCTGGACCGCCCGCGCCAGGGCGTAGAGGTGCCTGGCGCGCCCGTGTCCGCCAAGCGCCCACCAGCCGGGCTGCGCGGCCCGCGCCGCCGCCACGGCACGGTCCACGTCCGCGCGCGACGCCTGCGTCACCCGCGCGAGCGGCTTTCCGGTGCCCGGGTTGACCGTCTCGAACAATTCGCCCGGCGCCGTCCACGCCCCCCCGATAAAGAGGCCGAACACGCGCGCGTGGCCGTCCAGCCACTCCTCGGCGGGCTTCGCCGACTCGGGAGCGGGGCCATAGGCCATGGAGGCGAAGATTTCGGGAATCGATGCCATGAGCGGTCCTTGTCGGCTGCCCGCGGGGATCAGGCCATCGGGTGACGGTGGAACGCCGAGTAGCGGCCCGTCACGAAGTACTCGAGCTGGCGTTCGATGTCGGCGAGGAGGCCGCTGGCGCCGAAGCGGAACAGCTCCGGCCGGAGCCACGGGTCGCCGAGCTCGTCCTTCATCATGGCGAGCCAGTCGAGCGAGTCCTTGGCGGTCCGGATGCCGCCGGCCGGCTTGAAGCCGACCCGCACGTCGGTGCGCTCGAGGTAGTCGCGGATGGCGCGGACCATCACGAGCCCAACCGGGAGCGTCGCGTTGACCGGCTCCTTGCCGGTCGAGGTCTTGATGAAGTCCGCGCCGGCCATCATGGCCACGAGGCTGGCGCGCGCCACGTTGCGCAGGGTGCCGAGCTCGCCGGTGCCGAGGATCACCTTGATGTGGGCGTCGCCACAGGCCTCGCGGAAGGTCCGCACTTCATCGTAGAGCGCCTCCCACTCGCCAGCCAGGACGTGCGCCCGCGTGATGACCACGTCGATCTCATCCGCGCCCGCCTCCACCGACGCCCGGATTTCCGCCACCCGCTGCGGGAAGGGGCTCAGCCCGGCCGGGAACCCGGTCGAGACCGCGGCCACCGGGATGCCGGTGCCGCGGAGCGCCTCGACCGCTGCGGGGACCAGCGCATGGTAGACGCAGACCGCTGCCACGCGGATGCCCAGCCGCTCGGCGCCGAGCGCGGCGAGCAGGTCCTCGCGGATCGGCGAGCGCGCCTTGGCGCAGAGCCGGCGCACGCGGGCCGGGGTGTCGTCGCCCTGGAGGGTCGTCAGGTCCATCAGGGTGACGGCCCGGAGGAGCCAGGCGGCCTGCCATTCCTTCTTGACCGTGCGGCGCTTGGGGATCGTGGCGGCCCGGCGTTCGATGGCGCTCCGGTTGGCCCGGACCGCGCGCACCCACGACAGGTCGAGCGGCATCCCGGGATTGCGGGAGTGCACGGAGATGGGAAGGTCCGTCGGCACCGCG
Source organism: uncultured Gemmatimonadaceae bacterium (assembly GCA_964571795.1). Taxonomy (GTDB): domain Bacteria; phylum Gemmatimonadota; class Gemmatimonadetes; order Gemmatimonadales; family GWC2-71-9; genus SPDF01. Next base: position 8,237 of record CAZNDK010000053.1, on the reverse strand, counting down.
CCGGAGCGGGTGGGGCTGGAGGCCATGCGACCTAATATATGCCATCGGAAGACCCCGGGAGTCGCCCCTCCCGCGGCGGCGCCGTGACGCCGGTCATTGCAGTTCCCTGCTCCCGGCGTAGGTTCCGGGTTGGATCCGTGGTCCCAGCCCGCCCGCGAGGAGCACGCCGATGACCATGCCGCATCCCACCCCCGTGGACGCCCCGGCCGATCGCAAGCCGAGAGATGACGAGATCGACGTGTTCGGGCTGACCCACGCGGGCAAGGTGCGGTCGGCCAACCAGGATCATTTCCTGATCTGCTCCCTCCGCAGGCAAATCAACGTCCACAGCACCAGCCTGCCGGAGTCCAGCCACTGGCCTGCCACCGAGCGCCTCGCCTTCCTCGCGATGGTGGCGGACGGGGTCGGCAGCAGCGCCCAGGGCGGCGAGGCGAGTCGCCTCGCGCTCGAGGGCATCACCGAATACGTGACCCAGAGCATGAAGGCGTACTACGCCTCCGACTCGGTGGACGACACCGGCTTCTCCTCCGCGCTGCAGCAGGCCGCCATGCAGGTGCACAAGCGGGTGGTCGAGCAGGCCAAGACGGACCCGAGCGGCCGGAGCATGGCCACCACCCTCACGCTCTTCCTCGGCGTCTGGCCACGCGCCTACCTGCTGCAGCTCGGCGACAGCCGATGCTACCTGTTCCGGGAGGGCACGCTGACCCAGATCACCCGCGACCAGACCATGGCGCAGGAGCTGGTGGACCAGGGTGTGCTGACCCGGACCGAGGCGCCCCGCACCCGCTGGGCCCACGTGCTCTCCAGCGCCATCGGCGGTCACCAGACCGCGCCCGTCGTGACCCGGGTCGAGAGCGTCTGGAACCAGGTCATCCTCCTCTGCAGTGACGGGCTCACCAAGCACGTGTCCGACGAGCGGATCGCCGAGCGGCTGCGGTCCATGACTTCCGCGAAGCAGGTGTGCGAGGCGCTGCTGGAGGACGCACTCGCGGACGGCGGCAGCGACAACATCACGATCATCGTGGGGCGGGCCGTCAAGAAGGACGCGGGCTGAGCGAGGCGGTGACCCTCCCCCGCGTCCTGCTGGTCAACGATCACCCCGCCCGGGGCGGCATCGGCCGCTACACCCGCGAGCTGGACCGTGCGTTGCGCGCGCTCACGCCGCCCGAGTTCGAGGTGGACCTCCTGCTCCAGAACATGCCGGGCCGGATCGACCCCGCGGACTGGCGGGCTGATGCACCCCTCGCGTCGCCGGTCATCGTCCAGCCCCGGCCCCCCTGGGCCAAGGCCAAGGGGCTCGGACCCACCTACCTCATCAACTCGCACCTCTATTTCCCCTCCCGGACGCCGCGCGGCTACGACCTCTACCACTTTTCCAGCCAGATGATGGGCGCCGGCGTCCGGCACGCGCGGCCCGCCGTCGTCACGGTGCACGACCTCATCGCACTCCGGCTCGGCGCCAACCATCCCGGACTGTCCACCTGGCTCCGTCGCCGGCACTTCACTCCCCTCAAGCGGGCAAGCGGACTGGTGTTCGTGTCGGAGTACTCCCGCCGCGACTACCTCTCGCTCTTCGACTACCCCGAGGAACGCACCACCGTGGTGCACCACGCGGTGTCGCCCACCTTCGCGCCGCGCGACCGGCAGGCCAGCCGAGAGGCTCTCGGCCTGGACCCGGCTCGACCGATCCTGCTGCACGTGGGGAGCGAGGAACGCCGCAAGAACGTGGAGACGCTGCTCCAGGCGCTGGCCCGCCTGGTGAAGGACCGCCCCGAGCTGCTGCTGCTCCGGATCGGCGCCCGGAGCTCCCGCAGCCGCGGCCTGATCGCCCGACTCGGCCTCGAACGACACGTCGAGTACCGGTCGGCCCTGCCGGAGCCGCAGCTGGCCGCGTGCTACTCGGCGGCCGACCTCTTCGTCTTCCCCTCCTACTTCGAGGGGTTTGGGCTGCCGGTACTCGAGGCGATGCGCTCCGGCTGCCCCGTCGTGGCCGCCCGGGCCACGTCGGTACCGGAAATCACGGGGAACGCCGCCGTCCTCTTCGAGCCGATGGACGTCGACGGGCTGTCGAAGATCCTGGAGGGCCTCCTGGCCGACCGGGTGTTGCGGGACGACCTCCGCCGCCGGGGCCTGGAGCGCGCTGCCGGTTTCACCTGGGCCCGCGCCGCACGCCAGACCGCCGATGCCTATCATCGCGCGCTGGCCGCCGGCTAGCCTGGTGCCCCTCGACTTCCTGCCCGTGACCGGGCACCATTCACGACGACACCGCGACGACCACGCCCCCTAACCCGCGACCGCTCCCATGCCGAACATCGCCGTCTTCCACCCGCAAATCGTCCACTTCATCGTCGTGCTCGGCTTCATCGGGGTCGGGCTCCGCATCCTGTCGCTGCTGAGTTCGGTCGCCTGGTTCAAGCCGGTCGCGACGATCACGCTCCTGGCCGCGGCCACCGCCGGCGTCCTCGCCGCGCGGTCCGGCGACCAGGCGCACCAGTCGGCTGAACGGATCCCGGGCGCCCGGGAGGCGGTACAGAAGCACGAGGAACTCGGCGAGCGGGCGCGGAACCTGTTCCTCGTCGTGGCGGCCTTCGAGCTCCTGGCGCTCGCGATGCAGAAGAAAGAGAAGGTGCGGCGGGTGGCGCTCGTGGGGTCGGCGGTGACCGGGGTCGTGGCCGCCTTCTTCCTGTTCGAGGCGGCGGAACACGGCGGCGAACTGGTCTACAGCTACGCCGGGGGCGTGGGGACCCGCTCTGGCGACCCGGCCGACGTGAAGCGGCTGCTCGTGGCCGGGCTCTACAACGCCGCGCGAACCGACCGCGAAGCCGGCGATTCGGCCAGCGCCGCACGGCTGACCGAGGAACTCGCCCGACAGATGCCGGGAGACCTTACGGTCGCGTTCCTGTCGGCCCGATCGATGCTGATCGACCGGCACGACCCGGCCTCGGCGCTGACGATGTTGAACGGGCTCGCGATCCCGGCCGACAACCCCCGGATGGTGCTGCAGGCGGGCGTGCTCCGGAGCGACGCCTACGTGGCGCTGGGACAGCCCGACTCGGCCCGGGCGGCCCTGCAGGCCGTGGCGCAGCAGTTCCCCGACAACCCGCAGGTCCAGCGCGTGATCGGCGAGGCGACGGCCAAGCTGCCATAACCACGTGCGAATGCCGATGCGGTCCCTCACGGTCAGGGCCGTGCGCACCAGCCTGGTGCTGGCGGCCTTCGTCGCGGCGCCGTTGTCGGCCCAGTCCACACCGGTCACGCGCGACAGCGTGACCGTGGTGCCCGGCCCGCAATTCAGCACGACCTCGTGGATACGCTGGCTCGGCACGGGTCTCTTCGGTGCCAGGTATCGTACGCTCTGGAACACACCCATCACCGTGCCGGTGCTCGACATGCAAGCCACCGGCGGCGGGCTCCGCGTCGCGAGCGAGGGAACCGGCCGCCTGGCGGGTCTGACCTTCCTCGAGGGCGCTGACGGCAGCCACTGGACCTTCTTTCCGCTCGACCGCACCGACCCCCGTTCCTTCCCAACAGGCATCGTACCGGCAAGCGTGAGCAGCGGACTCATCGCGGACCTCACGAGCGGACGGAATCCCGCGGGGCCGCTGGTGGCCGCCGCGCTCGCCGAGGCCGCCGGCGTGCCGAATCAGTCGGCATGGCTGGTGGCCCTGCCTCCCCGCCCTGCCATCCCCGGGCTCGACGCCGGCGACCCAGGGCGCGCCGGATACCTCCTGCTGGGCGACCCGGTCGCCTCGTCCGATTCAACGGGCGGGGTCGTGGCTGGTGCCGTCATCACCTCCCTCGCGTTGCTCCATCGGACGCTGAACGACCCAGCGGAGGTGGTCGACGCCCGCGCGGTCCTGCGCGCGAGCCTCTTCAACGTCTATGTCGGTAATCTGGCCCCGGGGTTCCTCGACTGGCGCTGGGAGGCGGTGGCGGTGGCCGGAGGGATCGAGTGGCGACCGCTCGGCACCTTCCGGGAAACCGCGCTCGCCCGCTACGACGGCATCGCCACCTACCTCGCGCGCCCGATCCAGCCGGACCTGACGACCTTCGGGCCCAATTACCCCCACACCCTGACCGGCATTCCCGACCAGGCGAGTTCCTACCGGTACTTGCTCGGCGCCCTCGGCAGGCCGGCATGGGACTCGGCAGCGGCGGCGCTGCAGTCGGCGCTGACCGATTCCGTGATCAGCGCGGCGGTCGGGAAGATGCCCGCGCCCTATCAGGCGCACGTCGGCGAGCGGCTCACCCGTTTCCTGCGCGAGCGGCGGGACCACCTCCCCGACGCCGTGGACCACATGTACCGTCAGGTGAGGCGCGATGCGGAGGTGTTCGGGACGACTCTGCCGGAAACCGTCCGCGCGGCATGGCCGACCTCCGACTCGCTCGAACTGAGCCTCGGGCCGGCACGGCGCATCCGGTATAGCGGTAAGGAGACCGAGTCCGTCACGCTGTTCCTCGGGGGTGGCGCCGACACGGTGCGGTTTGTCGGCGTCGCGGGGAAGGCGCCGGCGCTGCGCATCGTGCCTGCGCCGGGCGCAGGGGTGGTGATGGACGACAAGGCGCCGCAGGGTACGGTTGTCCAGGTGGCCGACGCCCTGGCCCATCTCGACAGCACCGGGGCGGAACGCACGGAGGGACGCCGGAACTTCCACCCGACCGGCTGGCTCGAACTGTCGTCGGGCGTCGGGCTGCTCATCGGCGGCGGGGTGGTCCGGACCGACTGGTCGGGCGAGGCGCGGCCGTACCGGAATCAGGTCACGCTGCGCGCGGCCTACGGCACCGACTCGAAGAGCGGCGTGGTGGAACTCCTGTCGGACTTCCGGTGGGAGCACTCGCCGCTGCAGCTGCACGTAGACGCTGTCGCGTCGGGGGTGGGGGCTGTTTACTTCTACGGGTTCGGCAACGAGACCCCGGGCGACAGCACCTCGGGCTATTACCGGGCGGGACGCGACTTGTACGGCCTCGCCCCGTCGCTCGTGCTTCCGCTCTCGGACCGCGTGAAGGTGGGAGCGGGGATTGCGATGAAGTCGGTCTACACGCCGCTCGACACGACGCTCTTCATCGGGGTGGACCGGCCGTACGGCAGCCCCAGCTTCGGTGAGGCCGGCCTGACCGGCCAGTTCACGTTCGACACGCGAGATGTCCGGGGCGCCCCGCGGCGCGGGGTGTATGCCACCGTGAACGGGGCGTGGTACCCGCTGATTCGGGACGGGAGCGGGCAGTTCGGCACCGCGACCGCGTCGATCGCCGTCTACCACACGCCGCACTGGTGGCCGGAAATGACGGTGGCCGCGCGGCTGTCGGGCACCACCACGGCCGGCAAGGTCCCCTATTTCGAGGCGGCCTTCATTGGCGGCGGGCGGACAGTGCGGGGGCTCCCGCAAGGCCGGTACGAGGGCAACCAGGCGGTATTCGGCAACCTGGACCTCCGGCTCCGGGTGTCGCAGGTCACCTTCGTGCTGCCCTGGGACTTCGGCGTGCTCGGCCTGGCGGACTTGGGGCGAGTGTTCGTGAAGGACGAGTCGTCGAAGGAGTGGCACCCGAGTTTCGGCGGCGGACTCTGGGCCGCCTTGCTCGACCGGTCGCTTGCGGCGAGCATCAACGTGGCGACCGGCGCGGGACAGGGCGTCTTCATCAACGCAGGCGGCGGTTTCACTTTCTAGGCGGGCCCCCTCCGCCACGGATCATCGCACATGCTCGCCATCCTCCTCCTGTTCGCTCAGGGCCAGGCTCAGGACACGAACTCCTACGCCACGCCAGCATTGCGGACACTCATCCTGCACGCCTCTGCGGCCAACGCCGCGCCGCCCGCGGCGCTGCACGGCTACACCGCACGGTATGAGTCGGCGGTGGCGCTCACCAAGCTGCTTCCCGACCGGATCGAGGGAACCTCCACGATCGAGCAGACGGCGGGGGTGTTCACCTGGCAGGCTGGCGTGGGATTCGGGCAGCACCAGGAAGGCTACCGGGTGGTGACCACGGGGGTGCCGCTCCCCGCCTCCGCCGCGCTGGCCAACGGCTGGATCATTCCCACCCTGACGGGCGACGAGTACGACGCCTTCGGCGTAGGAAGCGGCGCGGCGACCACCGCGGGAGCGGACTCGGCAGGCCGGCTCGCAGTCCGCTCTCCGCTCGGAAGCGCGCGCGAGCACTATTACCGCTTCGAGGGCGGTGACACGCTGACGATGGAATTCCCGGTCGGCGGCCCGCAGCGGGTGGTTCGGGTTCAGGTGTGGCCCCGCGATTCGCTGGCAGAGGCGGCCAAGCTCTTCCGAGGGGACATGTATCTCGACCCCGAGACGGGCGTGCTTCGGCGCCTTCGTGGGCAGTTCCTGACCAAGGGCGGGCCGCCGGAATCCGGCAAGATGCGCATGCTCAACAAATTGGCGCTCAACGCCGCCGTGGTGGACATCGTGAACACTGAGGTGCCCGGCGCGGGGTGGCTGCCCACTTGGCAATTGGTGGACCTGGAAGTGCTCATCCCGCTTACCACCGAGAGCTGGAGCGTCATTCGGGTCATCACCGACCTGCAGGATGTCCGGCCGCTGGTGCAAGCGGCCGGCGAGCCGGCCGTGGTGTTTCCGGCGTTCTTGAAGGGCCGGACGGTGGCTCCGAAGGACACCGTGTCCGAGTTTCGGGCGTGGCAGGAATCGCCCGACAAGGCGGTGCGGTCGTTCAGCCCGAGCAACCTGTTCGACGTGGGTCCCCTCGCCTTCCGGCCGGACGGACCGCCCGAGTTCCTGTGGCGGGGGCCGACGACCCTCGAGGCGCTCCGCTTCAACCGGGTGGAAGGCCTCTACCTCGGCGTGTCCGGCACCGCCTACCTGCGCAACGTCATGCCGGGGCTGCGGATCCGCGGTACGGCGGGCTATGCGATCTGGCCCGGGCTGCCCCGCGGCGGCATCACCGCCACGCTCGGGCGCGGAGTGTGGGCCTGGAACGCCGAGGCGATGCGCGACCTCGACCTCGCCACCAAGTTCCCGGATCCGCTCGACTACAACCGCGGGGTCCGCGCCCTGTTCCAGCAGGACAACTACGACTACGCGGACCGGCTCACCGCCGGCGTGGGCGGAACCCGGTTCTTCTCGCGAACGGCGCCGGGCAACGTGACCGCACGGGTGGACTGGGTGAAGGACCGCCGGACCGTGGCCGATCTCTCGACCGGCCCTCTCGGACAGAGCTACACGCTCAATCCAACCGTCATCGCGTACGAGTATCCACGGGCGCAGCTGAGCGTGAACTGGCACCCCGAGATCAGCTCGCATTTTACCAAGCCAGGCCTGGCCCTCAGTGCCAGCTATGAGGCCGGCGGTGGCGACTTCCCCTACCAGCGCATCCAGGCCGGGCTGGTCGTGCGCGCCAACTGGAGGTCGGTGGTCTTCACGCTGGTGGGCGACGTCGGCACGACCATCTCGGACAACCCGCCCACCCAGCAGCTGTTCCTCATCGGCGGGTCGGGCAGCATGCCGGGATACGACTACGACCAGTTCGGCGGCAACGTGGCGGCGTTGACCCGGTGGATGCTGTCCGCTCCCCTGCCGTTCCTCCAGGCGCCGCTCAAGATCGGAAACACCACCATCCCGCCGATCGCGCCGAACCTCTCGTACCGGATGTACAACGGGTACACCGAGTCGACCAACGCAGGCTCGGATGCCGCGCTCGACGCAGTCGGCACCCAGGTGGTCAACGGTGTGACGGTCCCCTTCTCGGCCCCATCGAATGGCATCAAGACCACGCAGGAAATCCGCTTGAGCCTGTTCGGCACACTGCTCGGCCTCGGGTTCGCACGGCCCATGGAGGCTGGCGCCGACTGGACCTTCACGTTCAGCTTCGCCCAGTCGTTCTAGGTCGGGTGGCAGTGGGCACGAAAACGACCCGATTTCCGGGTCGTTTTTCGTTGCAAACCATTGCCTAATAGAAGGATATACGACACTGCCATATCGGCAGAAAATCGCGGTATGAGGGTTGCCCTTGCGGGGGCATCTCCGTACGCCTCCTCCCGACGGTTCTCGGCCGTTGGGCGGCGGGCCTGCGAATTCCCGAGAAAGGAACGGAAGCCATGGCCTCGAAAATCATCGGTATCGACCTCGGCACCACAAACTCCGTGGTGGCTGTCATGGAGGGCGGCGACCCCGTCGTCATTCCCAACGCCGAGGGCGGTCGCACCACCCCGTCGGTCGTGGCGTTCACCAAGGACGGCGAGCGGCTGGTGGGCCAGGTGGCCAAGCGCCAGG
>CAZNDK010000052.1:0-12427 GCA_964571795.1 uncultured Gemmatimonadaceae bacterium | reverse complement strand
AGCAGGTCGTCCACGATCCGCCAGCCCATCTCCGAGTTCCACATCTTGGCCATGGCGGCCTCGAGGCGGATGTCCACCGTGCCCCGGTCGGCCATGAGGGAGGCCAGGTCGCTGACCGACTCCATGGCGAAGGTGTCGGCGGCCATCTTGCCGAGCTTCTGCGCCACGGCGTCATGCTTGGCGATCGGCGCGCCCCACTGCACCCGCTCCGCCGCCCAGGTCCGTGCGATTTCGAGCGAGCGCTTGGCGCCCGCAGCGCAGGACGCCGGCAGCGTCAGGCGCCCGGTGTTGAGCGTCACCAGCGCCAGCTTGAGGCCCTTGCCCTCGCCCCAGATGATGTTCTCCACCGGCACCTTGACGTTGGTGAACCGGATGACGCCGTTCTCGATGGCCTTGAGCCCCATGAAGTGCAGCCGCTCGACCACCTCGACGCCGGGCCAGTCGGCCTCGACGATGAACGCGCTGATCTTCTTGCCGGTGCGCGCCATGACGACCATCAGCTCCGCGATGGTCCCGTTGGTGCACCAGAGCTTCTCGCCGTTCAGGATGTAGTGGGTGCCGTCCGGGGAGAGCACCGCCGTGGTGGCCACGCCGGCCGGGTCGGAGCCGACCCCGCGCTCGGTGAGCGCGAAGGCCGAAATGGCGCCCTTGGCCAGGCGGGGCAGGTACTTCTTCTTCTGCGCGTCGGTGCCGAAGAGCTTGAGCGGCACCGGCACGCCGATGGACTGCGCCGCGGAGAGCAGCGCCGTCATGCTGCCGTCGTTGCTGGTCACCAGGCCGATGGCCTTGGTGTAGCTGTACTGGCTCAGGCCCTGGCCGCCGTACTCCTCGGCAATCTTGATCCCGAAGGCGCCCATCTGCCGGAGTTCCTCGACCAGCTCGGGGGCGATCTTCCCCTCGCGGTCGATCTTGTCACTATCCACCTTGTCGCGCATGAACTTCTCGAGCCGCTCCATGAACGGCTTGGCCTTGGCCAGGTCCGCAGGGTCCGGCTCGGGGAAGGGATGGATGAGCCGGAGGTCGTAGTCGCCCTCGAAGAGCTCGCGGACGAAGCTTCGCGACTGCCATTCCTGCTCGCGCGCGGCCTCGGCGACGTCCCGGGCTTCCTGCTCGGTCGTCTTCGGCACGAGGTCGGCGTGGGTCGGTTGCTTGATGGCGGTGGTCATATGAGTCTCGCGCTCGGCTGAGGAGTCAGGAGGTGGACCGGCCCGCCGTGCCCGAGAGCACGAGGTCGATCACGTGGCGCTTGCGCGCCTGAAGGAAATCGGGGTCGGTGGCGTCGATGCCGAGGGCCCGCAGCATCGTGCCGGAATGGACCAGCGGGAACCAGCAGAGTCCGATGACGCTGAGGAGCAACTGGGCCGCCTCGCCGGGGCGTGCGGGGTCGAGGGCCAGCTCGTCGCTCAGCGCCGCGAGCGCCTCCTGCGCCGCCTCGACGTGGGGCGGCACCGCTTCCAGGGTGCGGCTCCCGGTGAGCGCTTCCCATTCGATGAGGCGCACGAAGAACGGATTGGCGGTGATGAAGTCGAAGTATTCCGACACGATGCCGGCCAGCACCGTTTCGCGGGCCTCGCCGCTGGCCAAGGCCCGCTCGCGGCCGCTCCGGACCGCGGCACGGACCTCAGAGAAACAGCGCTCGAGCACCGCCCGGTAGAGGTCCGCCTTCGAGCCGAAGAAGTACCCCGGGGTGCCGCGCGAAACCCCGGCGGCGGCGCCGACATCGTTGAGGCTGGTGGCCTCGTACCCGCGCTCGGCGAAGAGCCGCTCGGCGGCATCGAGCACCGCCTCCCGCGTGGAGCGGGCGCCGGAGCGTTCGGACTCGAGCAGCTGGGGTGCGGCAATAGCCATGGAGCCCCCGAAAGGTACTTGCTTGACGTATAGCAAGTTGGGGAATGAGCTCCGAAAAGGCAAGGGGATGGGGTCAGAGGACTCGGGACTGAGCACTGAGGACCGAGGACTGGCGGTTGGACGCCTATTCGCTGCCCCGCCGCTTCAGCATGCTCCCCGGTGTCGCCGCGTCGAACCCGAACCGCTCCCGGACCTGGTCCACCGCGGTGGTCAGCTGGCGGAGCCTCGTCCGTTCCGGTGGCTCGAACAGGTCCGCAGTCGGCGCCTCGACCAGGTTGGTGGCGGCGACCCCCACCAGGCGGACCCCGCGCCCCCGACGCCGGACCTCCTCGAACGCGACACGGAGAAGGGTGCGCGCCGCCTCAACGAGTTCCGCGTCGAGATCGCTCGGCGTCGCCAGGGTGTGGCTCCGGGTGATGGTCACGAAGTCGCCGTGCCGGAGCTTGAGGGTCACGGTCCGCGCCGCCAGCCCCTCGCCCCTGAGCTGGCTCGCCACGTGCGCGGCCAGGCGGAAGAGGATCTGTTCCAGCCGGGCGAGGTCGGACGTGTCCGCGGACAGTGTGGTCTCCCGGCTCACCGACTTCGTTTCATGCCGGTCCCGGAGCACCCGGCCGCCGTGGCCGTGCGCCCGACGCTTGAGGAGCTTGGCGTCGGAACCGATCAGCCGCTCCAGCTCCTCCACCGTCCGGGCCTGCACCTCCGCCACTCCCGTGAGCCCCGCCTTCTCGAGCCGCGCCGCGGTGCGCGGGCCGACGCCCGGGAGCGCCCTGAGCGCCAACCCGGCCAGGAACCCCTCCTCCCAACCCTCGCGGACTTCCATCAGCCCCCGGGGCTTGGCCGCATCCGACGCGAGCTTGGCCACCATCCGGTTGCTTCCGATGCCGATGCTGCAGTCGAGCCCGGAGGCCACCTTGATCCGGTCCCGAAGGCGCTCCGCCACCGGCAGCAACGACACCGGATGGAGCCGGTCCGTTCCGGTGAAGTCCACGTAGCCCTCGTCCAGCCCCGTCATCACCACCAGCGGCGAGAACTCCTCCAGCACCCCGCGGACCTCCCGCGACGCCCGGCGGTAGTCGTCGAACGTCCCCTGCACGAAAATGGCGCCCGGACACCGCCGGGCCGCTTCAGACGACGGCATGCCCGCCCGCACGCCGAAGGCGCGCGCCCCATACGACGCCGACTGGACCACGCCGCGGCCATTTGGACGCCCGCCGACGATCAGGAGATCCACCGAGCGGAGCTCCGGCCGGAGCTGCCGGCACACCTCGACGAAGAAGGCGTCGAGATCCACGTGCAGGAAGCGGGTCGTCATCGGGTCAGGGGAGGGTGACCGCCGCGACGGTGGCGCCCTTTACCGGCTGGCCGGCGTTGGCGCCGACCGGGAAGTTGAGGTTGGCGATGTACATGGTGTTACCGATCCGCTTGAGCTCCGCGGGAAAGCGGAGCGCGTTACCCGCACCGGTTTGCGGATAGGCCGGCACCATCGTCGAGTCGGTGAACTCGCCGCTCGGCGTGCTCGCGGCCACGAGCGTGACGGTGCCGTCGGGCCCGATGCGAGCCAGGGTGTTACGGAAGTTCGCGTCCACCCAGAGATTGTCCTCGGCATCCATCAGCAGCCCGTCGGCGCCCATCAGGCGCGCGTCGGTCACGAACGGCCCCACCGCCCCGGGCTGGTAATCGGGGCCGATGACCAATTTCGTGATTTCCCCGGTGCCGGTGTTGGCGGTGTAGAGCACGCCGCGGCTGTCGAAGGCGAGGCCGTTCACCGTGTAGCCGCGCACCGGCATCGTCGTGTCGGTCGAGATCGGCGAAAAGCCGCTCGCGAAGGTGATCGCGGCGCCGCCGGCCTGGCCCACGTGATACAGGTTGCCGGTGCTCCCGCCGGTGATCCAGAGATGCCCGGCCCGGTCGAACGCGAGGCCATTGGCGCCGGCTGCGCCGGTGGCGAACGCCACCGCGTCCTTGTTCCGGTCGAAATCCGGCGCGCCCAATCGTGCCGCGGCCACGCGGTACACGGTGCCCGCGTCCGGCACCGCGAGGTAGAGGTTGCCGGCGGAGTCGGTGACCATGCCGAGGACCGCGGTGCCGGGCGCGACGGGGAGCCCGCCGACCGCCACCGGCATCGGGTTGGCCGGGTCGAGCCGGTAGATGGTGCCGTCCTTCCAGTCGCACACGTAGAGCTGCCCGGCGTGCAAGGCGATGCCCTCGATGGTCGAGGCGCTGTCGCCGATGGTGGCGAGGAGGGAGAGCGCCACCGGCGGGGCCGAGGAGGTTGGCGGCTTCGGCTCGGCGCATCCCGCGACCAGCACCGAGAGCAGGGTGGCCGAGGCGGCCTGGAGTGCGCGCATGAATCGTATCTCCCTAGACGAGGTGAATGGCGGTGGCCTTCACGGTCACCATGACGGCGACGCCGGTGTCGAGCGCGAGCTCGTCGGCCGAAGCGCTGGTGACCGCCGCCGTGATCGGCCGGCCGGCGTCGAGATGAACGTAGCTGACCGGACCGACCCGCTCCACGCGGCTCACGACCGCCGCGAACCGGTTGCGCGCGGAGCCGGGGATCGGATCGCGGCTCAGCGTCAGGTCTTCCGGCCGGAGGACGGCGTGCGCGGGCCCCTCCCGCTCGGCCACGACCTCGAAGCGGAGCGGCCCGCTCACGAACCAGGCGGCGAAGGCGCCTCCGTCCTGCTCCGGCGCCTGGCGCGTGACCTCGCCGCTCAGGACGGTGCCGGTCCCGATGAACCGGGCGACGAACGGCGAGTTCGGGTATCGGAACACCTCATCGGGGCGGCCGAGCTGGGCCACGCGCCCCTCCGAGAGCACCGCCACCACGTCGCCCAGGCGGAGGGCTTCGTCGAAGTCGTGGGTCACCTGGAGGGTCGTGACCTTCTCGTGGGTGTGGATGGCGCGAAGTTCCCGGCGCAGCATGTGCCGGGTGGCCGGGTCCACGGCGGAAAACGGTTCGTCGAGGAGGAGAATGCTGGGCCGCGGCGCCAGGGCCCGGGCGAGCGCCACGCGCTGGGTCTCCCCGCCGCTCAGCCCGTGGATGGAACGGTCCAACAGCGCGCCGATGCCGAGCAGGTCGGCGAGTTCGCGCACCCGCTCAGCCTGCGCGGCGGGCGTCAGCGCGCCGCGGACCAGACCGTACCGGATGTTGCCTTCGACGTCGAGGTGCGGAAATAGGTGGTAGTTCTGGTAGACGAACCCCACGCCGCGCCGTTCCGGCGCCACCGTCGATACGTCCTCGCCGTGGAGGTGCACCCGCCCGCGGGTCGGGGTGATGTGCCCGGCCACCGCCTCCAGCAGCGTGGTCTTGCCCGAGCCGGAGGGCCCGATGACGAGGCCATAGCCGCCGGCCGGCACCTCGAACGAGATGTCGTCCAGCAGGAAGCCGCCGACGCGCACGGTGAGCCCGTCGAGGCGGATCATCGCCGCTCCGCCGGCTGGAGCAGGCGGACCAGTGCGAAGACACCGAGCGCCACGAAGAGGAGCAGGAGGGCGGCGGGCACCGCCGCGGGCAGCCCCAGCGTGGTGAAGCGGTCGTAGATCAGGACGCTCGCCACCTGCGGATTGTAGGTCAGGATGACGATGGCGCCGAACTCGCTCACGCTCCGGGCCCAGGAGAGCACCGCGGCCGCGAGGATGCCGCGGCCGGCGAGCGGCAGGGTCACCCGCCGGAAGGCGGTGCCCGGGGAGTCGCCGAGGGTGCGGGCCACGCGCTCGAGACGCGGGTCCACGCCGCGAAACGCCTCGCGGGCCCCGCTCACCAGGATCGGGACCGACACGAACAGCATGCCGGCCACGATGCCGGGAATGTGACTCACGAATTCCACGCCGACCCGGGCGAACGCGCTGCCCACGGTGGAATGGCGGCCCAGGAAGAGCAGCAGGGCGATGCCGGCCACCGGGTGGGGAATGACGACCGGGAGTTCCACGATCGCCTCGATCAGCTGTCGCCCGCGAAACGACCGGCGCGCGAGGAGGTAGGCGAGCGGCACGCCCAGGACGAGTGCGAGCAGGGTGGCGGCGGTGGCGGTCGCGAGCGTCAGCGCGATCGAGGCGTGGAGCTCCTGGTCCTGCAGCGCCTCGCGGAGGCTCGCGGGCGTGGCCAGCAGCAGCAGCCGGAGCAGGGGGCCGACGATGAACAGCACGAGCAGCGCGCCGAGCGCGGCCAGCGCAATCCGGCCCCAGGACGGCCGCGCGCGGTTCGGTGACGGGGCCCCGGGGGGCAGGCTATCTTTGGCGGTCATGGCTCGCGCGTAGCGTACGCCCGCCCGGCTCCGGCGTCAACGTGGAGCGGGCATTCGGATGACTTCTTCCGGGGGAATCCCATGCAGATCAGCAAGGCCGTGCAGGCCGCGATGAACGACCAGATCCACAAGGAACTGGAATCGGCGTACATCTACCTCGCGATGTCTGCCTATTTCAGCACCATCAACCACCCCGGCGCCGCCGCGTGGATGCGGATCCAGGCCCGGGAGGAACTCGGCCACGCCATGAAGTTCACCGACTTCGTGGAGGACCGCGGCGGCGTCATCAAGCTGAAGGCGCTCCCGGCGCCGCAGGCCACCTACGCGTCTCCGCTCGCCGCCTTCGAGGCCGCCGCCAAGCACGAAGGGGTCGTGTCGGCCAGCATCAACGCCCTCTACGAGCTTTCCGCGAAGGAGAAGGACTACGCCTCCCAGGCGCTGTTGCAGTGGTTCATCACGGAGCAGGTCGAGGAGGAGAAGACCAGCCGGCAGATCGTGGACACCCTCCGCCTGATCGGCAGCAATACGTCGGGCCTCTACATGTTCGACCGGGAGCTCGGTCGCCGCGGCCAGGCCGGGTGAGCGGCATGCGCGTCGCGTTTCTCGGTCTCGGCGCCATCGGGACGCCGATGGCCGTCCATGTGGCCAAGGCCCACCAGCTCACCATCTGGAACCGCACCGCCGCCAAGGCGGCGGCCTTCGCGGCCGCGCACGCCGCCACCGTGGCGGCCACGCCGCGAGAGGCGGCGGCTGGCGCCGAGGTGGTCATCACCTGCCTCCCCACCTCGAGCGAAGTGGAGTCGCTGCTCGACGGCCCCGATGGCATCCTCGCCGGCATGGCGAAGGGGACCCTGTTCCTCGACTGCACGTCAGGGGACCCGGAGGCCACCCGGCGCATCGGCGCGCGGCTCGCGAAGCTCGGCATCGACTTCGCCGACGCCCCGGTGAGCGGCGGGACCAACGGCGCCGAGGCGGGCACCCTCACCGTCATGGTCGGGGGCACGGAGGAGCAGTTCCGCCGGGCGCGGCCGGTGCTCGACTGCTTCGGCCGCCGGGTGGAGCACATGGGCCCGCTGGGCGCCGGGCACGCCATGAAGGCAGTCAACAACGCGCTGCTGGCGGTCAATGTCTTCGCCGTGGGGGAGGGCCTGGCCGCGCTGGTGAAGAGCGGCATCCCGGCGCGGAAGGCGGTGGAGGTCCTGAACGCCTCCAGCGGCCGCAGCTTCGTGAGCGAATACCTGGTGCCGCAGCGGGTGCTGACCCGGCTCTGGCCGCTCACCTTCCGCCTGGCGCTGCTCGACAAGGACGCCCGGATCGCCGCGGGCTTCCTCACGGGGCAGGGGATGTCCGGACCGGTGCTGCACCTGACCTCGGACCTGCTGGGCAAGGCGCACGCCGCGCTCGGGGAGGACGCCGACTACCTGGAGCCGATCCGGCTCATCGAGCAGGAAGCCGGCGTGGAGCTGCACGAGTGACCGGTCCCGTCGCATCGGGGGCCGCCGGGGCCCCGATCATCGTCCTGGTGGCCCCGCAGGACATCGTCAACATCGCGAGCGCCGTCCGCCTGGCCAAGAACTTCGGGATCACCGGCATCCGCCTGGTGAACCCGGAAGTCTTCGATCCCTGGCGGATCGAGGGAATCGCCCACAACACCGCAGACCTGGTGGCCAAGATCCAGATCTGCACCTCGCTCGCCGAGGCGCTGAAGGACACGGTGTACAGCGTGGCGCTCACCGCGCGGGGCCGGGCCGCCAAGCGCACGGTTCTTGAGCCCCGCGAGGCTGCCGCCGAGATCGTCGCGCAATCGGAGTTTGGTCCAGTTGGTATCGTCTTTGGCCGCGAGGACAAGGGGCTGGCCAACGACGAGCTGGACTTCTGTCGTGCGCTGGTGTCGATCCCCACCAGCGCGGAATACACCTCGATGAACCTGGCGCAGGCCATCGGGATCATGAGCTACGAGACCTGGCGCGTCCGCATCGGCGCCGACATCCCCACCAAGCCGCCGCGCCGCCGTGCCGCCCCGGCCGCCGCCGACCAGATCGAGTGGCTGTTCACCGACTGGACCCGGGCGCTCTGGGCCATCGACTTCTTCAAGACGCGACAGCACGACCACGTGATGCGGTCGTTCCGGGAAATCGTGTTCCGCGCGGGGCTGGACGGAAGGGAGGCGTCGCTGATGCGCGCCATGGGCATCGAGGTACGGCGCTTTCTGGAACGGAAGGGTGTGGCTCCCGCCGCCGAGCCGCCCGGCGCTCACGCCGGCGAACCGTGATACGGGGCCGCCGCACCACGGTTCTGGCTCACTGACCCGGACCCAACCGTCCACAGTCGCAATGCTCGCGGTCACGCCGGGGGCGAGTTGCCCTAGGTGACGACTGCGTCGCGGGGCCCTCGCACACGCGGGCGCTTTCCCCGACCCCCGTCTCCCCCGTAGATTCCCGGACCACTTCCCCTCCGACTGGAGCCACCACGTGGGGCGATCGAGTTCGTATTGGCAGGGCAACCGCTATCCCCACCCGTCGTCCGAGCCGGAGGCGCGGGCGCCGCTCAAGGACCTGCCGGCACCCGCGGCGGCGCGGTTCCGCCTAGTGCGCGACGGGCTCAAGGCCATCCCCGGCGTCGTCGAGCACGTCAAGTTCCTCGGTCCCCAGTGGCTCTGGGCCTGGGAGTACACCCTCGGCACCCGCAAGCTCTGCTGGATGCATGTGATGCAGGACGGGGTGAGCACCACCTTCACCATCTCGGACGCGGAAGAGCGTCGCGTCAGTGACGCGCGGCTCCCCGCCGTCGTGACGCAGGCCATCACCCAGGCGCAGCGCACCGGCCCGGTGCGCTGGTGCTGGCTCGACCTCACCGACCAGCGGCTGGCCACTGCGTTTCTCGGTTTTGCGAAGAAGAAGGCGGAATGGATGCGGGCGGAGGCGCCTCCCGGCTCGCTCCGCCGCGCTGCGGGCTGAGTTCGGTAATTCCGATATAAATCATCGGATATTGCGGGGCCGCATCGACTTAGGGTTGTGATTCCGATGACCCGGCATATAATACGTCCCGCAACGCGCGATGCGATTCCCTCCGCATCACTTGCGGCTTCGTGAATTATTTCACAATGGTGACAGCCCATGCGCAAGCTGGCCTCGGTGTTCGGCGGAGCTGTGCTTCTGACTCTGGCCGTGGCGTTCATGGCCCGGGACGCCACGGCCAGCCGGCAAGCCGCGCCGGCGGTCAATGATTCGCTCCTCGCACCGGTCCTGACGGCGTCCGACAGCGGCGCCCTCAAGGGGCCGCGCCAGCCGATCTTCTTCCGCCACGACATCCACGCCGGCCAGTTCAAGATCAACTGCCAGTACTGCCACTATTCGGTGTCCGTCTCGTCCGAGCCGGGCATCCCGAGCATGGGCACCTGCATGAACTGCCACCTCGTCATCGGCGGCACCGACTCCAGCGCCCAGCGGGAAATCGCCAAGGTGCGCGAGTCGTACAACACCCAGAAGCCGGTCGAGTGGAACCGGGTGTACTTCCTGGCCCGCCACGCGCACTTCCCGCACATGCGGCACATCAACGCGATGGGCCCGAACGCCTGCGCCACCTGCCACGGCGACGTGACGCGGACGCCCCAGGTGTTCAAGGTGAACAACGTGAACAACATGGGCTTCTGCATCAATTGCCACCTGGCGCGGAACGTGTCGCGCGACTGTTCCGTCTGCCACTACTAGCGACTGCCAGCCCTCGAGGCGCAGCAATGGACGAGAAGCAAGAGACGGGAATGGACCGACGGCGCTTCCTGACCGTCCTCGGCGTGACCGGGGCCGGCACGGCGGCGCTCAGCGGCTGTTCCACGGACCGGGTGCAGAAGCTGATTCCCTACCTGGTGCAGTCCGAGGACCAGGTGCCCGGCATCCCCACCTTCTACGCGAGCACGTGCACCGAGTGCGCCACCGGGTGCGGGCTCCACGTGAAGACGCGCGAGGCGCGGGCCATCAAGCTCGAGGGCAATCCCGCCCACCCGGTGAACGCCGGGAAGCTCTGCGCCCGCGGGCAGGCGGGGCTGCAGTCGCTCTACAACCCGAACCGGGTGCGCGGTCCGAAGAAGCGCCTCGCCGATGGCGGCTTCGCCGACATCCCGTGGAGCGATGCCGTCGCGGAGCTGGCCGCGAAGGCCACTGCGGCGGGCGGCAAGGTGGCGGTCATCTCGGGCGCCGGGCGCGGCACCTTCTCCGACCTGCTGGCGGCGTGGACCGCCGCGCTCGGCGGCCGCGTGGTGCGCTACCAGCCGTTCGACCACGAGCCGATGCGCGCGGCCAACCGCCAGGTGTTCGGCGTCGATGGCCTCCCGTCCCACGACTTTGCCAGCGCCAAGTTCATCGTCTCCTTCGGCGCCGACTTCCTCGAGACCTGGCTCGCCCCGATCGAAAACCAGCGAGGCTTCGCCGCGTCGCACGGCTACCACGACGGCGCCATGGCCCGGCACGTCTCGCTCGCGCCGCGGATGTCGCTCACCGGCATGAACGCCGACGAGTGGTTCCCCATCGTGCCGGGCGCCGAGGCGGCCATCGCGCTGTCGATGGCGCAGGTCATCCTCGCCGAGCGGAGCAGCGCTCCCGGCGACGCGGGCGCCCTCAAGGGGATGCTCGCGGCCTATGCGCCGGAGCAGATCGCCCAGCAGTCGGGGCTGACCGCCGAACAGATCAAGCTCCTGGCCCGTGAGTTCGTCTCGGCCCAGCCGAGCCTGGCGGTGGCCGGCGGCATCGGGAGCCAGACGGCGGGCGCCGCCCAGGTCTGCGCCGCCGTCAACATCCTGAACTACGTGGCGGGGAACATCGGCCGCACCGTACGCTTCGGGGCCGACCTCGATGCCAGCGACGGCTACGCCGCGCTCGCCGCGCTCCAGAAGGACATGGAGGCCGGCAACGTCGCGGTGCTGATCGTGCACGACGCCAACCCGGTCTACGCGCTGCCGAAGTCGTCCGGCTTCGCCGCGGCGATGGCCAAGGTGCCGTACAAGGTGTCCACCGCGCTCGTCCTCGACGAAACGGCGGCACTTTCCGACCTCCTGCTCCCGCAGTCACACGGCCTCGAGCGCTGGGACGACCTCCGGCCCCGCGCGGGCGTCCGGTCACTGCTCCAGCCGGTCATGGAGCCGGTGTTCGACACCCGGCCCACCGGCGACGTGCTGCTGCAGGTGGCGAAGGCCGCCGGCGGGCCGCTCGCCGGCTTCCAGGGCGCCTCGTGGGAGGAGTACCTCAAGGCGCAATGGCAGGCCTTCGCGAAGACCCGCGGCGCCGCCGACTTCAGCGCCTTCTGGGTGAGCGCGCTGGCGGCAGGCGGCATCTTCGACCCGGCGCCGGCCCCCACCGCCGTCAAGCTCGCCGCCGGGGCGCAGCAGGTGGTCGGCACCTCGCCCGCCTTCACCGGCGAGGGCGAATTCCTCTTCGCGCCCTACCCCACGTCGATGCTCTACGACGGCCGCGGCACCGACAAGCCCTGGCTGCTCGAGAACCCGGACCCGGTCACCAAGATCACCTGGCAGTCCTGGATCGAGATCCACCCGGAGACGGCGGCCGAGCTCGACATCCGCGAGGGCGAGATCGTGCGGCTGGTCTCGGCGACCGGCAGCATCGAGGCGCCGGCATACCTCTATCCGGGGCTCCGCCACGACGTGGTGGCCTCCCCGCTCGGATATGGCCACACCAGCTTCGGCCAGTACGCCACCGGCCGCGGCGTCAATGCTACCGACCTCCTCGCCGCGCCGGGCGACGCCGCCTTCGTGCCGTACGTGTCCACGCGGGTGAAGCTCGAGAAGACCCGCCGGTACCAGAAGGTGGCCAAGACCGAGGGCAACAACCGGCAGCTCGGCCGCGGGATCGCCGAGGCGATGCCGCTGGCGGCGGCCCGCAAGGGGATGACGCCGGAGGAGGCGCATCACGAGGAGGCGGGCAGCGCGGCGCACGAGATCAACACGCCCCGCGAGCTCGACGCGATCGCCGGCTTCGCCGCGGCGCAGAAGGTGGCCGCCACCAAGGGGAACTACCTCGGCGACCACCCGCAGTGGGGCATGTCGATAGACCTGTCCAAGTGTACCGGCTGTTCGGCCTGCGTCACGGCCTGCTATGCCGAGAACAACATCCCGACGGTCGGCGAGTCGGACGTGCTGCGGGGCCGCGAAATGAGCTGGATGCGGATCGAGCGGTACTACGAGGGCGGGGAAGGGGGCGAGCCGCTCGAGGTGCGCGTCGTCCCCATGCTCTGCCAGCATTGCGCCAACGCCCCGTGCGAGCCGGTGTGCCCGGTGTACGCGGCGTACCACACGCCGGACGGCCTCAACGGCCAGGTGTACA
>CAZNDK010000051.1:0-13601 GCA_964571795.1 uncultured Gemmatimonadaceae bacterium | reverse complement strand
GGCCACCAGGACTTCTCCGAGGACACCTACCGCACGCTGGTCGCCGCCGACAGCGCCGTGATGCTGCTCGACAACCGCAAGGGCGTCGAGGAGCGAACCCGGCAGCTCTTCGAGGTCTGCAAGCGGCGCCGGATGCCGATCGTCACCTTCGTGAACAAATGCGACCGGGCCGGGGTCGAGCCGATGACCCTGCTCAGCGACGTGGAGCGCGACCTCGGCATCGCCTGCTGGCCCGCCACCTGGCCGGTGTACCAGCACGACCGGTTCGTGGGCGTCGTGGACCGCGCTCGCTCCCGGGTACTGCTCTTCGACCGGCATGTCGACCATGGGGCTTCCCGCGCTGAGGCCCAGGAATTCACCCTCGCCGACCCTGCCCTCGCCGACGAGTTGGGGGTGGAGGCGGTGGAGCGCCTGGTCGAGGATCTCCAGCTGCTCGACGGCGCCGGCCACCCCTTCGAGCGGGAGGCCTTCCTGGCCGGCACGCTCTCCCCGGTCTACTTCGGGAGCGCGCTCAACAACTACGGCGTCGAGGCATTCCTCCGGGAGTTCCTCACGCTCGCGCCCCCGCCCGTGGCCCGGGACTCGTCAGTCGGGCCGATCGTCCCCACCTCGACCGACTTCACCGGCTTCGTGTTCAAGATCCAGGCGAACATGGACCCCCGGCACCGCGACCGGGTGGCCTTTGTGCGGGTCTGCTCGGGGCACTTCCGCGCGGGACTGGAGGCCCGCCAGGTCCGTACCGGCCGTACCATCCGGCTCTCGGCCCCGCAGCAATTCCTGGCCCGCGAGCGGGTCAGCATCGAGGAAGCCTGGCCGGGCGACGTCATCGGCGTGATGGACCGCGGGGGGCTCCGGATCGGCGACACCCTCTCCTCGGGCCCCGACCTCGAATTCCAGGACATCCCCCGATTCCCCCCGGAGCACTTCGCCCGGGCGTTCCCCGCGGACCCGCTCCGCCGGAAGCAGCTGGACACGGGGCTTCGCGAATTGTCCGAAGAGGGTGCGGCGCAGGTGTTTTATGCCGAGGGAGAAACCGGGCCGGCGCCGATCGTCGGCGCGATCGGCCAGCTGCAGTTCGACGTCATGCTGTTCCGGCTGGAGCACGAGTACGGCGCGCCCTGCCGGTTCGAGCCGGTGGGGTATCGCTATCCCCGATGGGTCACCGGCAGCGCCGAGGCGATCGAACAGGCCGCCTCGGCCCGCGGGCGGCTCCGGCTGTTCGATACGAAGGGCCGGCCGCTGCTGCTGTTCGAGAACGAGTGGGCGCTCCGCTGGGCGCTCGAAAACGAGCGGAAGCTCGCCTTCCACGACGTGGCGCCCTGACAGGGCCGCGCCCCACGGCGTTGCGGGCGGATCGGGCTCGGACGCATCTTGGTGCATGCCGAGAGACCTGACCTACATCCTGCTGCTCTTCGTGCTCTTCGTGGTGCCGCGGTTCCTGCAGCGGTATCGCCTCCCCTCGGCCATCACCAGCCTGCTTCTCGGCGGAGGGGCAACGGCGCTGGGGCTGTTTGCGCACGACCCGACCATCGCGCTCCTCGCCACGTTCGGCATCGTGGCCCTGTTCCTCCTCGCCGGCCTCGATGCCGACGTCGAGGAGCTTCGGCCCGACCTGCCGGTCCTGCTGCAGCACCTCGGCATCTGGAGCCTCGCCCTGGTGGCCGTGGCCGCGGGTGCGGCGGCGGTGTTCGGCTTGACGCCCCGCTCCGCGATCCTGGTGGGACTCGCCATCCTCACGCCCTCGGCTGGGTTCATTCTCGACAGCCTGGGCTCCCTCGGGCTCACGCCGGCCGAGCAGCGATGGACCACATCGATGGCGATCTCCTCCGAGCTCTTCGCGCTTGGCGTGATGTTCGTGGTCCTGCAGTCCACCTCGGTCCAGCACATGGCCCTCAGCACGCTCGCCCTGGTCGGGTTGCTGGCCGTGCTGCCGCCGCTCTTCCGCTGGTTTGCCACGCGGGTGGCCCCGTTCGCCCCCAAGTCGGAGTTTGCATTCCTCCTCATGGTGGCCATGGTCTGCGCGTCGGCCACGAGGGCCCTTGGAGTGTACTATCTCGTCGGCGCCTTCCTCGTCGGGCTGGCGGCGCGCCAGTTCCGGACCCGGCTTCCGGCGGCCTCGTCAGAGCGGGTCCTGGCGGGGGTGGAGGCCTTCGCCGCGGTGTTCGTGCCTTTCTACTTCTTCAAGGCCGGTCAGGGAGTGCGGCGTGACGAACTGAGCGGGCTGGCCCTGCTGACCGGGGTGATCCTGGTCGTCGGTGGGGTGGCCCTCCGACTCGGCAAGTCGGCGCTGCACCGCCGGATCGCGCTCGGCGAGCCCCCAGCCAAGAGCCTGCGAATCGGACTCGCGCTCCTGCCGACGTTGGTATTCACCCTCGTGCTCGCGGACCTCCTTCGGGAGCGGCCGGAGGTGCCTTCCCAGCTCGTCGGCGGATTGGTCCTCTACACCATCTGCGTGACGCTCGTGCCGGCGCTGGTGCTCCGGGTGCCACCAGCCGACTACGAGGCCCCCCGGCTGGACCCCTTGCCCGGTGGCGAGGCGGCATTCGCCACGCCCGCTCCTGATGCTGGCCCCGGACAAGCCCCGCCGACCCGGATCCGTCCGTAGCTGTCGGACGACGGGACGGCACGCAGGGAGGCGCAGGCACCCATCCAACGAGAACGGGCCGCCCACTGCCGTGGACGGCCCGTTTCACTTCGCCCGCACCGAAGTCAGCGGCTGACCTGGCCCTCGGCCTCGCGCCGGTCGGCCCGGGTGCGGGTGGCCACCGTGCCGAACACGTAGTCCCACAGCGGCGAGCTCACGCCGTAGCCGAGGTCGTCGTCGCGGTAGTGGTGCCGCAGGTGGTACTCCCGCAGGAACCGGCCGATCGGGCTCTGCATCTTCCAGTGGTGCGTGGCGTAGTGGGTGGTGTCGTAGATGACGTACCCGACCAGGAACCCCGCGAAGATCCCCTCGAAGTAGGGCCCGAACATCCAGCTGAACACCAACCCGAACGCGGCGGCGAGCGGAAGGCTCACCGGGGGCGGCATGACGAGCCGGGTGTGGTCCTGCGGGTAGTCGTGGTGGATGCCGTGCATCAGGAAGTGCAGCTTCTTGCCGAGTTGGCTGGTCGGCTGGTAGTGGAACACCCAGCGATGCAGCGAGTACTCGGTCAGCGTCCAGACGAAGAGCCCGGCGACCACCAGCCCCGCGACTACGAGCGCGGACGCATCCTGCAGGCCGCGCCAGAGGAACCAGCCGGCGATCGGCAGGAACACCACGGCGGGTGTGGCGGGATGGATGTGCGACAGCCGCTCGAGCCATGGATTCTCGAAGAGCGGGATCGTCTCGTCTTTGTTGGACACGAACTTCGCTGGCATGCCTGTCACTCCTGGCCACGGGTCCGGTTGGCAGGCCCAAAAATAGGTGCCCGAGGGGGGAGGGTCAACGAAGCCCGCCCAACCCCTCAGCGGCGGGCTCGGAAGAAGTCTTTAAGCAATTCACCGCATTCCTCGGCCAGCACGCCGCCGACGACCGCCGGACGGTGATTCAGCCGCGGATGGCGGAGGAGGTCGTGGACCGACCCCGCCATCCCGGCTCGCCCATCCCACGCCCCGAACACCACCGAGCCCACCTTCGCGAGCACGATGGCGCCGGCACACTGCGCGCAGGGCTCCAGTGTCACGTACAGCGTCGCGTCCAGCAGCCGGTCCTCGCCTGCCACCTCGAGCGCGCGCTGCAGGGCCAGGAACTCGGCGTGGGCGGTCGGGTCCTTCCGCTGGATGGTCTCGTTGTGGGCCTGCGCGATGACCTGCCCTTCCCGGACCACCAGCGCGCCAACCGGCACCTCCTCCCGGACGGCGGCCGCCCTCGCCAGGCGGAGGGCCGACTCCATCCAGACGACATCGGCGCTGGTGGCCCCTCCCCTACGCAACCGCCACCTCCGGCGAGCCGGCCACCGACTGGAGCCGGAGTTCCCCGCCGTCACGCGTCACGCGAATGGTGGAACCCTCCGGGAAGTGCCCTTCCAGCACCTCGAGCGCAATCGTGTTCTGCAGCCGCTGCTGGATGACGCGCTTGAGCGGCCGGGCGCCGTACACCGGGTCGTATCCGAGCTCGGACAGTAGCTCCCGGGCCTCAGCGGTCACCTCGAGCCCGAGCTTCCGGTCGGCCAGCAGCGCGCCGAGGCGGGCGAGCTGCAGGTCCACGATGTGTCGGATGTCGTCGCGGCCCAGCGGGCGGAAGACGATGATGTCGTCCACCCGGTTGAGGAACTCCGGCCGAAAGTGGTGCCGCAGCTCGTTCCGCACCGCCCGGTCCACGACGGCCCACGCCTCGGCGTCGGCCGTGGCGCCCGCCTCGACGATGTGCCCGCCCCCGATGTTGCTCGTCATGATGATGACGGTGTTGCGGAAATCGACCACGCGGCCCTGGCTGTCGGTGAGGCGCCCGTCGTCCAAGATCTGGAGGAGCACATTGAACACGTCGGCGTGCGCCTTCTCGATTTCGTCGAACAGCACCACACTGTAGGGCCGCCGTCGGACGGCCTCGGTCAGTTGCCCGCCCTCCTCGTACCCGACGTAGCCAGGCGGCGCGCCGATCATCCGGGCCACCGCGTGCTTCTCCATGTACTCCGACATGTCGAGCCGGACCACGGCGCGCTCGTCGTCGAAGAGGAAGTCCGCGAGGGCCCGGGCCGTCTCCGTCTTGCCGACCCCGGTGGGGCCCAGGAAGATGAATGAGCCGGTGGGCCGATTCGGGTCCTGCAGCCCCGCCCGGCTCCGCCGCACGGCGTTGGACACGGCGGCGACCGCCTGGGGCTGGCCCACCACCCGCTGCGCGAGCTCCTCTTCGAGCCGGGTGAGCCGTGCCCGTTCGGACTCCATCATCCGCGACACCGGGATGCCGGTCCACTTGGCCACGACCTCGGCGATGTCGTCGGCGTCCACTTCCTCCTTGAGGTAGCGGGCGTTGCGCTGCACCTCGACGAGGCGCGCCTCCATGCCCTGCAGCCTGGCCTCGAGGTCGGGGATGCGGCCGTAGCGCAGCTCCGCGGCCTTCTGGAGGTCGCCGCGGCGGGTGGCCAGGTCCACCTCGGTCCGGAGCCCGTCCACTTCGGCCCGTGCGGCCTGCAGCTCCCCGATGGCGGCCTTTTCCGACTGCCACTGCGCCTTCATCCCCGCGCTCTTCTCCTTGAGGGCCGAGATCTCCTTTTCGACCGCCTGCCGCCGTTCGCGGCCGGCCTTGTCCTTCTCCTTGAGCAGCGCCTGGCGCTCGATCTCGAGCTGGACCAGCCGCCGCTCCACCTCGTCGATTTCCTGGGGCAGGCTGTCGATCTCGATCCGGAGCCGGCTGGCGGCCTCGTCCACCAGGTCGATGGCCTTGTCCGGGAGGAACCGGTCGCCGATGTACCGATCCGACAGCGTGGCCGCGGCCACCAGCGCATTGTCCGTGATCCGTACCCCGTGGTGCACCTCGTAGCGCTCCTTGAGGCCGCGCAGGATGGCGATGGTGTCGGTCACGCTGGGTTCGCCCACAAGGACCGGCTGGAACCGCCGCTCGAGCGCTGCGTCCTTCTCGACGTGCTTGCGGTACTCGTCAAGGGTGGTGGCACCCACCACGTGGAGCTCGCCCCGGGCCAGCGCCGGCTTGAGGAGGTTGCTGGCGTCCACCGCGCCTTCGGCGGCCCCCGCCCCGACGAGGGTATGCATCTCGTCGATGAAGACGATGTAGCGCCCCTCCGCCTCCATCAACTCCTTGATGACCGACTTGAGCCGCTCCTCGAACTCCCCGCGATACTTGGCGCCGGCCAGGAGGAGGCCAATGTCGAGCGCCACGATGTCCTTGTTGCGGAGCGAGTCCGGCACGTCGCCGTGCACAATCCGTTGCGCCAGCCCCTCG
Source organism: uncultured Gemmatimonadaceae bacterium (assembly GCA_964571795.1). Taxonomy (GTDB): domain Bacteria; phylum Gemmatimonadota; class Gemmatimonadetes; order Gemmatimonadales; family GWC2-71-9; genus SPDF01. The sequence continues at coordinate 7,720 of CAZNDK010000051.1, read as the reverse complement.
ACGATCGCGGTCTTGCCCACGCCCGGCTCGCCGATGAGCACGGGGTTGTTCTTGGTGCGGCGGGAGAGCACCTGCATGACGCGACGCACTTCCTCGTCCCGGCCAATGACCGGGTCGAGCTTTCCCTTGCGGGCCTGGTCGGTGAGGTTGCGCGTGAAGCGCTCGAGCGACTGATACTGCTGTTCCGGGGACTGATCCGACACCCGGTGGCCGCCGCGCACCCCCTCGAGCGCCTCGCGCAGCACGTCCACCGTCACCTCGCTCGCGTTGAGGAGGTTCCTGGCGGTGGTGCCCTTCTCCTCCGCGAGGCCGAGCAAGAGGTGCTCGGTGGAAACGTAGGCGTCCTTGAGCGCCTTGGCCTCTTCCTCCGCCCGGTCGAAGACCTTGTGAAGCTCTCGGCTGAAGGTGGGCTCGCCAGTCGCGCCTTCCTGGCGGGGCAGCCTCGCGAGCTCGCGCTCCACTTCCTCCTTGAGGGCGGCGATGTTGAGGCCGGCCTTCTGGAGCAGCGGCTGGACCACCCCTTCGTCCTGCGCCAGCAGCGCCGCGAACAGGTGGGTGTCGTTGAGCACAGGGTTGCCGCGACGCCGCGCGTCGTCCGAGGCATCGCGGAAGGCCTCCTGCGCCTTCAGGGTCAGTCGTTCAGGTCTCAGCATGGTGGGCCACGGGGGCAAGGGACGTACCTAAAGATTCTGCCGTTCTGACAGCACGCAACCTGTCGGCCGCATGCACAACGAGGGACATCCACCGGGATGTCCCTCGCCACGCGAACGAGTCACTGTGCGGGTTGGTTCTCCTTGCGGACGATCATCTTCCTGACCTGGCTCTGACCGTCCACCGTTAACCGGTAGTAGTAGACCCCGGGCGTCACCTCTCGGTCGTCATCCAGGTAGCGGCCGCTCCAATAGGCCACATAGGACCCGCACCGCAATCGGAGACCTCGCACCCGTTCACGGCCGCCGGTCTGCAATTCCGGCACGGCCACCACCTGCACGAGCACGTTGTAGATCTCCAGCGTCACCAGCGGGGTATGCCCGTCGGTACACGCTTCCGGTGTGAGGACGAACGGGATGGACGTGGCCGGGAAGAACGGGTTGGGGTAGTTGTCACCGAGCTCGAAGACTGGCGGCGGGGGGCGGACCTGCGCCGAGGCAGGTGCAGCCATCCCGACCATGAGCCCGAGTAACAGCCCCGTCCAGGCACGGCCTGCCATACGGAACCTCACTCGAACAAGGGTTGTGAAACGGGTGGAAGCACCTCCGCCGAAACGGTTGATGGTGGCGCACTTACGCCATTCTACCAGAAGTATGCGACGCCTTCGAGTACCCTGTCAAGTGAGCCGCCTCGACTCCCCGACCCGGCGTGTCAGGCCCCGACGGTCGGCCCACTCCAGGAGCGGTATCAAGTACTTTCTCGACAGGCCGGTCCGGTCCTTCATCTTCCCCACCGTGATTTCGCCCTCCCGGCCGGCCTCGGCGAGCATCCCACCGAACCCCTCCAGTGCCCCCCGGTCGACGTACCAGTCCCGGCTCACCGCCTCCACCTTCCCGTCCCGCGCCCCCAGCCGGAGCGCCCCGGCCACATCGGTTCCCTGAAGGAGGCGCTCCAGCTCGGAAATCGCCGGTGCCGCCAGGCCCGCCGCCCGAACGACTTCGAGGACTCGGTCCACCGAGGCATCGCCGCCGGCGATCCGCGGCGTGAACCCCGGCAGCCGAACCACGCCGCCCTCCACCAGGAGGGTGCCTGCCCGCGCGAGGTCAGCTACCGCCGCTTCGGCCACCACGGGGGACCGGTGCACTGCGCGACGAAGGGTCTCGATCGGCATCCCCGAGGAGGACGGCTGGTCCGCGTGGAAGGCGGCAACCAGAACCCGGCCGCGCTCGCCGGCCTCTTGGATATCCGCCGTGCGGGCCCAGCCGTGGGAGAGCCGACGGACCGCCGGGTCCCCGCTAAGCGACGCCTCGACCTCTGCGGGAGCAAGGCCGGAAAGGAGCGCCAGCTCCTCGGTGGACCTCCCAGCAGGGTGGCGTGCGATGAGCGCGCCGAGCCGCCGTTGCCCATCGGGCGATTCCAGGCCTGCGGGCCAGTCCGCCCGGCGCCTAGGCGGAAGCGGGTCGAGCACCATGCCGCCGCCGATGGTCGCCACCGGGCTGTAACTCCGAATGACGAACCGGTCGCCACCCTGTGACACCAGCGGCGCCTCGCACACCAGCCTGGCCGGTCCGGTACTGCCGGGCGCGATCGGCGAGGCCGGATATACCCGCGCCAGCACCTCCGCAGTGCCAAGATGCAGGTGCACCCGCGTCCGGGCCGTGAGTCCGCGCGTGGCGTCGGGGGTCAGCCGGACCGCCGCATCGAGCGCCTGCGTACTCTGCCACGGGAGGTGCCCGTCCACGACCGTGTCGCCCCGCCGCACCGCCTCCCGATCGACCCCCGCGAGTCCGAGGGCAGCGCGCTGGCCGGTCCCCACCCGCTCACGCGGCTCACCGTGCACCTCGATGGTGCGCACCCGCGCATGTTGATCCGACGGGAGCAGGCGGACCTCGTCTCCAATGCCGAGAGAGCCCGACCAGACGCTGCCCGTGACGACCGTGCCGGTGCCCGCCACCGAGAACGCCCGGTCCACCGGCATCCGGAAGGGCGCCGACTCGTTGCCCCCCGGTAGACGCGCCGCCACCGCCGCGATTTCTTCGCGCAGCGCCTCGACTCCCGCGCCGCTCGGCGCCGAGACCGCGTGCGCCACGGTAAAAGCCACCGGCGACGCCGACAGCCAGGCATCCACCTCGTCTCGGAGGAGCGCGAGCCAGTCCGGGGTCACCAGGTCGCGCTTGGTCAGCACCGGGATGCCTTGCGGCACGCCGAGCGATTCCACGATGGCCAGGTGCTCGCGGGTCTGCGGCATGATGCCCTCATCGGCGGCAATCACGAGGAGCACCAGGTCCATGCCGGCCGCGCCAGCCACCATGGTCCGGATGAAGTCTTCATGGCCCGGGACATCGACCACCCCAGCGAGAGCACCGTCTGGGAGTGGGAGCGGCGCGAAATTCAGGTCGATGGTAATCCCTCGCGCCTGCTCCTCCGCCAGCCGGTCCATCCGGCGGCCGGTGAGCGCCTCGACCAGCGCCGACTTCCCGTGGTCGATGTGTCCCGCCGTGCCGATGATCACGCCGCCACCCAGGTCCGGTCTTCCCAGAAGGCCAGCGCGGGCATGGGGCCCCCTTCGGCCAGGTGATGGCGGAGGAACCGTCCGATCAGCCTCCGGTGCGCGGCCGCGTGCCGCTCGTCCAGCACCGGAAGGTCCACGTCGCCGCGAACCAGTGCCTCGAGGTCGGCCCGGTCGCCCGGGGAGAGGAGCGTGGTGCCCTGCCCCTCACCACACCGCGCACAGAGGGCGCCCCCCTCGGCAGCACTGAACCGGATCGGGCCCTCAGCGGGCAACGGCGTGCCGTCGCGAGCGCACCGCTCCAGCGCCGGGGCGAAACCGAGCACGCTGATCAGCCGCCAGAGCATTCGGAGCGCGAGCACCTCGACCGCCTCGGAAGGGGCGGTCTCCAGCATCGAGAGCGCCCCGCTCAGGAGGTCGTAACTGTCGGGATGGGATTCCGCGGGGGAGAACCGCCAGGCCACCTCGCCGATGGCGGCCGCCGCGGCAAACCTCGGCAGGTCCGCCGCGAGCCCCGCGCGCAGGTGGGTCAGGTCGAAGGCCGCCAGGGTCTGGAGGTCGCGGGTGTCCTTGAGGTAGAGGTGGGCCACCCCCTCGCTCAGCAGCTGGAGCGAGGCCCCGAATCTGCTCTTGGGGCGGAGGGCCCCCTTGGCGAGCGCGCTCCGGATGCCCAATTCGCGCGTTGCCAGGCGCACGATCTTCGAGGTGTCACTGTAGCGGAGCGCACCGAGGATGATCGCGGGGGTCGTGACGGGGGCCATGCCCCCAATCTACTGCGCCGGAATTCGGGTGACGGCGGTGCCGATGGCGCAGACGCCGAGCGGCACCAGGGCGCGCTCGGTCAGGTCGAGGCGCAGCACGTGCGCGGCCCCGCCGCCGCCGCCCCCGCACCCGGCGGTGATGGCGTACACCCGCCCCTCGGAGTCCACCGCCACGCCGGAGTTCTCCGGGATCGGCAGCCCGTCACCCGCCCCGAGCACGACGGTCCGGGTGTCGATGTTGAACTCCATCAGCCCTTCGGTGAAGGAGCTCACGAAGAGCCGGTCGCCCCCATCGGTGGCCAGGGTGCCAGGGCCGGCCCCGAACCCGCCGAAGTTCGCCACCTCCACCCGCGCCACCGGGTCGACGATGGAGAGCCGCCCCTCGTCCACGTAGTTCCCGGTGTTCATCACGTACAGCAGGCCGTCCCCCGCCACGACGCCGAATTGGGGATTCCCGGGAGCCGGCAGCGGAATCGAATCGATGCCCGTCGCCTTGGCGTTCGTGACCGGGTCGATCACGGTGATCCAGCCCGGCCCGGCCGGGGAGTAGTTCACCAGGTTGCCGTTGATCACGAACACCTTGCCACGGGTGAACACCACGGCCTGCGGGTACACGCCGACGGCCACGCTCGCGGTGTCCCCCGTCAGGTAGTTGACGCGCGTCACCGTGTTGAGGCCGGGATTGGCCACGTAGGCGATCGAGTCATCGACAACGGCCGAGCCGGTTGCCCACGACCCACTCGCCAATGGAATCACCCGCGACACAGTGCCTGTGGAAAGGTTCACTACGGTGACCGAGTGGTCCTGTCCCATCGGCACGATGGCCCAGCCGCCCAAGGCGGAGACTCCGACCGGCGTCGGCGTGGTGCCGCCGAGGGGGATCTCGTAGGTCGAGCCGGTGGCGTCGACCGGCACGACGCTGAGCGACGACTCGATCGAGTTCACGACGAGCACCACTTCCGACGGGGTCGGCAGCGGCGCTGCAGGATCGGCGCAGGCCGTCACGAGGACGGTCGCCGAAGCGGCGACACCACGGCGGAAGCGAGAGGAGACCATCATTGCCACTCCAGCGAAACGGAAAGGACGGCCGTGCGCCCGGGAGTCGGGTAGCCGGCAAGGAATTCGGGCCGTGCATCGAAGAGGTCGCGCAGGTCGGCGCGGAGCACCGCGGCACCCAGGGCACGCTCGACGCCGACGTCGAGCACTCCAAACGCGGGCCGGGGATTGACCCCGCCGGGGTTCGGGTAGCGTTCCCCAACCCACCTCCACCGGCTGTCCGCGCCCCAGGCGCCGTCGGCCCACGCGGCCGTGGCGCCCCAGGTGGCGCGCGGCCGGTACTGGACCTGGGCTCCGCCCGGGACGTCGTACGTGACCGGCGTCCACGCCCCCTGTGCCTCAAGGGAAACGGAAGGCAGCGGCTGCAGGCGAAGGGAGGCGTCGACGCCCCGTCGCACCACATCATAGTTGCGCGGGCTCCAGATGAAGCCAACCCCCGGCGCCCACAGGATCATATCCTCGACCATGCCGTAGTACCCACGGAGCGAGGCCCCAGCAGCCCGCCCGAAGAACCGCCAATCCTGGTCCAGCCCCAGCTCGACTTCCCACCGCACCCGCTCCGGGCGGAGCGCGGGGTTGAGCGCGACCCCCACTCCCTCCCGAAAGAAGAGGTCGGCCAGCGGCGGCGCCGTGACCGCACTCCCGACCGAGGCGTGGAGCGCCGTGGACCGCTGCTGCCATGCGGCGTCGAGCCTCGCGCTGATCAAGGGGCCCGACTCGCCGGTCCAGCCGTCGAGCCGGACCGAGGGGGTGAACGTGGTCGAGGCGGCCCCTGGTGCGCGCAGGGTCGCCGCGGCCCGGACTCCTCCGCGGTTGAACTCGGTGCCGTCCTGCACGACGTCGCCATTGTACTGGTCGTGCCGTGCCCCTGCCCCAAGCTCGAGATTTCCCGTCCAGCCGGCGAGCCGGAATCCCCTGGTACCGGTCCAGTCGAGTGTGCCGCTCACCCCTTCGGATTGGACGTCATACGCCGGCCCCGCGGGTGGCGTCGGGTCGGTCACGTCGCTCCGTAAGTACTGCAGCGAACCGCTCCAGGTCGAGCCCTTCGTCAGCGTGAGGCCGAGGAAGCCGGCAAGGTCCTTGGCCTTCGCCGTCGGCGTTTCGTTTCCTACCGAGCCGGGGAGCCCTCGCCGCGACGCGCTCGCGCGGGCCTGCACCGCGAGCGGGCCGGGGCGGCGAATCAAGAGCGAGCCGATCGTCCCGCCTGCGTTCTGCCGAAGCGCCTCGCCGCCGCCCCGGTTGGCGGGCACCGTGTAGGGAAAGTCATCGGGCAGGAACTCGGCGCGCGCGAAGATCCGTGCCTGGCCGACGGTGCCCGCCACCGTGCCGCCTCCGCTGCCGTGGCTCCCGAGCCAGGCCGAGCCATCCGACCCCGCGGACGGGCGAGACTGAACGTAGATGACGCCGCCGAGCGCAGTGCCGGTCGCGCCCGAGGATTGGGCCCCCGCCGACACGCGGACCGAGGCGACGTCCCGCGTGGAGACCCGACTCAAGTCGGCCCGGCCTGTGAGCGGATCGTTGATGGCGAACCCATCCAGCACCACGAGCACCTCCTCGGGGGCGCTGCCTCGCACCTGGGGCGAGGCCGGGCCGTTTCCGCCGCTCCGCCGCACCACGATTCCCTGCCACCCGTCGATGGCGGAGGCGAGGTCCGTCCCTCGCCGCACCAGCGCATCGTGCTCCAGCGTGGCGCCGGCCGGTGCGGCCTGGACGTCGATGTCCGGGAGCACGGGGGCCGAGGCGGTCAGCCGGACGGTGCGCTCCGTTTCCATTCCCGGCAGGAGGTCCACGGATCCGCGCTCGGGCCGGTAGCCCACCGCGCTCACCACCAGGGTGAACATGCCCGCCGCCAGGTTTCCGAGCGCGAACCGGCCGTCGCTCCCCGTGAGCGCAACCGACTCTCCCAGTTCGACGCGCGCGGCGGCGAGCGGCGCACCGGTCACCGCATCAAGCACCCGGCCCCGGAGCGACGCGGGCGATTGCGCCCCGAGCGCGGCGGGGACCCCGAGCCCCAGCAGCAGGACGCCGGCGCAGACCCTCACGGGGCCGGGCGCTCCCCTGGCCGGAGCGGGATGAGCTGCGGGGAGCCATCGCGCCACGGGGAGACCGCCACCGGCCAGCCGAACACTGCGGTGAGAATGTCCTCGCGAAGGACCTCCTCCGGGGTGCCGTGCGCCACGGTCCGGCCCTGGTCGAGGAGCAGCATCCGGTCCGCGTAGCGCGCGGCAAGGTTCAGGTGGTGCGTGATGACCATGGCCCCCAGCCCGCCGCTGGTCAGCGCGCGCACCAGTTCGAACACCTCCATTTCGTGGCGCACGTCGAGCGCCACGGTCGGCTCGTCCAACAGGAGGGCCTCCGGTTCCTGGGCGAGGGCCCTCGCCACCCGCACCCGCTGCCACTCTCCACCGGAGAGCGTGTCGGTGCGGCGGGCACGGAGCGACCAGGCGTCGCACCGCTCGAGCGCGGAGCGCACCGCCGCCGTGTCGTCCGCGCCGGCAGGGGCAAGAGGTCCCAACCGGGCGTACCGCGCCATCAGCACGGTGTCTTCCACGGCGAGCGGAAAGAGGATCTCCTCCCGCTGGCTGACCACGCCAAGCACGGTCGCGATCTCCTCGCGGCGCCAGCCCGCCAGCGGCTTCCCCTTCAGCGCCACCGAGCCGGATTCCAGCGCGACGAGGCCGAGGAGCGCACGGAGCAGCGTGGACTTGCCGCTGCCGTTCGGGCCGACGACAGCCAGCAGTTC
>CAZNDK010000050.1:0-14872 GCA_964571795.1 uncultured Gemmatimonadaceae bacterium | reverse complement strand
AGGAAGATGTTCAGCATGCCCTTCTGGGCGTACTGGGTGCAGATCTCCACCACCTTGCGGCTGTCCTCCACCGAGGCCTTGGTGACGCCTTCCAGCTTGATGTTGGCCTTGATGAACTCCACGGCGCGGTAGGCGCCGGTGGTGACCGCCTGCATCGAGGCGCCGGTGAACCAGTAGATGACCGCGCCGCCGGTGATGAGGCCGAGCAGGAACGGCGGGTGGAGGATCGAGAGGTTCTCCATGCCGCTCACCAGGCCGTGCGTGAGTGCCATGATGATCGAGAAGATCATCGTGGTGGCGCCGACCACGGCCGTGCCGATGAGCACCGGCTTGGCGGTGGCCTTGAAGGTGTTGCCCGCCCCGTCGTTCTCCTCGAGGAGCTCCTTGGCGGTGGTGAAGTCCACGGCGAAGCCGAAGTCGCGCTTGACCTCCGCCTCGATGCCCGGCAGCTGCTCGATGGTGGAGAGCTCGTACACCGACTGGGCGTTGTCCGTGACCGGGCCGTAGCTGTCCACCGCGATGGTGACCGGGCCCATGCCGAGGAAGCCGAAGGCCACGAGGCCGAAGGCGAAGATGGCGGGGGCCTGCATGATGCCGCCGCTCAGGCCCATGGTGCTCACGCCGTACGCGGCCGCCATGAGGCCCATGATCGTCAGGCCGAGCCAGTACGCCGAGAAGTTGCCGGCCACGAGGCCCGACAGGATGTTGAGCGACGCGCCGCCCTCGCGGGAGCTGGTCACGACTTCCCGCACGTGCCGCGAGGAGGTGGAGGTGAACACCTTCACGAACTCGGGGATGATGGCGCCGGCCAGCGTGCCGCAGGTGATGACCGTCGACAGCTGCCACCAGAGCGAGGTGTTGCCGCCCAGCTCGGGGATGATGTAGTACGACACCACGTAGGTCAGGACCACCGACACGATCGAGGTGAGCCAGACCAGCTGGGTGAGCGGGTGCTCGAAGTCGAACTTCGTGGCCGCGCCGTAGCGCGCCTTGGACACCGCATTGCTCACCAGGTACGACAGCCCCGACGCCACGACCATCATGACGCGCATCAGGAAGATCCAGACCAGCAGCTTCGCCTGGATGGCGGTGTCCGGCACCGCCAGCACGATGAAGGTGATGAGGGCCACGCCGGTGACGCCGTAGGTCTCGAAGCCGTCGGCGGTCGGGCCGACCGAGTCGCCGGCGTTGTCGCCGGTGCAGTCGGCGATGACGCCGGGGTTCCGGGCGTCGTCTTCCTTGATCTTGAACACGACCTTCATCAGGTCGGCGCCGATGTCGGCGATCTTGGTGAAGATGCCGCCGGCGATCCGGAGCGCCGCGGCGCCCAGCGACTCGCCGATGGCGAAGCCGAGGAAGCAGGCGCCGGCCACGTCGGCGGGGATGAAGAGCAGGATGCCGAGCATGAAGAGCAGCTCGACCGCGATGAGCATCATGCCGACGCTCATGCCCGCGCGGAGCGGGATTTCCGACACCGGCCACGCCTTGCCGCGGAGCGACGCGAACGCCGTCCGCGAGTTGGCCAGGGTGTTGATCCGGATGCCGAACCAGGCCACGCCGTAGCTCCCCGCCATGCCGATGAGCGAGAAGAGCAGGATGATGCCGATCTTCGGGATGCCGAGGCCGGTGAGCAGGAAGTACACCACGATGACGGCGCTGACGAAGAGCCAGAGCCCCATCAGGAACTTGCCCTGCTGGATCATGTAGGCCTTGCAGGTCTCGTAGATGATGTGCGAGACGTCGGCCATCGACTTGTGCACCGGCAGCTTCTTGACGGCCGAGTAGCTGAGCAGGCCGAAGAGCAGGCCCAACACGCACACGACCAGCCCGGAGAGCAGGATCTGGTGGCCGGTGAAGCCCAGGAAGTCGCCCTGGTTCAGGTCGGGCAGGAGGAGGTTGACCTCGCCGCCCGGGCGGTGCGCGGTTGGCGCGGCCGCCTCCTGGGCGGCGGCACGGCCGGCGACCAGCGCCAGCATCAGGAACGGAAGGGCGAAGGCGCTACGCCACCGCATGGCCACACGACGCATGGATTGCATTCTCCGGAAAAGGGACCGCGAAGCCGCGGCGGGTCAGTAGGCGCCCCGCGGCTCGTGCGCGGGGTCGGCCATGGTGTGGACCACCGTGAGAAAGCGCTTGGCGAGCTTGTCGAGCTCGCTTTCCCCCGGTTGGTCGGTTTCGATCGTGACGAGTGTATAGTGCCCGCCCTCGGCCTGCACGACGACCGAGAGCTGCCCCAGCGTGCCGCCGAAGCGGCGGCGGCGCGGGGCTTCCTCGGTCGGGGTCAGCCGGGCGCCGAAGAACTCGGCGGCCCGGGCCACGGCGGCGTCCGGCGACACGCTGGTGCGATGGAAGTACTTCATCACTCGTTCTCGTAGTACTCGATGCCGAGGTGCGTGATCTGCTCCTCGCCCTTGAGGTACCGCAGAGTGTTCTTGAGCTTGGTCAGCTGGATGAAGAGGTCGTGCTCGGGGTAGAGCCCCGGGCCCACCTGCGGGCTCTTGAAGTAGAAGGACAGCCATTCCTGGATGCCCGACAGCCCCGCGCGGGAGGCCAGGTCGAAGAAGATGGCCAGGTCGAGCACCAGCGGCGCCGCCAGGATCGAGTCGCGGCAGAGGAAGTCGACCTTGATCTGCATCGGGTAGCCCAGCCACCCGAAGATGTCGATGTTGTCCCAGCCTTCCTTGTTGTCGCCCCGCGGCGGATAGTAGTTGATCCGCACCTTGTGGAAGATGTTCCCGTAGAGATCGGGATAGAGCTTCGGCTGCAGGGTGTGCTCGAGCACGCCGAGCTTCGATTCTTCCTTGGTCTTGAAGCTCTCCGGGTCGTCGAGCACCTCGCCGTCCCGGTTGCCGAGGATGTTGGTCGAGTACCAGCCCGCCACGCCCAGCATGCGCGCCTTGAACATCGGGGCGAGCACGGTCTTGAGCATGGTCTGCCCGGTCTTGAAGTCCTTGCCGCCGATCGGCACGCCCTTCTCGCGGGCCAGGGCCTCGAGCGCGGGCACGTCGCAGCTCAGGTTCGGGGCGCCGTTGGCGTAGGGCACCCCTTCCATGATGGCGGCGTAGGCGTAGAGCATCGACGGGGCGATGGTCGGGTCGTTCGCGTCCATCGCCTTTTCCAGCGTGGCCATCGTCTGGTGGGTCGGCCCGGGGGCGATGAACACCTCGGTCGAGGCGCACCACACCATCACCAGGCGGTCGCAGCCGTGCTTCGCCTTGAAGTCGCGGATGTCCTTCCGGAGCGCCTCGGCGAGTTCCCGCTTGGTCTTGCCCTTCTTGACGTTCTTGCCCTCGAGCCGCTTGACGTAGAACTGGTCGAAGACGGCCGGCATCGGGGTGATCGCCTTGAGGAAGTCGGCGATCGGCTCCACGTGCTCGTGCTTGTCCAGCACGCCGCACTTGAGGGCCGACTCGTAGGCGTTGTCGGGGATCGGGTCCCAGGCGCCGAACACCAGGTCGTCGAGCGCGGCGAGGGACACGAAGTCCTTGATGAGGGGCATCCGGGCCTCGGTCCGCTTGCCCAGGCGAATGGTGCCCATCTGGGTCAGCGAGCCGATCGGCTTGGAGCGGCCGCGGCGGATGTTCTCGACGCCGGCCATGAAGGTGGTGGTGACCGCCCCGAGGCCGACGCACAGCACTCCGAGCTTGCCCTTGGCGGGCGTGATGGACCGGGCAGACTGGGGCGCCACGGTGGTCTTCCTTTCAGAGATGGTTCAGGAACGAGCAGGGGCGCAACTCGCTGCGCCCCTACTTGCCGTCCGTTGCACGATAGACGAAGTGAAACCGCTGCACGACCGTGATGATCGAGGCCACCGCGAGGATGGCCACGATCCCTTCCAGCACGAGGGCCCGGGGCCCCGCCCCGACCAGCATGGAGGCGAGCCCGAGCCCGACGATCCGTTCCGCGCGCTGGGCGATGCCGATCCGGCAATCGACCCCGATGCCCTCGGCGCGAGCCCGGGCGTACGACACGACGAGCGAGGCCAGGGTGGCCACCATCGCCAGGATGATGGCGAGGTTCCGGTAGGCCACGTCGGGCGCGTGCAGCAGGTAGGCGGCGATCCCGATGAAGGTCGCCCCGTCACCGATGCGGTCGAGGGTCGAATCATAGAATGCACCGAACCGCGTGCTCGCCCCGCTCTCCCGCGCCACCGAACCGTCCAGCGTGTCGAGCAATCCGCTCACCAGGAGCAGGAACCCGCCCAGCCGAATGAGACCGAAGCCGTAGCAGAACGCCGACGCCACGACCAGGATGGTCCCGACCGTGGTGATCGTGTTGGGCCGGACACCGTTACGGACCAACCACCGGACGACGGGTCCGGTCACGGTGTAATACCCACGTTCAACGGCTGACAGCGCTTGGTTCACCGGCCGCTCGGACCTCGTCAAAAATCGATTTTCGGGACCCTTCGGAGCGGCGAAAACATAACCGGGAGAGGGGGTTAGGGCAATTCAGGGGCGTGGAAGCGGGGAAGCGGGGAGGCGGGCGGAGCGGGGGTAGAGGAGGGCGGCCTGGCTGCGCAGGGCAAAGGCCTGCAGTTCGGCCGGCCAGCCGGCCATCGCAGAGTCCGGTGCGGCGCCGCCGGCCAGCTCCTGCCTCAGCTCGGAATTGCCGGCCAGCCGGTCGAACTGGCCGGGGGTCCACTTGAACTGGGTGGGGTGCACGTCCCGGATGACGGCCATCATCGTCACGGCGGTGGCGGTCGGGTCGTACGCGGCGCGGTCGGTCACGGTCAGCCGGATGCCTGCCAGCCTGGTGTTGGGATACTTGGCGTCGCCAGGCTTCCGGGGCCGGAACCGGACGCCGGCGAACTGGACGCCGGGCAGATGGGCGGCCCGGAGCCGGGCCAGCACCTTCGTGGTGTCCATCCAGGGGGCGCCCACCTGTTCGAAGGCGTGGTCGGTCCCCCGCCCCACGCTCAGGTTGGTCCCCTCGAAGAGACAGAGCCCCGGGTAGTGGAAGAGCGCCTCGAGCGAGCGGAGATTGGGACTCGGAGGAATGAAGGGGAGCCCGGTCTGGTCCAGGGCCATGGAGGGCGACCACCCCATCACGGGCACGACGGTGAGGTCGGCGCCGATGCCCAGCTCGGCGTTGGCCAGGCGGGCCAGCTCGCCCAGCGTCATGCCGTGCCGCATCGGGATGGGAAGGACGCCCACCAGCGAGGAGTACGCCGAGTCGAGGACGTTGCCCTGCACCGCGCCGCCGATGGGGTTCGGACGGTCGAGCACCACGACGCGCTTCCCGCTCAGGACGGCGGCCCGCATCACCGCCACGGTGGTGCCGAAATAGGTGTAGTAGCGGGCCCCCACGTCCTGCAGGTCCACGAGGAGGACATCGAGGCCGGCCAGCGTGGCCGAGATGGCGGCGGTATTCTGGAGGTAGAGACTGTAGATTGGGAGGCCGGTGACGCTGTCGGTGGCGTTGGGCACGGCCTCCCCTGGATCGGCCGCCCCGCGGAACCCATGCTCCGGGCTGAACAGTGCCACCAGGTCCAGCCCGCCGGCGCGCAGGCGGTCCACGTCGCTCACGCCGGCCGCGTCCACGCCGGCCTGGTTGGTCACCAGCCCGACGCGGGCGTGGCGCACCACCGACAGCGAGTCCGACAGCAGCACCTCGATGCCGGGGCGCACCGCGTGTGCGGGCTCCGGCACGGGAGCCACGGCGGCCCGGGGACCACCGCAGGCCGCGAGCACGCCCACCATCCCAACCAGGATCGTCTGCCGGTGTCTCACGCCCGCCTCGCCACGTTCACGGTGGTCCTGCTCGCCTGCGCGGCGTCCACGCCGCCGGCGCCGCACCCTGCGCCGGTCTCGGCGCTGCCGTCGCCCATCGTCCTCGAGCCCCGCACCACCACCGATCGCGTGGACCGGCTGCTGGACAGCCTGCCGCTCCGCGCCAAGGTGGCGCAACTCGTCATGCCGTGGATTCCGGGCACCTACGCCGCGGCGGACGACCCCGGCTTCGTGAAGGCGCGCGCCTGGGTGGACTCGCTCGAAGTCGGCGGCATCATCGCCTCCATCGGCTCGCCGCTCGACATCGCGGCCAAGCTCAACGTGCTCCAGCAGTCCGCGCCGATCCCGCTGCTCGTCGCCTCCGACCTCGAGGGCGGCACCGCCATGCGGTTCAACGGCGGCACCGCCTTCCCCACCAATATGGGGGTAGCGGCCACCGGCCGGGAGTTGGACGCGTACGAAATGGGGCGGATCACCGCGCTCGAAGGGCGCGCGGTCGGCATCCACCTCGACTTCGCCCCGGTGGCCGACGTGAACAACAACGCGGCCAACCCGATCATCAACACCCGCTCGTTCGGCGAGAATCCCGACGCGGTGGCGATGTTCGTGTCCGCCGAGATCCGCGGGCTGCAGGAGCACGGAATGCTGGCCACTGCCAAGCACTTCCCGGGGCACGGCGACACCGGCACTGACTCGCACATCTCGCTCCCGGTCGTCGACCAGCCCTGGACCCGCCTCGATTCGGTCGAGCTGGTGCCGTTCCGCGCCGCCATCAAGAGTCGGGTCGCCGCCGTCATGTCGGCCCACATCGCGCTGCCGGGCATCGACAGCGGCCGGGTGCGCCCGGCCACCCTTACCCCCTCGCTCCTGACCGGCGTGCTCCGGGACTCGCTCGGCTTCGAGGGGCTGGTGGTGACGGACGCGCTCGACATGGGCGCCGTGGTGAAGGAGTACGGAGTCGGGGAATCGGCGGTGCTGGCGCTCCTGGCCGGCGCCGACATCCTGCTCCAGCCAGCCGACCCTGGCGTGGCGATCGACGCCGTCGTGGCCGCGGTCGAGCAGGGCCGCGTCACACGGGAGCGGCTCGACGCGTCGGTGCGCCGGGTGCTCGAGCTCAAGCGCCGGCTCGGCCTCTTCAAGCGCCGCACCGTGCCGCTCGACGGCGTGATGGACGCGGTGGGTACGGCGGAGCACCAGCTCATCGCGCGGGACGTGACCGCCCGCTCGCTCGTGCTGGTCCGGGACAGCGGCGGGGTGGTGACGCGCCTCCGAAGCGGCCCGCAGGCGGTGTCACTCCTCACCTACGCCGATGACCCCGCGAGCGGCCTCGGCGCAACCTTGGGCAACGAGCTCCGCGCGGCCGGATACCAGGTGACCAGCTTCCGCCTCTGGCCGTCGAGCGGGCCCGCCAGCCTGGACTCCGCGCGCGCCGCGCTCGCCGCGTCGCCGATTGCCCTGGTGGCCGCCTCGGTGCGGGTCAGCGCCTGGCGCGGCACCATCAGCCTCCCCACCGAAGTGGCGTCGCTGGTGGACAGCTCCGCCCGCGTCCGGCCGACCGTGCTGGTGTCGTTCGGGTCGCCCTACCTGCTGAGCCAGGCGCCCGCCGTGCAGGGGTACCTCCTCGCCTGGGCCGCGCGGCCGATCAACGAGCAGGCGGTGGCCGCGGCGCTCCGGGGCACGGCGGACATCTCCGGCCGATTGCCGATCTCGCTCGACGCGGCCAACCCGATCGGGAACGGCCTCCAGGTGAGGGCCAGCCGGTGAGGCGAGGGGCGGCGCTGCTGCTCGCCGCCCTCGCCTGTGCGCCGCGCGTCGAGCCGGGAGCGGTGCCGCTTGCCCGCAGGCCCGACTGGCGCCCGCTCCGGCACTTCCTCGACAGCGCGGTGACCGCCGGGGCGGCGCCCGGCATCGTGGTGGCGGTGAGCTGGCCGGGGCATCGCTACGTGTACGGCACCGGGCATCTGGGCGACGGCCTCCCGAACCGGCCGAACGGCAAGACCATCTACGACCTCGCGTCCCTCACCAAGGTGGTCGGGCTCACCACCGCCATGATGTGGGCGGTGGATGAAGGGCGGCTCGACCTCGACGCGCCCGCGTCGCGTTACGTGCCGGCGTTCCACGATCCGGGCACCGACAGCGTGACGCTCCGGCTCCTGCTGGCCCACGCCAGCGGGCTCCCGGCCTGGCGCCCGCTGTACCTGCTCGCCAGGAGCCGGCCCGGCGTCTTCGCCGTGGTGGACAGCACTCCGCTCGACACCCTGCCCGGGGCGCGGTTCGTCTACTCCGACCTGGGCGCCATTCTCCTCACGCAGGCCGTCGAGTCGGCGTATGGCGAGCGGATCGACTCCCTCCTGGCACGCCGCCTCTTCGGCCCCCTTGGGATGCGCTCCACCGCCTACAATCCGCCCGTCGCCTGGATCCCGCGCGTGGCCCCGACGGAATTCGACGCGTACCGGGGCCGGGTGATCCGCGGCCAGGTGCACGACGAGAACGCCTGGCGCATGGACGGCGTGTCGGGGCACGCCGGCATCTTCTCGACCGGAAACGACCTGCTCACCTTCGGCGAGTGGTGGGTGGCGCACGCCTCCGACTCGGTGGTCCGCGCCTTCACCGTGCCGCAGCAACTGCCCCCGGGTTCTCCCCGCGCGCTGGGATGGGAGGTGCCGACCGCGGACAACACCGGAAGCGGCTACCTGTCCGCCGGGAGCGTGGGGCACACCGGGTTCACCGGCACCAGCATCTGGATGGACCCCGCGCGCCGGATCGTGATCGTGGTGCTGGCCAACCGGGTGCATCCGACCCGCGCGAACGAACGGTTTGCCGGGGTGCGCCGAGGCGTGGGCGACCGGGTGCTCACCGCGCTGGATCCTGCACTCGCCGGTGTGGCGGGGACGCCGCGTTGACAGGCACCGGCCGCCGTCCCTAGCTTTGAGGCGTCACTCAAGGAGCAGGTCATGACCATGCACGCCCAAACCACCGGATTCCAGCTCGTCCTGACCGACAAGGCGGCGGAAGAGGTGCGCAAGTTCATCGCGGCCGAGGACGTCCCGGCCGACTCGGCCGGCCTCCGGATCTCGGTGCTGCCGGGCGGCTGCAGCGGCTTCAAGTACAGCCTGAACGTCGAGGAAAAGGCCCTCGAGGACGACGTGGTCCTCGACATCAACTCCGTCCGGGTCTTCGTGGACGGGTTCAGCATGCAGTACCTGACGGGCGTCACGGTGGACTACGTGTCGTCGATGCAGGGCAGCGGGTTCACCTTCTCGAACCCGAACGCGACCGGCGGCTGCGGCTGCGGGAGCAGCTTCACGGCGTAAGGGTAGTGCCTCACCTAGACCCCGGCTTTCGCCGGGGTGACGGCATGAAGAGGCCAGAACCGACCTGAATACCGAGAGGGGGGATCGTTCCCCCCTCTTTCCGTACCCCTCCCCCGCCCGCCTCCACTCCGAGGCCGCATGGCACCGCTCGATTTCGCCGTCATCCTGGCCTACTTCGCCCTCACGGTGGGGGCCGGCTTGTGGGTGTCGCGGCACCAGACGACGGCCGGGGACTACTTCCTGGGCGCGCGGAACCTGCCGGCCTGGGCCATTCTCTTCTCGATCGTCGCCACGGAAACATCGGCGCTCACCGTCATCTCGGTGCCGGGGCTCGGGGCGCGCGGCAACCTGACCTTCCTGCAACTCACCTTCGGGTATCTCATCGGCCGGATCGGCGTGGCAGCCTGGCTCCTGCCCGGGTACTTCAGGGGCAGCCAGGACACCGCCTATCAGCGGATCGAGAAGCGGTTCGGCTCCACCAGCCGGCGGCTGGTGTCGGTGGTCTTCCTGGTCACGCGGCTCCTCGGCGACGGCGTGCGCATTTTCGCGGGCTCGATCCCGCTCGCGCTCTTGACCGGGTGGTCGATCCAGGTGTCGATCCTGCTCATGGGTGGGCTCACGCTGCTCTACACGCTTGTCGGGGGCCTCAAGGCGGTGGTGTGGGCGGACGTCATCCAGCTGGCGGTGTATGTGGCCGGCGGCGTGGCGGCGCTGGGCATCGCGTGGCACCTGGCCGGCGGCGCGGGCACGTCGCTCGACCTTGCCGCGGCGGCGGGCAAACTGCAGGTGCTCAATCCGCTGGTGAGCTTCACGCAGACCTACACGCTGCTCGGCGGGCTGGTGGGCGGCGCGCTGCTCTCGGCTGCGTCCCACGGCACCGACCAGCTCATCGTCCAGCGCTTGCTGGCCACCCGGTCCCTGCGGGACGCCCAGTTCGCGGTCATCGGGTCCGGCGTCGTCATCATCCTGCAGTTCCTGCTCTTCCTCCTGGTGGGCTCGGCGATCTGGTCCGCAGGACTCGCCCCCGACGGGATGAAGGCCGACGAGATCTTCCCGCGGTTCATCCTCGGGAACCTCCCCGCCGGACTCGCGGGGCTGCTGGTGGCGGGGATCCTGGCGGCCGCGATGAGCACCATCAGCTCGTCCATCAACGCGCTCGCCAGCTCGATGACCCACGACCTCTACGCCAACTGGACCGGCGTGACCGACCCCGTCCGGCTCTACCGGATCGGGCGAATCTTCTCGGCGGTGTGGGGGTTGGCGCTGATCGGCGCGGCGTTCTTCTTCGAACGCCTGGGCCATGCGAGCGACACGCCGGTGGTGGTCCTCGCGCTCTCCATCGCGTCCATCACCTATGGCGCGCTCCTCGGCACCTATGTCCTCGGCGGACGGGTGGCCCGCGCCCGCGGGCGCGACGCCGTGGGCGCGGTGCTCCTCTCGGTGTCGGTGATGCTGGTGGTAGTCTTCGCCGCGCGGCTCGCGGCGCTGCCATCGTTCGGCTGGCTTGCGCCAGTGGGCGCCCTCGCCTGGCCGTGGTACGTTCCCCTCGGCACCGCGCTCACCATCGTGGCCGGCGTCGTGCTCGCCTTGTTCCCGCACCGGGAGTCCGCTGCATGAGTGCCGTCCTGATCGGGGTCGATGTCGGCGGTTCCAAGACCGCCGTCTCGGTGGGGGAGCCCGCCCATGTACTCGGCCGGGCCCTCGGCCCCGGCGCTGCCGTGCGCCCGGGTCGCGCCATCGCATCGGCCGCCATCATCGCGGAAACGGTGCGGAAGGCGCTCGCCACGGCGGGCGCTGCGCGCGGCGACGCCCTGGTGGTCGGGGCGGCGGGGGCGGGGCGGGAATCGGAGCGCCGCGAACTCGAGCAGGCGCTCCGGACCGAGTCGCTGGCGGACAAGGTGCGCGTGACCACCGACATCGACATCGCGCTCACGGCGGCGTTCGGGGAGGGTCCGGGGATCGTTGTGGTGGCGGGCACCGGCAGCATCGTGCTCGGAAGGGATCCGGAGGGGCGCATGCTCCGGCGGGGCGGCTACGGCTGGCAGATGGGTGATGAAGGCAGCGGCTACGCCATCGGGCGCGCGGCGCTGGGCGCGGTGAGCCGCGCGCGCGACGGGCGAAGCCCGGAGACAGCGCTGACGCCGATCCTGATGGAGGCGACCCGCAGCCTCGATTTCGACGCGCTGGTGCGCTGGTCCGCCGCGGCGGGGCCGGCGGAGGTGGCGGCGCTCGCGCCGCACGTACTCCACACCGCGGAACGCGGGGATGCGGTGGCGCAGGGGATCGCCGATTACGCGGCGCGCGAGCTCAGCACGCTCGTGCTGGGGCTGGCGCAGGAATTCCCGACGGGTGAACGGGTGGGGGTGGCGCTGATGGGGGGGATGCTCGCCGAGGAGCGCTCGCTCCGGAGCGCGGTCCTGGAGCGGCTCGGCGAGGAGCCGTCACTGCGCCCCCTCGCCACGATGGTGGACGCAACGCTGGGTGCCCTGACCCAGGCGGCCCGGCTTACTTAGCGGCGTTCCGCGCCGCCTCGTCCTTGATGCGCAAGCGGCTGTGCCGCACTCCGTACAGGAAATAGATCACCAACCCCACCAGCAGCCACCCCCCGAACCGCTCCCACGTCACCCTCGGCAGCTTGGACATCAGGTACACGCAGGCCACGATCGAGATGATCGGGGTCAGCGGCACCAGCGGCACCCGGAAGGGACGGACCCGCTCGGGCTCCTTGTACCGCAGCACGATCACGCCCACGGACACCAGCACGAAGGCGAACAGCGTGCCGATGTTGGTCAGGTCCACCACCTCGGCGATGTTGGCGAAGGCCGCGAAGACGCCGACGAACACGCCGGTGAGGATGGTGCTGAGGTAGGGCGTCTTGAAGCGGGGGTGGACCTTGGCCAGGAACGGCGGGAGGAGGCCGTCCCGCGCCATCGACATGAAGATGCGCGGCTGGCCAAGCTGGAACACCAACAGCACGCTGAACATCGCGATGACGGCGCCGAGCGAGATGATGAACCGCGACGCGCTGAGGAGCCTGGGCGGCCCGTCGGCGAACTGGAGCGCGGTGATCATCGGCTCCGCCGTGCCCAGGGACTGCCAGGGCGCGATGCCCGTCATGACCGCCGACAGCGCGATGTAGAGCACCGTGCAGATGAGCAGGCTCATGATGATGCCGAACGGCATGTCCCGGCCCGGGTCCTTCGCCTCTTCCGCCGCGGTCGACACCGCGTCGAACCCGATGTAGCTGAAGAAGATGATGGCCGCTCCGGCGCCGATGCCGGCGATCCCGTTCGGCGCAAAGCCGCCGGTGGCGGGGTTGTTCCAGTTGTCGGGCTTGAGGAGCGTCAGGCCCACTGCGATGAAGAACAGGATGATGCCGATCTTGAGCACCACCATGGCGTTGTTCGAGTTGGCCGACTCCCGGATGCCGATGACCAGGATGATGGTGACCAGCATGACCGAAATGAACGCCGGCACGTTGGCGATGACCGGCACGCCGAACAGGACCGGCGCCCCCGTCACCGCCGAGGCGAGGTAGGTGGTGTTGGGGTCGGTGGCGCCGGCCGCGAGTGCCCGGGCCGCGTCGTAGGCGGTGCGGTAGTCCGTGGCGAGCCAGGCCGGCAGCGACAGCCCGAAATGACTGATCAGCTCGCGGAAGTGCCCGGACCACCCGATGGCCACGCCAATGTTGCCCACCGCGTACTCGATGATCAGGTCCCACCCGATGATCCAGGCCACGAACTCGCCGAGGGAGGCGTAGGCGTAGGTGTACGCCGAGCCGGCGATCGGCACCATGGCGGCGAACTCGGCGTAACAGAGCGCCGCGAACCCGCAGGCCACCGCAGTGAGAATGAACGAGAGAATGATGGCGGGTCCGGCGCCGGGCCGGGCCGCGTCGCCCACGATGGCGGTGCCGGTCGTGGCGAAGATGCCGGCGCCGATGGTGGCGCCGACGCCGAGCGCGGTGAGGTGCCACTTGCCGAGGGTGCGGCGGAGACCGCCGCGCGAGGCGAGATCGTCCTCGCAGTCCTGGACCGACTTGAGGCGGAAGAGCTGGCTCATCAGGTCCTATTTCGAAGGCAGGGTGATCGTCATTCGGGACAGCCCTGGCACGGCCACGCCCTCGGCGTTGCGCGCAGGCTTGAAGCGATAGGTCATGGCGCGCTCCTCGAACTTGCGCGCGTACTCGCGATCCTTGATTTCGGGCTCGGTGTCGACCCGGGTGACCCGGCCGTCCGCCCCGACATGAAACGTCACCTGGAGCGTAAGGCCCCGGAGCTCCTTCGGGGTCTTCTCGAAGAAGAAGGTCCCGTAGGTCCATTGCGGCTCGCGGCCGGTGCCGCCCGCGCCGCCGCCGCCGCTGCCGGGACCCGAGCCCGCTCCGGTGCCCGGGCCGACGCCACCACCGGTTCCCCCGCCACTCCCGCCTCCGCTCCCCGGCCCCGTGCCGCCACCGGCGGGCGCGGCCGCCGCGGCCGGAACGCTGTCCGCCTGCGACACGACCACTTCGGGGGTCGGCTCGGCGACAGTGGGCTCGGGAATCGGCGGAGCGACTTCGGGTGGCGGGACGATCGGTTTCTGCGCGACGGCCGTCGCAGCCGCCGGCGGCAACGGAGGGAGCGAAATATACCGGGGCCCTTGGCCCCCGCCACCCCCGCCACCGCCCCCGCCAGGCGCGAGGAGCGGGTTGCCGGCGGCGTTGGTGGCGAGGATCGCGTCCACCGTGCCCCTGAAGATGAGCACCAGGAGCGCCCCGTGCAGGACCAGGGACACCGCCGCCCCCACGAACCGGCGCGGGTCGCGCCGGGACTCGAAGAGGGGGTGCGGCGGTGGGGGAATGTCTCGGTTCACGGCTCCATGATACATCCGCGGGCGCCAGCGCCACCGCCTGAAGCGGGGGCCGGCGCCCGTCGGAGTGGGCTCGGGACTGTCCGGGCCGGGGCCCGGGACGTTGCATCCGGCACCCGGGAGACGCCCGGGCGGCGGTTCACCGCACGGCTCGGACCCCTAGTTGACGTCCTTCGGGGTGAAGCCGATGACCTGCACGCCCGCGCCGCGGGCGATGTCCATCGCCTGGATGACGTCCTGGTAGATCCGGTTCGGGCCCGCCTTCACGAACATCAGCTTGGCCGGGCGCGCGTCGTAGATGGCGTGGAGCTGCGCGTCCAGCTGCTCGAAGGGATAGGGCTGCGAGTTGATGGCGTACGTCCCGTCGTCGCGCAGCTCGAGCACGATCTGCGCGGACGGCGGGCTGTTCGTTTGCGGCGTGTCGGGCGGCGGGACCTGGATGTCCATGGCCATCCGAGACAGCGGTTGCGCGATCATGAAGATGATGAGCAACACCAGCAGCACGTCGATCATCGGCGTGACGTTGATTTCCGAGGAGACCTCCCCGGGGTTGCTCCCACCGGCGGACATGGCCATGGGCTACTCCTTCTTCGTCTGCAGGAGCGAGGTGTTCTCGGGCTCCGTGACGGCGGCGAGCACCCGGACCCCGGCGCGCCGCGCCATTTCCACGGCGTCCTGGATCCTGCCGTACTTCAGGCCGACGTCGGCCTTGAAGTAGAGGATCTTGTCGTCGGCGCGGGCCGCGTAGACGCTGCGGAGGTAGTCCTCCAGCACCGCCTCGTCGATCGGCTTCGTGTCGAGGAAATACTTCCCGTTCTTGTCGATGCCGAGAATGACGTCGGTGTCCTTCTCGGGGCTGGGATCCAGGTTCTTGCCCTTGGGCAGGGTGGCCTGGAAGCCCGCCGCGATGAGCGGGGTGACGATCATGAAGATGATGAGGAGCACCAGCATCACGTCGATCATCGGCGTGACGTTGAT
>CAZNDK010000049.1:0-15214 GCA_964571795.1 uncultured Gemmatimonadaceae bacterium | reverse complement strand
ATGATCGCCTCGATGTCGCCGGTGGTGCCGCCCTCGCTGACGGTGTGGCCCATCGTCCGGAGCGCCACGAGCACCGCCGGCTGGAAGCCACCCTTTTCCACCCGGATCACGTCGGGCGCGCCCTGGTCGTGGAGCCGCGGCGCGCTCACCGCATCGGCCAGGGTCATCTTGTGGTCGATCACGTTGCTGATGACGTGATACACCATCGTGATGATGCGCGGGCCGCCGGGCGTGCCGACCACCATCATCAGCTTGCCGTCGGGCCCCACCACCATGCTCGGCGTCATCGCCGAGAGGGGGCGCTTGCCTGGCTCGATGGCGTTCGAGTCGCCCTGCACCAGGCCGTACATGTTGGGCCGCCCAGGCGCGCTGGCCAGGTCGTCCATCTCGTCGTTGAGCAGGAAGCCCCCGCCCGTGACCGTCACCCCGCTGCCGTAGCTGTTGTTGAGCGTCGTCGTGATAGCGACGGCGTTCCCCTCGGCGTCGACGATCGAGTAGTGCGTGGTGGAGTTGCCGTCGGTGAGCCCGGGGCGGACCTGCTCGGGGGGCGTGGCCCGGTTGGGATTGATCGAGGCCCGCCGCTCTGCGGCGTAGCTCTTGGAGAGCAGCTGCTCGATCGGATTGTGTACGAAGCCGGGGTCGCCCAGGTAGGCGTTCCGGTCGGTGAAGGCCCGGGCCATGGCCTCCGCCTCGAGATGCATGAGCTCGGCGGATCCAAAGGGCGGCAGGGGGTCGTACCCTTCCATGATGTTGAGGATCATCCCCATCGTGGTGCCGCCTGAGCTGGCCGGCGCCATCGAGTAGATGGTGTCGCCCCGGTAGGTCAGGATGACCGGGTCGCGCCACCACGCCTTGTAGTTGGCCAGATCTTCCTTGGTGATGAGCCCGCCGCTCCGTTCCATTTCTTCCACGATCAGGTCCGCCGTCTTCCCGGTGTAGAACCCGGCGGCGCCCTTGTCGCGGATCCGCTCCAGCGTCTTGCCCAAGTCGCGCTGGACCAGGATGGTGCCGGGCTGCGGCGGCGCGTTGTTGGGGAGGAATTGCGCGCGGGACGCGGGAAAGAGGTAGAGCCGCGACATCTCGCCGCCGATGGACCGGTATCGGAAGCTGTCCACGACGTACCCGTCGTTGGCCAGCTTGATGGCGGGATTGATGACCTGCTCGAAGGGGAGGCGGCCGAAGCGCTGGTGCATTTCAATCAGGCCGGCCGGCGAGCCGGGCACCGCCACGGCCAGCGCGCCGGTGACGCTCAGGTCGGTCGGGTCGCCGCTCGGGTCGAGATACATGTCGCGGCTGGCGCCCGACGGGGCCATTTCGCGGTAGTCGAGCGCGTAGGTGGCGCCGTCCGCCGTGCGGTACAGCAGGAAGCCGCCGCCGCCGATGTTGCCGGCCTCCGGATGGACCACGGCCAGCGCGAAGCCCACCGCCACCGCTGCGTCGATCGCGTTGCCGCCCTGCTGCAGGATGTCCACCCCGACCTGGCTGGCTAGCGGGCTGCCGGACACCACGACCGCCTTGTCGGCCGCGGTGATGCGATCCTGGCCGGCGTACTTCCACTCGGCGGAGATGCCGGCCGGCCTCGGTCCGGCGCAGGCGGAGAGCAGGAGGGCGAGCGCGATCGCGTGGGGGGAAAGGCGCACGGGAATCCTCGTTGGCAGGGAAGGGCGGGGAGGAGGTTGCCCCGGAGCGAATGGCTGCCCTAATTTAGCGAGATCTCGCCCGTGGCAAGCCTTCTTCCTCATTCACCGGTCCAGGTGCCCCCGTGCGCGACCCCAGGCTCACCGAGCGGCGCAATCCGCGCACCGCGGCCATCGACACCGCGAGCAGCCTCGAGATCGTGGACCTCATGGCGGCGGAAGACGCCGGCGTGCCGGCCGCCGTGGCCCAGGCGCGGGAGCCGATCGCCCGCACCATCGACCTCATCGAAGCCGCCTTCCGCGCCGGGGGGCGGCTCTTCTATGTCGGGGCCGGCACCAGCGGCCGGCTGGGCGTGCTCGACGCATCGGAATGCCCGCCCACCTTCGGCTCGCCGCCGGAAATGGTGCAGGGGATCATCGCCGGCGGGCTCCCCGCGCTGGTCAAGTCCATCGAGGGCGCGGAAGACGACCTCAACGCCGGCATCTCGGCCATCGACGAGCGGCGCGTGAACGACCAGGACGTGGTGGTGGGCATTGCCGCGAGCGGCACCACGCCGTTCGTCCGCGCGGCGCTGGGCCGCGCCCAGACCCTCGGCGCCCGCACCGTCTTCCTCAGCTGCACGGAGCCGCCGCAGCTGATGCGCGACACCTGCGACGTCTGCATCACGGTGCCGGTGGGCCCGGAGGTGGTGACCGGCTCCACGCGGCTCAAGGCGGGCACCGCCACCAAGCTGGTGCTCAACCTGCTCACCACCGGCGCCATGATCCGGCTCGGCAAGACCTACGGGAACCTGATGGTGGACCTGCAGGTCCGGAACCAGAAGCTGGCCGATCGCGGCGAGCGCATCGTCATGGAAGTGGGCGGGGTGCCGCGCGAGATGGCGAAGACGGCGCTCGCGGCGGCGGGTGGCAGCGTCCGCACCGCCATCGTAATGCTGCGCGCAGGGGTGGGCCGCGAGGAGGCGGAGCGGCGGATTGCGGAGGCCAAGGGACGGCTCCGCCCGATCCTTGGCGACCCGCCCCCGGTGGAGCCGCACTGATGGAGCGGCCGTCGCTCATGGTGGGGCTGATGTCGGGCACCTCGCTCGACGGGATGGACGCGGCGCTGGTTCGCCTCGAGGGCCCCACCAAGGCGACGCTGTTGGCGTTCGCCACGCGACCCTACGACGCGGAGGAACGCGCGGAGCTCCGCGCCGCACTCGAGGGCCGAGCGGCGGCGCCGGCCCTGGCGCGGCTCCACGTGCGGATTGCCGACTGGGCGGCGGAGGCGGTGCAGGCGGTGCTGCATGCGGGCGGCGCGCGTGCCGACGAGCTCGACGGCATCGCGTTCCCGGGGCAGACCATCTGGCACGAGCCGCCGGTGGTGAGCTGGCAGCTGGGCGAGCCTGCGGTGCTCGCCGAGGCGTTCGGGGTGCGAGTGGTGAGCGGCTTCCGCGCGCGGGATGTGGCCGCGGGAGGGCAGGGCGCCCCGCTGGTGCCGATGGCGGATCTCCTGCTCTTTGCCCATGCGAAGCAGGACCGCATCCTGCTCAACCTGGGCGGCATGGCCAACTTGACGCTGGTGCCCGGTGGCGGGCGCGAGGCCGGCGCGCTGGCGTTCGACACCGGCCCGGGCATGGCGATCATCGACGCCGTGGCGCACCGGGTGGACGACAAGCTCACCTGCGACCTCGACGGCCGGCTCTCCGCGGCGGGCCGGGTCAGCGAGAAGCTGCTCGCCGAACTGCTGGCCGACCCCTACTTCGATGCGGATCCTCCCAAGAGCACCGGCCGCGAACGCTTCGGCGACGCCTACGCCGCCGCGCTGCACATGAAGGCGCCGGGCGCCGACGGCGTGGCCACGGCGGTGGAACTCACGGCGCGCTCCATTGCAGATGCGGTACGGCGATGGACGAAGGGCGCGGGCGAGTTGGTGGCCAGCGGCGGTGGTGTGCATCACCCCGGCCTGATGGCGGCGCTGGCCCGGCACCTGGCCCCGATGCCGGTGCACCACTTCGATACCCTCTTCTTTGATGGAGACGCGAAGGAGGCGGTGGCCTTCGCCCTCCTGGGCTACCTCACCCTACACGGCCAGCCCGGCAACCTTCCCGCCGCCACCGGTGCGCGGGGCTCCCGCGTCCTCGGCTCGATTACCCCTCCGTGAACGTCGGCCGCCTGATCCTCCCCGCGCTCCGCTGGCGGGACGACACCGGCTTTGCCCACGAGGCGGGGATCATCGACGCCGCGCTCAAGTTCGGTGCGGGGGGGTTCATCTTCTTCGGCGGCCGGCCCGAGGCGGTGCGGGCGCTGACCACCGAACTGCAGGAGCGCGCCGGCCGCCCGCTGCTCCTCGCATCGGACCTCGAGCGCGGGGCAGGCCAGCAGTTCCCGGGGCTCACCGAGTTTCCGCCGCCGGGCGCGCTGGCCGCGCTCGACGACTTGAACGCGACGCTCGATGCGGCCCGCACCACGGCGTACGAGGCGCTGGAGCTCGGCATCAACTGGGTGCTGGCCCCCGACGCCGACCTCGATATCGAGCCTGCCAACCCCATCGTACAGAGCCGTTCGTTTGGCGCCGACCCGGCGGAGGTGGGGCTGCTGGTGGCGAATTGGGTGAAGGCATGCCAGGATGCGGGCGCGCTGGCCTGCATCAAGCATTTTCCCGGGCACGGTCGCACCACCCGCGACAGCCATGATGAGGTGCCAACGGTGTCGGCCGACCTAGCCACGCTCGAGGCCAGCGACCTGATGCCGTTCCGACGCGGGGTGGAGGCGGGTGTGGCGACCGTCATGACCGGGCACTTACGGGTGCCGGCGCTCGACCCGAGTGGCACCCCCGCGACATTCTCCGCGCCGATTCTCAAGTATCTGCGAGACAAGCTCGGATTCGGTGGCCTCATCGTGACGGACGCGCTCATGATGGGCGCGGCAGTGAAGGATGCGGCCAGCAACCCGTCGGTCCGCGCGCTCGCGGCGGGCTGCGACGTACTCTGCTATCCGGCGGACCCGCAGGCAGCACATGCCGCGATTGGGGAAGCGTTGCGGGTGGGGGCGTTGTCCGAGAGCCGGGTTGAGGCCGCCGTGCAACGGTATGGAGAGGCTCTCCTGAGAACTCAGTCCACCGCTCCAGTCTCTTCACCTCACCCCCTGTCCCCCTCTCCAGTATCTGGAGAGGGGGGACGCCGGGCAGGTCCAACGATTGCGCCCCCTCTCCACCATGTGGAGAGGGGGTTGGGGGGTGAGGTGGAGAAGGCCGGCCCGCCGGCGTCCGAGTTCGCCGACCGCCTCCTCGCCCGGGGCCTCACCCGTGGGCGTGACCCCCGCTTCACCGCTCCGCTCGAGCTCGTCGTCGTGGACGACGACCAGGGCGGCGCGTGGCCGGCGAGTCCCAACGACTACGTCAGCAAGGCGCTGGGCGCGGCCGGCGTGGCGCTCGGCAAGGGCGGGAGCCGCATCGTGCTGGCCTTCGCGGAGCCGCGGGCGTCGAAGGGCAGGGCGGGGTTCGGGCCGGCGTCGCTCGAAGCGCTCCGGAACTCGGCCGATGCCGCGGCGGTGATTGTCTTCGGCCATCCGCGGCTCGCCGCCGAGGTGCCGGGCAGGGCGCCGGTGGTGGTGGCCTGGCACCGGCAGCGCCTGATGCAGGACGCCGCCGCACGATGGATCCGGGAGCGCGTCGGATGAGGGCACTCGACTGGGGCGTGGTGGTGCTCTACTTGGCGGGCACCCTGGCGCTGGGCCTCTGGGTGGCCCGGAAAGGCTCGGGAAGCCTCGCCGAGTTCTTCGTCGGCGGGCGGGCCATTCCCTGGTGGCTCGCCGCCACCTCGATGGCCGCCACCACCTTCAACGTGGACACGCCGCTCTACGTGGCGGGCCGGGTGGCGGCGGATGGTGTGGCCGGCAACTGGGAGTGGTGGGCGTTTGCCCTTAGCCACGTGCTGGTGGCGGTGGTGTTCGCCAAGCTCTGGCGGCGGGCCCGGGTGCTTACCGACATGGAGCTCACCGAGCTCCGCTACGGCGGACGGCCCGCTGCCGGGCTCCGCGCCTTCCGCGCCTTCATCACCGCCGTCCCGCTCAACTGCATCAGCATTGGCTACGGCATGCTGGCCATGCGGAAGGTGGTCATTGCGCTCGGCGTCCTCGACGGCCTGCCCCCGCTCCCGGGCGACGAACGGCTCTGGGCCCTCATCCCGATCCTCGTCATCGTGGTCATCTACACCGCCGCGGCCGGGCTCTGGGGCGTGGTGGCCACCGACTTCCTGCAGTACATCCTGGCCATGGTGGGCGCCTTCACCGTCATGTTCTACGCCCTGGCGGAGGTCGGCGGGCTGGGCGGGCTCACCACCGCGCTCCGGGAGTCGGGGCAGGGCAGCAAGCTGAACCTCCTCCCCACCGGTCCCGACGCCACGCTGCCGATCAGCACCTTCCTTGGATACATCTTCGTGCAGTGGTGGGCCTTCAGGAACAGCGACGGCGGCGGGATGTACGTGCAGCGGATCTCGTCCACCGCCAACGAGCGCGAGGCCACCAAGGCGGCGCACCTCTTCAACATCCTGAACTACGTGATCCGCACCTGGCCCTGGGTGCTGGTGGGGCTGGCCGCGCTGGTGGTGCTGCCGGCACTGGCGGACCCGGAGCTCGCCTACCCGATCATGATGGTGCGCTACCTCCCCACCGGCGTGCTGGGACTCGTCTTTGCGAGCCTGCTCGCGGCGTTCATGTCCACGGTGAGCACGCAGGTCAACTGGGGCGCCAGCTACCTGGTGCACGACCTCTACGCCCGGTTCTCCGGCGAGAAGGACGAGAAGAAGCTCATGCGCTCGGCGCGCTGGGCCTCGATCGGGCTCGCGGTGCTCGCCGCCACCCTCTCGTTCTTCATGGACAGCGTGGGCACCGTGTTCCGGTTCCTGATCCTGATCGGCACTGGGCCGGGGCTGGTGCTGGTGCTGCGCTGGTTCTGGTGGCGGATCAACGCGTGGGCGGAAATTGCTGCGATGGTGGCGGGGCTGCTGCTGGCGGTGCTGGGCTCGACCAGCTTCCTCGGCTCCCTCACCTTCGGCCAGCGGCTCATGCTCTCGGCGTTCGGCTCGATGGCGGTGTGGCTGCCGGTCATGTACCTGACCAAGCCGGAGAGCACCGCGGTGCTGGACAGCTTCTACGCGCGGGTGCGCCCCGCCGGCCTCTGGGGCCCCGTGCGCGCGCGCACCGAGCTCACCGCGCTGGACGACGGCGAGCGCGACGCGCGGCGGTGGCTGGGGTGGTCGGTCGTGATCTTGGGGGGGACGCTGGCGATTGGATGGATCTTGCTGGCCTGAAGAAGAGAAGGACTGAGGACTGGGGACTGAGAAACGAGGACTGAGGACTGAGGACTGAGGGCCGAAAGCGCATCGGAGCCCACTCCGTCCCCAGTCCCCAGTCCTCAGTCCTT
Source organism: uncultured Gemmatimonadaceae bacterium (assembly GCA_964571795.1). Classification (GTDB taxonomy): domain Bacteria; phylum Gemmatimonadota; class Gemmatimonadetes; order Gemmatimonadales; family GWC2-71-9; genus SPDF01. Next base: position 8,173 of record CAZNDK010000049.1, on the reverse strand, counting down.
TCTACTGCAACTGATCCAGCAACTCCAGCGCAAACTTCACCGGCACCGCGTCGTAGTACCGCCCGCCTCCGGAGGGCGCCGCCGAGGACACCAGGCCTGCCACCAGGCCGTCGGCGTCGATGATCGGCGTGCCGGGCCCGACCGGCGACCCCCACCCGTCCACCGTGATGAACTCGCCCGCCACCCGCACCGCACTGCCGGTGATGGTGGCACTCGCCACCTGCGCCTTGCGCCAGTCGCCGTCGGCGGGGCTGGCCACGGGTGGAGCGTAGCCCACCAGCGCCACCGGGTGGCCGGCCGCCACGGGCGGTTCCTTCCAGCCCAGCCCCTGCACCACCGGTACGCCGCCCCGCTGCTGCACCCGGAGGAGGGCGATGTCTTCCGTGGTGTGGGTGGCCAGGATGCGCGCGGTGAGCGGCTGTGCTATGCCTGGGAAGAGCACCATCACCGCCACCGGCCCCTCGCCGATGGCGTTGAGCGCCACCTGCTTGGTGGTGAGCAGCACGCCGCCGGTGCCGTCGCGCCGCACGGCGAAGCCGGTGGCCAGTGCGGTGCTCCCGTCGGCGTACTGCGCCACGACCAGCCCCACCGCCCGCTGGCTGGGCGCCGCCACGGTGGCGGCGTTGAATTCCGCCGCCCGCGCGATGTCCCGCTCCCGGCCGATGGCCGAGTCGAGTTGCGTCATGATCGTTGAGCCCGCGGGCGAGCCCGGGCCCGCCGCCTCGAGCGAGCCGCGGAGCCGTTCCGCCGACTGGCGCGCCGAGTCCAGCGAGGTCCGCATGGCGGGCGCCGTCACCCGGAGGGCGGCGACGCTGGCCATCATGCTGTCGGCCTTGGCCAGCAGGAGGACGTGCGCCTCCCGCGCCGCGCGCTTGGCCACCTGCCTCCGCCAGAGCATGAGGCCGACGAGCACCACCGCCACCACGCCCACGGCGCCGCCCACCAGCTGGATGAGCCGCCGCTTCCGCGCCGCCGCCGCCATTTCCCGCGCCAGGTGCCCCGCCTGCTCTGCCTCGAGGATCCGCTCCATGTCTTCCTGGCTCAGCGCCGGCTTGGCCGCCTGCGCCGCCGCGGGGGCCGCGCTCGGTTCCGCCACCTGCGCGCGCTCGGAAAGTAGGAACTGCAGCTCGGGCCCTGCGGCGCCCAGCCGGATCACGTCGCCGTCGTTGAGGGGATGCTCCGCGGAGATGCGGGTGCCGTTGACGAAGGTGCCCTGCGGGCTGCCGAGGTCGCGGACGGTCCAGGTGGATTCCTTGCGCTGGACAACTGCGTGGCGGTTGGACACCGCGGTGTCGCGGTCGGGGTCGAGCCGCACCTGGCAGGTGGCGTGGCGGCCGATGCTCGCCACGGTGCCGGGAAGCGCCTCGACGGCGCCCGCGCGGGCGCCGGACAGGATGGCCAGGCGGGGCGTCATCGCGTGATCAGGTAGTAGAGGAGCACCGCCGCGAAGAGAATGATGGCGCTGATGAGGCCCACCGGCGGCCGGGCGCGCACGATGGGCGGGTCAGCGGGTTTGGCGGGCACGGGGATGTTCTCGCCGGTGCCGAACCCCTCGCGGTCGAGGAGGTCGGGCTCCGGTTCGTCGCCGGGGAGGGCCAGCACGTGGTACCCCGGCTCCTGCACGGTGCCGTCGAGCGGCAGGCCGGGCCCCTCGAAGCGCGCCGCCACCACCGTGATGTTGTCGGGGCCGCCCCGCTCGTTGGCCAGGTCGATGAGGGTGGTGCAGAGCTGCTCGAGCGCCGGATGCTTGTCGGCGTATTCGGCGAATTCCTCGCGCTTGACCTGCCCGCTCAGTCCGTCGGAACAGAGGATCAGCACGTCGCCCCGGCGGAGCTGCTCGAAGGTCAGGTCCACCCGCACCTCGGGGTCGGGCCCCAGCGCCTGCAGGATGATGTTCTTCCGCTCGCTCTTCTCGGCCTGCTCCTCGGTCCACTCGCCGGCGTCCACCATGCGCTGCGCGAACGACTGGTCCTTGGTGAGCTGCGTGGCCACCCCGCGCCGCACCAGGTAGGCCCGGCTGTCGCCGATCTGCGCCAGGTAGAGGTCGGTGCCGAACACGCCCGCGGCCGTCACCGTCGTCCCCATGCCGCGGACGTCGGGGTGCTCCTTGGCGTAGGCGTGGATCTTGGCGTTGGCTTCCTCGACCGCCTCGCGCACCCGGAAGGCGAAGCGCTCGCGGCTCGAGTCGGGGTCGCTGGTCCAGTGCGCGGCCAGGTGGGCGTGGATCGTCTCGGCGGCCAGCGCACTGGCCAGTTCGCCGGCGGCGGCCCCGCCCATGCCGTCGGCCACCATGAACAGGGAGCCGCGGGGGCCGATTTCGTGGGCGTAGGTCTCGGGGCGGACGCACACCTCCCCCGTGGAGAGGTCGGCGACGAGGAAGGTGTCCTCGTTGTGGTCGCGGGTGCGACCGACGTCGGTCCGGCCAGAGACCGTCACATGGACGGGGGCGGTCGCCACCGGCCTAGGCAGTTTCTGGGGCTGAGGACACTCGGGAACGGCGCTTCACGCGTGCTCCGGACCGAAAGAGGGTAGGGACCGGGAATCTAGGCCGCCCCCAGAGGGGCGTCAATCGTTTGGCGGGGGTGCCTAGCCCCTTCGGGCGCTTGTCGTAAGTCGTGTTTTGGGAGTACCTTCTGCCGATGCATCGCCGCACCCTCCTGCCGCTCCTGGCCCTCGCCGCGCTGGTACTCCCGCTCGCGGCCCAGACGCCCAAGCCCAAGGCCAAGCTGAATCCGAAGACCGCCGCCGCGCCGCTCGACCCCAACCGGGGCCGGCTGCCGCCGGTGCCGCGGACGACTGGGCCGCTCCGGCTCGACGTGGTGTACCCCGCCAAGGGCGACGTGGTGTCCGCGGGAGACAAGTCCTTCCTGCTTGGCAGCACCGGCACCGGCGACGCGCGGCTCACCATCAACGGCGACTCGGTCAAGGTGTGGCCCAACGGCGCCTTCGTGGCCTGGCTGCCGCTGCCCGACGACAGCATCATGGCGTTCCGCCTCGTGGCCGTACGGCCCGGCGGCGAACGGGATTCGCTGACCTACCTGGTGCGCCGCGCGCCGCGCGCCCTGCCGCCCACCACGCCGCTCTGGATCGACACCCTGTCGTTCCGCCCCAAGGGGAAGGTCTGGCTGCCGGAAAACGAATACCTGCCGCTGTCGGTGCGGGCCGCCGAGGGCTCCGAGCTCCGGCTCATTCTCCCCGACGGCGCCGTGGTGCCGCTGGCCAACTCGCTGGGCTACGACGAGGTGCCCTGGGGGGTGCGCGCCTTCGACACCGACACCGCGAGCCTCAGCCGGCCCGCGCGCGCCGACCGGTACGTCGGCCTGGTGCGGGGCCGCGCCTTCGGCGCCGACCCGGGGCCGATGGTGGGCTCGGAGGGGTTCCCCGGCTGCCCGCGCTGCGGGCGGCGCGCCGCCGCGGTGGAAGACACCACCCTCGCCATCCTCGAGGCCATCAAGGGCAGCGACACGGTGCGGGTCCGCTGGCCGCTCCGGGTGGCCATACTGGACAGCCTGCCCACCGTGGTCGAGATGGACGACGACACCGCACGCACCGGCAAGACCGACCGGCTGACGGTGGGGCGCGCGGCGCCCGGCGCCACCTACAACTGGTTCTTCCCGACCGGCACCCGCGGCAACGTGTCCGGCCGCCTCAACGGCGACCTCCGGCTCCAGCTCTCCGCCACCTCGGTGGCGTGGATCCCCGCCGCCGACGCGCACCTCCTGCCGCTCTTCACCCCGCCGCTCACCGCCACGGTGGGCTCGGTGGTGCTGAGCTCGGCGCCGAAGAGCGCCACGCTCCGGATCCCGCTCAGCGCGCGAGTGCCGTACCTGGTCACAGAGGATGAGTCGTCCATCACGGTCCGGATTTACGGGGCGATGGGCGACGTCAACTGGATGCGCTATGGCGGCGGCGACTCGCTGGTCACACAAATGACCTGGGCGCAGCCCACGGCCGACGAAGTGACCATCACCCTGGAGCTGGCCAAGCCGGTCTGGGGCTACCGCACCCGCTGGGACCGCACCGACCTGTTGGTGGAAGTGAAGCGGCCACCGGTCATCAACAAGACGAGGCCGCTGGCCGGGCTCCGGATCGTGGTGGATGCCGGCCATCCGCCCGGCGGCGCCACCGGCCCCACCGGCTACACCGAGGCCGACGCCAACCTGGGCGTGGCGCTCCGGCTCCGCACCCTGCTGGAGCAGGGCGGGGCGACGGTGCTGATGACCCGCACCACGGACACCTCGGTGGACCTCTCCTGGCGGCCGATGTACGCCGACAGCGTCAACGCCGACCTGCTGATCTCGGTGCACAACAATGCGCTGCCCGACGGGGTGAACCCCCTTACCAATAGCGGGACCAGCGTCTATTACAATCAGCCGCGGAGCGCGCCGCTGGCCCTGTCGGCGCAGACCGCGCTGGTCAAGCGGCTGGGGCTCAGGGACCTGGGCGTCGGCCGCGGGGACCTGGCGCTGGTCCGCCCCACCTGGATGCCGTCCATCCTGACCGAGGGGATGTTCATGGCCATCCCCGAGCAGGAGGCGGCGCTCCGCACCGCGCTGGGGCAGCGGATGTACGCGGAGGGGGTCTATAACGGGGTCGTGGCGTATCTGAGGGGGGTGGGGCAGTAGGGCGGCCACGATTTCCACCTCACCCCCTGTCCCCCTCGGCACGTTTTTCACCTCACCCCCTGTCCCCCTCTCCATGATATGGAGAGGGGGAACGAGGCTGAAGGCCTGGTGTGTGAATATCCGGCGAGTCGTGCGTCCCCCAATCGTGCACTCCCGTTGACAGGATCAATGAACTCTCCATTCACCCGATTCAACTTCCCCTCTTTCCCGCGGCTCCGCCTCGCCGGTGTGGCTGTCGGGGCGCTCCTGCTGGTGGCGGCCCCCCTCCGCGCGCAGGCCCCTGCCGAGCGCATGGCCATCGAGGCCTGGCGCGACACCCTCAAGGCCACCACCGACACCATCATGCTGCTCCGCTGGGAGCGGCTGATGATCATCGACGCCAAGGCCGACCGCCAGAACACCATGCTCCACATCCGGCTGGGGTTCCTCTCCCTCCGCTACGGCGACCTGGCCGCCGGCAACCACTACGACGACGCCGCCTCCGAATTCGAATGGGCCACCCAGCTGGAACCCATGTGGCCCTACGCCTGGTACGGACTCGGCCTCGCCGAGCTGGGCATCGGCGACTCCCAGATCGCGGTGGTCACCGGGCTCAAGACGATGTTCGGCAAGGACGCGCTGGCTCGCTCGGCGGCGGCCTACGCCAAGTCCGCCGAGGTGGACCCCGGCTTCGTGCAGGGACTGGTGGAGCTGGCGAACACCGCCCTGGCCCAGCGGGTCAACATCCGGCTCGATGTGGCGCTCGCCGCGCTCCGCGCGTCGGCTGGCACCCTGTCGGCCTCCCATCCGCAGGTGCTGCTGGCCCGCGGCCGGATCGAGCGCGAGGTGGGGAGCCCCGATTCCGCGGTGGCGGCGTTCATGGGGTACCTGAGCCACGGCGGCGACCAGGGACTCGGCCTCTACGAGCTCGGGCGCACCCAGCTGGGCATGGGGCTCGACGTGGGGGCGACGAGCTACTACGAGGGGTCGGCCTACGACGACACTCTGAGCGTGCCGCTCTACCGGAAGGACCTGGCCTACTTCGCCGACTCGACCGAACTGGCGGGCTTCGACGCCGCCTCCGGGAAGGGCCGGGAGGCGTGGCTCAAGGAGTTCTGGACCAGCCGCGACCACGCCAGCCTCCGGAGCCCCAACGAACGCCTCAAGGAGCAGTACCGGCGGCTGGCCTACGTGCGGCAAAACTTCCGGCTGGCCAGCGTCAACCGGCACTACCAGATCGAGGAGATCTACCACTCGGGGAGCAACGAGTTCGACGACCGGGGGATGATTTACCTGCGGCACGGCACGCCGTCCGACCGGGCGTCGTACGCTGAGCCGGGCATCGAGCCCAATGAGACCTGGGTGTACCGCAATCCCGACGGCGACCTGGTGTTCAACTTCGTGAGCCGGGAGGACGTGCAGGACTTCAAGCTGGTCGAGAGCCTGATGGACATCTTCGGCTACTCGACGGCGGTGCAGCTGGCGGGGGTCAACCGCTCGCTCGCCTTCAACACCACCACCGAGCAGCTGCTCTCCTCGCGCGAAACGATCTCGCCGATCTACAGCAAGATGAAGGGGGCCGGTGGCGCCAGCGTCAGCCGCTACATGACCGAGGAGCGGAACCAGGGGCGGAAGAGCTACGCGGTGGGCACCACCACCGACAGCTACGAGCTGCACTTCGACCGGGACCTGAGCGCCAAGGTGCAGGTGCTGGCGGTGGGGCGCGACGCCCAGGGGCCGGAGGTGCAGGTGGCCTACGCCATTCCCGGCAGCTCGCTCACCCCCATCAAGACCTCGCGGGGCGAGGTGTACCACGTGCGGCTCCGCTTCGTGGTGCTCGACTCCGCCGGGCACGCCGTGGCGTCCATTGATACCACGCGCTTCTTCCTGTCGAAGACGCCGGTGCCGCTCAACGAGCACTTGGTGGGCCGCGCCGAGGTGCACGTGCCGCCGGGAGTGCACCAGTACCGGGTCATGGTGCAGCAGGGGGAGGACGCCGGCATCATCCTGCCAACCGACACGGTGCGGATCTCGGTGGCGGCGCGGCTCTCGATCAGCGACCTGGTGCTCGGGCGCCGGGCCAACAACCTCGGCTGGATCGCGTCGCCCGAGGACACGGTGTACCTGAACCCGCTCCAGACCTTCCACCGGAGCGAGGACATGCAGCTGTACTACGAGATCTACGGCGCCTCGCCCGGGGCCATGCTGAAGACCGAGATCTCGGTCAAGAAGGGTGGGGGCGTCAAGCTCAAGTTTGACGAGCCGGCCGTGGGCGGGGTGGACCGGGTCATGCGCGTCATTTCGCTGGAGCGCCTCAAGGCCGGCACCTACACCCTCGAGGTCAAGGTGACGCGGCCGGACGGGTACTTCGACCGGAGGACGCAGCAGTTTACGGTCGTTGATCCCTGACGGGATGGAATAAGGAGAAAGGGACTAGGGACTTGGAGGGGCGGAAGGCTTAAGGAGAAAGGAGGCGCCTGGATGACCGGGCCCCCTTTCTCTTTTCCCTTTTCCCCCCTCCAAGTCCCCAAGTCCCTTTCTCTTTCCTCTCGCGTTGCGTCCCTTCCCATTGGCCCGTAGCTTTGCCCCATGCATTGCGCGCATTGCGGGCACAAGCTGGAGGATTCCTGGACGGCGTGCCCCCTCTGCGGCGCGCGCGTGGGCGGGGGGCACGACCCGCGGGGCGTGGCCACCGGGGACGTCTCCGAAACCACCCTGATCAAGGACACCCTCGCCGCCGAGTACGAGATCCTCGAGGAGCTCGGCCGGGGCGGGATGGCCATCGTGTACCGGGCCCGGGAAAAGGCCCTGGACCGCGAAGTGGCCGTGAAGGTCCTGCCGTTTTCGCTGGCGTTCGACTCGGAATTCGTCGAGCGCTTCCAGCGCGAGGCCCGCACCGCCGCCCAGCTCGAACATCCCAACATCATCCCGATCTACCGGGTCGGCCGGACCGGCCAGGTCATCTTCTTCGTGATGAAGCTGCTCCGGGGCGGCTCCTTCTCGAGCGTGCTCGAGGGGGGAGCCCGGGTGCCGCCGTCGGACATCCGCCGGGTGCTGGTGGAGTCGGGGCGGGCGCTCAACTACGCAGCGGGGAAGGGCATCGTCCACCGCGACATCAAGCCCGACAACATCATGTTCGACGAGCACGGCGCCTGCGTCATCACCGACTTCGGCATCGCCAAGGCGGCAAGCGGGCAGCGGCTCACCAGCACGGGGATGTCGATCGGCACGCCGCACTACATGAGCCCGGAGCAGGCGCGTGCCCAGGAGACCGACGGCCGGAGCGACATCTACTCGCTGGGCATCGTGGCCTACCAGGCGCTGGTGGGCGCGGTGCCGTACGACGGCGAGGATTCGTTCTCCATTGGGTACAAGCACATCATGGAGCCGATTCCGGAGCCGACGCTGAATACGGCGGACGAGCGGCGGCTCTGGCTGGTCATCAAGCGGATGATCGCCAAGGATCCCGCCGACCGGTTCCAGACCGGCGAGGACCTGGTCGAGGAAATCGAGGGGCGGCCGGCGGCGCCGAGGCGGATCTCGGGGGCCAGCACGCGGGAGCGGCTGGC
>CAZNDK010000048.1:0-17512 GCA_964571795.1 uncultured Gemmatimonadaceae bacterium | reverse complement strand
CGTCGAGACCCCCAGGTAGATCGGGTGCCGCACCACGCGGTAGATGCCGCGTGTCACCAGTTGGCCTTTGGCCAGCGGTTCGGTGGCCGGCGTGAGGTTGGGACCGAGGGTCACGGCCCCGGCGCCGGCGATGGCCACTCCGGCCAGGAGGAGCGCGATCCCCAGCCATCGCGTGATTCCGACGGGGTCGAGCGCCCCCCATCGCCTGGCGGCCTCCGGAACCCCGGCCACCACCACCGCTGCCAGGATGACCTGCCCCCAGACCCACGGGTCCTGCACTGCGGTGCGTCGCGTCACGCCGCCTCCTGGATGGCCCGGGATGTGCTTGGAAAACCGTTGAAGAGGAACAGGTTAAGTCGGCAAATCGGTTCGCGGGTCGCCTGCGCGCGCGTTATATTCCCCGCGCTTCGATTCGCCACTGGAATCTAAGGAGTTCCCCCTGTGCCACCCATTCTTCCGAGCCGCCACCAGCGGGCCCTTCCGCTCGAGAAGCTGATTCTCTCCGAGGCACCGGGTGCGGAAGCGATCGAGATGGATGTGCTGTTCGTGGGGGCGGGCCCTGCCGGGCTGGCGGGCGCCATCGAGCTGGCACGGCTGGCCAAGGCGGACCAGGAGGCCGGCGGCACCCTCGGCGAGCTCAACATCGGCGTGCTGGAAAAGGCGTCGGGGCTCGGCGAGCACAACCTCTCCGGCGCGGTGGTCAACCCGCGCGCCTTCCGCGAGCTCTTTCCCGACCTGACCGACGCCGACTTTCCCTTCCGGCAGCGCGTGGACTCCGAAGCGGTGTATTTCCTCACCGAGGGCGCCTCGCGCCGGATCCCGACGCCGCCCACCATGCACAACAAGGGCAACTACTCCGCTTCCATCTCCGAGATGGTGCGCTGGTTGGGCGCCAAGGCGGAAGAGCTGGGCGTCAACGTTTTCACCGGGTTCCCGGTCGAGTCGTTGCTGGTCGAGGGGCAGGCGGTGCGCGGCGTGCGGACCACGCCGAGCGGCCTGGACCGCGACGGACAGCCGGGGGGCGACTTCGTGGCGCCCACCGACCTGACCGCACGGGTGACTGTCCTCTCCGAGGGCACCCGCGGCACGCTGTCACAGGCCTGGTGCCAGTGGCAGCAGGTCACCTCCGGCAATCCGCAGATCTTCGCGCTCGGCGTCAAGGAAGTCTGGAAGGTGGCCCGGCCCCTCGACCGGGTCATTCACACGATGGGTTGGCCGCTCCCCTCCGACGCCTTCGGCGGCAGCTGGTGCTACCCCCAGGGGCCGGACCAGGTGTCGCTCGGCCTGGTGGTCGGGCTCGACTACGGCAATGCCAACCTCGACGTGCACACCCTCCTGCAGCGGATGAAACTCCATCCCCTCTTCCGCGACATCCTCTCCGGCGGCGAACTGGTCGAGTGGGGCGCCAAGACCATTCCGGAGGGCGGCTTCCACGCGCTGCCGGCGCGGCGCTCGGGTGACGGGCTGGTCATCGTGGGCGACGCGGCCGGCTACGTGGACGTGCCGTCGCTCAAGGGTGTGCACTACGCCATGCAGTCCGGGATGTACGCGGCCCGCGCCATCTTCGCCGCCCTGAAGAAGGGTGATGTGTCGTCCGCCGCCCTGGCGGAGTCCGACAGGATGGTGGACACCAGCTACATCAGGGACGACCTGTACCGGACCCGAAACATGCGGCTGGCCTTCAAGGACGGATTCGTGATGGGCGCGGCCAAGGCCGGGCTGATGACGATCACCGGCGGGCGGTTCCCCGGCGGCCGGATCCCGATGCACGCCGATGCCGACGCCAGCCGGAGCGCCGGCGAGGAGACCACGCTGGTCCCCGACGGGGTCCTGACCTTCGGCAAGCTCGACGCGGTGTTCAAGTCCGGGAACGCCACCCGCGACACCATCCCCAGCCACCTCGTGGTGGGCCGGGACGTGAGCGGGGAGGTGGCCGACTTCTACGCTCACATGTGCCCGGCCGGCGTGTACGAGCGGGTGGGCGACGAACTGCGCGTGAACCCGCCGAACTGCGTCGACTGCAAGGCCACCGACGTGCTCGGCCCCCGCTGGACGCCCCGCGAGGGCGGCAGCGGCCCCCGCTACCGGGCGATGTAGTCGATGACGCCACGCAAGCGGGAACTCCTGGGTGCCACCGCCGAACCGGCGCGCGACGTGGACGCGGAGCGGATCTGGGCCGCGCCGGACACGATGCTGGTGGACGCCGGCGCGGGCGGCGAGCTGCTCGTCGCGCGGGTCCGGATGGCCCTGGTGGCGCTCGTCACCCTCATTCCCATCTACAATCTCTTCGTCACGCCGTACTTCGTGGAGACCTGGGTCGGCCTCGCCTCGTCCCTCGGGGCGATGATCTTCGCGGTGGCCGTCTGGGCCGTGGTGCGGCGGGGCTTCTACCGGCCCTGGCTCGGCTTTCTCACGAGCGCGGTGGACGTGACCTTCGTGACCGCGACGCTGGCCACCTTCCTCTACCTCGACACGCCGCACGTGGCGGTGAACAGCCGCATCATGTACAGCGTGTACTTCTTCTCGATCGGTGCCTCGAGCCTCCGCTACGACACCCGGATCTGCATCGTGACCGGCGCGCTGGCGGTGGTGCAGTACAGCCTCATCGTGCTCGTCGCCGGGATCTTCTGGGACCTGAACGACCTGCGCTACGCCCCGTTCATGTACGGCATGGTGAACTGGGGGGACCAGGTGGGGCGCCTCATCCTGCTCGGGGCGGGGGGCGTGCTCAGCACGGCGGTGGTGTACAACGCCCGCAAGCTGCGCCAGATGTCGGCGCGCGACCGGCTGACCGGCCTGCTCAATCGGGGGTTCTTCGAGGCACGGCTGCAGTCTGAAGTGAGCCGGGCACGGCGTCACGGGCACCCGATGGCGGTGGCGGTGCTGGACCTCGACCGCTACAAGAACTTCAACGACCGGTACGGCCACGCCAGCGGCGACGTGGCGCTGCAGGTCCTGGCGGGCATTCTTCAGCGGGGAGTCCGTTCCAGCGACGTGGTGGCGCGGTACGGCGGCGACGAGTTCGTGGTGCTCCTGCCGGAAACCGGACCGCGCGCCGCCTTCGACAAGCTGGAACAGCTGCGTCTGGCCGTGGCGCGGGCCGAATTCCCGATTCCCCGCCACGACCTCACCGCGCAGTTCACCCTGAGCGCGGGGCTCGCCTCCCTGCCCGACGACGGCACTGATCCCGTCGAGCTGCTCGAGGTGGCCGACAAGCGGCTGTTCGAGGCCAAGGACGGCGGCCGGAACCGCGTCGTGGGTCCGGTGGACTAGGCCAGCGCCGCCTCCTCCGCGCGGGCCCGCCGCTGGCCCTCGCCCACGTCTACCCGCGCGAGCAGCACCCCGCCCACCACGAAGAACCCCACCACTGACAGCAGCGCCATCCGGCTCGAGCCGGTGAGCGCGATGGCGATGGAGAACATCGCCGGCCCCAGGATCCCCGCGAACTTCTCGAAGACGGCGAAGAACCCGAAGAACTCCCCGGACAGGTGTTTCGGCACCATGCTGGCGAAGAGCGAGCGGCTCAGCGCCTGCACGCCGCCCTGCACCATCCCCACCAGGATGGCCAGCAGGATGAAGTCGCGGTCGGAGCGCATGAAGTAGCCCAGCGCGCTGATCCCCATGTAGGCCACCAGGCCCACGAAGATCGCGGGCCGGGTCCCCACCTTCTTGGCGAGCCCCCCGAACAGGTAGGCGAACGGGACGCCCACGAACTGCACCAGCGCGATCGCAGCGATCATCGTGGTGCGCCCGATGCCGATTTCCTCGCCGTAGATGGCCGCCATCCGGATGATCGTGCCGACGCCGTCGTTGTAGATCAGGAAGGCCAGTAGCAGCAGGAACGCCTGGCGGTACCCGCGCAGCTTGTGGAACGTGGAGCCGAGCCGGCGGAACGAGGCGCGCACCGCACCGAGCTGGGCCTCCTCGGCATCGAGCGCGCGGCCGGGCGGCTCCGGCACGCGGCGGAAGAGCGGCAGGCTGAAGCCCATCCACCAGAGCGCCGTGAGGAGAAAGGTGATCCGCGTCGGCAGCGTGGCCTGCTCGGGCGTGAGCCCCGCCCCGGCAGGGAGCCCGAACACTCCGGGGGCCAGGATGATGCCCAGGCAGGCCACCAGGAACAGCCCGCCACCGAGGTAGCCCAGCGCGTACCCGGCGGTGGACACCCGGTCCATCTCTTCGGGGGCCGCCACGTGCGGCAGCAGGGAATCGTAGAACACGAAGCTGCCGTTGACGCCGATGTTGGCCACGATGAACAGCACGGCGGCGAAGACCCACTGGCCGTGGCGGATGAAGAACATCGCCGCCACCGCGGCGGCGCCGAGGAGCAGGAAGGCGCCGAGGAGCTTCTTCTTGGCGGCCGAATGGTCGGCGATGGCCCCGAGGATCGGCGAGAGGACGGCGATGATGGTGAGGCCCAGCGTGGTGGCGAGGCTGAACCGGTAGGTGGCCTCGACCGGGGGCAGGCCCGCGGCCGCCACCGCGCTGAAGAAGGTCGGGAAGATGGCGGTGACGATCACGACGTACATGGCCGAGTTGGCCCAGTCGTAGAGCATCCAGGCGCGGACCGCCGGCCGGTCGAGCGAGAGCCGTCCGGCCAGGCGGCCCAGGACTCCGCTCACGGTGTGCCTCGTGGCCTGGCGAAGCCTGCGGCGAGGCGCGCAGCCACCGCGCGCGGCGCGGCCCGCGTGAGCCACGCCGCCGCGCGCGCGACTGGTCCCGACATGACGTGGCTCCGGTTCCGGGCGTACCCGTGGAGTCCGGCCCGGGCCACGGCGCGAGCCTGCTGCATGATCAGGCGGGAGGGCGGGGAGTCCAGGTGCGCGGCCGCAAACCAGCCGGTGTCCACCGGGCCGGGGCAGAGGCAGGTGCAGCGCACCCCCGTTCCGCGGAGCTCCACGTGCAGCGCCTCGCTCCAGCCGAGCACGTACGCCTTGCTGCCGCCATAGGTCGAGAGCCACGGCAGCCCCTGGAAGGCGCCGATGCTCGCCACGTTGAGGAGGCCGCCGCGCCGCCGCGCCACCATCCCCGGCAAGAGGCGCAGCGCCAGCTCGGTCGCGGCGCGGACGTTGAGGTCCACGACTCGCAGCTGCGCGTCCACCGGCCTCTCGTGCCCCTGGCCGACCAGGCCGATGCCGGCGTTGTTCACCAGGTGGTCCACCGCCGTGCCCCGCGCCGCGAGTTCGTCCACCAGCCCGGCCACGGCGCCCGGGGCCGTGAGGTCGAGCCGCAGGATCTCGACAGGTGCGCCCATGGCGCGGGCCCGGCCCGCCACGGCCTCGAGCCGATCCGGGCGGCGCGCCGTCAGGAGGAGGCGCGCCCCCGTGGGGGCCAGCAGCTCCGCGAAGGCCGCGCCGATGCCGCCCGACGCGCCGGTGATGAGCACCGTGGTGCCCTCGAAGAGCGCGCGCATTAGGAGTTCTCCCGCGCCGCCGCCCGGGTCTTCCGCATCGACAGGATGACGGAGCCGCCGAGAATCCCCACGATGACGCCCAGGGAAATGCCGATCGGCACGTGGAAGAGGCCGTTCAGCACCATCTTGAGGCCCACGAACACCAGGATGGCGGCGACGCCGGGCTTCAGGTACTCGAACCGGTCCATCATGCCGGCCAGCACGAAGAACAGCGCCCGGAGCCCGAGGATGGCGAAGACGTTCGAGCTGTACACGATGAACGGGTCGCGGGTGACGGCGAAGATGGCTGGGATGCTGTCGATCGCGAAGACGAGGTCGGACCACTCGACCACGAGCAGGACGATGACGAGCGGTGTGGCCAGCCACTGCCCGCGGATGCCCCGGGTGAGGAACTTCTGGCCGTCGTAGGCGTCCACCATCGGGATGAAGCGCCGCGCCAGGCGCACGAGCGGGTTCCGCTCCGGCTCGATCCGGTCGCCCGACCCGCGGAACATGCGGATTCCCGTCAGGACCAGGATGCCGCCGAAGAGGTAGATGATCCAGCTGAACTGCTGCAGGAGCAGGGCGCCGAGGGCGATCATGATGGCGCGCATCACCAGCGCGCCGAGGATGCCCCACTTGAGGATCCTCGGCTGCAGCTCGGCCGGGACGGCGAAATACTGGAAGATCAGCAGGAAGACGAAGAGGTTGTCCACGCTGAGCGACAACTCGATCACGTAGCCGGTGTAGTACTCGAGGGCGGTGCGGGTGCCCTCACGCGCCCAGAGGAACACCCCGAACAGGAGCGCCAGGGCCACCAGGCCGGCGCTCCAGCTCAGCGCCTCCCGGAAGGAGAGGACGTGCGACTTCCGGTTCAGGACGCCGAGGTCGAGGACCAGGAGCCCCACGACGAGCACGCTGAAGCCGATCCATACCGCGGGCGGATGGATGCCCATCTAGAACCCCGGCTCGGTGGCGTGGATCGGATCGTTCAGGACGATGGCCTGCATCGGGCTTCCCTTCGGAGTTTCGTGCTGGCCCTCGGGCACCACGAGGAGCGCGTTCGCGCGGACCATCGAGGTCAGGATGCCGGAGCCCTGCGGGCCGGTGAGGCGCGCCTCGGGGCCCGCGGGCGTGTCCGTGACGACGGCGCGGAGGAAGTGCTGCAACGTGGGCTTGAGCGAAATCGGCTCCGCCGCGCGCACCGGCGTGGCGCGGCGGAAGGGGAGGCGATGCCCCGCCATGGTCCGGATGGCGGGGCGCACGAAGAGCTCGAAGGTGACCATGGCGCTCACCGGATTGCCGGGCAGCCCGACCCACGGCACGCCGAGCACCTGCCCGAAGCCCACCGGCGCCCCCGGGCGCATTCGCAGCTTCCAGAAGTCGAGCGACCCGCCCATCTCGGCCACGACCGTCCGCAGGTGGTCGTGTTCCCCGACGCTGATGCCCGCGCTGGTCACCAGCAGGTCGCATTCCGGCGCCCGCGCCAGGTGTTCGCGCAAGCTCGCCGGCGTGTCCTGTGCCAGGCCGAGGTTGAGCGGCTCGCCGCCTGCCAGCCGCACCAGCGCGGCCAGGGTGTGGCTGTTGGAGCTCGCCACCTTCCGGCCGCTCAGGATCTCCTCCGGCTGGTCCACGTCCACGATCTCGTCGCCGCCGCCCAGGATGCCAACGCGCGGCCGGCGGAACACCAGCGGGTGCGCCACCGCCAGCGAGGCGAGCACGCCCAGTTCGGCCGCGCCCAGCTCGGCGCCGGCCTCGAGCACCGTCGCGCCGCGCCGGATGTCCTCGCCGACGTGGCGAAGGTTGATGCCGGCGTCCCGGTCGTTGCGGATCTCGACCACCTCGACGCCGACGTCGGTGTCCTCCTGCCGGATGACGCCGTCGGCCCCGGCCGGGAGCGGCGCGCCGGTAAAGATGCGGGCGCACTCGCCGCGCTCGAGGGTGCGGGTCGGGAAGCGGCCGGCCGGGATCTGCTCGACCACGCGGAGCTTCACCGGCCGTTCAGCGGTGGCGCCGCGCACGTCGTCGGCGCGCGCCGCGTAGCCGTCCATCGCGGAGTTGGTCCACGCGGGCAGGTCGAGGGGGCTCACCAGCGGTTCGGCGAGCACGGTGCCGAGCGCGTCGTCGAGGGGAATGCGAAGCGTGGGCTGCCGCGGCACCGCGGCCAGGATGCGGAGCGCGGCCTCACGCGCGGAGAGCGCGCTCACGGCCCGATGACCCGGGCCCCGTCCCATCCAATGTTGGCGAGAAACTGCAGCCACATCGTGTCGCGGAAGCGGAGCACACGGCAGTCGGCCTGGAAGTCGCCATCGGTCACGATGGCCAGCCACTGGTCGGCCGTGGCGGAGGCGGCGTTGTAGATGGGCGTCTTGGCGGCAGCGGTGCGGAAGACCTCGATCTTGGGAAGCGGATAGGAGGTGAACCCCTCGACCAGCACGATGTCCGCGCCATCGAGATACCGCTGGGCCAGCGCCACCGGGTCCTGGTCGTCGGGGGCGCGCTCGAACAGGACACGCGTGTCCGGCGAGGCGATCAGCACCCGCTCGGCGCGCCCCTCGTGGAAATGCCGGTAGCTGTCGGTGCCGGGCGTGTCGGCGTTGGCGGGGTGGCTGGCGTGCTTGATGGTCATGACCCGCTTGCCCCGCCGCACGTACTCGGCGGCCAGCGCGACGGCCAGCGTGGTCTTGCCCGCGTCCTTGCGGCCTACGATTGAGAGGATGCGAGTCGCCGCCACAGCGCGTCCGCCTCGGTGAGGTCGTCGGGGGAATTCACGTTGAAAAAGAGGACGGCCGGATCGCCGCAGGCGGCGACCGTCTCGGCAGGGAGGATACAGGTTCTGACGGCCGAGTGGAAGGAGATGGCCCGGAGATCCCCCGCCGCGATCGCCGCCTCGATGGCCGGCGCGCACGCGGGTCCGTACCCGGCGCACATCGGTTCGACCCCGCGCCGCCCGCCGCTCGAGGGGAGCACGGCATCGGCGCCGTCCAGCCCCGCGGCGAGGAGGCGGAGCAACGCGGGGGGGACGAACGGCATGTCCCACGCCACGCACACGACCGGCCCGGGGCCCGCCGTCACCGCGGTGAGAAGGCCGCCCAGGGCCCCGGCGCCGGGACGCACGTCGGCCACGACTGCAAGGTCGTGCCGCCAGGTGCGTGCGGCGGAGTCGTTCGCGATGAGGAGGGGGAGGGTGCCGAAGGCGTCGGCGAAGGCGTCCACCAGGCGGTCGAGGATGCGTTGACCGCCCACCGATTCGAGCCCCTTGGGGAGGCCGCCGTACCGCGTGGCGCCCCCGCCGGCCAGGATGGCGCCGCGCACCGCGGGGCTCGCCGGTTCAGTACCGACGGCCGCGCTTCTTCTCAAGCACGACGTCCGCGCCGATGATGATGCTGAAGAGGTTCTTCCATTCGTTCACGACCTGGGGCGAGTCCACGCCGGGGGCGGTCGGGCCCGCCACCGTGGCGATCTGCACCAGGTTGTCGCGCACCTCGGTGCGGAGCTGCCACCCCTTGCCGAGCGCGGCGGTGAACCCGGCGCCGAACACGAATCCCGGCGTGATGCGCGTGCTGGAGGCGTCGTCGTACACTACCACCTGCACCTGCTCCTCGAAGGGGTTGTTCGGGTCGGTCGAGTCGACCACGATGATCGTCCCCGAGGTGAGGATCGGGCTCAGGTTGCTGAAGAGGAGCCCGACGCTGGCGCGGATGTAGGGCGAGATCTGCTTGTCGGGACTGGCCCGGAGCACGCCGCCGATCGACATCATCACCGCCGAACTCGACTTGCTCGAGCCGTCGATCGCGTTGCAGATGTCCACCGTGCGGGGGTCGGGGTTCGGAGTGGCGACGGCGCACTGGTCGCCGAGGCCGATGCCCATGAAGAAGACCTCGCCGGAGAAGCCGTAGGCCGGCTTGGGGAAGTACATGCCGGAAAACGCGAGGCCCAGCGAGCCGTTGATCTTGCGCGCGATGTCCACCTCGTCGAACCCCACGCCGGGGGTCAGGATCGGCTGGTCCTCGACGCTCCAGAGGTCGCTGCCCCCGGTGTACGCCAGCCCCATCGTGAACACCAGCCGCGCCTCGTCCTTGGTGGCCTGCGCCGCCGCGGGCGCGGCAAGGGCCAGGGCCCCGAGGGTCGCCAGGAGCATCCGGATTCGCATTACACCCCCAGCGCGTTGTGGTCGACGGCCAGACAGCGGTCCATCACGACCCGGATTCCCTCTGCCTCCAGCCGCGCCGCAGTCTCGGCGTCCTCGACGCCCAGCTGCATCCAGACGAGGCGCGGGTGCACCGCCAGCAGGTCGTCGAGCAGGGCGGGAATGAACTCCGAGCGCCGGAAGATGTCCACGATGTCCAGCGGCCCGGTCATGGCGGCGGAGCGAAGGTCGGCGTGCACCCGTTCACCCAAGGTGACGCCGCCGGCTGGGTGCACAGGCACAATGGTATAGCCCGCCTGCTGAAGGTACAGCGCCACCCCATAACTGGCTCGGTGCGGCTTCCGGCTTAGCCCGACCACCGCGATCCGCCGCGCGGCCCGCAGGATCTCGGTGAGTTCTGCATCGGTCGGTGCGCTCACGAGGCGCCGGCCGGCAGGTGCAGCTGCGGCGTGCCGCTCACCGCGCGGCCCACGAGGACCATCCCGGACCTGCGCGCCACTTCCACCGCGAGCGTCGAGGGCACCGACGGCGTCGCCACCCACGCCAGCTCCGCGCGCGCCGCCTTGTACGCCAGTTCCGCCGAAATGCGCCCCGTCACCAGCAGCCCGAGTCCGCGGACAGGCCGCCGCGCAAGGAGCGCCGCGCCCAGCACCTTGTCCACCGCGTTGTGGCGGCCGATGTCCTCGGCGTGGTGGAAGAGCTCCGCGCCGTCGGTGAGCGCCGCGGCGTGCACGCCGCCGGTGTCCTGGTACCGCGTGCCGCGCGCGAAGAGCTCCTTGAAGCGCTCGCGCAGCACCGTGACACCCGGAGGGCGCCCGCGGAGCGGCTGCGACGCCACCGAGGCGGGGTCGGCCAGGAAGGTGGATACGGCGCCGCAGCCGGACGCGAGCACCGGGCGCCGCCGCTCCGCCGCCACCGCCAGCAGCCGCTCCTCGGGCACGTCGGCCCAGAAGCCGAGATCGGTGGCGCAGGGACGGAGATGCACCTGGTCCACCGAGCTGATGTAGCCCTCGCCGAAGAGCCAGCCGAGCACCAGCTCCTCGAGGAACTCCGGCGTGCACATCCAGGTGACGGCCGGGATGTGGTTGATCTCCAGCCAGACCGGTACTTCCTCCACCGCCGCGGGCGTCTCGCCGCGGCCCCGGCGGCCCGGGGCGGGGACCTGGTCAGTCGTGTCCGGTGCAGTCGGCATGCAGGGTGTCATCCTCCGCCACGCGAACCCGCTGCAGCGTGACCCCAGCGGGAAGCCGGCGGGCGATGCGCGGGAAGAGCCAGTGGGCGAGCGCCTCGCAGGTGGGCAGGGCGCGCCCAGGGGCGAATTCCGCCACGTCCCGGTCAATATGCGCCCCGTCCAGCGGTTTGACGACCTCGTCGGCCAGGATGCGGTCCAGGAGGGGGAGATCGATGACCATGGCCATCGGGGGCGCAACCGGCCCGGCGACGGTGACCGCGCAGCGGTAGTGGTGGTCGTGGCCGGATGGATCGGCGAGCGCGCCGAACGCGGCCTGGTTCTCGGCAGGGGTCCAGTCGGGTCGCCAATAGCGGTGCCAGGCGTGGAAGCCGACGGTGCGTGTGAGCGAAACCGGCATCGGCGCCCCCCGGGGCGTCAGAAGGAGTAGCCGACCCCCACCTGGTACCAGACGTTGGAGAGGTAGTTGTTGATGGCGTACGACTGCAGGATGCCGGTGATGTCCTCGTAGTACGGCGGCGGGTAGGCCAGCCGCCAGAAGGCGCCGCGGATCTCGGCCCGGATGAACGAGCGCGGGTTGACGTAGATCCGGGTGCCCGCGAACGGGGCGAAGTAGAAACGGCCGCCGAAGTCGAACGCGTCTCCCACGGTGTTGCTGGACCGCCAGGCGTATCCGATCCCGCCGCCGATGTAGGGGGCCAGCCGGTGCCAGGTCTTGGCGCCGGTGATCGTGTACTGCATGTCGGTCTCGAACAGCCAGATGGGGGAGGGGACGTTGCCCCCGACGGCGAGGTTGCCGTCGACGTCCCGGTACACTCGCGAGCCCACGAGGTCGGCGTACTGCACCGCAAAGGAGAATTCGATGGGCCCGCTAAGGGCGATGCCGAACCGCCCGCCGTACACCGGCCCGTCGTGCGGGCCGAGGCCGAAGATCCCGCCGCTGCCGCCGATGTACCCGCCCAGCGCGGTGAGCGTCATCTTCTTCGGGATGTCGCGATAGGGAGAGTCGCTGGGCGGATGGCCCACCTGCGCCGCGAGGGGAGTCGCGGCTCCGAGGAGAAGCAGGAATGCCAGGGAAGGACGCATGCGGTCAGGGCTCCCGGAGGTCGCGGCCCGTCATCTCGGGCGGCGGCGCAAGGCCAAGCAGGTTGAGCACCGTGGGGCCGACGTCGCACAGGGCCCCGCCGCTGCGGAGGCTCCCGCGCCCGGCGCGCACGGCGACGAACGGAACGGGATTGGTCGTGTGGGCGGTGTGGGGTCCGCCGGTGTCAGGGTCCACCATCATCTCGCAGTTGCCGTGGTCCGCGGTGACCAGCACCGTGGCCCCCGACGCCTCCGCCGCGGCGAGGACCCGCGCCAGGCAGCGATCGACGGTCTCGACCGCTTCCACCACCGCCGGCATCACCCCGGTGTGCCCCACCATGTCGGCGTTGGCGTAATTGCACAGGATGAAGTCGTGCTCCGGCTTGGCGATGGCGCCGCAGAGGACGTCGGTGATCCCCTCGGCGCTCATCGCCGGCGCCAGGTCGTAGGTGGCCACCTTCTGCGACGGGACGAGGATCCGCTCCTCGCCGCGGTACGGCGTCTCGACCCCGCCGTTGAAGAAGTAGGTCACGTGCGGGTACTTCTCGGTTTCCGCGGTGCGAAGCTGGGTGCGCCCGGCGTCGGCCAGCACCTCCGACACGATGCGCGCCATCGAGAACGGCGGAAACGCCTGCGCGAAGGGAAAGGTCTGGTCGTACTGCGTCATGGTGACCAGCCCGGCCAGCGTGGGGCGGGCGCCGGTGTCGAACCCGTCGAAACCGTGCACCGCGAGCGCCCGGCAAATCTGCCGCATCCGGTCGCTGCGATAATTGAAGCAGAACACGCCGTCGCCGGTGCGGATCGGCGCCGCCGGCGCGCCGTCCTGCGTCAGGACCAGCGGCTTGACGAATTCGTCGGTCTCGCCGCGGGCGTAGGCGTCGCGCACCGCCTGCACGGGGTCGGTTTCTTGGCGGCCCACCCCGTGCACCATCGCGTCGTAGGCCAGGCGGGTGCGGTCCCAGCGCTTGTCGCGGTCCATCGCGAAGTAGCGGCCGGTGAGCGACGCGATGACGGCGCGCGACCCGGCCAGGCGGCGCAGGTCCGCCTGCAGGCGGGCCACCACATCCGCGGCGGAGGTCGGCGCGGAGTCGCGGCCGTCGAGGAATCCGTGCACCGCGATGCGCGGCACGTCATGGCGGACACCCAGTTCGACCGCGGCCAGCAGGTGCGTGTCAATTGCGTGGACCCCGCCGGCGCCGAGCAGCCCCAGCAGGTGCAGCGTGCCGCCGGTGTCGCGGAGGCGGGCGCACAGCTCGACCAGCGGCTCGAGGCGGAAGAACTCCCCGGTGCGGATGCTGCCGGAAATGCGGACCAGGTCCTGGGGCACGACCCGCCCGGCGCCGAGGTTGAGGTGGCCCACCTCGCTGTTGCCCATCTGCCCCTCGGGCAGGCCCACGGCCAGGCCGCTGGCGTCGAGGAGGGTCCTCGGTTCCGAGCTCCAGAGGCGATGCCAGACGGGGGTCCGAGCGAGCTCGATGGCGTTCCCTTCGCGCTCCGGCCGGTAGCCCCATCCGTCAAGCACGACGAGGACCACCTGGCGCGCCGGGCCGCTGGCGTTTGACATGCCTCTCCGCTGTTTCTACAATGCCTGACTGTGACTTACACCGCGCCGCAATCTAGTCCGGCCCTGTTCCGCCTACCAGTCTGGGCGGCCGCCGCCAGCCTCGTCCTGGCCCTGACGCCGCTTCGCCTCCCCGCCCAGTCGCGGGTGCCGCAGGCCACCCCCTTCCGGAAGGACCCGGGGGGAACCGTCCTGGCCACGCTCAGCGCCGGCGCCTCGGTGACGCCGGGCAAGACCCAGGGCGACTGGACCGCCGTGACCCTCGACGGCTGGGTCTTCACCCGCTCGACCGGGGCGACTACGCGCGACGGGTTCGATATTTCCATCACGGCGGCGAACGGCGAGAACCTCCGGAGCGCCCCGAACGGCGCCATCGTCGCGCGTTTCGAGAACGGCGCGCTCCTCAACAAGGTGGGCACGCAGGGCGGCTGGACCCGAGTCCGGCGGAACGGCTGGGTCAGCGCGAAGGCGCTCGCGGGCAAGGCGCCGGCGGGGCAGGGGCGCACCGCCGCCGCCCCGCGCGACACCACGCCCGCCCCCGAGCAGCAGCCCGACCGGGTCCAGGCGCTCCGGTCCACCACGCTCGCCCTGGAGCCCGATGGCGCGCCGCTCGCCACGCTGCAGCCGGGCGCCTCGGGGCAGATCATCGGGAAGAGCGGCGAGTGGGTGCAGGTCCAGGTCCAGGGCTGGGTGCGCGAGGCCGACATGTCGGAGCCGGCGAGCGCGGCCTTGCCGGGGGTGACGGTGGCCCAGGTGCGGGCCGATCCGGCCAAGTACGTGGGGCAGCTGCTCGACTGGCGGGTGCAGTTCATCAGCATCCAAACGGCTGACGAGCTTCGCCCAGAGATTCCGAGCGGCGCCAAGTACCTGCTGACCCGCGGCCCGATGCCCGAGCCGGGGTTCGTGTACGTGATCGTGACGGCGCAGCAGCTGCCCACGTTCGAGGCGGCCTCGCCGCTCCAGGAATTCACGGTGCGGGGCCGGCTCCGCGCGGCGAAGACCCGCTACCTGCCGACCCCCGTGCTCGAACTGGTCCAGGTGCTGGACTCGAAGGGAGAGACCGAATGAACGACATCCTGATGCAGCGCATCCAGCGCCGGCTGGAGGCGCTGAGCGACGAGCGCGGGTACCAGGTGCTCGACTACGTGGAGTTCCTCGAAAGCAAGTTCGCCGAGCGGGCGGCGCCCACCGGCGTCTTTGCGAAGTTCACGGAAACGGTCGAGGACACCATGCGGGCGGGCAAGCTGCCGATCAAGGCCATCAGCGGCACGATGGGCGTGATGGACAGCGCCGCCAAGGTGATGAAGGGCTTCGCGGCCGCGGGCAAGTCCGTGGTCGAAGAGGCGGTGCGCGCGGCCGAGGGGAAGCCCGCCGTGGCGCCGGGTGGCGAGCCGGCCGCGGTGAAGCCGGGCGAGCCCACCAAACCCGCGGTACCATCCAAGACGTCGGCCACGTCACCCAAGGCCTCATCGCCGCCGCCCCCGAAGCCCGGCACCTGATCGTCGCGCTCCTCCCCCGCCTCCAACCGGGAATGGTCCATGGCTACTGACGCCGCCTCCGCGCCCGCCGGCGAACGTTTCGTCCAGGGCATCGGCCCGATCCAGGCCCTCTCCCTGGTCGTCGGGACGATGATCGGCTCCGGCATCTTCATTGTCTCGGCCGACATCGGCCGCGTGATGGGGGCCTGGGGCCCCGCGGGGCTCATGCTGGTGTGGGTGGTGACCGGGCTCATGACCATGGCGGGCGCGCTGAGCTATGTCGAGCTCGCGGCGATGATGCCGAAGGCGGGCGGGCAGTACGTGTTCCTGCGCGAGGGGCTCAATCCACTGGCCGGGTTCCTCTACGGCTGGACGCTCTTCACCGTCATCCAGGCCGGCACCATCGCCGCGGTGGCGGTGGCGTTCGCCAAGTTCCTCGCGGTGCTCCTCCCCGGCGTGAGCGACACGGTCTTCCTCGCATTGGGCAGCTTGCACCTCCCCGGGGCGCCCAGCGCCATCACCATCGGCGTCTCGCCCCAGCGGCTGGTGGCCATCGCGAGCATCCTCGTGCTCACCTGGATCAACTACCGCGGCGTGTCGCTCGGCGCCCGCATCCAGACTACGCTGACGGTGGCCAAGTTCGGGGCACTGGTGGCGCTCATCCTGCTCGGGCTCACCGTGTACCGGCAGCCCGAGGTCGTGGCCACCAACTTCGGGGCCTTCTGGGGCACCGCCCCGTGGACCCTGGCGCTGGTGCCCCTCGTGGGGGCGGCCATGGTGGGCTCGCTCTTCAGCAGCGACGCCTGGAACAACGTGACCTTCGCGGCGGCCGAGGTGCGGAACCCCACCCGCAACCTGCCGCTCGCGCTGGCAGCGGGCACGGCGCTGGTGACCCTCTGCTACCTGCTGGCCAACCTCGCGTACCTGAGCGTGCTGCCCCTCCTCGGCGACCCGAACGGCACCACCACCCTGGCACGCGGCATTCAGTACGCGTCGGCGGACCGGGTCGGCACGGCGGCGGTCGAGGTGATGCTGGGCGCCGGCGGCGGGGTGGTCATGGCCATCGCGATCATCATCTCGACCCTCGGCTGCAACGCCGGGCTCATCCTGGCGGGGCCGCGGGTGTACTACGCGATGTCCCGCGACCGGCTGTTCTTCGAGCGCGCCGGCCACCTGCACACCGACTACCACACCCCCGGCTGGGGGCTCTGGATCCAGGCGCTCTGGGCCTCGCTGCTGTGCCTGAGCGGCACCTACAACCAGCTGCTGGACTACGTCATCTTCGCCGCGCTGGTGTTTTACCTGCTCACCACAGTGGCCCTCTTCCGGCTCCGCAAGCTCCAGCCCGACCTCCCGCGCCCGGTGAAGGCGGTGGGGTACCCGGTGGTGCCGGCGCTCTACATCGTGAGCATCGCGGTGCTGCTGGTGGTGCTGCTGGTCGAGAAGCCCCTCTTTACCTGGCCCGGGCTCCTGATCGTGGCGCTGGGCATCCCGGTGTTTTTCGTGTGGCGGAGGAGCAGGGCCTAGGCCGACGTTTCACCTCGGGCGGTCCGCCTTGATTTCGCCCGGACCGCCTCGTATCCTTCGAGATGGTACCCCCCACGATCCAATCCGGCCCCCCGGGCGCGCCGCGCCACCGGTGGGCCGCCGTGCATATGGAGTCCCCGACCTGATGGCCATCATCCGCCCCACCGTCGGACTCACCTTCGACGACGTCCTGCTTGTCCCGCGGCATTCCACCGTCCACCCGCGCGACGTCCGCACCGCTTCCCGCTTCACCCGCTCGATCCCCCTCAACGTTCCCCTCGTTTCCGCCGCCATGGACACCGTCACGGAGTCCGAAATGGCCATCGCCATGGCGCGGGCCGGCGGGATCGGGGTGCTGCACAAGAACATGTCCATCGAGCGGCAGGCCGCCGAGGTGGACCGGGTCAAGCGCAGCGAGAGCGGGATGATCCTGAACCCGATCACCCTGGGGCCCGACCGGCCGCTCCGCGAGGCCGCCGGATTGATGAGCCGCTTCCGGATTTCGGGCGTCCCCATTGTAGATGCCGAGGGCCGGCTCATCGGGATCGTGACCAACCGCGACCTCCAGTTCGAGCGAAACCTCGACCAGCCGATCCACGAGGCGATGACCAAGGAGAACCTCGTCACCGCCCCGGTCGGCACCACGCTCGAGGCGGCGGAGCGGATCCTGGCCAAGCACCGGATCGAGAAGCTGCCGGTGGTGGATGCCAAGGGCATCCTCCGCGGGCTCATCACGGTCAAGGACATCTTCAAGCGGGCCCAGCATCCCGACGCCAACAAGGACCTTCACGGCCGGCTCCGCGTGGCCGCGGCCGTGGGCGGCACGCCCGACGCGAAGATCCGGGCCAAGGCGCTGGTGGACGCGGGGGCGGACGTCCTGGTCATCGACTCGGCGCACGGCCACAGCGAGGGGGTGCTGCAGACGCTCGCCCTGCTCCGCGACGCCTTTCCCGACGTGCAACTCGTGGCCGGCAACGTGGCCACCGAGGAAGGCGCCCGTGAAATCGCGCGGCGCGGGGCCGACGCGGTCAAGGTGGGCGTGGGCCCGGGCAGCATTTGCACCACGCGCGTCGTCACCGGCGTGGGCATGCCGCAGGTCACCGCCATCATGGACGCGGTGCGCGGCGCGGGCGAC
>CAZNDK010000047.1:18998-21277 GCA_964571795.1 uncultured Gemmatimonadaceae bacterium | reverse complement strand
CGGCCACGATGGCGAGCACCGCCGTGCGCACGACGGCGTCGAGCGGCGGACAGGCGCCGACCATCGGTGCCAGGAGCGATTCCCAGGCTTCACCAGCCTCGGCCGCCGTGCCACACTCCGCCAGCCGGGCCGCCAGGCCGTGGGCGCTCGGCCCGAGGAGGGCGGCGGCCGGCTCCAGTGCGCCCAGCAGTTCCCGCGCGTGCCGCCCGAGGAGGAGCGGGCCGGCGTCCGGCCAGAATCGAACGCCCCAGAAGCGATCACCCGCGTTCACGGGGATCCAGAGGGCGTCGAAGCGCGGGCCCTGCAGCGTCAGCTGGGTCGAACGGTCGGCACGCCGGCTCGCGATCAGCCCGACACAGCCGTCCGGAATGACCTGGTGCATGTGCCCCGGCTCCACTTCGCCGATCTCCGCGCCCCAGAAGCACGCCACGTGCTCGCGGAGCGCCGGAGCCGGCTCGAACTCGCGGAAGGACATGGGGCTCACTCGGCCTTGACCTCCGCCGGCGGGACGCGCTGCCGCCGCTGAAGCTCCTGCTCGGCGGCCAGCCGTTCACGAATCGCCTTGATCTGCGCCTCCTGGTAGGCGCGGGCGGCGTCCCGCGGCATCGCCAGTTCGTAATCCTGGGCCCGCATCCACCCCGCCTTGTCGAGCGCCTCCGATTCGTTGCCGCCGACCGGGAGCGGAATGAGTCCCAACACGAAGGCCGGGATCTTGAGCCCAGCCACGGTCACGTAATTGCCGTCGAGCCCATACTCCTGCCCGCCGATGTTCGCCTTCCAGGTCGGGGGCAGGAGCCGGCCGCCGCCGGGCAGCGCCGCCAGCGAGTCGAGGTAGTGATCGAGGATCGCCTTGACGGCGCTGTCGGTCCGCTCGGCATGCGTGCGGCTCACCATCACCGGTGGCGGGGGACGGAGGTCCCAGAGCAGCCCGCTTGCGAGCGATGGCCATGTCGCGGGGCGGGTCACGTCCCTGGCTTCCCACGTGGCAAGGGAATCCAGCGCCACGCGCGTCGCGGCCGTCGAATCAATCGTCCCGGAGTAGACCGGCGAGGTGGGAGAGGCAGGCCTCGACATCGAGGAAGCCGTGCCCACGATGACCGTCGAGGAGGGCGGAGGTGGGAGCGCGAAGACGGTCCTGGAGGCCGGGCTCGAGGCCACCGGGAGGAGGCCGAGGAACCGTCCGGCCTGGGGCCGCTCGAGCGGCGGCGCGAACAAGAGGATCAGGACCGCGAGCGCCATCCCGTGCAGGGCGATGCTCGCGGCGATCGCCCAGGCCGGCCACCGGGTCGGCCGGGGGAGCTGGAGATCAGGCGGCTCGCCCACCCCCGGCTTCCTGCACTCCGGCCAGCGCGCGCGCGAGGCGCGCGACTGCCTCCACGAGCCTCGCCGCGGGGACGGTCAGCGCGATCCGGAAGTACCCCTCCCCTGCCGGGCCGAAGGCGCTTCCGGGCAGGACCAGCACCCCCTCCGTCTCCAGCGCGTGCATGGCAAATGCCTTCGAGGCCATGCCGCCGGGCAGCGCCACCCAGAGGTACATCGCCGCCTTCGGCAGTTCGACCTGGAAGCCGGCGGCGCGGAGTGCGGGCACCGCAGCGTCGCGCCGGCGCACGATCTCCTCACATATCGGCGCAGTCAGTTCCTCGGCGCGGTCGAGCACCGCGGCCCCCGCCTCCTGCACGGCCAGGAAGGGGCCCGTGTCGGTGTAGGTCTTGACCTGGGTGAGCGGGCCGATGAGCGGAGCGCGCCCCACAGCAAACCCGATGCGCCACCCGGTCATCGAGAAGCTCTTGGAGAGCGAATAGAACTCGAGGGCGACCTCATCGGCGCCGGGCACCTCGAAGATGCTGGGGGCCCGATAGCCGTCGAAGACGATGTCGCAGTACGCGTTGTCGTAGGCCAGGATGATCTGGTGCTTCCGGCAGGCCGCCACGATCCGCTCGAGATACTCGAGGGAGGCCACCGCCGCCGTGGGGTTGTTCGGGTAGTTGAGGAACAGGAGGCGGGTCTTCTGGAGGACAGTCTCCGGCACGCGGTCGAGATCCACGAGGAACCCACGATCGGCGCGGAGCGGCGCGATGTAGGGCTCCGCCCCGGCCAGCACCGTGCCGCCCAGGTAGGCCTGGTAGCCGGGTTCGGGGACGATCGCCACGTCACCGGGATTCAGGAACGCGAACGGCAGGTGGGCCAACCCCTCCTTCGACCCAATGAGCGGCACCAGCTCGGTGGCCGGATGGAAGCGGTGCCCGAAGCGCCGGTGCACATAGTCGCTCGCGGCCCGC
>CAZNDK010000047.1:0-18898 GCA_964571795.1 uncultured Gemmatimonadaceae bacterium | reverse complement strand
GGCCGGATGGAAGCGGTGCCCGAAGCGCCGGTGCACATAGTCGCTCGCGGCCCGCCGGAACTCCGGGTGGCCCTGCTGGAATCCGTACTTGCTGTTGGCCGGATTCGCGAGCGCCTTCCGCATGGCCTCGATGGCCACGGCCGGTGGCGGCGTGTCGTTGTCCCCCGCCCCGAGGTCGATGACGTCCCGGCCCGCGGCGATGAGCTGGCGCTTGATGCCCGGCAATTCCGCGAGGGGGTATCCCGGCAGGACGCCGAGTCGCGCGCTGGGTGTGATCATGGCTGTGCTTCGCTCCGGACTGGATTCGAAAGGACGCCGACGCCGGGAATCTCCACCTCGACCACGTCGCCCGGCGCGAGCGGCCCGACCCCTGCGGGCGTCCCGGTGGCGATGAGGTCGCCGGGCTCCAGGGTCATCACGCCGCTGATGTACGATAACAAGTCCGGGATGGAGAAGATCATTTCGCTGGTCCGGCCGCGCTGCCGCTCCACGCCGTTCACCCGTCCGATGACCTCGAGCGCCCTCCAGTCGAGGCCGCTCACCACCGTGGGGCCCACGGGGCAGAAGGTGTCGAAACCCTTGGCCCGGGCCCATTGCCCGTCGGTCTTCTGGAGGTCTCGCGCGGTCACGTCGTTGACGCAGGTGAATCCCGCAATCCCGAGTTCCGCCTCGATCGGGGTGACCCGGCGGAGCCGCCGTCCGATGACCACGCCGATTTCCGCCTCGTGCTCCACCTGCGAAGAGGCGGCCGGGAGGAGGATCGCCTCTCCCGGCGCAACGATCGAGCTCGGCGGCTTGAAGAAGAGGAGCGGGCGCTCGGGCACCACGTTTCCGAGCTCCTTGGCGTGCTCGGCGTAGTTCCGGCCGACGCAGACGATCTTCGACGGTGTGAGCTTCGTCATTCCAATACCCCGAGCCCATGGCGGGCGAAGAAGTCCTCGCATTTGGTGCGCACCTGCGCCCAGGAACCGGTCACCCGCTCCGCCCGCGGCAGCCCCGCGAGCACCTGCGGGCCGTAGCGCTTGGTGAGCACCCGCCGGTCCAGTAGCACAACCACGCCGACGTCCGAGGTGGAACGGATCAGCCGCCCGAATCCCTGCTTCAACTTCAGCGCGGCATGCGGAAGCAGGTACCCCATGAACCCGTCCTCTCCCGCCTCGGCCAACCGCTCCAGCCGCGCCGCCGTGATCGGCTCGGACGGGACCTTGAACGGCAGCTTGCAAAGCACGAGCCCGCGGAGCGCCCGTCCGGGCACGTCCACCCCTTCCCAGAACGAGTCCGTGCCGAGGAGGATCGCGTTGCCGGCATCGCGGAAGCGCCGCAGCAGCGTGTCCCGCCCCGCTTCCCCCTGCACCAGGAGCGGCCAGCGCGGGTCGAGCATGCCGCGCAGCTGCTGGGCAGCCCGCCGCAGCGCGGCGTGGCTCGTGAACAGGACGAAGAGCCCGCCGTCCGCGGCATGGGCCAGGTCGGTGACGGCCTGCGCCAGCGCCGCATCGTGCGCCGCCTCGTCCTCGCGCGGATCGGGGAAATCGTCCGGGATGCCGAAGAGGCACTGCGAGGGGTAATCGAACGGCGAGGCGAACACCTCGCGCGTGGTGACCGGGCTCGGCGCCTCCGACAGCCCGAGCCGGCGCTCCAGGAACTCGAACTCCCCGCCGGCGGCCAGCGTGGCGCTGGTCAGGATGACCGTCTCGAGCCGGTCGAAGAGAAGCTGGCGCAGCACCGGTGCGAGGTCGAGCGGCACGGCGGCGAGTTGCGTGTGCTGGCGCTTGGCGCCCGAGCGCTCGATCCAGCGGACCGTCGGGGCGCCGCCCGCCGGCGGCCGCAGTGTCCGGTTGAGCCCGTCGGACGCCCCGTCGAGCCGGCGGACCACCGCCCGCATCTCGAGCAGCAGCTGGTCGCCGCGCTCCGTGGATTCCACCTGCGCCAGCCGGTCGGCGATGGTTTCGACCTGGGTCTTGATCTGGTCGAAGCTGGACAGGAGCGCGTCGAGCTCCATGCGGAGCCCCTCTTCCCACGCCGCGTCCTTGTCGAACTCCTCGGTGAGCCGGAGCTGCCCCCCGCCGCCGCCCTCGACCAGGCCGTGCAGCCGGAGGAAGAGCTGGTCGGCCGCCCGGCGCGCATCGCCGATGGCCGGGAGCAGCCGCTCGCGGATGAGGTCGAGGCTGGCCCGGCTCAGGAGGTCGCCCCGTGCGGACAACTCCATCACCAGCGACGGCGCGAGCCCCTTCCGGTTCCGCTCGAACCGGCCCAGCAGCCGCTGCACGCCGCGACTCGTGACCTGGGTGCCGAGGTGGGAGGCCGCCACGTCCTCGAGATGGTGCGCCTCGTCGAGGATCAGCCGCTTGTACGGCGGCAACACCGCCGCTTCCTCCCAATTGTCCGAGGCCTGCCGCACCGCCAGGTCCGCGGCCAGGAGGTGGTGGTTGACCACCACGATGTCGGCCTCGGCGGCCCGCCGCCGCGCCTTGAACAGGAAGCACTGGTCGAAGAATGGGCACTGCACCCGGGTGCAGAGGTCCGCTTCGGCGCAGATCTCGTCCCAGACCTCGCTGGAGGGCTGCACCGCCAGGTCGCTGAGCGTGCCGTCCGCGGTGCGAGACGCCCATTCAGCCAGGGACACCAATTCGTCCTGCCGTTCGGGCTCCAGGAGGCTCTGCTGCGCCCCGGTGGCGTGCTGCAGGCGCGAGAGGCAGAGGTAGTTCCGCCATCCCTTGAGCAGGGCGAACCTGGGCGCCCAGCCGTCCACCGCCAGCGCCTCGCGCAGCATCGGCAGGTCCTTCCCTACCAGTTGCTCCTGCAGGTTGATCGTGTTTGTACTGACGATGGTCCGCTCACCGTTCGCGCGCGACCAGGCCAGCGCCGGCACCAGGTAGGCGAACGACTTGCCGACGCCGGTGCCCGCCTCCAGCACCAGCACGCCGCCGTCGTTGTACCCGTCGGCGATGTACGCCGCCATGTCGCGCTGGCTCGGCCGGTCCTCGTACTGGCCGAGCACCCGCGCCACGGGGCCCTGTTCGCCGAGCGTCTCGACCACCGCGTAGGGATCGAGCCGCTCCGCCGAGCGCTCCCGCGGCACCTCGACCACCACGTACAGGCGCTCCGCAGCGTTGTCGAGGATGCCGAAGCCGACGCCGCCGTCGTGCAGGCGCGCGGCCACCGAGAGGTCCGCCTCGGACGGCTCGAGGTGGCCGCTGGGATGATTGTGGAGCAGCATCTGCCCACGCTGGGCCACGCCGGGGAGCGCGAGCACCATGGCCACGGTGCCCCGCGCCACGGCCCTCGCGCCGGTCACGACGCCGATCGCGTCCACGTCGGCCACGAAGGACACTTCCCGGCCGCCGGCCGAGCGAATCTCGGCCGCCAGCAGGAGGCGCACTTCAGGGGCAATCCGGGCTTCAGGCAGGCGAGGCACCGCTCACGTCTTGAGTTCCTTCTTCTTCGCCGCGGGGAACAGCACGTTGTTCAGGATCAACCGGTACCCCGGCGAATGGGGGTGGAGCGACAGGTCGGTCGGCGCGTCGCCGATCTGGTGCTGCGGGTCCTCGGGATCGTGGCCGCCGTAGAAGGTCCAGGTTCCCTGTCCGTGCTCCCCATGAAGATACTTGGCCCACGGCGCGCCCGGCTCGTCGGCCAGGATCGTCACGCCCGGCTTGATTCGGCTCTTCCGGAAGGAGGTGGTCAAACCGTAGAAGTCGGGGATGGTTTCCCGGTGGTTCTGGACCAGCATCGTGGCGACAGGGTCGATCTTGGCGCTGAAGTTGAACGCCCGGAAGCTGCCGAGCTCCTGCCTGCGGCTGAGCGCGTTCACCTCGTGGCCGTCGATGTCGGAAAATTGCGACACGGTCGGGCTCAGCTCCAGCCGGGCGTTCTGGAAGGCCAGGGCCCGGCTCCAGTCCATCTTGGCGGTGGCGCCGGGGTCCATGGGCGTCTGGTCGGCGTAGGCGGCCGCGATGTCCACGCCAGCTCCCGCCAGCGCCAGGTCCAGCGTCTCGGTGGCGGCGCACATCGCGAACAGGAACCCGCCCTGCGCCACGTACGCCGAGATCGCTTCGGCGACCGCGCGCTTCTCGGCGGGAACATTGGGGAAGCCGAGCGAGCGCGCCATCGCGGTGTTGCGTTCGACCATCTCGGTGAGCCACGGTGCGCCGGCGTACGTGATGTAGAACTTGGAGTACTGGCCGGTGAAGTCCTCGTGGTGCAGGTGCAGCCAGTCGTACCGCGCCAGCCCGGCCCCGCCCGGCGCCAGCACCTCCGGGTCCCAGACCTTGGCGAAGTTGATCCCGGCGTAGCGGAGCGCCATCGTCACGGCGTCGTCCCACGGCGCGGCGTTCGGCGGCGCATAGACCGCCACGCGCGGCGCCTTCTCGAGCGGCACCGCCTCCATGTTCCCCGCCTGGATGTCGGCCCGGATGCCAAGGACCGTTCCCTCATCGAGGGCCTCGACCGTCACCCCGGACAACGCCGCATCGCGGCCCGTCACGGGATCGGAGGGCAGCAGGAAGGAGCCGTTCCGGTAGTTGAGGAACCACTCGGCTCGGCCGCCGCGCTCGAGCAGACGGAAGACCACTCCGTACGCCTTCAGGTGGTCCGCCTGCGCATCGTCCATGGGCACGAGCAGCCACGGGGCCGCCCCGCGCGCCGGCAGGCGGAGCGAGAGGAACGGCGCCCCGGCCAGCGCACCGCCCGCAGTGAGGAGGAAGTCGCGGCGTCGCATCAGCTGTCCGGAATCCCGCCGCGCGCCGTGTCGAGCATCCGGCGCGCCTGCGGCACTGCGGCGCTCCCCGGGTAGGCCAGGATGAGGTGCTCCAGCTGATCGACGGCCTGCTGGGTCCGGCCGAGCGAGAGGAGCAGGCGCGCAAGCTCCAACTCTGCTGCGGGAGCAGTGGCCGGCGCCACCGAGTCGCTGGCGAGCCGGAAGAGCCGCTCCGCCGCCTCCCACTGGCCGCGGGCCGCCTCGATCCGCCCGGCGAGCAGCCGCACCTCCGACCCACCGCCCTGGGGCGGGAGGGTGTTCGCCACGGCGACGAGCCCGGTGACCGCGCCGGCGGAATCCCCGCGCGCGAGCGCCAGCAACGCCGCGCCCAGCGTCGGCAGCGAGTCCACCTCGATCGGCTGTATCAGTGCCAGCATCGAGGTGCGCGCGGTGGCCTCCTCCCGGCTGCCGGCGAAGGGGCCCGCCGCGCGGAGTGCGGTCGCCGCGCCCTCCAGGTCTCCCTGGTAGAGTTTGATGAGCCCGATAAGCGCCAGCGCCTCGACCGTGCTGTCGGAGGCCAGCACCGCCTGCGCCCGCCCCAGTTGGCCCTGACGAATCCAGCCCTGGGCCACTTCGAGCGTCAGCCGACCGGCGTTCTCCTCGCCCAGCGTCCGCCTCAGGTCGTCGAGCTGCCGTTGGGCTTCCTCCACCTTCCCTTCCCGTAGCAGCACGGTCACCAGGGTGGCCGTCGCGCTGGCGGCCATGTCCGGCGGCGCTGTCCCGTCGGCCGCGAGCTGCGAGAGCATGCGGCGGGCGGATTCGGGGTCGCCGCCGTCGGCGTAGGCCCGCGCCGCTTCGAGCCGCACCCGGGAGGCACCGGCCCCGCTGGTCCGCAGGGCGATCTGCTCGAGCGCCTCGCCGCGGACTCGTGCCGCCGCCGGCCCCTCGGCGCTCCGCGCGGCATCGAGGAACTGGCGCAGCGCGTCCACCACCGCCTCATTGCCCTCGGGCAAGTTCGCCATGAGAAGCGTGAAGGCGGCGGCGGGGTCGCCCCACTGCACCTGCAGCTCGGCCCCGAGGCGGCGGGCCGGCGGCGTGCTCCGCGTGAGCTGCCGGAGGACGTCGGCCTGCTTGTTGACCGGTGCCCGGGCCAGTGCATTCCGCGCGGTCAGTCGGTATCCGGGGTACCGCCCCATGGCCAAGGCCCACTCCCGGGCGGCACCCTCCCAGTCGTTCTCGGCGGCGGCCAGCAGCGCGAGTTCGCCGGCAAGCGCCGCTGGGTCGCCCATGTGCTCGCGGCCGGCGAGGTACGCACGCCGGGCGCTGCCCGGGTCGCGCTGCCCGAGCATGATGTTCCCCCACTCCCGGTATGGCGTTTCGCTGCCGGGCTCGGCCCGAGCCCACCGAGCCGCCACGGAGGCGACGCTGTCGGGCCGGCCCGCCGCGGCCCAGCCACGCATCGCCACCGAGTAGCCCGCAACACTGGCCGGCGCGGCAGCCAGCAGGGCCTCCGCCGGTGCGGCAAGCTCCGCCTCCCGCCTGAGCGGCGTCAACGCCCGTTCCAGCCCGAGCAGCGCCGACAGGTTGTCCGGGCTTCGCCTGAGGACCTCGGCGTACGCCTCCGCCGCCGCGGCGTAGTTTCCGCGCCGCTCCTGCTCGAACGCGCGCGTCATGGCATCGCTTTGCCCGGCCAGCGGGCCAGCCAGCGCGAGCAACGCGGCGAGCGCGAGGAAGGGGCGCCTCATCGGGCCGGAGTCTCGGTCAGGCGCCGGAAATAGTCGAGCACGAGCCGGCGGTCCTCGGGCGACAACTGCTGCAGCTGCTCCCAGGTCGGGATCCGGAGCTGGTTGGCTCCGTCCTCGAGTTGCGCGCGGAGCGCCGGTGGCAGCCGCACGTCGCCCTCGGTGGCGGTGGTGCTCTGGCGCTCCTTCTGTTCGTCCTGTTCCTCGCCCTGCAGGGTGCGCCCGGCGTCGAGCATCCGCCGGTACAGCCGCTCCTGTCGCTCGACCGTCCGGCGATCGAGGCGACCTGATTCCAGCTGATTGGCCAGGTCGCGGGCTTCTCCGGCCAGTTCACCGGCGCCCGCGGACTGGGTTTCGGCCCGCAGTCGCTCGAGCTGCTCCGCCAGTGCCCGCTGCTGCGCGGAGAGCTGGCGGATCTGTTCCTGGACGGCGCTGCTGCCGCCGACCATCGGCAGGAGCTGGTTACCCTGCTGGCTCAGGGCCCCCTGTTGTTGGGCCATCTGGTTCATGCGGGCCATCGCCTCCGCCATCCCCGAGCCGGACCCCGCTCCCTCCACGTCGCCCCGGGCGCGCACCATCTGGTAGGCCGCCGCGTTGAGGGCGTCGACCGCCTCGCCGGCGCGCGCCGCGGCCTCCCGCTGCCCCGGCACCGACGTGGAGAGCGCCTCCCTCGACTCCGCCATCTGCCGGCGCGCTGCCTCGAGGGTGGCCCCGATTTCAGGCGGCACCAGCGCGTTTTCTCCCGAGACTTGCCGGTACTGCTCCGCCAGCTTCTCGACGCCCTCCTCCACCGCGGCCTGTTGCGCCCGGAAGGTCGAGGGCGATTCCCCGGCCTTCAGCGCCTCCGAAATGGCGAGTTGCCGGTCGGCCAGGCGGCTCGTTTCGGTGAGCATGCGGTCGATGGCGGCCACGACTTCCGCCTTCCATTCCTCTTGCATCCCCTCTCGTTGCTGGTCGAGCTGCTGCTCCATCGTCTCCAGCTGCTGCTGGGCCTGCTTCCCCTGTCGCTGCGCCGCCTGCGGCTTGCCCTGCCTGGCGGCCGAGGCCGCCTGCTTCATCGCGGCGGAGGCCGACTGCGCCGCGTCGGCCAGGGAATCGACCCGTGCGGATTGCTCGGGTGCGTCCATGCGCTCGAGCTCCTGCGCGGCGTCGTGCAAGCCGGCCGCCAGCGAATCGGTCCGCTCGGCAAGCGCCTCCTGCTGGCCGGCGGCCTTGGCGGAATCGGCGCGGGCCACCTCCTCATTCCACCGCTGCTGTTCCGCCGCCAGGTCGCGCGCCTCCTCCGCCAGGTTGGCCATCTGGCCCTCCATGGCGGCGCGCTCGAACAGTTTCTGGCTACGCTCGAGCGCCTCCTTCAACTGGCGCTGCGCCTCCGCGAGATCCTGCAGCGCCTGCTGGGTCCGCGCGGCGTCCAGCTGGCTCAGCGCCTCGCGGAGCTCCTCCAGTTGCCGCCGCATCTCCGGGGTGAGCGCGCGGTCGAGCTGCTCCGCGATCTCCTGCATCCGCTTCTGGAAGTCCGGGTCGTCGATGCCGGCCTCCTCGGCGGCCTTCTGCAGGTCGGCGATCGCCTGCCGGGCCTCCTCCGCCTGCGCGACGAGTTCCTCCTGCTGCCGGGCGATGGCCTCCGCGCGCTTGGCGTCGTCGAACGACATCGTGGACTCGCCCCGGCGATCGGCAGCCTCCGCCGCCCGGGGCGTTTCCCGCGAAAGATCCTCGGTTTGCCGCTGCAGCCGGCGGCTCTCAGCCGCCAGCGAGTCGAGCCGCTGTCCCACCGATTCGGTGGCGACCCGCTCGGCCGCCCGGATTTCGGCCATCGTGGGGAGCCGGAGTATGTACTCGCGGGAGCGCCCGACGCGCGGTGTCGGCGCGTTGTCGGTGGCCATCGCGTAGTACCGAACGGTGTCGCCGGGCAGCAGCGCACGGCCCTCGAGGTCGAGAGTGAACGGCACCATCAGCCGTTCGCCGGCTCCATCGGGGATCGGGACCGCCTCGCGGCGCTCGGCATCCGCCACGCCGAGTCGGCTGATCCGGCGGCTCACCACCACGAGCGCCGCCAGACCGTGATCGTCGTGCGCGTCCACCACGAGCGGCACCGTGAGCCCGAGCGGGGCGAGCGTGTCCTCGCCCGGCACGGGGATGTTCACGGTGGGCGCGCTGTCGGAGACGAGGCGCACGACCAGCGTCGCTTCCTCCGCGCCGAGCGGGGCGCCCTCGGACGTCGTGAGCGACAGGGCGTAGCTGCCGGAGCGGGGCAACGTGACGCGGCCCGTGAACCGGCCCTCGTCCACGCTCAGCGTGCTCGGGCCGGCTGGCCCGACCCAGCGCGCGCTGGCCAGCGGCGCCGTGGCCTCGCCCTCGACCAGCAGCCGCGTGCCTTCGGGCAGCATGATGGAATCGGGGCCGAACGAGAGGGGCTCGTCCTCGAGCCCGAGGTATCTCGGATACTGGGCGGTGGCCGACACGGCGCCCAGGAACGCCGGGACACGCACAGCGACTCGCAGGGTGTCGGATCCGCGACCCTCGCTCGTGGCCCGGACGAAGAGGTCCGCCGTGAGCGGACCGGACGACACCCTCGCCTCACCGGCCGAATCCAGCGCCACCGGGCGCGACCGCCAGGTCTCTCCCGGAGCGCGCTCCCACAGCACCGCTTCCCGACGCCCCGCGGCCCGGATGGTCAGCGTCACCGCCCCGCCCCGCTCCACCGTCAGTGACGACGCCTCGAGCCGGATGGCGCCGAGCGCGAGTCCCAGCGCCTCGGCCGGATGCCAGAGCATGCGGACCGGGGCGCGGCCTGGACCGGCTCCCAGCAGCCCGACCGCCCCGACCAGGAGACCGATGCCGCCGAGTCGATTCCCCTGCCGAAGCCGTTGCGTGAGCGGGGCCAGCGCCGCCGGGCCGCGCGCGGCCACGTCGGCAGCGGTGGCCCGGTCGGCGGCCAGGTAGAGGTCGGGGCTCAAGCCCGGCGCCGCGGGGGCGAACATCCCGGTGAGGGCCCCATTCCGCCACGCGCCATCGGATTCGAGCCGTGCGGCCAGATCGGGGGCCCGCATCGCCCCGACGCGCCGGCGCACGAAAACCACCACCGCCACCGCCCCTGCCAAGGCCACGAGCCAGGCCGCCGGCACCCACCAGAGCGAGTGCACCACGCCGAGCCGCGCCAGCCAGGCGGCCATGCAGAAGACCAGCAGGAACGCCCCGGCGGTGAGCGCGCTCCCGCCGGCAACCGCCTGTCGGAGCAGCGGCCGCGCGAGCCCGTCGAGGGTACCGCGCGTGGCGTCGGCGGTCATTCGCCGGTGCCCACGGCGTAGGCGAACAGGTTGACGCCCATGCGCAGCGCGGACTCCCGCACCTCTGGGGGATCCTTGTGAACGTCCGGGTCTTCCCAGCCGTCACCGAGGTCGGACTGATAGGTGTAGAACACGGCGAGGCGGCCATCGAGGAAGATGCCGAAGCCCTGAGCCGGCTTGCCGTCGTGTTCGTGGATCTTCGGGACGCCCTTCGGGAACCGATAGACGAGGTTGTAGATCGGGTGGTCGAGCGGCACCTCGACGAGCGGCCGGTCGGGAAATAGGCGGGTCAGCTCCCGGCGCAGCGACTCGTCCATGCCATAGTTGTCGTCGGCGTGGAGAAATCCTCCCTGGAGAAGGAAGCGCCGGAGGGTGGCGAGGTCGGCATCGGTGAAGCGCACGTTGCCGTGCCCCGTCATGTAGAGGTACGGCACGTCCCAGAGCGAGGGCTCCGAGAGGGTCACCACCCGCTCGCGCGGGGCGGTCTTGAGGTCGGTGCGCTCGCGGACCGCGGCCAGCAGGTTGGGCAGGCTGGAGGGGTTGGCGTACCAGTCCCCGCCGCCGTCGTAGTGGAGGCGCCCGATGGTCAGCCCTTCTTCGCGCTGCTGGGCGGTCAGCGACCCAGCCCCGAGCAGGGACAGGGCCACCAGGCAACCCCCGACGATACCCCCCTTGGGGGACCGGCACTCCATCACGGCAGCTCCATGACCAGGCGATACACCTCATTACGGCCCAGCCCGCTGGATTCCGTCAGCTTGCGAACGACATCCTTGCGGGTGAGCCCCCCGGCGAGCAGCGCCGCGGCCTCGGCACGGAGCGCGGCGGCATCGACCGCCGGCGCCACCTCGGCCGACGCCCCGGCGAGGAGCAGGGTGATTTCGCCCTTCGGCGGGTGCGCTTCATACCATTCGGCGAGTTCGGCCAGCGACCCGCCGCGAAGCTCCTCGTGCATCTTCGTCAGTTCCCGCGCGACCACCGCCCGGCGCTCCCCTCCGCACACCGCTGCGAGGTCCTGGAGCAGCGCGACCAACCGGTTTGGAGCCTCATAGAAGACGACGGTCCACGATTCGCTCGCCGCGCGGGCCAGTTCCTCCTGGCGCTCCCGCCCCTTGCGGGCTGGAAACCCCAGGAAGAGATACCGGTCGGCCGGCAGGCCGGAGGCGGAGAGCGCCGTCGCCACCGCCGACGCACCCGGAATGGGGACGACGGCGCATCCGGCGGCCCGCACCGCCGCCACCAGCCGTGCGCCGGGATCGCTGACGCCCGGTGTGCCGGCGTCGGTGACCAGGGCCACCGACTGTCCCGCCTGCAGCAGCGCCAGCACCGGCTCCGCCTGAGCGGCCTCGGTGTGCGCGTGCACGCTCAGCATGCGCGGGGTGGCGCCGATGTGCTGGAGGAGGGTGCGGCTCCGCCGGGTGTCCTCGGCGGCCACGACGTCCACCGCGCGGAGGACCTCCGCGGCGCGGGTGGTGAGGTCTCCGAGATGTCCGAGCGGGGTGGCAACGACGTACAGCGTGCCGGGGGCTACCAGGTGAGGCTCCACGGGAAATGGGAGTAGAAACCCGCCGCCTGCAGCAGGTGGCGTTGCTCCCGCGTGGCGTCCTGGAGAATCCTGGGCCCCGAGCCGGGGGAGATCACCTCAACCTCGGTGAGCAGCGCCCCGGTCCAGGCGGCCAGGTCGGCGGTGAGCTCCGCCGCCGGTGTGGCCACCATCGAGGGATCGCCTCCGTTTGAAGGCAGCAGGCTCTCCAGCGACTGCCGGACGGGAAGCAAGCGGCCGGTCACCCGGTCCACCCGCCGCACCCCGTCCTCAGGGAGTTCCTGCTCGATGGCCCGCGATATCCGCAGGAACAGTTCCCGGTACATCCGGACCTGGGAGGGGAGCACCTGGACTGGCAGGCCCGCCCCCGGTGGCACGCCGCTGACCGAGAGCGCCGGCTGGGCGCCGTCGGCACCGGGCTGGAACAGCCCTTCGATGTAGGCCGGCAGGGGAATGTTGTCGGGGCGCGCGTAGAAAAATCCGCCGCCGAACTTGCCGTGGTCGAACTGCAGGTAGTTGACCCGCCCGTTCGACACGATTTCGAGCGCGCCAGTGAGCGACTCCTCCGCCACGCGGGGGAAGATCAGCTCGGGATGCTTCGAGTCCACCACCCATGGCTCCGCCGGGGCGGCGCAGGCCTGGTACATCAGCTCCAGCTGCCCCAGCGGCGCGGCGCAGTAGGAGGCCTCGCCTCGCTCCGGGTCCGACTTGAGCCGCCGGACGGCCTCGGCGACGGGCAGCACGCTCCGTTGCCCCGCCCCGATCCCCGCGGCAGTCACCAGCTCCCCCTTTTGGAAGAAGAGCAGGATCAGTTCGTCGGGGAGGTAGCCGAGGAAGTAGGCGTCCACCTTGCCGTCCCGGTCGCGCTTGGCGAAGGAGAGCAGGTTGTCGAGGTGGACGTAGATGAGGCGGGTGCGTGCGAGCAGGGTCTCCGACGCCGGAAAGGCGACGTCGCTCAGCCGGATGGCGGAATGGAGCAGGCGGGTGCCGCTGATGAGCATAGACCCTCGGCGGGCCGGGCCGCCCGGCGGGGCGGCCCGGGACGCGGCGCCTTACGCCGCGAGGTGGTGCTGGATCTTCGACTCGATCGCCGGCTTCGGCACCGCGCCGATCACGGTGTCGACGTGCTTGCCATCCTTGAAGAAGAGGAGCGCCGGAATGGACCGGATGTTGAACCGCGCCGCCACCCGCTGGTGCGCGTCCACGTCCAGCTTGGTGACCCGGACCTTGCCCGCGTAGTCCTTCGCGAGCTGGTCGAGCACCGGCGCGATGATCTGGCACGGCCCGCACCAGGTGGCCCAGAAGTCCACCAGGACGAGCCCCTTCTGCTGCTCCACATCCGCCGCGAAGCTGCTCTCCGTCACGTCAATCGTGTTCTGCCCCATGGTCGTGCAACCTCCCAGAGTGCGGCGGGGTGCACGCCTCGGCGCCCCGCGGTTAAGATTCGTCACGTCATCTCGCAACGCCGGAGTGCCCGTGGCGGACGCCCCTCGCATTGCTCACATCGGCATCGCCGTCACCGACATCGGCGAGGCGCTCCACTTCTATCGGGACGTGCTCGGTCTGACGCCCCACCCCGCCGAAACGTCTGACGGCGCCACCATCGTCTCGCTGCCCTTCGGCGAGTCCGAGGTGGAACTCCTCGAGCCCCGAACCCCCGATTCCCCGATCGCCAAGTTCCTGGAGCGACGCGGGCCCGGGATCCACCATGTCTGCTACCGCGTGGCCGACCTCGATGCCGCGCTGGCCAGCGCCCGGGCCGCCGGCTATCGGCT
The DNA here is from genome assembly GCA_964571795.1 of uncultured Gemmatimonadaceae bacterium. Classification (GTDB taxonomy): domain Bacteria; phylum Gemmatimonadota; class Gemmatimonadetes; order Gemmatimonadales; family GWC2-71-9; genus SPDF01. The sequence continues at coordinate 5,858 of CAZNDK010000047.1, read as the reverse complement.
GGTGGACGAGGCCCCGCGGATCGGCGCCGGCGGATGCCGAATCGCCTTCCTGCACCCCAAGTCCACCGCCGGCATCCTGATTGAACTGACCGAGTAGCCGGCGGGTCAGCTCAGAGCGGGTTGCCCTGGTCGTCGCACGGCCGGGCCGGGTTGCCCGCGTTGGTCACGTCCACGTTCTGGATCAGCCAGACATCCTTCCACGGCCCCGCAATGAACGGCACCAGGTTCTGGCACTTGCCGCGGTAGATTCGGACGGTCACCATCACCTGCTGCGGCTGCGACACCACATTGCCGCGCGAGACCACGACGACGGAGTCGTTGGCCAGGTACTTCCGCATGATCTCGATGCGCTTTTCGTAGTCCTGGGGCTCCTTGGTCTTGGACGCGGGACCCTTCGGCCCGCCCCAATAATTGGCCATGAGCGTGTCGTTGCCGGCCCGGGCGGCGGCCAGGAACGACTGCACCACGGCCTCGGGCGTCCGGTTTGCCGTCGGGTTCGCGATGCCGCCGGCGCAGGCCGCGACGGTCACCAGCAGGACCGGGATCGAGCGCAAGTTCACGGGCGTTCCGCCTTGTGAGTGGGGACTGCCAGAAACGTAAACCGCGTGCGGAGTGCGAGCAATGACGCCACTCAGGCTCTATGTGAACATCGATCACGTCGCCACGGTCCGGCAGGCGCGACGCACCGATGAGCCGGACCCGGTGGCCGCCGCACGCGCCGCGCTGGCCGGCGGAGCGGATGGCATCACCGTGCATCTCCGCGAAGACCGCCGCCACATCCAGGACGCCGACGTCATCGGCCTGGCCGAATCGCTCCAGGCTCCCCTCAACTTCGAGCTGGCCACGAGCGACGAGATCGTCGCCCTCGCCTGCCGCCTCCGCCCCTACCAGGCCACCCTCGTCCCGGAGCGCCGCGAGGAGGTGACCACCGAGGGCGGTCTCCGGGTGAGCTCGCGCGACGCGCGGCTCCGCACCGCCATCCGCCGGCTCGACGAGGCCGGCTGCCGGGTGAGCCTCTTCATCGACGCATCGCTCGACGCGATCGACGCGGCCAAGGACCTCGGCGTGCCCGCCGTCGAGCTGCATACCGGCGATTATGCCCACCGTTGGCGGACCAGCGGCGCGGCCCTCGAGCAGCTGCGCCACGCCGCGCGCCACGCCGCCGACCTCGGCCTGGCCGTGCACGCCGGCCACGGACTGACCTACCTGAACGTCGTTCCGGTGGCGGCGGTTCCCGACATCGAGGAGCTCAACATCGGGCACAGCATCGTGAGCCGGGCCGTCTTCGACGGCCTGGAGGCCGCGGTGCGGGAGATGAAGCGGCTCCTCACCGAGGCCCGGCCCGCGTCACCTTTCCCGGGAACGCCGCCCACCCTAACTTGATTCCACATGCCCAATCCACTCGGCCCGACTGACTTCTTCGCGCTGGAAGCCGGCGAGTACCTGGAGCGGCTGGCCCGCCTGGCCGCCACCGAAGGCGGCCCGCCGCCGGAAGAGTTCGTGCGCTATGCACGGGCGCTCCGCGGCTCCGCGCTCATGGCCAACCAGCCGGAAATCACCCGCGCCGCCGGGGCGCTGGAAGGGGTCGCGCGCGCCTACCACCAGCGGATGCGGGCCTGGGACGCCGCGCTCGCCGAGGTCGTGGGCCAGTCCGTGGACGACCTCAAGCGGCTGGTGCGCCAGGCGCGCGAGTGGACGGCGGACGACACCGCCCGGGCCGACAAGCTCTCGCAGGCGCTCGAGTCGATCAGCGGCCGCCCGCCCGAGGGGAGCCGTCCCGCGGCCCGGAGCCGCGGCGAACTCAACGCCGGCGTCCGGGCGTTCGTCGCCCGCGAGGGGGCGTTGGTCGCCAGCGCCCTGGACCGCGCCGCGCGCGCCCTCGAGGCCGAGCCTACCGCCCGCGACCCGCTGCACAACATCATGCGCCGCATGCAGTCGCTCCGCGGCCTCGCCGCCCTCGCCGACCTGGCCCCGCTGCCGGAACTGCTGGACAGCCTGGAACTGGCCGTGGGCCAGCTGCTCCGGGCCTCGGCGCCGCCCGACGGCGTGAGCGAGGTGTTCGACGCCGCGGCCCAGGCACTGACCCGCGCCTCGCGCGACGTCGCTGACCACGGTCGGCCCTCCGCAGACGCCCCCGAGGCCCGGCACTTCGCCGTCCTGCTCATCAAGCGCCTGGTCGACGACCGCGACGTGGTGGACATCGGGGAGCTCTGCCCCCTCGGGCAGCCGAGCATCGTCGAGCGGGGCACGCCCCCCGACGCGCCGGCGCCGGTCGCCCCGGGCTCGGTCGAGATGCTGACCCACGGCGAGTACCTGGTGCACGCCGCCGACGAACTGGAACGGGCGGAGAGCGCCACCCAGCGCGATCTCGAGTTGTTCAGCCTGACCGGCGCACTCGATTCGCCGCGGCTCGCCGCCTCCACCAGCCTGGGCTTCGGCCTCGAGGCGTTCGGGCGGGCCGTGCGGCTCGCCATCGTCACGGGCAGTGCCGCCGCCGACCCGGCAGGATTCGCCGCGGCGCTTCGATCGGCTGGTGCGCTCATCAGGGGGCTCACGCCGCGAAGCGACGCGGAACAGGCCTCGGCCGAACTCGCCGGGCTGGCCGCCGTGCTGGGCCAGAGCGTCGACGCCATTGTGCCGATCGAGTCCCTGGCCCCGGACGACGATGTCGTACCCGTGCAGTCGCTGGCGCCCAGTGCGCCGGAAGACGCCTCGCTGGCGGGGAGCTTCCTGACCTACGCCCGCCTGTCCGGCGAGGTGGCACGTCCGTCAGGCAACGGCGGGGGCGCACGCACACCGGTGCCACCGGCGCCACCCACGCCGAAGGCAGCGCCGGCCGCCGTGCCAGTTGCCGAGGAGGCGGTGGACATCGGCACCCTGCTCTACCGCGGCGATTCAGCGCTCCGGCGCGCGGACATCGTCCGCCAGGACCTCACCAATCTCCTCCGGGCGGGCGCGGGGCTGTCGGCCATCCGCCCGCTCCTCGACGAACTGCTCGACCTGGTCCCGCTGGCGCTCGAGCCCTCCGCTTGAATTCATCGCGCCACCGGGCGTGGCAGGTGCCGCTCGCCCTCGGAGTCTCCGCGGCGCTCCTCTGGTGGGCCTTTCGCGACGTCGACCTCCACGAAGCGCTCGGGTATCTGCGGTCGGTCCGGATCCCCTGGCTCCTGGCCGCGGTGGCTGTCGCCACCTCGCTCTTCCCTCTCCGGCTCATCCGCTGGCGGCTGTTGCTCCGACGCGAGGACGGGCGAGCTTACCCCTGGCTCCCGCTCTGGCACGCCGTCGCGATGGGCTTTGCCGCCAACAATGTCCTCCCCTTTCGGGCCGGCGAGGTGGTCCGGACCGTGGCCGCCAGCCGGCTGACGGGAGCCCGCCTCTCCACGTCGCTCGCCTCCGTCGCCGTCGAGCGGGTCTTTGACGCGCTGACCGTCGTCGGCCTGCTGTCGCTGGCGCTGCTGATGCCCGGCATACCGGCGGGCTTCATGGTGGCGGGCATTCCGGTCCAGCGCGTCGCGACGACGGCGGGCGTACTGGCCGCGGCGGCCCTGTTGGGGGCGGGGCTCGTGGTGGCCTTTCCCGTGGTGGCCGAACGGGTGGTCCGACGGCTCGTCCCATCCGACCGGCTCGCACTCCGGCTGGTCGGGTTGATCGAGGGCATCCGCCAGGGACTGGCCGTCCTGCAGTCGCCCGTGCGACTGGCGGGGGTGGTGTTCTGGTCGGTCGTGCTGTGGCTGGTGAACGCGCTCTCGTTCTACCTCGCGTTCCGGGCCTTCGACCTCCCGGTCGGGTACGTCGCCGCGCTCGTCATGCAGGGCGTCCTGGCATTCGGGATCGCGGTGCCTTCCGCACCCGGCTACGTGGGGCCGTTCGAGGCGATCATCACCGCCGTCCTCGCCGTGTACGGCATCGGGCCGAACCAGGCGGTGGCCTACGCCGTGTGCTACCACCTCACCACGTTCGTGCCGATCACCCTCCTCGGCGCCTGGTCCGCCACCCGCACCGGACTCGGCCTTGGCGCCACGGCCCGTGAGGCGCCGCCCGATGCCTGACGCGGCGATCAGCCGGCAGGCCTTCGCCAAGGCGAATCTCTTCCTCCGGGTCCTCGCCAGGGAGGCCTCCGGCTACCACGGGATCGAGACCCTCTTCTGCCTGCTCGACCTCGCGGACGACCTCGCCGCGGAGCGGCGCGACGGCAACGCGGTGACGATCACCGTTCGCGGAGCCGACGCCGGACCGGACGCGGACAACCTGGCGGTCCGGGCGGCGGACATGGTGCTGCAGGCCACCGGCCGGCGCTTCGGCATCCACCTCACGCTGGACAAGCGGATTCCCCTGCAGGCGGGGCTCGGTGGCGGCTCGAGCGATGCCGCGGCCGCGCTTCACCTCGCGAACCAGCTGGCGGGCAACGCGGTGCCGCATCATGAACTCCTCCAGTTCGCCGCCCGGCTGGGGAGCGATGTCCCCTTCCTGTTCAGCGAGGCACGGCTGGCCCTCGCGTGGGGGCACGGCGAGCGGATGATGCGGCTCGCGCCGCTGCCCGCCGCGCCGGCGCTCCTCCTGGTGCCGCCGGAGGGGATGCCCACGGCCGAGGCGTACGCCTGGATCGATGACGCCGCCGGGACCAGCCGGCGTGGAGGGGTGGTCCTGGAGGCCGATACGCTCCGCAAGTGGAGCGACGTGGCGCGGATGGCCGGCAACGACTTCGAGGCCCCGCTCTTTGCCCGCCGGCCCGCGCTGCGCGCGGCGTTCGAGGCCCTCGCCGGCACCCGCCCACTCTTGTGCAGGCTCACCGGCTCCGGGTCGGCGCTCCTGGCGGTCTACCGGACCCCGGCAGACCGGGCCGACGCGGTCATGATGCTGGGTCGGAAGCACGGCAAACTGATCGAGGTCATGGCCGGATAGTGGGGTCCCGGGTTCCCGATTCCTCGTCCTCAGTCCCCAGTCCTCAGTCCTTTCTCCTTTGTCCGTAAGGCTTTACCTTTGAATCCGCTGGCCCTTCGTCCAATGGCAGGACAGCAGACTTTGGATCTGCGAATGGTGGTTCGAATCCACCAGGGCCAATCGTCCCCCCGGCCGATCCTGTTGTCCCCGCACGAGTTGACTCACCCCGCTCCGCCCGGTTACATTTGAGGGCTCTATGGCGCCGATTTCGCTCGAACGCAGCCAGATGTTGCTTCTCAGCGGGACGGCCAACCGGCCGCTCGCGGAAGAGGTGGCGCAGCATCTCGGCCAGCCGCTCTGCAAGGTGACCATCAAGCGGTTTGCGGACGGCGAGATCTTCGTCAAGATCGACGAGAACGTGCGCGGGCGGGATGTCTACATCATCCAGCCGACCAATCCGCCGGCCGACAACCTGATGGAGCTGCTGCTCCTGATGGACGCCGCCAAGCGGGCCAGCGCGGCGCGGGTCACGCCCGTCATCCCGTACTTCGGGTACGCACGGCAGGACCGGAAGGACCAGCCGCGGGTCGCCATCAGCGCCCGGCTGATCGCCAACATGGTGTCGATGGCCGGCGCGGACCGGGTGCTCGGCATGGACTTCCACCAGCACCAGATGCAGGGGTTCTTCGACCTGCCGGTGGACCACCTGTACGCGGCGCCGGTGTTCGTGAACCACTTCCGGCAGAAGCACCTGCATGACCCGGTGGTGGTGGCTCCCGATGTCGGCTCGGCCAAGATGGCGCGCGGTTTCGCGAAGCGGCTCAACGCGACCCTCGCCATCATCGACAAGCGCCGCCCGTCGGCCAACGTCGCCGAGGTGGTCAACGTCGTGGGTGAAGTGTCCGGGCGCGATTGCGTCATCCCGGACGACATGATCGATACCGCGGGCACCATGTCGGAAGCGGTGCATGCGTTGA
>CAZNDK010000046.1:0-21332 GCA_964571795.1 uncultured Gemmatimonadaceae bacterium | reverse complement strand
GCGCGGCGGCTGCCGCGCAGCGCCCTCGCAGCTGATGCGCCAGTCGTTAGGTGGCGTTCCATAGCCACGGCCATGTCGAGGCCGCATGACGTTCACCCCGGATCTTGAGACGTTACCACACTGGCCTGACTCATCGCTCTTCCGGATGATCGACCCAGTCAAACATCGTCTGGGCCATGTCGCGGTCCCACCCGGCGTGACGGCCTACGCGATCGGCTGGCTGGGCGAGACCGTGGAGTCGCTGGGCGAAACACCGGAGGCGTGCATAGGAACGCTCCTCGACGCGTACGGGGCCCACCGTATCTTCTCAGACGGTTTGCTGGGTTCCCACACCTGCGAGGTGTGCCCACCTACGCTCCCCCAGCACGGCTACTATCATCCGTTCACTTGGAACGGTCGGCAAACGGAGCTGTATGGCCACGGCCATCACCTGGTTTTCCATGGCCGTGCGCTCTTCATTTGTCCTGCCCTCATACTCCACTACATCGTTGACCACCACTACCGCCCGCCGGACGCGTTCCTCGAAGCCGTCGTCAATGGAGTGATACTCACTCAGGACGATTGCGAGTTCGTCCCGGAGGATGAGACAGGCCTGGAGCTACTCCAGCGCCACCTTCAACGCTGGCTGCGAGGCACTGTACTGCCTCGCCCCTTTGACCAGCAGACCGCGGCCTCCGAGAAGCTCAGCCGCTTGTAATGACTCGCTGGCTGGCAGGTGCAAACCTGCGCCCGAACGCCACCTAGCCAGCGCATGCAGCTGCCGAGGGCGCACTGGCCCTGGCAGCCGCCACGCCGTAGGTTCCAACCGGGGACTGCGCGCCAGCCGCCTCGCCGCTGGCGCGCGTTTCGTTCGTTCGCCAGGCGCCACTCATCTGAATCGGGGAATTCGAATGGCACGAGCCACCCGTCGGTCCTCCCCGAGCCCCGTGCACGCGCTGGTACTCCTCACGCTGTTCCACCCACCCGCCGTGCGTGCCCAAGCCGTCGAGTGTGAGCCCGTCAGCCAGCGCGCCGGCCGGACGCTCGGCTGCTTCATCACGGCGCGCGAAGAACTGGGTGCGCTTCCAAGAGATTCGGCACTCTTTTGGCAGATTGACTCCTTTGCGGCCCGTCCGGCCGCCGAAGCCAGCCAGGGCTCGAGGAGTACCGTCGTCGAATCTCTCGGGCAGGTGTGGCTCTTCACCATTGCTCCCGCAGCCTGGCGCCCGAGGGGCGGGACCCATGTGGCGACCATCGGACCGCTTCCCCTCGTAGACGCCTCGGCATTTGCCGCCGTCTATATGGAGGGCGTGTTTCAGCCGGGGATGCAGACAAAGGCGCACCGACACCCTGGGGTGGAAGCCTGGTACACGCTCGAAGGCGAGCAATGCCTGGAAACCCCAGGCGGGGTGATCGTGCAGCGAGCCGGGGACCCAGGCATGATGGTGCCAGGCGGGGTCCCGATGCGACTCACCGGGACCGGTACGTCCATCCGTCGCTCGCTGGTGCTGATCCTGCAGGACAGTGCCAAGGCGCGTTCAGTGCCAGCGTCAGATTGGGTTCCGAAAGGGCTTTGCTCTCGATAGAGCGCAACCGGCGGGATTACACAAGCGCATCGACGATGATTGGACTGCCATGAAGGCCTTTGTCGTCGACCGCTACGGCAAGAACGGTCTGCACGCCACCACCCTGCCAGATCCAACCGCAGGGCCTCGCGACGTCCTGGTCCGCGTAGCCGCTGCCAGTGTTAACCCGCTGGACAGGATGGTGCGCGATGGCGAGTTCAAGCTGCTCTTGCCGTACAAGACACCCTTTGTGCTCGGGCATGACCTTGCGGGCGCCGTGATGCAGGTTGGGGCCGACGTCAGGACCTTCAAGGTTGGCGACGAGGTGTTCGCCCGCCCCCGCGACCTCCGCATCGGTGCGTTCGCCGAGTACATCGCCATCGATCACGAAGACGTCGCCCACAAGCCGGCTTCACTCACGATGGTCGAGGCTGCGGCCGTCCCGCTTGTGGCGCTCGCCGCCTGGCAGGTGCTGGTGGACGTTGCGGAGATCAAGCCCGGCCAGAAGGTCCTCATTCACGCCGGCGCCGGGGGACTCGGCTCGACGGTCATCCAACTTGCCAAACACTTGGGTGCGTACGTTGCCACGACCGCGCACGGTAAACACGAGAAGAGCGTCCGCAACCTCGGCGCAGACGATGTCATCGACTACACAAGAGACGACTTCTCCACACTGCTCTCTGGCTACGACTTCGTCCTCGATTCGCTCGGCGGCGAGAACCTCGCGAAATCGTTGACGGTCCTCAAACCCGGCGGCCTCGCGATCAGCGTGGTCGGTCCGCCGAATGCGGGGTTCGCTCGCCAAGTCGGTCGGCCCTTTTTGGGGCCTGTGATGGGACTGCTGAGCCTCAAGGTTCGGTGGAAAGCCAGGCAGTTGGGCGTCCGCTATTCGTTCTTTTTCATGCGAGCCAATGGAGAGCAGCTCAGAACGCTGGCCACACTCTACGACCGTGGAGTGCTGCGTCCGCTGGTCGACCGCACCTTCCCGTTTGAAGACACACTCGAGGCGCTCGCGTTCGTGGAACAGGGCCGGGCCAGGGGCAAGGTCGTCGTCGAGATGCCGATGTCACGCACATGAGGCGACATTGGGCCGCTACGCATGGCGCTGCGCGCGTGTGCTCGAACGGGCAATGGCTTCTGACGGCGCGGGATGGAAGCGGCTGCTCCCTGCGTTCGCCTGCCGCATTGTTGATGACGCGCCGCAGCAGCATTGCGGGCGTTTGAGCGCGCGCCCTACGTCCTGGAGCTAACTCCGTGCCTTCCTGTCAGTGCTGCGGCATCGAAGACCAGTTCGATCGGGAGCGCGCTGAACAGGACCTGCGCCGCTACCATCGCCGTGGGCCGCTGCCGACGACACGTCGCCTTCTGCGGGCGCTGGGGGAGCGGCCAAGGACCGGCGCGACCCTGCTGGACATTGGCGGTGGCGTCGGCGTCATCCATCACGAACTGCTCCGCCGCGGCTTCGCGGCTGCAACACACGTCGACCGATCGCAGGCCTTCATCGACGTCGCGCGCGAGGAAGCCGCCAACGCTGGTCACGCAAGCCAGGTCGACTTCGTCCACGGCGATTTTCGCGCCGTGGCGGCCTCTCTTGAGCCGGCGGACGTTGTGACGTTGGATCGGGTGGTCTGCTGCGATCCCGATTTTGCCTCACTCTTGCCGCTGGCGGCCAGCCGCGCACGGCACGCGCTCGGGGTGAGCTTCCCTCGCGACCGCTGGTATGTGCGCTGGGTTGTGTTCTGTTCCAACGCATGGCGCCGCCTGCGCGGCAGCGATTTTCGGGTGTACGTCCACTCGCCGGCAGCCATGGGCTCGCTCCTGCGCCGCCTCGGGCTCCATCGGACGCACACGGACGTGACGATCGTGTGGTCGATCGAGGTCTGGGAGCGCGCACCCTAACCAGCGCGTGCGGCCGCCGAGGGCGCGCTGGCTCTGGCAGCATCCGCACCGTAGGTTCCCACCGAGGACGGCGGGGCGGCTGCCGCGCAGCGCCCTCGCCGCCGATGCGCCGGTCCTTGGGCCGACAGTGCCGAAGCGCGCCTCGGGGCGTTCTTTGATTGCCATCACCCGCGAAGGAGGGGAATCGCCGATGACCAAGGTGACGCCGTTCCTGATGTTCAACGATCAGCTCGAGGCGGCCATGTCGTTCTACACCGCCACATTCCCCGACTCCGCAATCAGGAACGTCGCCCGCACCGGCAAGGACGGTCCGGTCACCTCCGCCGAGTTCGTCGTCGGCGGTCAAGTCTTCATGGGCTACAACGGGGGCTCGTACTTCACCTTCTCCGACGGCGTCTCCCTCTATGTTGACTGCGAGGACCAGGCAGAAGTCGACGAGTATTGGGACAAGCTCGTCGAGGCCGGCGCGACGCCGACCGCATGCGGCTGGATCAAGGATCCGTTCGGCCTCTCCTGGCAGATTGTGCCGCGACGCTTCATGGAGCTGATCCGCGACAAGGATCCCAAGCGGGTACAGGCCGTGATGGAGGCCATGATGACGATGGTGAAGCTCGACGTCGCAGCCCTTGAGCGAGCCTACAATGAGGCGTAGGAACGCGAAGCACCCACGCCTTGGGCCGCCGCTGATCGGCAAGGCGTTCGGCGCCCATTCAGCACTTCCAGGGGACTACCAGCATCATGACACACAGACATGGAGCGGTTGCCTTCGCGCTCGGTGCACTTCTCGTCAGCTGCACCGATTCCACCGGCCCTGACCCCCTGACGACCGATGCGCTGGTCGGGACGTGGCACCTCACGAGTTTCACGTACACGAGCTATGCGACACCAGCGGAGGTGCGGCAGCGCCTCGACTCGACGGACATCATTTCAGATATCATCACGATTGATGCCTCCGCCGGCTACACGCGGGTCCTTACCCATGCGTGGTTCGGAGCGATCGCCGACACCGGCGTGATCCTGGTCCGCAATGACACCTTCTTCATCCAAAGCAAGTTCCTGCCTCCCGGCAACGGTGTGCCTCATCCGGAGCTGAAGGGACGAACGCTGGTGCTCCAGGATTCGGTCTTTGGCTATCTGTGGGCCTCGTCCACGACGCAGGAGGCCTATCGCTACAAGGAGGTCTACACCCGCCGATGAACGGGCGCCTATCCAGCGCATGCAGCGGCCGAGGGCGCGCGTTGCTGCTCGCCATGCTCATGCTGCTTCAGGGCTGCGGAGCGGGATGGCACCAGCCATCGGAGGCCGACCCCGCGACCTTCAAGCCTCGGCAGCAGGTCCAGGTGTGGCGGGATGCCACCATGGATCGCTGGCACGGGGTGGTCGTCACGCCGGACACGATCTCCGGGATCCCCTTTCGCGCGCCCCTCGACTGCGACAGCTGCCGTGTGGCCTTTCCGCGAGCGGCCGTCGATTCCATTCGACTGGGGGACCCGATGGCCGGGTTCTGGAAGTCCGCTGGGCTGACGGTCGGGATCATGATGGTTCCTGTCGCGCTGGCGTGCATCGCAGGGATGTGCGTCGAGGACTATTAGCTCGCGCCGCCTGACCAGCGCACGCAGCTGCCGAGGGCGCGCTGGCCCGGGCCGCCGCCGCACCGTAGGTTCCATCCTATGCCCTCCGCCTACAAGCCCAACGGATACACGAGCCTGGCGCCGTATCTCATGGTCAGCGGTGCCCACCGCGTCCTGGACTTTCTCGCCGCGGCCTTCGGCGCCGTCGCGCTGAGACGATTCGAGGCCCCGGACGGGTCGATCCTCCACGCCGAGGTGCGGATCGACGACACCGTCATCATGCTGTCCGAAGGGGGCGGCCCGTATCCGCCGTTTCCGGCGTGGGTGCACCTCTATCTCCCGGACGTCGATGCCGCGTACCATCGCGCCCTTGCCGCGGGAGGCCGCTCGGTCCAGCCGCCGGAGCAGAAGCCCGGAGACCCCGATCGGCGCGGAGGGGTCGCCGATCCCGCGGGGAACACGTGGTGGATCTCCACGCAGGTGGGGTGACGCCGTCGGCGAACCGGGACGCCCGCCCGGGCCCGGCGCGGCCGCCTTGCCGGACCGTGACGCGGGTGGCAAACTTCGCGTTCCGCCTCGTTCGGCCGGGCATGGCCCAACCATCGCGATTCCCGGGAGCCTGCATGCGCGCACTCTCGCGCCAGTTCGCCTCGATCCTCCGGCTCGCCGCCGCCACCACACTGGTCGCCGGGGCCGCGCCCCTATCCGCCCAGGCCGCCGCCGCGTCCAGCGGGGCCATCGATGCCCAGGTCTGGTCGGTCGTCTCCACCACGGTCGTGGAGCACGACATCGCCGGGATGGCGGCCACCTACCACCCCGACGCCGTCCTGGTCACCTCGCAGGGCACCATGCCGATCGCGCGGGCACTGGCGGGGTGGGGGCAGGCCATGGAGACGATGAAGCGGAACGCCAGCCGCGCCTCGGTGGCCTTTCGCTTCTCGCGGAGGCAGGACGGCGCAGAGACGGCCTTCGAGTCGGGGGTCTTCAACTACGCCGTGACCGACAGCGCCGGGGCGACGACCCGGTACATCATCCCGTTCGAGGCGCTGCTGGTGCGGAAGAACGACCGGTGGCTGATCGTGATGGAGCGCCAGTTCCCGGCCACCGACGAGGCGGCGTGGAACGCCGTGGCGCCCTAGGCGCGCCGACGCGCCGCTTCGAGGACCCCCCTGCATCGGAGCCGCCACATGAAGATCACCGTCGAAGCCATCGTCGATGCGCCTGTGGAAGCCGTCTGGCGCGCGTGGACGACACCCGACGACATCGTGCAGTGGAACGCCGCGTCCGACGACTGGCACACGACCAGGGCGTCAGTGGACCTGCGGGTCGGCGGCGCCTTTTCATCCCGCATGGAAGCCCGGGACGGCAGCATGGGCTTCGACTTCGCCGGGACCTACACCAAGGTCGTGGAACACCGGTTGCTCGAGTGCCAGTTCGGAGACCGCACATTGCGCGTCGAGTTCGTCGCCGGGAACGGCGGTGTGACGATGCGCGAGACCTTCGATGCGGAGACCACGCATTCCGTCGACCAGCAGCGTGAGGGCTGGCAGGCGATCCTCGACCGGTTCGCACGGCACGTCGAGCGCAAGCAGCCGCCCAGGCGCAGCACATAACACGTCACTTCCCCACTCCATCCCACGAGCGTCCGTGCGCAACCTGCTCCTTGTCGGCACCGGTGGCTTTCTCGGCTCGGTGTCCCGCTACTACCTGAGCGGGCTCGTCCTCCACGCCTCGGGCGCACCACGATTTCCGCTGGCCACGCTCACCGTCAATGTCACAGGTTGCCTTGCCATCGGCATCCTTTCCGGCCTTGCCGAGCACGCCCACCTGCTCTCGCCCTCGACCCGTCTCTTCCTGTTCACGGGGTTCCTGGGCGGCTACACCACCTTCTCGGCGTTCGCGTACGAGAGCTACTTCCTGGGGCGGGAGCACGCCTGGACCAGCGCCGCCGTGAACGTGGCCGCCCAGGTCGTGCTGGGGTTGGTGGCCGTCGTCCTCGGACACCGGCTGGCCGTCCTGTTCTCGAGTTGAGGTCCAATCTCCGCATGGCGCAGACGGCGGCGCGCCGGCTGCGCCCGACGACCACTTCCATCAGCCCAGGAGGACGACATGTGCAGATCAACGTGGTACCGGACCGTGATGCTGACCGTGCTCGCTGCCTGCGCTGGGGCTGGCGGGGCCATGGGCCAGGCGCCCGTGAACGTCTTTCAGGCGGTCCTGGGCGAGCCGAACCAGCCGACCGCCGAAGTGTCAACGGACGAGCTCCGGCGGATCCTGGCCGAACGGACCGCGTTCGTGTTCGATGCCCGCCCACACCGTGAGTTTGCGATCAACCACATCCCCGGCACCCTGAATGTCGCGGCGAAGCCCGGCGTCCCCATCTCGACCTATGTCAGCGACGTCGCGGAGATCGGTCGCGCGGTGGGCGGCGACCTCAATGCCAGGATCGTGCTGTACTGCAACGGCCCATTCTGCGGGAAGTCGAAGCGCCTCGCCGACGAGCTGCTCGCCGCCGGCTACACCAACGTGCGGCGCTACCAGCTCGGGATTCCGGTCTGGCGGGCCCTGGGCGGCGTGACGGAAATCGAACCCGAGGGGTTGCGCTACGTCGTCGAGAACGATCGGACGGCTGTCCTGATCGACACGCGCGACTCGACGGCCTACGCGGCAGGGACGCTCCCCAGTGCCCGGAGCCTCCCCCGGAGCGGCGTGCTGGAAGGAAAGGACGTGGGTGAGGTCAAGCGCGCCAAGGACGACGGGCGGCTCCCGATGAACGACCACAACACGCGAATCGTCGTGTTTGGGGCGGAGGCCGGCGCGGCGCGGTATGTCGCCGAAGCCCTGGCACGGGAAGCCTTCGACAACGTCGCCTATTTCAGCGGCACCTTCCGGCAGGCCCAGGCGGCACTCCAACCGTGACTCATGTTCGCGTGGCGAGCTTCACCGTCTCGCTCGACGGTTACGGCGCCGGTCCGCATCAGGACCTCGAGCATCCGCTCGGCGTGGGCGGGACGGACCTGCACCAGTGGCTGCTGCCTACGCGCACGTTCCAGCGGACCCTGTTCGGGAAGGACGGCGGCACCACGGGAGTCGACGACGACTTCGCCGCGCGGGGCTTCGAGAATATCGGCGCCTGGATTCTCGGCAGGAACATGTTCGGGCCCATCCGAGGCCCCTGGCCCGACATGAAATGGAAGGGCTGGTGGGGAGACAACCCGCCCTATCACGTGCCAACGTTCGTCCTGACGCATCACGCCCGCCCGCCCCTCCAGATGGAGGGCGGTACGACGTTCCACTTCGTCACCGGCGGCATTCACGAGGCGCTCGACCGGGCGCGCGACGCCGCCAAGGGCAAGGATGTGCGCATCGGCGGGGGAGCCAGCACGATCCAGCAGTACCTTCGCCTGAGTCTCATCGATGAGCTGCACATCGCGATCTCGCCGGTCCTGCTCGGCGGCGGAGAGCGGCTGTTCGAGGGGGTAGACGCGCGCACCCTGGGCTACGAATGCGCGGAGTTCGTGGCGTCGGAGAAGGCCACCCACGTCGTGCTGAGACGCCGTGGGCCCGGCGACGAGCACAGCTCAACAGCTTGAGGATGGAGGAATCAGTGACCAAGACCGCCCTGGAGGCGGTCGTTCCGTGAGCGGCGGCGCCGCCGATGGGCAGGCCGCCGCATGGTGACGAGCTTAGCCCTTCCTCTTCCCAAAGCCCGGGATGGCGGTGGCCTGCTTCATCCACGACGCCACCTGGCGTTCGTTGATGTCGCCCACCGAGGCGAGTTCCACGCCCCGCGAGTCCTTGCCCATGCCGATCGGCGTGCTCGGTGGGACGGGCTCGAGCGAGGTGCCGCGCCCGAAGGTGAGCTTCACGTGGCCCACGAAGCCGCCGCAATTGAAGCACCAGCCGTCCCCCACGCCATACCAGGCCATGCCCCACTTCACGGAGCGCTGCAGGCCCGGCAGCGTCCTGGCCGCCAGGGCGTCGACGCGCTCGGCGATGCCGCGCTGCGGCTGCGGCAGGCTGCGGTAGTAGGCAAAGACCGGCTCGTCCCCGTCCGCGGTTTTTGCGGGGCTCGCCCTCCCCGTCATGGCAACCGGCAGCGTCGTCAGGACGGCTGGCTCGGCCGCGCGCTTGGCCGGCTTGCCGGGCTTGCCGGGCTTGCCGGGCTTGCCGGGCTTGCTGGGCTTGCTGGGCTTGCGTGGCATGTCGTCCTCCCGTCGGAGCATCGTGTGGACCTCCAGATCTACTTCACTGCCATCACGTGCGCCACGAACTGATTGACGGCGATCTCGGTGCCTTCGTAGAAGCCCGATGTCCTGTTGGTCTCGAGGTCCGCCTCATTCCGGTGCAGCGCCGTGAGCACGTAGCGCGTGCCGGCGCCCACGGCTTCCATCGTCATGATGGCGGTGATCGGAATGTCGTCGAAGACCGCCGGCCGGTAGCCGGGGAACAGCATGGACGTCCAGACGAGGCGCTCCATCGGCACCACGTCCAGGATGCAGCCGAGGTTGGGAGAGTCCGGACCGTCTCCCACCGCGATGTCGATGCGGATGATGCCGCCCGGCCGCAGGTCCAGCTCGGCGTGCGACACACGCCCCCAGGGCTTGGGCATGTACCACTCCTTGAGATGCTCCGGCTTGGTCAGCGCCTCCCACACGAGCCGCGTGGGGGCGTCGATGAAGCGCTCGATCGCGAAATCGAGCTTCGGGTCGATCGCGGGGGGCTTGCTCATGGTGCGGCTTCCTTCTGCTTGAGTTGGGTGACGTAGTGGTCGAACCGGTCCAGGCGCGCTTCCCACTCCCGGCGGCGCGCGGTCAGCCAGTCCTCCACGACCTGGAACCGTTCGGGGGCGATCTCATAGGTCCGCACACGCCCGCGCTTGGACGACCGCACCAGCCGGCTCCGTTCGAGCACGGAGAGGTGCTGCACGAACGACGGGAGCTGCATGTCGAACGGTGCGGCCAGTTCGCTGACGGTGGCCGGCCCGGCGGACAGTCGCTCCAGGACCCTCCGGCGGGTCGGGTTGGACAGGGCGTGAAACGCCCTGTCGGCGGCCGCGGCGTGACCCATGTCCGACGCCTCCAGGTGCTCGGGTGATCCAATGTGACCAGGGGATTCTACAGTCCGGCAATACTTCTGTCAATACCTAAGTATTGACGGCCTTCAAGCGGCAGCCCACCCTCCATCGCCGCGCCGGCCGACGGGCGGGGCTGGCGACTGGCCGTCCGGGTTCCCGGACGCAACCCGAAAGGGGGGGCCGACCCTGGCGACGGTGCGATTGCCGGCAGCCCCCTGGACGCCGGTGCCGGAGCGCCCGCCTGAGGCCGCCTTGCGCGAGGGTGCCCCGGCCGGCAGCTTCTGCCGTGGCCGATCCCGAGAGGAACCCGCGATGACCGACATCGATCGCCTCCGCTACCTGCGCGTGGTGCTGGTCCTGGCCGGCGTCGCGTGCCTTGCGCTCTATCCCCTGATGGTGTTCTGGCCGTCCGGCTGGGCGTGGCAAGTGGGCCGCTCGGATTACCAGATGATGATCGTCGGCGTCTACGCCACCCTTGGGGTGTTCCTGATCCGGGCCGCCGGTGATCCCCTGGCCCATCGGAGCCTCATCTGGTTCACCGCCTGGTCGAGCGCCGTACACGGCGTGATCATGGCCGTGCAGGCGATCACCCGGCCCGGGCAATCGGGGCACCTGGC
The DNA here is from genome assembly GCA_964571795.1 of uncultured Gemmatimonadaceae bacterium. Taxonomy (GTDB): domain Bacteria; phylum Gemmatimonadota; class Gemmatimonadetes; order Gemmatimonadales; family GWC2-71-9; genus SPDF01. The sequence continues at coordinate 10,624 of CAZNDK010000046.1, read as the reverse complement.
GGGTGACGTGCCGGCGCTCCTCATCGTGGCGATCGCCCTGGCCGTCCTGATGCCGCGGCCTGACGAGCGCATGAAGCCGACGCCCGTCGGCCACGGCTGATCCGCCGGCCGTCGGGCCGCCGCGCTCCTCCCTCCCGTCTCGTCGAGGACCACCATGGTACTCCCCTGCCCGGCCCTGCTGGGCCTCGCGGCATTCTCGTGGGGGCAGGGCGTTGCCGCCGGAGCCCCCCAGCACGCCACGCCAGTCTCCCCGGAGAGCACGGTCGTCGTGGCGCTGGGGACCGGCACGCCCCGGCCCGTGCCCGACGCATCGGGGCCGGCGACCGCGGTCGTGGTGGGCAACAGGGTGTTCCTCGTCGATGCGGGCGCTGGCATCGAGCGCCGGCTCGCCGCTGCCGGCCTGCCCACCGACGGCGTGACCGCCGCCTTCATCACCCACCTGCACAGCGACCACGTGCTCGGCCTGGCGGACCTCATCTTCACCTCCTGGATCATGGGGCGCTCGCGGCCGTTTCCGCTCTACGGGCCCCACGGCCTGGGCCAGATGGTCGACCACCTCTACGCGGCGTTCCAGGAAGACATCCAGATCCGCACCGAGGGGCTCGAGCAGGAGTCGCGCGACGGCTATCGGGTCACGGTACGTGAGATCGGGCCGGGCGTCGTGTATGACAGCGGGGGCGTGCGCGTCACCGCCTTCCTCGTCAACCACGGCGCGTGGCGCGAGGCGTACGGTTATCGCTTCGACACCCCCGGTCGGAGCATCGTGCTGTCGGGCGATACGCGGCCGAGCGAGGAGCTGGTGCGGATGGCGACGGGAGTGGACCTGCTCTTCCACGAGATCCAGCCCTCAGATTCCACGCGAGCCCCCCGCGGCCGCAATCCGGCCGACTGGGCGCGCTATGTCGCCCAGTACCACACGACGGCGCTGCAGCTGGGCGTCCTGGCCGCCCGGGCGAACCCCAAGCTGCTGGTGGTCTATCACGACGGGCGCCGCGTCGGCTCCGATCAGCTGCTGGCGGACATCCGCCGGTCGTTCTCGGGCCCCGTCGTCTTCGCGGCGGACCTCCAGCGCTTCTGACGCGAGCCGTGAGCCCGCTGCCGGGGACCTCATTTGCGCGGCCAGCCGCCGCGCCGCATCTTGGCGGGCATGCCGCGGCCCCTCCGGTACTCCATCAACGTCACGCTGGACGGGTGCTGTGATCATCGCGGGATTCCCGCGGATGAAGAGTTGCATCGCCACGCGGTCGAGAATCTCAGCCGGGCCGACGCGCTCCTCTTTGGACGCGTGACCTACGAGATGATGGAGGCAGCGTGGCGGCTGTCGACCCGGACGGTGACGATGCCGGACTGGACCGAGCCCTTCGCCCGGACGATTGACGCGGCCAGGAAGTACGTCGTGTCGAGCACCCTGGACCGGGTCGACTGGAACGCGGAGCTCGTGCGCGGGGACTTGGCGACGGCCGTGCAGCGGCTCAAGCGGGAGCCAGGGAAGGGACTGTTCACCGGAGGGGTGACGCTCCCGCTGGCGCTGGCCGAGCTGGGGTTGATCGACGAGTACGAGTTCGTGGTGCATCCCCGGGTCGCGGGCCACGGGCCGGCCGTGTTCGCCGGGCTGTCGAAACACCTCGATTTGGCGCTCGTGAGCCGGATGGAGTTCGGTTCCGGGGCGGTGGCGATGCGGTACGAGCCAAGGAGAACACGATGAACATCCTGTTGTGGGTGCTGCAGGGCCTGGCCGCCCTCCTCTACGCGGCCTCGGGCGTCATGAAGGTCTTCATGTTCGACAAGATCACCCAGGACGTGCCGTCCTTCGGCGCGCTGCCCCGCCAGGCGTGGATGGCGATGGGCATCCTGGAACTCGCCTGCGTCGTCGGGCTCATCGTGCCCGGAGCTTTCCATTGGCGGCCGCAGCTGACCGTCGTGGCGGCCACCCTCCTGGCGCTCGAGAGCCTCGTGTTCATCTGGGTGCACGTCAAGTACCACGAAACGGCGCCCTTGATCATGAGCGCCGTGCTGGGCCTCCTCATGGCGTTCATTGCGTATGGCAGGGCGGTGCTTCGGCCGATCGCCTGACCGGCCAGGACCGCGGAGGAGATCACATGAAACGGGTCACGGGCATCGGCGGCGTCTTCTTCAAGGCCTTGAAGGACGAGGGCTGCAATGTGCTCGACAAGATCGACGACTCCGAGTACGGCACGTTTGCCTGGGTCGTGGATCCCGAGGGCAACAAGGTCGAGCTCTGGCAGCCACCCGAAGGCCAGTGAGCGGACATCGAGTGCCGATCGCGCGCAGCGTGCTCGTGGCGCTGGCATGTCTCGGCTGCGCGGAGCAGGCGCCGCCGGAACCGCGCACCCTCGTGGCGGTCTTCGCCCACCCCGACGACGAATTGCTGGTCGGGCCCTTGCTCGCCGCCGAGGCCCGGCAGGGTGTCCAGGTGCACCTGATCCTCGCGACGGCGGGCGGGAACGGCACGGCCCGGACGGCCATCCCGGCCGGCGCCGAGCTTGCCCGCGTTCGCACCGAGGAGGCCCGGTGCTCTGCCCGGGCGCTGGGCATCGACCCGCCCGTCGTGCTGGGCTTCGAGGACGGGCAACTCGGCCGGTTCGCCCGTCCGGCACCGGCCCATCTCGACAGCATCGCGGGCGCGCTCGCCCGCGAGTTCGCGCGGCTCGGTCCGGACGCCATCGTCACGTTCGGCCCGGAGGGAGCCGACGGCCACCCGGATCATCGGCTGGTCAGCGCCGTGGTATCGCAGTTGGTCCAGGCCGGCCCTGCGGGCGGGCCGGCACTGTTCTATGCGGGCTTCCCCGCCGACCGGGTGTCCGGCGACCTGGGCTCCGGGATGCCGTGGCTCCCGACGGATACGGCCTTCCTCACGACCCGCATCCCGTACCTGCCGGCCGACATCGCGGCGACACGCGCCGCCCTCGCCTGCCACCAGACCCAGATTCCTTCGGATGAGATCGACGCGGACATTCAGTGGTACGAGGCTGCCTTCCGCGGCACCGCGTACCTCCGCCCCTGGCTGGGGAGCGACGGGCTCTCAGGGCGGCTGTTCCGAAGCCGCTGACGGGCACGCGCTGGTGCCGCCGGCCACCGAACCGTAGGTTGGGCGCTCAGGCGCCGGATGACCGGTGGCCGGCGCTGCAGCGAGCCACTGCTTTCCTCTCGTGGTGCGGAGGTCCGATGCGGATGTCGCGTCTTGCCGCGGTACTCACGGCCTGTGTCGCTGTTGCCTCTGTTGCCTCGCCCGCCGGCGCGCAGGAGCAGTCCGGCACCACGCGCGAGGAGTTCGAGGCCAAGCTGGGCTACCAGACCGGCACGATCCATCTCGAGGACGGCCTCGCGACCCTCGAGCTCCCGCCTGCCTTCCGCTTCATCGGGCCCGAGGGCTCGAAACGACTGCTCGAGACGGCCTGGGGAAACCCGCCGGGATCCGCCGAGGGAGTCCTGGGCATGCTGATACCCACCGAGATCAGCCCGCTGTCGGACTCCGCCTGGGCCGTCGTCATCACCTACGAGCAGGACGGGTACGTGGATGACGAGGGGGCGGAGTCCATCGACTACACCAAGCTCCTCGAGGAAATGCAGGAAGGCACTCGCGAGGAGAATAAGCGGCGGGCCAAGGAGGGGTACGAGTCGGTCGACTTGATCGGCTGGGCGGAACCCCCGACGTACAATGCGACGACGCACAAGCTCTACTGGGCGAAGGAACTTCAGTTTGGGAACGACTCGGTCCACACCCTCAACTACAACGTGCGGGTGCTGGGGAGGCGGGGGGTCCTGGTCCTCAACGCAGTTTCCGGCATGCCGCAGCTCCCGGTCATCAGGGAAGCGATGACCTCGGTGATCGGGTTCGTCGAATTCAACGAGGGCCACAGGTACGCAGACTATGTCCCGGGGACCGACAAGCTCGCCACCTATGGTATCGCCGGACTCGTTGCCGGGGCCGTCGCGGCGAAGGCCGGCTTCTTCAAGGTCTTGCTCGCGGCCCTCCTGGCGGCGAAGAAGTTTCTCATCATCGCGCTCGTGGCATTGAGCGGGTTCATTCGGAAGTGGTGGGCCAAGTTCCGGGGGGAGGAACCTCCGGCCGCGCCGACCTGACGAGCGGCTGGCGCCTGCCGGACCCCGGCAGTAGGATTCCCCCGCTTCTGGGCTGACGGGCCCCAGGGGTCGCAGCATGCCAACACCCCTCACAGGAGCACCGTATGGCAAACCACGAAGAGCAGTTCCACGACCTCCCCTGCTTTTGAGGTCACCAGCAAGCGACGCAAGGGCTACCCCTCCGAGAGCCGGGTAATGCGCGGCGACCGGATCGTCCACGGCGACAAGGAGTTGCTTCCACGAGAAGCTCGGCCGTAACGACCCCTGCCCCTGCGGCTCCGGACGCCGGTTTCAAGAAGTGCTGCATGCGCAGCGGCCACTTCGATGGCGTCGACCGTGATTACTACACGCGCTGACTCAACCACCCCGGCTGGCGACACGTCGCCGGTCGGGGTTTGTCGGCAATGCGGCCCGAGGTGCCTGTGCCACACGCCCACTATGACGTCCGAGTGGTGAACGTCGCCCCGCCGCCGGTGGCCGGCGTGCGGGCGCAGGTGGCAAGGGGCCGCGTCGGACAGGAGTTCGGCCGGCACCTGGGCCAGGTGTACGAGGCGGCGCGCAGCGGGGCACTCACGCTCGACGGGCAGAACATCTTCATCTATCGTGCGGCGAGCGCCGAGGAGCTGACGGTCGACTTCTGCGTCGGGGTCACCGCGCCGTTCCCGGCCATCGGGGCGGTGGTGCCGCTCGAGACGCCGCACGGCGTCGCGGCAACGACGACGCATCACGGCGACTACGGGCGCCTGCATGAGGCGAATGCCGCCATTCAGGCGTGGTGTCGCGCGAACGGCCGGATGCCGGCCGGGCCGTCGTGGGAAGTGTACGGACACTGGACCACCAACCCCGCGGAGCTGCGCACCGACGTCTACGTCCTGCTGCAGCCGACCGGCGCCAGGGATGCAGGGTAGTCGCGGCAGGTACGGACGGCGGGCTGGTGGGCTGCTCTGCCTCGCCTGTCTGGCCGCCGCGTGCGGCAGCTCGGGGACGGTCGTCGCCAGTTCCGTCGAGGTGACCCCGCATGGCGCCGAGACCCTCTTCCTCGGCCCGGTGCCCGTGAGCGGCCCGCGGCGGGAACTGTGCTTCGACTTCGACCCGCCGGGCGAATCGCGCAACGCCGATCAGATCCATGCGGTGCTCGTTGCCATGGGCGGCCGGCGGGACACGCTGACCGACCCCATCGTCGACCGCCGCGGCGAGACCCGCGTCTGCCTCGTGGCCCGCGAACCCTCAACCACTGAGCTGGCCCAGCTCCCCGGCACCCGATACCGGTCGGTCGAGCTCTGGTCGAATGTGCCCGTCCGGATCCGCACGGTGCGGTGGTGGAGCGGCCGCTAGGTGCATGTCGCCATGACCCTCGACTCCCTCACGGTACGCCGCGCCGGGCCCGCCGACGCGAGGCCGCTGGCCGAGTTCGCGGCCCGGCTCTTCATCGAGACCTTCGGCCCCGACAACCGGCCGGAGGACACCGCGGCCCACGTGGCCAAGTCCTTTGGGCCGGCCCACCAGGCGCGGGAGATCGCCGACCCCGACTTCGTGACGCTCGTGGTCGATGGGAGCGACGGATTGGCGGGGTACGCCCAGGTCCGCCGCACCAAGGCGCCCCCCTCTGTCACGACCGCCGCCCCCGTGGAGCTCTACCGGTTCTACGTGGATCGGCCCTGGCACGGACGGGGCCTCGCGCAGCGGCTCATGGAGGCCGTCCACGTGGCGGCAGCTACCCTCGGCGGCCGCAGCATCTGGCTCTCGGTGTGGGAACGGAACCCGCGTGGCATCGCGTTCTACACGAAGGTCGGGTACCGCGACGTAGGAGGCGCCATCTTCATGCTGGGCACCGATCCGCAGAACGACCGCGTGCTGGTCGTGCCCGTGACGACGCACGTACCGAAAGGACTCCGCCCCAATGGCGACGAAACCTGACTGGCGCGAGGAGACCCTGGCCCGCATGCGGGGGCTCATCCTGCAAGCCGACCCCGGGATGATCGAGGAGCGGAAGTGGCGGAAGGCGTCGAACCGGATGGCGGGGATCCCCGTGTGGTCGCACGGGGGGCTGGTGTGCACCGGGGAGACCTACAAGACCTACGTGAAGCTCACCTTCGCCCGGGGGGCCAGCCTCCCGGACCCGTCGCGCCTCTTCAACGCCAGCCTGGAAGGCGGCACGCGCCGGGCCATCGACATCCACGAGGGAGAGAAGGTCGACGCCCGCGCATTCAAGGCGCTCATCAAGGCGGCGGTGGCGCAGAACGGCGCGTCCGCGGGGAAGGCCAGGCCCCCAAAGCTCCTGTCCGGCGGGAACCCGCAGATTGCGAAGGCCGACGGCGCCGCGCCGGTGAAGGCGTACATTGCGGCCATGCCCGGATGGAAGCGGGCGGTCGGCAGGCGACTCGACGCCGTCATCTCGCGGAGCGTGCCCGGCGTGCGGAAGGCGGTGAAGTGGAACTCGCCCTTCTACGGCGTCGGGGATCGGGGCTGGTTCCTGGCGTTCCACGTCTTCACCCGGTACGTGAAGGTGACCTTCTTCCGCGGCGCTTCGCTCAAGCCCGTTCCACCTGGCGGCACCCCCAAGAGCAAGGACGGGCGCTGGATCGACATCCATGAAGGGGATGCCGTCGACGAGGCGCAGATGGCGCGCTGGGTGAAGCAGGCCGCCGCGCTGCCCGGCTGGGTTCCCGGCCGACCATGAGCCTGCCCCTGCCACGGTTCCGCCACGCCACGGCCGACGACGAGCCGTTCCTCCTCGGCCTCACGGGCCGCCTCGCCGACTTCCCGTTGCCCGAGTGGCGGACGGCCGGCGAGATCGCCCGCGCCGATCATCACATCCTGCTCGATGCGCTGCGCCACCCGACCCCCGACTCGCTTGTGTTGATTGCCGAAGCACCGGACGGCGCCCCGGCGGGCTATGTCTTCGCGCGAACCGCCACCGACTATTTCACCGCGACCCGCCATGCGCACATCGAAGTCCTGGCCGTGGCACCGAACGCCGAGGGGAGGGGGGTGGCACGCGCGCTCCTGGACCAGGCGGAGGAGTGGGCGGCCCAGCAGGGATACCGGCAGATCACGCTGAATGTTTTTGCCCGCAACGAGCGGGCACGGGGACTCTACGAGCACCTCGGCTACCACCCGGAGACGGTGCACTATCGGAAGGCACTGCCGCGCTAGTATTTGCTGCGCACTCCATCAGGAGCCGCACCATGCACATCCTGCATCTCGCCGCACTCGGATCCATCATCGTTGCCGCACCCGCGCTCGCCCAGCAGCCGGCGTCGGTGCCCCGCGCCATCGCGCTGCCCGACACCATGGGCGCGAACTTCTCCGTGGCCGACAGCCTGACCGGGGCCAGCGCGCCCGGCGACTACGACTTTCTCATCGGCACCTGGCGGTTCACCTTCCAGCCCCGACGCCGCGACGGCACGTTCAGCCCCGCCTTCACCGGGCATTGGGTGTTCGCCAAGAAGGAGACCGGCGGGCAGGGGGTGCTGCTGGAGGATCACTGGCGGCCGGACGACCCCTCCTCGACCTGGGACGCCGGCACCTGGACCTATCGCGCCTACAACCCCGAGCGCAAGCTCTGGGAAATGGAGGGCATCAACACCAACGTGGGCGCCTGGCAACCGGGGTTGATGTGGAGCGCCGGGGACAGCCGCGTGCTCATCGAGTGGTATGGCTCGATGCTCGTCCGGTTCCGCTACTTCGCCATCCAGCCCGACCATTTCCTCTGGCGCGCCGATGCCACCTTCGACCGCGGCAAGACCTGGATCCTGGACTACTGGACGATGGAGGCGCACCGCATTTCACGGTGACTCCCTGCCCCGCCGCGGACGGTGGCCCGTTGACAGCGGAGGGCCGCCGGACGTACTTTGCGGCACAAAGTAGAACCGACCTGGGGGCACCATGCCGCATTGGCTGAGGGTCATCCGCGGGATGATCGGCACGGGACTGACCTTCGCCGTGGGTGTCGGCGTCGTGGGCTCGCTGGTCGGGCTCACCGCGCTGCTCTTCGGCCAGGCCTCCCTCGACGACCTGCGCTTCGTCGCCAAGATCTCGGTCGTCGCGTTCATCGTGGGCGTGGGGTTTTCCGGCGTGCTGGCGCTCACCGCACGCGGGCGGACGTTCGACAAGCTCTCGCTCCCCTTCGTGACCGCCCTGGGGGCGGGGGGCGGGTTTCTCTACTTCCTCTTCATCGCCGCCATGAACGGGGCCCGGGTGTGGTCCCCCCGGCTCGCCCTCCTCAACCTGACCATCCTCACCGTCATGGGCGCCGGCTCCGCCGCCGCCATGTTCCTCCTGGCCCGCAAGGCCAGGGATACGCTCGCCCCCGGCGAGGACACTCCCCGCCTCGGCGAGGGCACACCCGAGTCGCCGCTGGCCCAGCGCAAGACCGGGCAGGAGTCGCGTCGCTAGGAGCTGGCTTCGAGATTGATCTGGCTCCGGCCGCCGCCGCACCGTAGCTTCCGGCTCCATGCCGAGAGTCCTCCGCGCAGTCCTCCTCCTTCTGCTGGCTGCCTTACCCAGTCGAGCCGTCGCCCAGTCGCCGGCCGGGCTCCTCCCGCGGATGAGGCTCGAGGAGAAGTTCTGGCAGCTGTTCATGATCCCCGGCGACCTGACCGACTCCACCCACGACTACCGCCACGGCGTCTTCGGCCTGCAGATCCCCGCCGCGCCCACCGCGCGGGAAGACGCAGCGCGGCTCGACTCGGTCCAGCGCTATTTCGTGGAGCGCACCCGGCTCGGCATCCCGATCATCCCGTTCGACGAGGCGGTGCACGGCCTCACGCGCCCTGGCGCCACTGTCTTTCCGCAGGCGATTGCCCTCGCCGCGACGTGGGACACCGCACTGATGGGCCGGGTGGCCACCGCCATCGCGCGGGAGACCCGCTCCCGCGGCATCCGGCAGGTGCTCTCGCCCGTGGTGAACCTCGCCACCGACGTCCGCTGGGGCCGCACCGAGGAGACGTACGGCGAGGATCCGCTCCTTGCCTCCGCGATGGCCGCCGCGTTCGTGGCTCCGTTTGAGGCCCTGGGCGTCATCACCACGCCGAAGCATTTCGTGGCCAACGTCGGCGAGGGCGGGCGCGACAGCTACCCGATTTCGCTGGACGAGCGCACCCTCGCCGAGCTCTACTACCCGCCCTTCCGCGCGGCGCTGGCGGCCGGGTCGCGTTCGGTGATGACCGCCTACAACTCGGTCGGCGGGCTCCCCGCCACCCAGAACCCCGGGCTCCTGACTGGAACGCTCCGGAAGGCGTGGGGCTTTCAGGGATTCGTCATCACCGACGCCGCCGCCACCGGCGGCGCCACGGTGCTGCACCACACCGCCTCGACCACCCAGGAGGCAGCGCGGCAGGCGTACGCGGCCGGCGTGGATGTCGTCTTCCAGAGTGCGTGGCCACAGCACGTGCCGTATCTCGACGCGGTGCGCAACACCGTCCCTGCCGCCATCACCGACTCCGCCGTGGCCCGCGTGCTCCGCGCCAAGGAAGCCATCGGCCTCTTCGCCAATCCCTATGGCAATCCTGACAGCGCCGCCTACTGGAACGGCCACCCCGGCCACCGCGCGCTGGCCCGCGAGGCCGCGATGGCCGCGATGGTGCTGCTTCGGAACACCGGAGTCCTCCCACTTGGCGCGAGCGTGCCCTCGGTGGCGCTGATCGGCACCGACGCGGCCGAGGCCCGGCTCGGCGGGTACACCGCGCCGGGCACGGCACCCGTCTCAATCCTCGCGGGACTCACCGCGCGCCTGGGCACTCGCGTCCGGTACGCCCCGGGCCCCGGGCGCGAGAGCGCCGCGTACTCGCCGGTGCCAACCGGCCGCGTGGCGCTCACCGCGGAGTTCTTCGGCAACCCCGACCTCGCGGGCGCTCCCGCCGCGACGCGCCGAGACTCCGCGGTGGACGTGCGCTGGAGCTTCGCGCCGCCCGCGCCCGGCCTCGGCACCGACTGGTACTCGGTCCGCTGGAGCGGCACCCTCACCATCGGACCGGAGCGGGTGACGCGGCTCGGCGTGGACGGCACCGACGGCTGGCGGCTCTGGCTCGACGGCCGGCTCCTTCTCGACGCCTGGGAGAAGCGCTCGGCGGGCCCGCGGCTCGCCGACGTGGCGCTGGCGCCGGGCAGCACGCACGCATTGCGGCTGGAGTTCCACGAAACGACAGGGAATGCCCAGTTCCACCTGGTGTGGGACACCGGCGCCGAGCGGGTGGCGCGCGCGCGGCTCGACAGCGCCGTGGCGCTCGGGCGGAGAAGCGCGGTGGCGGTGGTGGTGGCCGGCATCGAAGAGGGGGAGTTCCGCGACCGTGCTCGGCTCGGGCTCCCCGGGTACCAGGAGGAACTGATCCGGCGCGTGGCGGCCACCGGCACGCCGACCGTCGTGGTGCTCATCGGCGGGAGTGCCATCACGATGCCCTGGCTCGATGCGGTCGGTGCCGTGCTGATGGCGTGGTATCCCGGCCAGGAAGGCGGACACGCCGTGGCCGATGTCCTCCTCGGAGACGTGAATCCCTCCGGGCGGCTCCCCATCACCTTT
>CAZNDK010000045.1:0-21775 GCA_964571795.1 uncultured Gemmatimonadaceae bacterium | reverse complement strand
CCGGGTACCCGGGCTACAACTCGGTCATCGGGCCGGAGAACGCCACCATCGGCGAAATCCTCAAGGAGAACGGCTACGCGACCTCCTGGATCGGCAAGAACCACAACACGCCGACCTACCAGTACAGCGCCGCCGGCCCCTTCGACCAGTGGCCGATCGGCATGGGCTTCCAGTTCTTCTACGGCTTCATGGGCGGCGAAACCGATCAGTGGACGCCGTACCTCTTCCAGAACACGACCCCCATCTACCCCTGGATCGGGAAGCCGGGCTACAACCTCACGACGGACCTGGCGGACGTGGCGATTTCCCACATGCAGCAGCTCAACGCCGTGGCGCCCGACCAGCCGTTCTTCGTGTACTACGTGCCGGGTGGCACGCACTCGCCGCACCAGCCCACCCCAGAGTGGATCGCCAAGTTCAAGGGCAAGTTCGACATGGGCTGGAACGCCATGCGTGACTCGATCTTTGCCAACCAGAAGCGGCTCGGCGTCATCCCGGCCAACACCCAGCTGACGCCGTGGCCGAATGAGCTGCCGCGCTGGGACACGCTGCCGGCGGAGAACAAGCGGCTCTTTGCCCACCAGGCGGAAGTGTTCGCCGCCTATGTGGCCTACACGGACAACGAGATCGGCCGGGTCATCCAGGCCGTGGAAGACATGGGCAAGCTGGACAACACGCTCATCATCTACATCAGCGGCGACAACGGCACCAGCGCGGAAGGCACCCTTGTCGGCACGCCCAACCAGATGACGGCCTACAACGGGATCCTGGATATCCCGATTGCCGACCAGATGAAGTTCTACGATGCCTGGGGCTCCGACCAGACCTATCCCCACATGTCGGTGGCCTGGTCCTGGGCGTTCGACACGCCGTTTAAGTGGACCAAGCAGGTGGCCTCCTTCTTCGGCGGCACCCGGCAGGGGATGGTCATGTCGTGGCCCGGGCACATCCAGGACGCGGGTGGCATCCGGACCCAGTTCCACCACATGATCGACATCGTGCCAACCATCCTCGAGGCCACCGGCATTCCCGCCCCGGTCATGGTGAACGGTGTGGCGCAGCGGCCGATCGAGGGGGTGAGCATGGCCTACACCTGGAACAAGGCCAACGCCACCGCCAAGTCCCACCGCATGACCCAGTATTTCGAGATGTTCGGCAACAGGGCGATCTACCACGACGGGTGGGTGGCGACCACGCCGCCGCCGGCCCCGGTTTGGCTGCTGGGCACGGCGAAGCTGCCGAACGTGGTGGACGGGTACACCTGGGAGCTGTACAACATCGACAACGACTTCTCCCAGAACACCAACCTGGCGGCCCAGAACCCCGAGCGGCTCCGCGAGCTGCAGGACATGTTCATGGTGGAGGCGGCCAAGTACAACGTGTTCCCGCTGGACAACTCCATCCTCCCGCGCCTCATCGCGGAACGCCCCAGCACGAAGGCGGGCCGCAACGTCTTCACCTACAGCGGCCTGATGGCCGACATCCCCACGGGCGACGCGCCGAGCTTCATGAACCGCTCGTATTCGATCACCGCGGACATCGTGGTGCCGAAGGGGGGCGGGAACGGCATGCTCGCGACGCTGGGGGGGCGGTTCGGCGGGTTCGGCTTCTACCTGCTCAAGGGCAAGCCGGTCTTCGTGTATAACGCCCTCGACCTGAAGCGCTTCCGGTGGGAGGGCGACAAGGCGCTCTCGCCGGGCAAGCACACGCTGAAGTTCGACTTCACCTATGCCGGCCCCGGGTTCGGGAAGGGCGGGAGCGGCGTGTTGACGGTGGATGGCAAGGCCTTCCCGGCCCAGACCATTCCCCACACCATCCCCTTCCTGATGGCCATCGACGAGGGGTTCGACATCGGGACCGACACCCGGACCAGCGTGGCGGATGCGGACTACGAAGTGCCATTCACCTTCAACGGGACTCTGACCAAGCTCACGGTCACCCTGCAGCCGGAACAGCTCGCCATGGGCGAGAAGCCGGCGGCAGATGCTCAGCTCGCCCGCGCCCGCGACTAGCGGGAGTGGCGAACGGACCCAGGGAACGAGGGGGGCGCCGAAGGCGCCCCCCTTCGTTTGTGGGCCGCGGGTGCCAAGGCACCTTCACGGTTTCCTCACCGAGCGTTCAGGGTCGGGGCCTCAGGTTGATCTCTTCTCTGGGCTTCTACCGCCTACCCTCCTGAGAGGCACAGCTATGCACGCGAAGGCGATGTCGAACGCCGTGATCCTGGCCGTGGTCCTGATGGGCGCCGGCTCCTCACTGGCCGCCCAGCAGGTCACCGGCACACCCGGCTCACCAGGAGCCACCACCACGATCGATGGCAAGCAGCTGCCGGCGCCGCCACAGCCCTTCGGTGGCACCATCAAGGACGTGGCACAGCAGTCGAAGCCGTACTGGCCGGCCCGGGTCGTGCCGCCGAAGGGCGCGCCAAACGTCCTGCTCATCATCACCGATGACGCCGGCTTCGGGGTCTCCAGCACCTTCGGCGGTGTCATTCCAACCCCGGCGCTCGACCGCATCGCGGCGCATGGCCTCCGGTACACCAACTTCCACTCGACCGCTCTCTGTTCCCCGACCCGCGCGGCCCTCATCACGGGCCGGAACCATCACTCGGTCGGGTTCGGGGTCATTTCGGAGCAGGCCACGGGCTTCCCGGGGTACAACAGCATCATTTCCCCCTCCAAGGCCACGGTGGCCCGCATCCTCCGGGACAACGGCTACCGCACCTCGTGGTTCGGCAAGAACCACAACGTGCCGTCCTTCATGAGCAGCCCGGCGGGTCCCTTCGACCAGTGGCCGGTGGGCCTGGGCTTCGACTACTTCTACGGGTTCATCGGCGGCGACGCCAGCCAATGGCAGCCGAACCTGTTCCGGAACACCACCCAGATCTATCCCTTCGAGGGCGCGGCGCCCGGGACCTGGAACCTCACCACGGCCATGGCCGACGACGCCATCGGCTACATGAACCAGCTGAACGCGCTCGACCCCGAGATGCCGTTCTTCGTGTACTACGCGCCGGGCGGCACCCATGCCCCGCACCACCCCACCCAGGAGTGGATCGACAGCATCAGCAAGCTCCACCTCTTCGACGCCGGGTGGAACCAGATGCGGGAGACAATCTTCGCCAATCAGAAGCGGCTCGGCGTCATCCCGCAGAACACCGTGATGACCCCGTGGCCGGACACCCTGCTGAAGCGGTGGGAGCAGCTGACGCCCGACGAGCGGAAGATGTACATCCGGCAGGCCGACGTCTTCGGGGCGTACGTGGCCTACACCGACCACGAGATCGGCCGGGTCATCCAGGCCGTCCAGGATATGGGCAAGCTGGACAACACCCTCATTATCTACATCGAGGGCGACAACGGGACCAGTTCTGAGGGCACCCTGATGGGCACGCCCAATGAAACCGCGATGTTCAACGGGGTCATGGTGCCGGTCGAGGCGCAGCTCAAGTACTTCTACGATGCCTGGGGCACCGACCTGACCTACCCCCACATGGCGGTGCCGTGGGCCTGGGCGTTCGACACGCCGTTCCCGTGGACCAAGCAGATCGCCTCCCACCTGGGCGGCATCCGCCAGGGGATGGCCATCTCCTGGCCGGCAGTCATCAAGGACACCGGGAGCATCCGGCCGCAGTTCCATCACGTCATCGACGTCGTGCCGACGATCCTCCAGGCGACCGGCATCCAGGCGCCCAAGGTGGTCGACGGCATCCCGCAGGATCCCGTCGAGGGCGTGAGCATGATGTACACCTTCGATGCAAGGAATGCGAAGGCGCCCAGCACCCACCGGGTGCAGTACTTCGAGATGTTTGGGGACCACGCCATCTACGAGGATGGCTGGATGGCGAGCACCAGGGTGATGCGAGCGCCGTGGAACACCACGGGCGACCTCAACGCGAACCCGATGGCCTATCCGTGGGAGCTCTACAACCTGAACGAGGACTGGTCCCAGTCGAAGGACGTGGCGGCCCAGAACCCGGCCAAGGTGAAGCACATGCAGGCGCTGTTCATGCAGGAGGCGCGGAAGTACGAGGTGCTCCCGCTCGACGCGAGCGTCATCACGCGGGTCATCACGCCGCGCCCGAGCGTGACGGCCGGGCGAAACGTGTTCACCTGGACGCAGCCGCTGGTCGGCACGCCGTCCGGAGTTGCGCCGAGCGTACTCAATTCCTCATACACGATCCGGGCCGAGGTGGACATCCCGAAGGGCGGCGCGGAAGGAGTCCTCATCACCCAGGGCGGCCGGTTCGGCGGGTACGGGCTCTACCTGCTCAACGACAAGCCGGTGTTCGTCTGGAACATGCTTGGCCTCCGGAAACTCCGGTGGGAGAGCGACCAGCCGCTGGCCCCCGGCGCGCACGTGCTGGAGTTCGACTTCCAGTACGACGGCATGGGGATGGGGACCATCGGCTACGGCAGCTTCGCGGGCGTGGGTCAGGGGGGCACCGGCACGCTCAAGGTGGACGGGCAGGTCGTCGCGACGAGCAAGATGGAGCACACAATTCCGTTCATGATGCCGATCGACGAAAGTCTCGACCTGGGCATGGACACCCTGACCGGCGTGGACGAAGACGACTACCAGGTGCCCTTCGCCTTCACCGGCACGTTCAAGAAGGTGACCCTCACCCTCAACCGGCCCCGCCTCACACCGGAGCAGGTGCAGCAGCTGCAGTCGGCACAGCAGCGCGCCAGCGACTAGAAAACGAGGACTCAGAGAAAAGGACTGAGGGCTGAGAGGGGCTCCCCTCGAAGTCCTCAGTCCTTTTCTTGTCCGCTCAGTCCTCAGTCCTCAGTCCTCAGTCCTCGACCTAGATGTGCCCTTCCAGGTCGATCTTCTTGATCTTCTCTTCCTGCTCGACCCGGAACGCCTTCAGCTTGTCGGCCAGCGCCTTGTCGGTGCGGGCCAGCATCGCCACCACGAACAGCGCCGCGTTGTGCGCGCCGGCGTCGCCGATGGCGAAGGTGGCCACCGGGATGCCCGCCGGCATCTGCACCGTGGAGAGCAGCGAGTCCATGCCCTGCAGGTGCTGGCTCGGCATCGGCACGCCCAGCACCGGGAGGGTGGTCCCGGCGGCCATGACGCCGGCCAGGTGGGCGGCACCGCCCGCCGCCGCGATGATGCAGGCGAGCCCGCGCTTCTCGGCGGTGGCGGCATACTCGTGCGCCAGGGCGGGGGAGCGGTGCGCCGAGATGACCCGCGATTCGCAGGGAACGCCGAAGCCGGTCAGCCGATTGGCCGCGTGGAGCATCACGGGCCAGTCCGACGCGCTGCCCATGACAATGCCGACGAGAGGTGTGGTCTTGGTCATACGGTCGCCTTGGTACGGTCCATGGTGCCGCGCTTGGCCAGGGCCGCCTGCGCAGCGGAAAGCCGCGCGATCGGCACGCGGAAAGGGGAACAGCTGACGTAATTCATGCCGAGGTCGTCGCAGAAGGCGATCGCCTCGGGTTGCCCGCCGTGCTCGCCGCAAATGCCGAGCTTCAGGTCCTGCCGGGTGCGGCGGCCGAGATCGCAGGCCATCGAAATGAGCTTGCCGACGCCGGATTGGTCAAGCACCTGGAACGGGTCGTCGGGGATGATGCCCTGCTCGATATAGTAGGGCAGGAAGCTCCCGGCGTCATCGCGCGAAAGGCCCCAGGTGGTCTGGGTCAGGTCGTTGGTGCCGAAGCTGAAGAACTGCGCCTCGCGCGCAATTTCGTCGGCGGTGAGCGCCGCGCGGGGCAGCTCGATCATCGTGCCCAACAGGTAGGGCACCGTGAGCTGGCGCTCGCGGAATACCTCCTCCGCCACCTGCCGGATGATCAGCGCCTGCCGCCGGAACTCGACGACCGTCGAAGTCAGGGGAATCATGACCTCTGGCTGCACCCGCCCCTTCCGCGCCGCCACGGTGCACGCCGCCTCGAAGATGGCGCGGGCCTGCATGGCGGTGATCTCGGGATGCAGGATGCCGAGCCGGCAGCCGCGAAGGCCCAGCATGGGGTTCTGCTCGCTCAGCGCGTCCACGATGCGCTGCAGCTCCTTCGGGTCCTTGCCCATCTCGCGGGCCAGCCCCGCCACCTCTTCCTTGTCGTGCGGCAGGAACTCGTGGAGCGGCGGGTCCAGGAGGCGGATCGTGACTGGATACCCCTCCATGGCGCGGAAGATCCCCTCGAAGTCGCCCCGCTGCATCGGTAGCAGGCGCGCCAGCGCCTTCTTGCGGCCCTCGTCGTCCGAGGCGACGATCATTTCCCGCATGGCCGACAGCCGGTCGCCCTCGAAGAACATGTGCTCCGTGCGGCAGAGGCCGATCCCCTCGGCGCCGAAGTCCCGGCCGCGGTGCGCGTCGGCCGGGGTGTCGGCGTTGACCCGGATGCGGAGCGTGCGGACCTTGTCGGCCCAGCCGAGGATCCGGTCGAAGTTACCGGACACTTCCGGCGCCACCAGGGCGGCGCGGCCCGCCAGCACGCGCCCGGTGCCACCGTCCAGCGTGATCCACTCGCCTTCCTTGACCCGCCGCCCGTTCACGGCAAAGGTGCCCGCCTCCTCGTCCACGGTAATGTCCTGGGCGCCGGCCACGCACGGCTTGCCCATGCCGCGGGCCACCACGGCGGCGTGCGACGTCATGCCGCCCCGCGCCGTGAGGATGGCCTTGGCCTCCACCATGCCGTGGAAGTCCTCGGGGCTGGTTTCCCGGCGCACGAGGATGACCGCCTCACCCTTCTTGCCCATCTCCTCGGCACGGTCGGCGGTGAACACCACGGCGCCGGACGCGGCCCCCGGCGAGGCCGGGAGCCCGGTGGTGAGGAGGTCGAGCTCCGCCTTGGGGTCGATCATCGGGTGCAGCAGCTGGTCGAGGTCCATCGGGGGGATGCGGGCGACCGCCTCCTCCTGCGTGATCAGCCCCTCGTCCACCATTTCGCAGGCGATGCGCACCGAGGCGTGCCCGGTGCGCTGGGCCCGGCGGGTCTGCAGCATGTACAGCTTGCCGTTCTCGATGGTGAACTCGAGATCCTGCACGTCGCGGAAGTGCCGCTCCAGCGTGCGGGCCACCCGCTCCAGTTCGCCGAAGGCCGCCGGAAGGGAATCCCGCAGCTTGTCGATCGGCTCCGGGTCCCGCGAGCCGCTCACCACGTCCTCGCCCTGGGCGTTGAGCAGGTATTCGCCGTAGAGCACCCGCTCGCCGGTCGACGGGTCGCGGGTGAAGGCCACACCGGTGCCGGACCCCTCGCCGAGGTTGCCGAAGACCATCGTCACGATGTTGACGGCGGTGCCCATCGAGTCGGGAATGTCGTGCAGGCGGCGGTAGTCGATGGCGCGCTTGGTGTGCCAGCTCTCGAAGACCGCCTCGACGGCGCCCCAGAGCTGGTCCACCGGTTTGTCGGGGAATTCCTTGCCGGTGGCGGTCGTGATGTACGACTTGAACGCCCGCACCAGCGCCTGCATGTCCGCCGCGGGGAGGTCGATGTCGCGGCTCACGCCGGCGGCCTTCTTCCGCTCGGCCAGCATTTCCTCGAACGGGTGCTTCGGGAGGTCGAATACGACCGAGCCGTACATCTGCACGAAGCGGCGGTAGGAGTCCCACGCGAATCGGGGGTTCTTGCTCTGCCGGGCCAGTCCCTCGACCGTCTCGTCGTTGAGGCCGAGGTTGAGGATCGTCTCCATCATGCCGGGCATCGACACCGCGGCGCCGGAGCGCACGGACACGAGGAGCGGGTCGTCGGCGCCCCCGAAGATCCGGCCGGTGGCCGCCTCGAGCCGCTGGAGCGCGGCCTCGACCTGCTGGCGGAGCCGGGGAGGGAACTGCCGCGACTCGAGGTACGCGATGCAGATGGAACTGGCGATGGTGAACCCCGGCGGTACCGGGATCCCGATGTTGGTCATCTCGGCGAGCCCGGCGCCCTTGCCGCCGAGCAGATCCTTCATGGCGGCGGTGCCGTCGGCGCGGCCCTGGCCGAAGAAGTAGACGAGGGGTTGGGTCATGCCACCGGTCATGCGCGGCTCGCGGTCAGGGGGGACGCGTGCTGGAGCTGGACCACCGCGTCGGGCACGGCGGTCGGGTACTGGCCCGAGAAGCAGGCGTGGCAGAAGGGGCCGCCGCCGGCGGCGCCGACCATCCCCTCGAGGCTCAGGTACCCCAGGGAGTCCACGCCGAGGTAGGCCTGGATCTCCTCCATCGAGTGGGTGGCGGCAATGAGCTCTTCGCGGGTGGGGGTGTCGATCCCGTAGTGGCAGGGCCCGGTGATCGGCGGCGAAGAGAGGCGCAGGTGCACTTCCTTGGCCCCGGCGGCGCGGATCATCTGCACCAGCCCCCGGCTGGTGGTGCCGCGCACCAGGCTGTCGTCCACCACCACGACCTTCTTCCCCTCGATGACGCCGCGGACCGGGTTGAACTTGATCTTGACCTTGGCCACCCGGAGGGCCTGCGTCGGGTGGATGAAGGTGCGGCCCACATAGTGGTTCCGGATCAGGCCGTGCTCGAGCTTGATGCCGGACACCTCGCTGTACCCGAGCGCCATGGCGTTGCTGCTGTCGGGCACCGAGAACACCACATCGGCGCCCGGGGCGGGGTGCTCGATGGCCAGGCGGCGCCCGGCCTCGCGGCGCACCCGGTCCACTGACTGCCCGAAGATGGTGCTGTCGGGCCGCGCGAAGTAGATCAGCTCGAACACGCAGCGGCTCACCGGCCGCGGGCGGAGGGGCTGGAGGTCCTCCACCACTCCGTCGCTGATGCGGACGAACTCCCCGGGCTGCAGCTCCCGGATGAAGGTGGCGCCGACCAGGTCGAGGGCGCAGGTCTCGCTGGCCGCCACGATGCCCTTGCCGAGCCGCCCGAGCACCAGCGGGCGGAAGCCGCGCGAATCCACGACGGCGTACAGGGTGCGACCGACCCCGATGACGAGGCTGTAGGCCCCCTCGACCCGCTCCAGCGCCGAGCGGATCTGCATCTCGGCGTCCGGCGCCTCGGAACGGGCGATCAGGTGGACCAGCACCTCGGTGTCGCTCGAGGAAGTGAAGATGGCGCCGCGATCCACCAGCGACTTCTTGATCTCGGCGGCATTGGTGAGGTTGCCGTTGTGGGCCACGCTCAGCGAGCCCGCCCGGTAGTTGACCAGGCAGGGCTGGGCGTTGGCCAGCACCGTGCTGCCGGTGGTCGAGTAGCGAGTGTGGCCGACCGCCACGTCGCCCGGGAGCTTCTGGAGCTCCGCGTCATCGAACGTTTCCGACACCAGTCCCATCCCGATGCGGATGCGGGTCTCCCCGTCCGCCTCCACCGCCACGATGCCCGCGCTCTCCTGGCCGCGGTGCTGCAGCGCGTAGAGGCCGAGGTAGGCCACGCGGGCCGCGTCGGGAACGCCGGATACGCCGATGATGCCGCACATACGCTAGGCCTCCGCCCGGTCGGACACGACCTCGCGCATGCGGCGCGGAATCGCGTCATCATACACCTTCCGCAGCCGGTCGATGGGCCACCGGTGCGCGCCGCCCGGCAACACCACCTCGAGCGTGCCGCCGGGGGCGCGGACTTCGCCCGCGAGGTAGCCCCGCAGCCCATACCGGCCGAGCAACGCCCGGAGCCCCGGCAGGGCGGCGGGCGCCACGCTCAGCACCACCCGCCCGTGGTCCTCGCCGTAGAGCAGCGCCTCGGGCGACACACCGGGCGCATACGTGCGGAGGTCGGCGATGGCCCCAAACCCCTGGCCCGTGTAGGGGCCGCCGATGGCCGCCTCGGCGAGCGCCACCGCCAGCCCGCCTTCCGAGCAGTCGTGCGCGGAGCGGAGGAGTCGTGCCGCGGCGGCGGCCACCAGGAACTGCTGGAGCCGCGCCTCGTGCGCGAGGTCCACGGGAGGCGCCTCCCCACCCACGAAGCCGTGGATCTCTGCCCAGTACGCCGAGCCTCCTAACGCCCCCGCCGTCGGGCCAAGGATTACGATTCGGTCTCCCGTGGCCTGGAAGTGGCTCGGCACCCGGTCTTCCGCTCGCCGCAGCAGCCCCACCATGCCGACTGTGGGCGTCGGGTCCACCGCGCCGGTCGGGCTCTCGTTGTAGAAGGACACATTGCCGCCGGTGACCGGCGTCCCGAACGCCACGCAGGCGTCGGAAATGCCGCGGCACGCCTCCCGGAACTGGAAGAACACTTCCGGCTTCTCCGGGTTCCCGAAGTTCAGGCAATCGGTGATGCCGAGGGGCTCGGCGCCGGTGCACGCCACGTTGCGCGCGGCCTCCGCCACGGTGGCCTTCCCGCCCTCGTACGGGTCGAGCGCCACCAGGCGATTGTTGCAGTCCACGCTCACCGCCAGCGCGAAGGGCTCGCCGTCCACCCGGAAGACGCCGGCGTCGCCGCCGGGGCCGAGGACCGTCGAGGCCTGCACCGTCGAGTCGTACTGCTCGTACACCCAGCGCTTGCTCGCGATGGACGGCGTGTCGAGCAGCGCCTCGAGCGCGGCGGCCACGCCGACGCGCGCCGCACTCCGGGGCCGCGCCCGGCGCCGCGCCACCGCCGCCGGCGCCTCACGCGCCTCGGGGTTGTAGATCGGGCAGTCGTCCACCAGCGGCGCCCCGGGAATCTCCGCTACGGTCAGCCCGTCGTGGATGACCCGGAACAGGCCGTCGTCGGTCACGCGGCCGATGTCGGTGCCGTCGAGCTCCCATTTCCGGCAGATGGCCTGGATGGCCTCGACGTTGTGCGGCTCGGCCACCACGAGCATCCGCTCCTGCGATTCGGAGAGGAGGATCTCGTAGGGCGTCATCCCGGCCTCGCGGGTGGGCACGCGGCTGGTGTCGATCTCGACGCCGACGCCGCCCCGGGCGGCCATCTCGGCGCTCGAGCTGGTGAGTCCCGCCGCCCCCATGTCTTGGATGGCCACGATGAGTCCCGAGGTGATGAGCTCGAGGCTGGCCTCGAGCAGGAGCTTCTCGGTGAAGGGATCGCCCACCTGCACCTGCGGGCGCCGGGCCTCGCTCTTGGCGGACAGTTCCTCGGAGGCGAAGCTGGCGCCGTGGATGCCGTCGCGGCCGGTCTTGGCGCCCACCGCGAGCAGGACATTGCCCACGCCGTGGGCCCGGGCGGTGGCGAGGTCGGCCTCCCGGAGGATGCCCACGCACATCGCGTTGACCAGCGGGTTGCCGGAGTAGCCCTCGGCGAAGGCGACCTCGCCGCCCAGGGTCGGTACGCCGACGCAGTTGCCGTAGTCGCCGACGCCGCGCACCACACCGGCAAAGAGGTACCGGTTGCGCGGCTCGGTGAGGGGGCCGAAGCGGAGGCTGTTGAGGACCGCCACCGGACGGGCGCCCATGGTGAACACGTCGCGCAGGATGCCCCCCACGCCGGTGGCGGCGCCCTGGTAGGGCTCCACCGCCGATGGGTGATTGTGCGACTCGATCTTGAAGGCCACGGCCCAGCCGTTCGGCAGGCGGAGCACGCCGGCGTTTTCGCCGGGCCCCTGGACCACCTGCGGCCCCGTGGTGGGGAAGCGGCGCAGGACCGGCTTGGAGTGCTTGTAGGAGCAGTGCTCCGACCAGAGCGCGGAAAAAACCCCGAGCTCGGTGAGCGTGGGCGTCCTCCCGAGCATGGCCACGATCCGGCCGTACTCGAGGTCATTCAGGTTGTGCTCCCGCACGACCTCGGCGGTCACCGGCCGCTCGCCCGGGAAGGAGACGGCGTGGGTGGCCGTCGCGGCGGTGGTCACTTGGACTCCGGCTTCGAGCCGCGGAGGGCCGCCGAGATGTCGCGGACCACGCGTCCGAGGAGCGTCATGTCTTCGTGTGCGATGACCGCGGCGACTTCGTTGGCGTCGAGGAAGATGCCCTGGCAGTGGAGGCAGCGTTCCACGGTGATGCCGTGGAACTCCGTCTGCACCATGTCGTGCCCGTCCTTCGGGCACTTCATCAGGTGCATCTGGCGCTGGGCGGCTTCGGCGGCCTCGCGGGCGCGGCGACGCTGCTCCTTGAGGAGCTCCGCCTCTTCCTTCGCGAAGAACTCGTCCTCAGACTTGCTCGGCTTGTTGGTCGGCATGCGGGCGGACTCCGTCAGGTGATGGAACGGGCGGCCCCGCCGGGGAGCCACGCCGCGATGGAACGGAAGAAACCGGCACCGGCGTCGCTCCCCATCAAGGGGTCGGCGTAGCGCTCGGGATGGGGCATGAAGCCGACCACGGTGCCGGAGGCGTTCGACACGCCCGCGATGTCCGACACCGAGCCGTTGGGGTTTTCGCCCCGGGTGTAGCGCAGCACCACGCGTCCCTCGGCCTCGAGCAGCCGCAGCGTGTCCTCGTCGGCCACGTAGCAGCCGTCGCCGTGGGCCACCGGGATCCGGACCTCGGTGCCCCGCGCGTAGGCGCTGGTGCAAAACGTATCGGTGCGCTCCACCCGGACCCAGACCGGCCGCGACACGAAGGTCAGGCGATCGTTCCGCACCAGCGCGCCGGGGAGGAGGTGGGCCTCGCAGAGGATCTGGAACCCGTTGCAGATGCCGAGCACGGCGCCGCCGGCCGCGGCGTGCTTCTGCACCGCCTGCATGACCGGGCTGAAGCGGGCGATGGCGCCCGAGCGGAGGTAGTCGCCGTAGCTGAACCCGCCCGGCAGGATCACGACGTCGGCCTGCTGGAGGTCGGTGTCCCGGTGCCAGATGAACCGCGCCTCCGCGCCCGCGTGGGCCACCGCATGCGCGGCGTCCCAGTCGCAGTTGCTGCCCGGGAAGCGCACCACCGCCACGCGGAGCATCAGGCCTCCACCGCGAGGCTGAAGTCCTCGGTGACCGGATTGGCGAGCAGCCGCTCGCACATCTGGCGGGCCGACGCCTCGGCCGCCTCGGGGCTGGCCGCATCGATGGCGAGCTCGATGGCCCGGCCGATCCGGACCTCGCCCGCGCCGGCGAAGCCGAGGACCGAGAGCGCGTGCTCGACGGCCTGGCCCTGGGGGTCGAGCAGCCCGGCACGCGGCACGACACGGATGTGGACGCGATAGGTCATGGGGCGGAATCCTCGTTGCTGTCGTGGTCGTGCCGGGTGCGCACCTGGAGCGTCTGGGCGTCGGCGGTGTCCTCCGGCCGTTCGGACAGGGCGAGCACGGCTGCCCGCGCGATGCCGAACAGGAGGTAGCCGATGCCGAACGGGAACAGGAAGTTGGAGGGCGCGACGATCACGCCGACCAGGATGCCGATGGTGATGAGCGTACCGAGGATCCCGCTCAGCGACCGGAAGCCGATGCGCGGGGTCCGGGGGTACTTGACCGTGCTGAGCATCATCGCCGACAGCGCGAGCATCAGGAAGGTCAGGCCCTGGCGCTGGAAGTCGAGATACTCGGGGAACTTCTGGTACCACTCGGTCTGGCTGAAGGCGAAGTAGGTGGCGAGCGTCATTCCCGCCGCCGGGGACGGGAGCCCGGTGAACCACCCCGGCTTGTCGGACCCCGCCGCGGTGATGTTGTACCGCGCCAGGCGGACCGCGACCGAGGCGATGTAGATGAAACAGAGGATCCACGCGAACTTGCCGGCCTCGGCGAACTCGAGGAAGTACATGATCATCGCCGGCGCCACGCCGAACGAGATCACGTCCACCAGCGAGTCGAGCTCGGCGCCGAACCGGGTGCCGGTGTGCGACATCCGCGCGAGGCGGCCGTCGAGGATGTCGGCCATCCCGGCGAACACGATGAACCATCCCGCCCACTTGAAGTTGCCCTGCGCGGCGTAGACGATGGCCCAGATGCCGAAGAAGAGATTCCCCAGCGTGAAGGCGCTGGGAATCACGACGATGGCGCGCCGGATGCCGGGGCGGCGGGGGGGCGACTGGTAGGGTGGCACGGATTCGCTCATGGCCACTCCGCGATGACGGTGACGCCGGCGACGGTCCGCTCGCCCTCGGCCACCTTGACCGTGGCGCCCACGGGCAGGAACACGTCCACCCGCGACCCGAAGCGGATGAGCCCCATCCGGTCTCCCTGGCGGACCACGGCACCCTCGCCGTGATCGGTGATGATGCGCCGGGCCACCAGCCCGGCGATCTGGCGCACCAGCACCTTGCCCCGGGCGGTCGTGATGCCGACCGACGACTGCTCATTCTCGAGCGAGGCCTTCTCTCCGGCCGCATTCACGAACTTGCCCGGGGAGTACTTGCACCAGGTGATGGTGCCGTCCACCGGGTACCGGTTCACGTGCACGTTGAACACGTTCATGAAGATCGAGATCCGCTGCACCTCGGTGCCGTGGAACGCCGGCTCGTCGATGGTGCGAACGCTGACCACCAACCCGTCGGCGGGGGCGATGACCAGCTTCTCGCCCCGGGGGCCGGTGCGGACCGGGTCGCGGAAGAAGGCGACCACCCAGACGGCGATCGGCAGCCAGGCCAGCGCGAACGCCCCCACGCCGCACCAGTAGAGCAGCGCCGCCTCGATGGCCCATGCGATGGCGATGAAGGGCCAGCCTTCGCGCGCCACGCGCATCAGCCGTCCTCGGGCAGCGGGTGGCCCGTCAGCCGCTGGTAGGCGTCCACGTACCGGGCGCTGGTGGCCTCGATGACATCCTTCGGCAGCGGCGGCGGAGGCGCCTCGCCGTTCCACTCGCCCTTGGCCTTGATCGTGGCCAGGTAGTCGCGGAGCGGCTGCTTGTCGAAGCTCGGCTGCGAACGCCCGGCCTGGTAGCGGTCGGCTGGCCAGAAGCGTGACGAGTCGGGGGTCAGCACCTCGTCGATGAGGCGCAGGGTGCCGTCGGTGTCGCGGCCGAACTCGAACTTGGTGTCGGCGATGATGATCCCGCGGGTGGCGGCGTGCGAGCGCCCCGCCTCGTAGATCCGGAAGCTGGCCTGGCGCAGCGCGCTGGCCTCGTGGTCGCCCAGCGCCTGGGCCATCGTGTGGAAGGTGACGTTCTCGTCGTGGCCGGTCTCCGCCTTGGTGGCGGGGCTGAACAGCGGCGGCTGCAGGCGGTCGCTCTCCACCAGTCCCACGCGGAGCGGCTCGCCGGCCAGGGTGCCGTGCGCCTTGTACTCCGCCCAGGCCGAGCCGGACAGGTAACCGCGGACCACGCACTCGAAGGGCACCGGCGTGGTGCGGCGCACCAGCATCGAGCGGCCGCGGAGCGCGGCCTTGTGCGGCGCCAGCTCCGGGAGCTTCGCGATGATCTCGCCGGCGTTGGCGGTGACGAAGTGCGAGGGGAACACCTCGGAGAGGAGCCCGAACCAGAAGGCGCTCACCTGGGTGAGCACCCGTCCCTTTTCGGGGATCGGCTCGGCCATCACCACGTCGAAGGCGCTCACCCGGTCGCTGGCGACCAGCAGCAGATGGCCGGGGCCGGCCTCGTAGACCTCGCGCACCTTGCCGGCGCGAAGCAGGGGAAGCGGAAGTTCGCTCCGGAACACGACACTCATACCCGCACCTCGGCGGCGTCAGGGGTCAGGGCCAGCGGGCGGGCGCGCCGGACGAGCGGCTCCGCGTATTCGGACAGGAATTCGGCCACCTGCTCGCTCGAGCGGCCGGTGTACCTCGACGCATCGAGCTCTGCGGCGAGGGCCTTGGCAGGGATCTTGGCGAAGGCGGGGTCGGCGGTCAGGCGTGCCATCAGATCGTTGGGCTCGCCGCGCGCCACGGCCTCGGCCACGGCCAGGCTGTGGCGACGCACCACCTCATGCAGCGCCTGGCGGTCGCCCCCGGCGGAGACGCCCAGCATCAGCCAGCGCTCGGTGGCCATGAACGGCATCTGGACCGCCACGTGCCGTTTGGTCACCTCGGGCCGCACCTCCAGCCCGCCGGCGATGTTGGCGGCGAGGATGAGGATGGCGTCGGTGGCCAGGAACGCCTCGGGGAGCGAGAGCCGGCGGTTGGCGCTGTCGTCGAGCGTGCGCTCCAGCCACTGGCTCGCCGCGGTCTGCGCCGTGTTGGCCTGGAGCGACATCACGAAGCGCGCGAGCCCGCTGATTCGTTCCGCGCGCATCGGGTTCCGCTTGTAGGCCATGGCGCTGGAGCCGATCTGCTCCGCCTCGAACGGTTCGAGAAGCTCGCCCTCGTGCTGCAGGAGGCGGAGGTCGCCGGCCATCTTGGCGGCCGACTGCGCCACGCCGCTGAGCGCGTCCAGCACCGCGCTGTCGGCCTTCCGGGTGTAGGTCTGCCCGGTCACCGGCCAGGTGCGCGGGAGGCCGAGCCGCTCGGCCACGCGGCGGTCGAGCTCGCGCACCTTGGCGTGGTCGCCGCGGAAGAGCTCGAGGAACGAGGCCTGCGTGCCGGTGGTGCCCTTGCAGCCGCGGAGCCGCATGGTCTCGATCCGGTGGCAGAGTTCCTCGACGTCGGTGCCGAAGTCCTGCATCCAGAGCGTGGCGCGCTTGCCGACCGTGGTGAGCTGCGCCGGCTGGAAGTGGGTGTAGGCCAGGCAGGGCTCGGCGGCGTGCCGCTCGGCGAATGCGCCCAGCGCGTCGAGCACCGTCAGCAGCCGGCCGAGCAGCAGCCGGAGCCCGTCGTGCATGACCAGCAGGTCGGCGTTGTCGGTCACGAAGGCGCTGGTGGCGCCGAGGTGGAGGAAGGGCCGTGCCGCGGGGGCCTGGTCGCCGAAATGGTGCACATGCGCCATCACGTCGTGCCGGAAGCGCCGCTCGTATTCCGCGGCGGTGGCGAGGTCGGCGTCGTCGAGGTGGGCCCGCATCTCGCTCAGCGCCTCGTCGGGAATGTCGAGCCCCAGCTCCCGCTCCGACTCGGCGAGCGCCAGCCACACCCGGCGCCAGAGCCCGATGCGATGCGGTTCGCCCCACAGCCGCTGCATGGCGGGCGAGGCGTAGCGGGTGCCGAGCGGGGAGCGCCAGCGGTCGTCTGTCATCGGTAGACCAGGTCGGTGTAGGCCGTCTGTCCGTTGCGTTCCACCCAGATCCTAAAGCTCTCGCCGGCCCGGAGGTCGCCTAGCAGCGAGCTGAGGTCGGTGGCGGTCGTGACGGGCCGCCGGTCGAGCCCGATGATCACGTCGCCCTCGCGGAGCCCGGTCGCCTCCGCCGTGCGGGGAGCGATGCTCACGATGAGCGCGCCCTGCGCGCTCTGCAGGCCCTTCTCGGAGCGGATGGCGGGAGTGACGGTCACCAGCTGCAGGTCCTCCAGCACCGTCACCCGCGCGGCGGTGCGGGTGGGGAGGTCGCTCGCCACGAGGGTGCGCGTCGTGGTGACGGTGCCCCGGCGGGTCACGAGCGTCACCGTATCGCCCACCTTGAGGTCGAGCTTGACCGACTCCCAGTCGAGGTGGTTGTGCAGGGTGCGGCCGTTGGCCGACACCAGCACGTCGCCCCGCGCGAGGCCGGAGCGCGCCGCGGGCCCGCCCGGCGCCACGCTGGCCACGCCCACGCCGTTCAGCGCCCGCCAGTCCTCGAAGCTCTGCGGCGGCGTCACGTCGAGCCCGGTCCAGGCGCGCCGGACCGCGCCGGCGGCGAGCAGCATGTCGGCTACGCGGAGGGCCCGCTCGATGGGAATGGCGAAGCCCAGCCCGATCGAGCCGCCGCTGTTCGAGAGAATCGAGGAATTGACCCCGACCACCTGGCCCAGCGCGTTGGCGAGCGGGCCCCCGGAGTTGCCGGGATTGATGGCGGCGTCGGTCTGGATCATGTCGAGGTAGAGCCCGGCCTGCCCCTCGGAAGGCAGGATGTTGCGGCCGGTGGCGCTCACCACGCCGGCGGTGACGGTCGGCTCGGTGTTGCCGAGGTAATCGGCGTACGGGTTGCCGAGGGCCACGACCCACTCACCCACCATGAGGGAGCTGCTCTTCCCCAGCGGCACGGTGGGGAGTGCGCGGCCGGCCACCTGGATGACGGCGATGTCGGCCACCGGGTCGGCGCCGACCAGCCGGGCGGGCAGCTGGGTGCCGTCGCGCAGCGTGACGGTGATCTGCTCCGCCCCCGACACCACGTGCTGGTTGGTGAGGATGACGCCGTTGCTCCGGATCAGGAACCCGGTGCCGGAGCCGCGGACCAGCTGCGAGGCGTAGCGCGGCACAAACATGTCGGCCCACGAGGACCGCATGGCCACCTGCTGCCGCGCGGCGACGCTGATGGACACGACCGCGGGGGCCAGCCGCTCCACGGCGGTGACGATGGCGGTGCGGCGGCTCGAGTCGAGGGCGGCGGCGGAGGGGGTGACGGCCTGCGCCGGCAGGGCGGTGGCGGCGAGCGCCAGGACGAGCCCGCCGGCCGCGCCCACCCGCGTGCCGCGAAGGGCAGGGCGGGCATCGTGGCGTGCGGCGATCTGGCGAGGCGTCATGCGGCGTCCCCGGTGTGGTCGACGAACACCTCCGCCGGATAGCTGGCGGAGACGAAATACAATCCTTCAGGCGGCGCGGGCGGGCTGGTGTCGGCGTTGTCCTGCCGCGCCAGCAGTGCCGTCATGTCTTCCACCGGCCGCCGGTCGAGGCCGATGTCCACCATCGTGCCCACCAGCATGCGGACCATGTGATGCAGGAACCGGTCGGCCGCCACGTGGAAGGCGACGCCCTGACCGTCCGCTCGATCGCGCCACTCGGCCACACGCAGCGTGCAGCGATAGTGCGGCTTCGGCTCGCCCTTGACGGCGAAGGCGCGGAAATCGTGCTCCCCCGGCAACTGGGCGGCCGCGCTTCGCATGCGGACCACGTCGAGCGGACGCCCCAGCGCCCATTCGTAGGGCCGGCGGAACGGCGACATGCAGGCGGCGTCCACCCCGATGTCGTAGCGGTATGCCCGGCCGAGTGCGCTCTTCCGCGCGTGGAATCCAGGTTCGGTCCCGCGCACCGTCTCGACCCAGCAATCCCGCGGCAGGAGCGCGTTCATGGCCCGCCGCACGGCTTCGGGCTCCCACTTGGCGGCGAGGCTGAAGCTCACGCCCATGCCCTGGGCGTGCACCCCGGCGTCGGTGCGGCCGGCCGCGTGGGCCACTACTCTGCGCCCGGCGAGCCGTTCCAGCACGGCCTCCACCTCGCCCTGCACCGTGCGTCCGGACGCCTGCCGTTGCCAGCCGAGATAGCGACCGCCATCGAAGTGCATCACGGCAAGAAAAGTCCGGCTCATCGGCGCGAAATCTAGCCCGTTTGGCAGGGCTGCGGCAAGACGCGCAACTGCTTGTCAGAATTGACAAAAGGCCCGCTTGACCACTACCATTTTCGTGCGCCGGTGCGGCCGTCTTCTGCATCCGGCCGTTCCTCGATTCCCATCCCTCGCCCAGCAGGTCACACCGCCTCCGCCCCGAGGCGCCCGAATTGTCGGCCGTGCACGCGGCGGGGCAACATGCGGGCGTAATCGCAGCACGGGCGGCCGACTGGGCCGCCCGTGGAGTTGGCGTTCGAGGATGGCGGGGTGGATGGGTGCCCGGGCGTCAGTACTTCCGGATGACGCCGACCACGACGCCCTGGATGAGAACGTCCTGCTCCTGGAAGCGCATCGGCTGCATCGTTTCGTTGGCAGGCTGCAGGCGGATCCACCCGCCGGCCTCGCGGTAGAACTTCTTGACCGTGGCCTCGGCGCCGTTGATGAGCGCGATGACCATTTCGCCGTTTTCCGCGGCGTGGCGGCCGTGGACCACCACGTAGTCGCCGTCGATGATGTGGGCATCGATCATGGAGCTGCCCTGCACCTGGAGGGCGTAGTTGGGCCCGCGGGTGGGCAGCATTTCGTTCGGCACCGAGAGTGTTTCGCTGTGCATGACCGCCTCGATCGGCGTGCCGGCGGCCACGCGGCCGAGCACCGGGATTTCGGAGGCGACGGCGGTGCCGCGGGGCGGCAGCACCTCGATGGAGCGGCTCTCGTTGTAGGAGCGGCGGATGTAGCCCTTCCGCTCGAGGTTGGTGAGGTGCTCGTGCACGGTGGCGAGCGACTGGAAACCGAAGTGCTCGGCGATTTCCTCGAAACTGGGCGCGTACCCGTTGTCCGAGATCTGTTCCTGCAGGTACGCGAGGAGTTCGCTTTGCCGGCGGGTGAGTGGCATGACCGTGCCTCCGTGCGGATGACCGAAGAGAGCCCGAATCAAGCTACCCGAACACCTCCCGAAGGTCAACCCCGCCCCGCTGGAGGGCGGCGGCCGCTCCGTGCGCGGACGGGTTTGCGGTGGCCGATGGGGACGGGGCCTCTTATCTTGCAGTGGCAGTTGAACATCTGGGCCGGCTCCTGATGACCTGAGGGGGCCCCACGGACGCCGCGCGGGTGGCGGCGCTCACGGGAGACACGCGGTGACCGAACCGGGCGCTGAGTTCGAGCACGTGCTGCCGCCGGAACAGGTGGAAGAACTCCTGCGCACGCTCACGAAGGCGTCGCGGGCCTTCCAGATGTACCTCCCCAACAATCCGATGTATCACCGCGCCGCCCAGAACCTCCAGGCGGCGTTCGAGCCGGTCTGGTCGGCGGTGGACGAACTCGTGCTGTCGGTCCAGGAGACCGACTTCGTGTGGGAGGGAGTGGTCGTGTACCACCAGCTCCACAAGGCGGACAGCCTGGCGTGGACGCTGTACAAGGACGGGCTCCGCGTGCTGACGCTCAAGAAGGGCGTCGAGCAGGCCGAGCTCCCGCGCCTGCTTGGCGTGATCAACAAGGTGCGAGGGCTCGCGCCGGACGCGGCGGACGACCTGTTCACCCTTCTGTGGACCGAGGACTTCCAGTACGTGGACATGCGGTTCGCGGAGTTCGTCCAGGACTTCGGGACGGAGGAGATGGTGCCAGGCGCCAAGTACGCCGCCGGCACCTCCTTCGCCGCCGAGGTGAAGCAGGACCTGGCCGGCGCCGTGGAGGGCGAGGGCCCCGGTGGCGTCGCGGCGCCCGGCGAGTCGGTGGAGGATGGCGAGGCCACCGATGCCGCCGGCGAGGCCGGCGGGGCGGTGGATACCGCCACGCGGCCCAAGGGCGTGGTGGACCTCGACGAGTTCGACTCGACGCTCTACTTCCTCGACGGCGCTGAAGTGGACATGCTGACCGCCGACCTCAAGCTCGAGTATTCCCGGGACCTCCGCGAGGCCTCACTCACGGCGCTCTACGACCTCTTCGAGGGCGAGGGCACCGAGGAGGTCCGCGACGAAATCCTCGGCGTGCTCGAGGCGCTGTTCCCCAGCATGCTCAACGCCGGCGAGTTCCGCGCGAGCGCGGCGGTGCTGCGGGAAACCCGGGTGCTCGCGGAGCGCTCACCGGACCTGTCCGCCGCGCACAAGACGCGGCTGGTCCAGTTCATCGAGCAGTTGAGCGAGCCGGCCATCGTGAGCCAGCTGATGCAGGCGCTCGACGAGGGCACGGGCCGCCCCAGCGACGCCGACATTTCCGAGCTGCTGCGCGAGCTCCGGCCGAAGGCGCTCGCCACCCTGGTCGAGTGGACGCCGCGGCTCACCTCGGCCCCGGTGCGGGCGCTGGTCGAGGCGGCGGTCCAGCACCTCGCCTCCGCGCACCAGGGCGAGCTGCTGCGGCTCCTCCGCTCGGGCGACCCCGAGGCGCTGCCCGGCGCCATCGAGCTGGCGGGGCGGCTCAAGCTCGAGGGGGCGGTGGCGGGGCTGGGCGACGTGTACGGGCGGGCCGACGCCTCGCTCCGGCTGGCGGCCACCGAGGCGCTCATCCAGATCGGCACGCCGGGCGCGCTGGTGCTGCTGGAGCGGGCCATCGGCGACGACGACCGCGGCGTGCGCGTGGCGGCGCTCAAGGCGCTGAGCGCGCGCGGCTACAAGGGCGCGCTCAAGCGGGTCGAGGAGGTCGTGCAGGGGAAGGTGCGGAAGGATCTCGACTTCAACGAGCGCCGCGCCTTCTTCGAGGCGTACGGCGCCATCGCGGGGGCGGGGGGGCTGGGGGTGCTGCGCGACCTGATCGTCCGACGCGGGTTCTTCCGCCGGAAGCAGAGCGCCGAC
>CAZNDK010000044.1:10893-22500 GCA_964571795.1 uncultured Gemmatimonadaceae bacterium | reverse complement strand
CGAGGCTGGCGGCGCGACGGACCGGGGCGTAGTCTTCAGTATCCCCGTCCTCTGTTCCCGCCATCGCGAGCGGCCCCTCATGGCGAGAACTTCTCCCAAAAAGTCGAAACGCAGCCGACCCGCCCGCTCCAAGGCGGCGACACCCATCGCGATCGTCCTCATCGACGACAACCGCCTGCTCCGCGAAGGCATGGCGGCCATGATCCACACCCAGCCGGGATTCCGGGTGCTGGTGGCGTCGGCGGACGTCGACGAGGCCCTCGAGAAGGTCCGGGAGGCCCGGCCCGACGTGGTGCTGCTGGACTTCGGCCTGGCGGACCACGACAGCCTGAGCCTGACCGTGAGTGTGCATGCTGAGGTGCCGTCGGCCCGGGTCATCGTGATGGGGCTCATGCCGGTGCAGGAGGACGTGGCGGACTACGTGCGGGCGGGCGCATCCGGCTTCATCATGAAGGACGCCTCCTTCGAGGAGTTCTTCGAGACCATCCGGGCGGTGGCGGCCGGGGCGGAGGTGTTGCCCACGGCGCTGACGACGTCGCTCTTCACGCAGATCGCGCTCAACGCGCCGGTCGAGAACACGGCCAAGGTGCTGGAGTCGGTGAAGCTCACCAGCCGGGAGCACGAGGTCATCGACCTGCTCGGCGAGGGCATGAGCAACAAGGAAATCGCCGTGCGGCTCAACATCGCGGTGCACACCGTCAAGAGCCACGTGCACAACGTCCTCGAGAAGCTGGCGCTGCACAGCCGCCTCGAGGTCGCCGCGTTCTCGCACGCGGGGGGAGGGTCGCGCAACACCGGCCGCTGACGGCCGCCCCCTCGGCATCCTTCCGCGCGTGATCTTTCGCACAATGTGCTTCCTGACCCCTTGTGACTTGGCGCACTGCCATCGGTTGCGCCGCGCCCATGTTGCATCAGCCTGACGGCCGAACCGTCCAGGCCGGAGCCGGGGACCGCGGCGCCGCTGCCGGCCCTCTCGCTCCGAAATCACTCTATCGATGGATATGCCAGTCCAGGCCAGATAGGTAGGGTTCCGACGTGGAGGGCATGTGCCCCTGCCGCCTGACCCCAGAGGAGGACCTATCATGATCCGACTGATGATCGCAGGAATCGCCGCCGCAGCGTTCAGCACCTGCGCGCCGGCGGCCAACGAGACGGCCAGCGGCGGCGGCGCCGCCGCCAGCAAGACACTCAAGAGCGGCACCACCATCGACGTCACGACCACGCGGACGATCACCTCCCGCAGTGACGAGGCCGGGCAGACGCTCATGACGACGGTGGACGCCGACGTCAAGAACTCCGCCGGCCGGGTGGTCATTCCCGCCGGGTCTTCGGTGGCCCTCGTCATCACCGAAATCGAGCCGGCCAAGACCAAGAGCGCGAAGGACGGCAGCCTGACGCTCCGGGTCGACAACGTGTCGGTCGGCGGTCGGAGCTACCCGCTGGCGGCCGAAGTCACCGCGGTGTCGCACACCCTCAAGGGGCGCGGGGTCACCGTGGGCGAGGTGGAGAAGGTGGCCGCGGGCACCGCGATCGGCGCCGTGGCCGGGCGGGTGATCGGCGGGGACTCGAAGGGCACCATCATCGGCGCGGCGGTCGGCACCGCCGGCGGCGCCATCGTGGCGAATGAGACCGCCAGCCGGGACGTGGTGGTGGCAGCCGGGTCGCCCATCGAGCTGACCCTGACGGGTCCGCTGACGGTGCCGGCCCGATGAACCGCACAGCGAGCTTGGTGGCCGGCCTGCTGATCCTGGCCGCGGGCGGGTTCGTGCTCCTCCGCGGCGCCAATGTCACAACCCGGCGCGACGTGGTCGAGGTGGGCGACGTCAAGCTGACCGCCAGCGAGCAGCGCACCATTCCCCCTTGGGCCGGTGGAGTGGCCGTGGCGGCGGGACTGGCGCTGGTGGTGGCCGGCGCGCGGAAGCGTGCGTGAAGAAGACCAAGAAGTTCGTATCGAAGGCGCGCTCGGCCGCCGCAGCGGCGGCCGACGCGACCCGCGCGGCGGCACTCGAGGCGTTCAAGCGGGTGAAGGCGGCCCGCGCCAAGGCCGCCAGGCGGGCCAAATGATGCTGAAGTCCGTTCTCACTCAAGCAAGGAGTTACCTGATGGGTATTCGACGATCGACCATTGGTGCGGCGCTGGTGCTCGGCTTCGTTGTGGCCGGCACGGCGCAGGCCCAGACCGAGACCCACAAGATGCACCTCGGGCCCCGGCTGTCGTACCAGTTCGACGCCGAGGAGATCGGCGTGGGCGCGCAATTCAGCCTGCCGATTTCCAGCAACCTCGAGTTCTATCCCTCGTTCGACGTCTTCTTCACGGACCCCTCACTCTGGAGCCTCAACGCGGACGTGAAGTGGCGGGTGGCGCCATCGTCGGTCAGCTGGCTCTACCTCGGCGCGGGCCTCAACATCATGGACGGCGGCGGCGACTCGCAGGCCGGGCTCAACCTCTTCGGTGGCGTGCAGTCGCTCAAGGGACGGATCCATCCCTTCGCGGAAATGCGCTTCGTGGTGAACGACAACTCCACGGCGCAGCTCGCTGCCGGCCTCAACTTCACGCTCTAGGATTCCTGCCTACGCAGGGAGCGATTGCCACATGACGTCACCCACATCGCGGATGCCGACGAGCCTGCTCGTCGGCATCTTCCTCATCCTCCTCACGGCGGCGCTCAAGCTCGGCGCCGGCCTCCTCCTCCCCATCGCCATCGCCGGGCTGTTCACGCTGCTGCTCGACCCGGCGGTGCGGGCCCTCCGGCGCCTCGGCATCCCGACCGCCGTCGGCGCGGGACTCCTCGTGTTCGGCACGGTCGGCGTCGTAGCGACCGGTGGCGTCCTGCTGGCGGGGCCCGCGGCCGACTGGATCGGGGACGCGCCGAAGATGATGACGCAGGCCCAACGCAAAGTCCGGCGACTGCTCCGGCCGATCCAGGAAACAGCCAAGACGATGGAGAAGGTCACCGAGACGGCGCAGGCCGGGGCGACCCCGACGGTGCAGATCCAGGCGCCGGGGCTGCTGGAACGGCTGCGAGTCAGCACCACCAGCTTTCTCGTCACCGCGGTCACCGTCGTCTTCCTGACCTACTTCCAGCTGGCCACCCTGCCGGTGTTCCGGAAGAAGCTGGCGGACCTCATCGGCACCCGGAACGGCGAGAACCACACGGAAGAGGTGCTGGGCGAGCTCGAGGGGCAGATGTCGCGCTACATGCTGCTCAACACCCTGACGAGCGCGGGGGTGGGGCTCGCCACCTGGGCGCTGCTCGCCGCCATCGGCCTCCCGAGCGCGGGCGTGTGGGGGACGGCGGCGTTCCTGCTGAATTTCATTCCGTACGCCGGGGCCGTGGTGACCGTCGCGCTGATCGGGCTGGCGTCGCTGGTGACGTTCAACGACACCGGCCCGGTCGTGCTGGCGATGGCGGGGTCGGTCGCGATCAACCTGGTGGAGGGCAACCTCGTCACGCCGTACCTGATGGGGAGGCACCTCCCGCTCAACCCCGTGGCGATCTTCCTGAGCCTGCTCTACTGGGGGTGGGTGTGGGGGCCCGTCGGTGCGCTGCTCGCGGTGCCGCTGACGGTCATGCTGCAGGTCATCTGTTCACGCATCGGGGCGCTGAAGCCGGTGGCGGTGCTGCTGGACAGTTGAGCGGCGGAGGGGCCCGGAAACTTGTCGCCGGCGCTCCACACCTGCCGTGCGCCTGTGGTGACGCAGCACACATAATTCCAAGGCTGGTCCCGGGATTCCCCCAAAAAGCCCATTCGATGTGTACTGACATTCGACAGCACGACCACTGAGAGTGTCATTCTAAACACTTGTAGCACAATCTGTTATATCGCTGCACTCCGCTCGGCTGCATGATTCATGAACGAATCTTGGCCCTCCGGCACACCCGTTGCCCCTCCCTGGACCCGACCCAAGTCGCACGACCGCTTCGTCTTATCACCGGGACCTTTGGGAGGCTCCGATGTTCTCTTCGCGCCCGCTCCGCACCCTGGCCCTCATCGCCGGCCTCCTGCTGGTGGCCAGCTGCGCCACCGACCCGACCACCGGGCCGGAGTCCTCCACCGTCGCCGCGCCTGCGCCCGACTCGATGGCCCCCAACGGCATGGGCGGCGTCCCGCTCGACAACAGCCTACTCGATGGCCTCCTCAAAGGCGTCCTGATCTGCAAGCCGCAGCCGTACGCCAGCACCACGCAATTGGTTGGCGTCGAGGGCGGCACCATCAAGGTTGGCCGGCACACGCTGGTCATTCCGGCCGGCGCGCTGGACAGCTCGGTGCAGATCAAGGCCGAGTCGCCGTCGGATGCCGCGAGTTCGGTGCGCTTCTCGCCCGAGGGGCTGCAGTTCAACGCGGGGCACTCGCCGACCCTGACGCTCGACTACTCGAACTGTCCCGCGGGCCGGCTGAACGTACTCAAGCACGTCGCCTATACCACCGAACGCCTCAAGGTGGTTACCCGGCTGTTGTCGCTGGACAATCTGCTCAACATGCGGATTTCCGCGCCGATCGAGCACTTCTCTCGGTACGCCGTCGCCTGGTAGCATGACCACGACCGTTTCCGCCATCGACTGGCTGGCCGAGGCCCGCGCCCACGACCAGGCCGGGCGCCTGCTCGAGGCATCGGCCGCCTACGAGGCCGCCATTCGCGCCGCCGCCGAGAGCGGCGAGCTCGAGGTGCGCATCGAGGCGCTCCGCCGGGCCAGCGTCGTGCACCACCATCGCAACGAGGCCGCTGCCGCCGACGCCCACGTCCGGGAGAGTCACGACCTCGCCGTCGCGGGCGACCGGACGACGCTCGCGGCCGAGGCGCTCAACACGATGGCGGGTTTCGCGTTCGAGCGCGGCCAGATGGAGGTGGCGCGGGCCACCTACCACCGCGCGCTCGCGCTCGGCGGCGCCATCCCGGCGCTCCGGGCCCGCGTCGAGCAGAACCTCGGCATCCTCGCCAACATCCAGGGCGATTTCGCGGGCGCCCTCGGCCATTACGCCGGCTCACTCGAGGCCTGCCTCAAGGCCGGTGACCGACATGGCTGCGCCATCGCCTACCACAACCTGGGGCTGCTCAGCGCCGACCACGGGCACTGGAGCGAGGCGGATTGGTACCTGACGCAGAGCAGGACGCTCGCGCAGGAACTCGGCGAGGTGCAGCTGCAGGGGCTCTGCCTCCTCAATCACGCCGAGGTGTTCCTCGCCACGCAGGCCTACGGCCAGGCGCACGAGAGCGCGGAGCAGGCGCTCGCCATCTTCGACAAGCTCGATTCGCGGCTCGACAAGGCGGATGCGTACCGCGTGCTGGGCATGGTGTACCGGGAGACCGGGCGCCCTGTGCTGGCCGAGGCGCGGCTCAAGGGCGCCATCGAGCTGGCTCGCGGCAGCGATTCGATGCTGAGCGAGGCGGAGGCGTCGCGCGAGCTGGGCCGGCTGTACCAGGACATGGGGCGAAACCAGGAGGCGCTGACGCTGCTCAACGCGGCGCACCGGCTCTTCGGCCGGCTCGACGCGCGGGTGGACCTGGTGGACGTGGGGGCCAAGGCGGCCGAGCTGGAGCGCACCTACTTGGCGGTGGTCCGGGACTGGGGCCAGTCGCTGGAATCGGCGGATGGCTA
Source organism: uncultured Gemmatimonadaceae bacterium (assembly GCA_964571795.1). Taxonomy (GTDB): domain Bacteria; phylum Gemmatimonadota; class Gemmatimonadetes; order Gemmatimonadales; family GWC2-71-9; genus SPDF01. The sequence continues at coordinate 16,901 of CAZNDK010000044.1, read as the reverse complement.
CACCTACGGTCACTGCGAGCGGGTGGCGGGGTACGCGATGGACGTGGCGGGGGCGCTCGGCCTCTCGGATCCGGAACAGACCACCATCCGGCTCGGGGCCTACCTGCACGACCTCGGCAAGGTCCGGGTGCCGCACGAGATCCTGAACAAGCCGGGTCCGCTCACCGCGGACGAGTTCGCCGTCATGCAGCAGCACCCAGTGTGGGGCATCGAAATGCTGGCCGCCATCGAGTTCCCCTGGGATATCAAGCCGATCATCCGATGGCACCACGAGAAGTACGACGGCAGCGGCTATCCCGATCGCCTCAAGGGCGACGAGATCCCCCTGGCGGCGCAGATCATCTGCATCGTGGACGTGTACGACGCCCTGACCACCACCCGCAGCTACCGGCCGGCCATGGCGCACGCCGAGGCGATGCTCCGCATGGAGGAGAGCCGGCACTGGTGGAGCCCGGCCGTCTACGCGGCGTTCGCCGGCACCGTGGGCCTGCGAGGCGACTGAGTCGCCGGTGGCGGCTCAGGGCTGGCCCGAGCCGCCCTCGCCGGTGTCGTTCGTCACGATCGCCGCGAGGAACAGCACCGCCGCGCCCCCGATCAGGATGACGGGCAGCGCCTCCGAACTCCCCGACTGCATCGAATCCACCGCGCTCAGCGGATAGGCGACGCGGCAGCTGTCGCAGCCGTAGGGCGCCTTGACCGGCACGCCCGTCACGCTGTCCTTCGGGAAGCGCACCGAGCGGAGCACCACGGCGCGCTTCGCGGTCCAGACCCGGATTTCCCGGGTCGGTGGTACGTCCATGTGGGTGGTTGAACCGAAGTTGGTGGAGCCGAAGCTCGACCAGGACACGCAGCCGGGTGTCCACACGGCGAGCAAGAGCGCAAGGAATCGCCGCAGAGAAGCTCCGGACATGGTGGTGGGCGGGAACGACGTCGGGTGGGGAGACGACGCCGGCCGTGGCGCGCTACACAAGCGACTTCGTCATCACGATGAGATGCACCGGCCGCGACAACTTCTCGTGCGCAGGGAAGGGCGCGGTGCCGACCGGCAGCAGCCCGAACCTGGCGTAGAAGGCCGGCAGCTCCGTCCGCAGGTTCACCACGTCGATGTCCAGCGCCACGCACCCCGCGCGGCGGCAGTGCGCCTCCGCGCCCTCGATCAGCACCCGCGCCAGCCCCTCTCCCTGCCGCGCGGGATCCACCGACAAGAGCCCGAAGTAGCCCCGCTCGCCGCGGAGCTCGACGTGCACCGCGCCGGCCAGTGTGCCCGGCTCCCTTCCGTCGAGAACGAGGAAGACGCTCGAGGGCGAGTCGAGCTTGGCCTTGAGCTCGGCCTCGGTGGTGCGGGGGGCGTTGAGGAAGAACTCCTCGACCTTGTAGGCGGCGTTGATGACCCGCGCGAGGGCGGGGATGTCGGAGGGGAGGGCGAGGCGGGGCGGCGGCATCGGTCCAACATAACCGCCCCGGATTCCTCGTCGAGTTGCGGGAAGCCCTATGCCGGTCGGGTGGACCGGGAGCTGAGCGAGAGTACGGCGGCCAGCACCAGCGCGCCGATCAGGCCCCATTCGAGGCCTTCCGGATTGGCGCCGATGACCCAGCAGACCGTCATCATCGCGATGTTGGCCAGGACGGCCGCCCACCGGACGCCGCGCGCCTTGCTGCCGTACCAGTAGTTCAGGATGTTGAGCGTGCCGAGGTAGAGGAAGACCAAGCCGGCGATGACGCCGATCTCGTCCATCCAGTCGGCCAGCTGCAGGAAGGTGTTGGCGATGTAGTAGGCGCCGGCCAGGGCAATGACGCACCCGGCGATCAGGTAGAGGTACCGCATTCGTTCGGCCTCCGTAGCGAGGGTCGCGGGGGCGTGCAAGAATCGACATCCCCGCAAACCGGGGGCCGCAGGCCCAATCCGCTATCTTTCCGGCTCCGCTGCGGGCGCCCGCTGTGCCGCAAGTCGGGAGACTGGAGCGAGTTGCGTGAGGCACCAGGTGTTGCTGTACGACGGGCTCTGCGGGTTTTGCGACCGGACGGTGCAGTTCGTCCTGGCTCGCGATCCGGGCGGGAGAATGCGGTTTGCCCCGCTCCAGGGGGAGTTTGCGGGAGACGTCCTGCGCCGTTTCCCGGCCCTGACAGGAGTGGATTCGCTCGTATTAGTGGATGTGGACGGGCCGCCTCCCGGCGCGCCGCCGCTGGTGCGCTCCGACGCCATCCTCTCCATCGCGGACTACCTCGGCTGGCCCTGGAAGGCGGCCGTCGTGTTCCGCCTCGTGCCTCGCGCCCTCCGCGACTGGGCGTACGATCTCTTCGCCCGGCAGCGCTACCGCCTCTTCGGCCGCTACGACGCCTGCCCCCTCCCCAGCCCCGACACACGGGCGCGGTTCATCGACTGAATCACCGCAGCGCCGCTACAGCCCGAATCGCATCCCCTCCCGCGCAATCTCAAACCCGCGCCGTGCGACCTCGGCCTGCTGCGGACCCCCTTCGTCCAGGGCGGGGTTCGAGTTGTTGAGATGCGTCAGCACCACGCGAGCCTCCTTCCGGTCCACCACTCCCTGCAGCACGTCCATGGTCTGCGGCATCAGTGGGTGGGGCACATCATCCGCCGTGCGGCCAGGCAGTTCGTCCAGCGACCAGAAGGTGCCGTCGAGCAGCGCCACGTCCACGCCCGCCACCGCCGTGGCGAGGTCCCGGTTCCAGAGCCGCCAGGCGTTGATGTCGGGCAGGTAGAGCAGTGTCGCTGTGGGGCCTCGGAACACGAAGCCCACGGTATCGGCCAGCTCGTCGCGGTGCGGCACCTTCCAGAGCTGAACCTCGAGCAGCGGATCGATCCGGTGCCAGGTGTCCAGCGCCAGCGGCCGGAGCGCCACGTGCCCCTGGTCGATCAGGAAGCGCCAGGGAAAATTCGACGCCAGGAAGCCGGCCATCGCCTGCGTGCAGTACACGGGCGTTTCCCGCATGCCCATTCCCTCCCTCCCCAGCATCGCCAGCCCGGCGTAGTGCCCGACGTGCGCGTGGGTCAGGAAGATCCCGTCGAATGGCCGGCGCGCCACGGCACGCGGGCGGAACCACGGCTCCTCGATCAGGTCGAGCTGGCGGGTGATGTTCGGTGTCGCGTCCACCAGGTAGCACCGCTCAGCCCCTGGCTCGACGAGCGCCAGCGAGGCCACGTACCTGCCGTGCCCGCTCGCCATCAGCGCCCTCCCCGCCTCGCAGCGCGGAGTGTAGCAGCCCACCTGCGGGAAGCCTGCGTCCTGCACCGAGCCCAGCACGAGGGCGTGGAGATCGTCCTGCCTCGTGAACACGCCTCTCGGCAGGGCCGCCGCGGCGATTGCGGCGGCCAGGAAGTCCCTGCGTTGCATATGGGTCATTCCACCCCTCCCGCGGACTCGATGAGCCGGAGCGCCGGCTCGCTCACGAAGATCGGCGCGTGGAACCGGCGGCCGTAGGACAGCGCGGTCACGCCACGGTACTCGTGGCGGGTCGTCTCGCCGTGGCCCGGGTGCAGCTGCTTCCAGATCGAGGCGCGGAGGTTCACGTCCGCCCCCCGCTCCAGCAGCAGCTCGGCCATCGGCGCCACGAACGGTCCGCGCTTCTGGTAGTTCATCCAGAAGTTGGGCTGCGACACGACCGCATTGAAGAGGGCGGTGTAGCCGCCGAACCCGCTGGCCCCGACGCGCGAGCGGACGTTGACGTCCATGCCGCGGTCCAGCAGCCAGCGTGCAATCTCCATTTCGTCGTAGTCCACGCACATGTGGAGCAGCGTCGTGCCGCCCAGCGGCGTGCCCACCGTGGCGTCGATCGGGTCCAGGCATCCCATCTCGGGCGGGTAGATCTCGCGGTGGGTGAAGGTGCGATTGAGGAGCCCGGGGTCGGCGTGCAGGTGCCGCTCCAGCAGGTCGATCCGCCCGCGGTGCAACGCCATCGTCGGGGTGTCGGGTAGCTCCAGGCCGTGGTCGGCGTACATCTCGAGGATGGCGTGCTTGTTGGCCGGCTTCCGCGAGTCGGTCTGCATCACCACGTCCACCGGCGCCAGGCGCCGGCCCGCCTCGTCCTTGACCGGCGCGCCGAGCTCGAGGAGGAGGGCCGTCCCCTCCAGGCTGAGCGTGTAGGCGGGGCCGCCGAGAGCGTGGGCGGTCGGTGCCGGCTCCCCCAGGAGTTTGTGGAGCATGCGGGCGGTGGCCACCTTCCCTTGCAGGGCTGCCCGATCGAGCGCTGAATCGAGGTCCGCGGCGCCGAGGCTGTGCAGGTACTGAATGATCCGGTCGCGGCCCACGTTGGCGGCGTAGGTGAGCGGCGGTCCCCAGTTGCTGTCCTTCCGGATCAGCACCTGCTCGTGGAGCAGCGCCGGGTTGGAGCTCACCAGTTGGCGCACGGCGTCGAGGTCGTCGTCCCAGATGGCGTGGACGAGAGACACCGCCTGGATCAGCCGGGTCCAGCTCGACGCCTGGTAGCTCCGGGCAAGCACGAGCTGCGCGTCGGCCAGCTTGGCGAGGGCGGGGTCGACCGGGTCGGGATGATGTTCGCGCAGTTCCGCCAGCGCGGCGGCGTCGCCCGCCTTGATGGCGCGGAGGAGGTCCTTGGCCTGGTGCTTCAGCTGGTCGAGGTCGGGGTAGACGGGCAGGCGGCGTGTGGACAGGCGAGCCACCTACGGGAAGTTGGCGCGGATGATCAGCAGCTGGCCCGGCACCGGCAGCTCGGACACCGCGCCAAAGAGCACCTGGAAGGCGGCGCATTGCTGAGCCGGGGCGGCGCCGTCTTCCATGCCGAGCATGAACTTCTCCTGGTCCTCCGGCGGCATCCGCACGAAGAGCCCGATCATCGCTTGCTGCGCCTCCTCCGCCGACGGCTTCGGGTGCGGGGGGTCCCCGCGGGCGTTCGACAGCAGCACCGCCTCGATGAACCCCATCCAGCGCCCAAGCAGCGGGTGACTGAGCCGCGCAAGCAAGTCCTCGAATCCTTCGTCCGACATCGCCGCCGAGTCGGCGAGCATCGCGCCGCAGGAATCCTGTGGCAGCTCCGCCATCGTGTCCTTGAACAGGGGGAAGACCGACAGCACGACTGAGTCGGGAAGGCTGGCAAGCGTGAAGGAGCTGCCGAGGACTTCGAAGGGGTTTGTGCCGTCGTCCTCGGCGGCCTCGAGGTAGGCCGCGGCCTCGGGCGACTCCTGGAGGCGGAGGCCGAGGGACATGATCGCCGAGTCCACGGCGGGCCGGCCGACCGCCTGGGTGTGGGCCGGGTGGAGCGGGGCCACGGTCAGCAGGAGGCAGGCGAGGCCAGTCTCCAGCGGTCGGCGCATCGGGTGCCTCCTCAGTGAGTCGCGGTGCCCTTGGGGTTTCCCGCCTTGAAGACACCCACGGCCCCCTTGGTCGCGTCGGCGAAGGCGTGGGTCACGAAGGGGTACAGGCCGTCTTCCGCCAGGCGGAACTCGAAGACCGCCCCCCCGCCCACCGGAACGTTCCAGGTCTGCATCCCGTCGAACGGGCGACCGAAGCCGTCGGCCAGCACCCGGTCGAAGATGCCACCCACCACGTGGAACGAACTGGTGCGGTTCGGTCCGGCGTTGACCACGAAGAGCCGAACCAGCTTTCTCGGAGCGACGGGGATCGGGTTGGTCGCGTAGCGCGACGCGACGCCGTTGAACACCACGTAGTCGGGGGCGGCCTCGAGCACCTTGTTCCAGTCCAAGCTGTGGACGGAGTCGGGCCCGCTGGGCCCCGTCATGTAGTACTCGCTCTGGACCAGCACGAACTCCTGCGCGGGCGGGCGCGGCGCCCGGGGGTCCACGATCAGGGCCCCGTACATCCCGTTGGCGATGTGCGACGCGACCGGGGCGGTGCCGCAGTGGTACATGAAGGCGCCGGGCACCCTGGCCACGAATCGGAAATGGATGCTGTCGCCCGGCATCACGTTGGTATACGCTCGGTCCGGCGCGATCTCGGCGGCGTGGAAGTCCATCGAATGCGGAATCGGCGCGCCGTTCACCAGGGTGAAGTCCACCGTGTCGCCCACCGTCA
>CAZNDK010000044.1:0-10793 GCA_964571795.1 uncultured Gemmatimonadaceae bacterium | reverse complement strand
TGCGGAATCGGCGCGCCGTTCACCAGGGTGAAGTCCACCGTGTCGCCCACCGTCATGCGGATGGTCGGCCCCGGCACCATCGAATCGAAGGTCCACGCCTCGTACACCACGCCCGGCGACACCTCGTGGCGCACATGGACCGCCACGAAGCGGATCGTCTGGTGCGTCGTGGTGCTCCGGGGCGGGGCGTCGGCCGCACGGTCCGGCGCGGTCAGGGCGGCCCCGATGGCGGCCTCGCCGTGCGAAATCGGATTCGGCGACGTCGTCGGTGCCGCCGTGGAAGGCGCAGCGGGTGCCCCGGATCCGCCGGAAGGGGCGGGGGGAGTGGACCTGCCGCAGGCGGCGAGGAGGAGCGAGAGCAGGACCAGGCGATGCAGGGGCATGACTTCCTCAATCTTGGGGTGTGAGGAGCATAACCCCACGGCGAATGTGCCACCACCACTGCTCGGGCCCCGCCGGGCCCCGCGAGAGCATCTCCCTCCCCGTGGCCTCGTCCATCCAGGCTTGCCACCCGTTGGCGCGGCCGAGCACGAGCACGGGGAGGGGCGTGCTTCCCCGCATGAGGGTATCGCGCCGGACGACGCGGATGGTATCCACCTGCGCGTGGACGGGGTCCGGGCCATAGAGCGTCGCGACCGGCGCAAGGAACACGTCGCCCACGGCGGGCGCGCGCCTCGCGATGGCAGACGTCACGATTTCCCGGATGTACCGCTCGCCGGGCGCCGTGCCATCGAACAGCCGCGGGGGCTGGCCCGCCGGTACCACCCACGCCGTCACGTGGTCGGCCGACACCAGCATCGAGGCGGAATCACTCGGCGAGCGGTCGACCTCGATTTCGGTGGCGACGGCGCCCGGCCGGGTGCGGACTGTCTGGCGCGACAGCTCGTGCCCGGTCGAGTCGTACCAGGTGTCGCTCACTTCGAAGCGCCGGCCCGTCGACCGCTTGATCATCCGTACGACAAACTGGCCCTTGTCGTGCTGGATGGCGCCACCGCGCGGGCTGATGTAGGTGTCGAGCGTGTCCTGCATCGGCATCAGCGTGGCCGAGCGCAGATAGCCGAGCGGGCCGGCATCGGGCCCACCGGTGAGGAGCCGTTCTGTACCGGAGGACAATTCCCGGAGGTAGAGTCCCGACCACCCGTCCAACACGCGGGTGGAGGCGGCGTAGCGCCTATCCGGTGACTGCTCCATCGAAGAAGTGTCACGCCCCGGGGGCAGGGGAGCCGGTACGAGGTGCGACCCATCGGGGCGAATGGACATCCGCCGCTGCCCGGCCCGGGCGGCGGCGAAGTCGGCCGGCGTCATTTCTGACCAGAGCCGCTTCGGATACTGGACCATCATGAAGGTGATCGTGCGGCCGTCCGCCGACCACCGCGGCCCCTCGGAGCCGTACGTCGTGTCCGTCAGCTGACGGAGGCCCGAGCCGACGGGAGCGATGACGTAGATGCGATCACGGGTCTCGTGGTTGTCGGGCCGGCCTTGGAAGGCGATCCACCGGCCATCGGGCGAAAACGACGCTTGGTAATACCCGCCGCCGGCCGTGGTGGTGAGCCGGACCACGTTCGAGCCGTCGGGGGCCATCAGGTACAGGTCCAGATGCCCCGCGCGGTCGGACGAAAACACGATGCGCCTGCCGTCGGGCGACCAGTGCGCCTGCTCGTTGTTGGCGCTGTCGGGGGTGAGCCGGCGGAGCCCGGTCCCGTCGATGTTGATGGAGTAGATCGAGTAGACCCCGGGCAGGGTGGACTCGAAGCCCAGCGCGCGGCTGTCCGGCCGCCAGGCGGGGTTGTAGTACTCGATGTTGCGCGTGATGGGCGCCGGGGCCTGCTGCGCGGCCGCGCGAGGGGCCATGCCGCAGCACAGCAGGACGATGAGCGTGCGAGAACTCATGGTGGACGCCTCCGGTGCGTGGGAGCTCACCTGACTACGGCGGGCCTGAAGCGGAGCTCCATGTACACATCCGCCCGTGCGTAGTCCGAGACGTGGGGCGGCGTGGCGTGGGCAAAGCCGAGCCGCTCGTAGAGCCGGATCGCGTTGGCCAGGGAGCTGTTGGTCTCGAGGAAGATCATCTCCGCGCCGGCCGCGCGGGCAAAGTCCACGGCGGCGCGGCCCAGCCGTTCGCCGAGGCCGTGGCCGCGGTACTCGGGGCTCACCGCCATCTTGGCCAGCTCGAAGGTGGTGGGAGTCACCCGAATGGCCGCCACCGTCCCCACCGCCTCCTTGCCGTCCAGTGCGAAGAAGATCTGCCCGCCCGGCGCAATGATGGCCGCCTCGGGATGGTCGAGCACCTTGCGGTCGGCGTCCTCCATCCGGAAGAGCCTTTCAATCCAGGCGCGGTTCAGCTCGGCGAAGGCGGGGGCCAGTTCGGCGCGGAATGGGACTATTGCCGGCACGGCGCGTTCGGGTCGAGGCGCGGCCCGTTCAGCATCGGGCGGTTGTCCGCGTTCGCCACCTCGGTCGCGAACAGGTACACCAGGCTGGTCACCCGGGCGAGCGCGTCGTAGTCGATGTACTGCGGCTCGTCGGTCACCTGGTGGTAGTCCAGGTGCTCGCCCCGCGAGAGCACCACGGCCGGGATGCCCCAGCGCGCGTAGTTGTAGTGGTCGGCCCGGCAGTAGTACTGCAGCGGGTGCCCCGGCTGGTCGTAGGTCAGGTTGAAGACGAACGGCTGCGGCAGCTTGGCGTTGGCCGCGGTGAGCATGTCCCCGAACTGGGTGGAGAGCCGCCAGGCGCCGATCACCTCGAGGTAGCCGGGGCCTCCCTCCGGCAGGTCTTCCTTGCTCCCCCGCCCGATCATGTCCTGGTCGATTTCCGCCACGATCGAGTCCCGCGGCACCGTGGGGTGCTCGGCGTACCAGGCCGAGCCGATGAGGCCGTATTCCTCCCCGGTGTGCGACACGAACAGCAGCGAGCGGCGGGTCCGGTTGGCCGGGTCCGCAAACACCCGCGCGAGTTCCAGCAGGGAGACTGTGCCGGTGCCGTCGTCATCCGCGCCGTTCTGGATCGAGTCGGGGCGGGGGGCGAAGCGCGCGCGGAGGCTGTCGAGGATGGCGCGGATGCGGGCCCATTCTTCTTCCGTCGGGGTCCGGTTCGGGGTGTCCGCGCCCATGGGGCGCATGACCCGGAGGTAGGCCCGCATCGAGTCGTGGTCCACCGGCGGTACGCCGGTGAGCCCGACGTGGTCGTTGTGTGCGGTCAGCGCCACGTACTGGTGGCGAAGCCGCGGGTCGGTCCCGGGGAGAATTCCTACCACGTTGCGCGCCGCGAAGGGGGTCGGCTCGGCCGCCATGCTGGCGGTGGCGCGGACCCGCTTGCCCGGCGCACCGGGACTCAGTTGGTCGATCGGGGTGGCGAACAGCGCCCGGGCCGCCTGCGGCGTCACGAGCACCATCGGCGGGAACTGCGTGCCGGCTACCTGTCGGCTTACCGTGAGGCGGCCGTCCATGATCTGCTGGATGTTGCCGGCCGGGAAGAGATCGAGCTCGACAAGGACCAGCGCCGCCGCGCCCTGCCAGTGCGGCGAGGCGCCGATGCCGCGGGTGCCGAGGTAGCGCCGCTCCCCCTCGGCATCGGGCCCGACCGAGAGCACCACGACCTTGCCGTCGCCGGCGGCCGAGGGAATCCAGTGAGCCTCGTCCCTCGCGTCGCCGCCGTAGACGGCCTCGACGCCGTCGAGGGCCAGCGGGCGGTTGGCGAGCCAGGTGGCTGGCAGGAAGTCGGTCCCCAGGGCGAGCGAGGCGCCGCCGGCCTCGAAGGATGTCTGGCTCGACAGGCGCTCGAACACGAAGGGGACCACCTGGAAGTAGGTCCCGTCGTCGCCGGCGGGTTGGAGCCCGAGCCGGCGGAACTCCGATGCGATGTATTCCGTCGCCAGGAAGTTGCCGCGGGAGCCCGGGGACCGCCCCCCCATCGAGTCATCAGCCAGCCGGAAGAGGTCCGCCCGCGCGCGGGTGCCCTGCACCGGGGGCCATGCGGCCGGAACCGGGGCGGACTGCGCGGCGGCGGGCTGGGCGGCGGCGATCACGAGGGCGGCGAGCAGGGGCAACGGAGCGCGGCGGGGCAGCATCGTGGCAGATCCCTCGAGGCGATTGGAATGAAAGGGGGCGATTGATTCTCCTACGGGGGCGCCCCTCGAAAGTGTCGCCCCGGTTGCGACCTGACGGCAGGCCGGGGCATCATCCTTCGGTGCCGCCCGCCGCGCGGGCTCAGTCACCCTTACCCGGAGCCGATGTCCCATGAAGCGCGTCCTGCTCTGCCTCCTTGCCCTCCATGCCGCCCCGCTCGCCGCCCAGGCCCCGTCGTTCGTGGGCAGCTGGCAGCTCACGTACCCCCGTGGCAAGACGATCGAGAACGGGGAGGCCACGACCATCTGGGGCAAGGGCGTGCTGACCATCGTGTCCAAGGGTGATTCCCTGATCGGGACACTGGTGGGCGACCCGGTGCCGGACCTGCCGCCCCGTCCGCCCGCGCGGCTGGCGGCGGCCGCCACCAAGGGGGAGGCCAATTTCGTCTCGCGGACCGAGGCCACGATGAACCAGAACGGGAACGAGAGCACGGTGACCGTGGTGAGCAGCTGGAAGCTCGTGGTCCGGGGTGACAGCCTCGTGGGGACGGTGGCCCGGGAGGTCGAGGGATTCGACACGGGCGGCGCCGCGCCGCCGGCCGAAGAGGTGAAGGGGTCGCGGAAGAAGTGATGCGTCCCGTTACAGCGCCTTCCCCAGGCACACGCTGGTAGCGGGCGACAGGCAGTACTCCCCGTAGAGCGGAATCGGGGTGAAACCGGTGTTGCGGTAGAGCGCCAGGGCGGCGTGCTGCCGCACGCCGGTTTCGAGCACCAGGCGGCGGACGCCGAGCGCGCGGGCCTCGGCCTCGAGGGCGGCCAGGAGGAGCCGACCGAGCCCGCTATGGCGGCAAGCGGGCACCACGTACATCCGCTTAATCTCGCCGGTCTCGGCGTCGAGCAGCCGGAGCGCGCCGCAGCCGATCGGTTCGTCTCCGCGGCAGGCCACCAGGAAGGCGCCCTTACCGCCGCGCACCTCGTCCGGGTCCACCCGGAAGTGGTTGGCGCCCGGCTCGGAGTAGGCGCCGCTTAGCTCGGCGTTGAGCGCGGCGATCAGTGCCTGGCTGGAGGGAGCGTGCAGGTCGGCGCGGGCAATGGTGATGCCGTTGGAACTCATCGGGCGGGGTTCACATCCGAGCCTTCCGCAGGAGCACCCAGTACCAGGCCACCAGCGCCACGAAGAGGAATACGATCAGGGAGATGGCCATCGTGGTGCGGCCCGCGGCGACGGCCCCGCCGATCGCGATGACCGCCGCGATCGCGATCAGCCAGCGGACCACGCCGGAGACGCCGATGGAGCGCTTGAACGGGGAGTCGGATGGCGACATCGGGGCCTCCGGAGGGGTCAGGGTGCCTGGGGCTCGAAGAAGAGCGCCATTCTTTCGGGGGGCCACGGAGACGAGCGGCGGGTGGTCTTGTCCACATGGGCCACGGTCATGAGGCACTTCGACAAGGGGATATCGGCGGTATCCGACATCGTGCACTCGATCACGGCGTCTGGGCCGCGGAATTCGCGCACGAACGAGGTGATGGTGACCTCCTGGTCGGGGCCGACCGGTCGGAGGTAGTCGATTTCCAGGCGCCTGACCCAGACCATGAACGGGGCGGCGGCCATGGCGGCCATGTCCCAGCCGAGGCGGTCGCGCAGCCCCTGCATCCGATGGTCCACGAAGTAGATCGCGTAGTTCCCGGTGCTCACGTGATTGTAGGGATCGAGCTCGGAGAAGCGAACGCGGTGCGTGGTCCGGAAGACGATGGGGACGGGCGGCATGCGGGGCTATCCCTCTTCGGTGAACACTTCCACGGTCTCGCGGTCGCCGTCGGACATGCCGAATTCCGTCCGGAGCCGGACCTCCGCCAGGATCTCGAGGACCCGGTCCCCCTGGGTGTTGGCACTGGTCCGCACGATGATCGCGTCGAGCCCCCGCACCCGGCACCGTTCCAGCGTCACGGTCCGGTTGAGCGACGCCTCGCTCGGTTCAATCGTGAAGTCGGCCAGCCCGGCGTAGTCCTGGGGCACGCGGATGGTGAGGGTGTCGGGGAGCAGGCTCGCGAGCCCGGTCAGGCGGCGGATCTCGGACATGATCGGCTTCAATGAGTCGCCCACCGACCCGGCCGCGGTGGACACCACCCCATGGATCTGTCGCATAGGACCTCCACTCAGCCGGTCACCCCGATCTGACGTCACACCCCGATGGGTTCACACTAGGTGGCCGCCGCCCCGGGAGCAAGGTGGCGAGGCGATTCCTCACGGCTTCCAGGACACTTTCACCACCTTCTGCGTGGCGGGCTGGGTCAGGAGGTTGAAGGACTTGATGGTCGCCTCCCGCTGGGCCGGGTCGGCCGGCAGCACGGCGCACATGGGATTGCCGGGCGAGGAGGGATGGTAGGTGGACTCGATGTACGTCTTCCAGGCGTTCTGCACCGCGCCCTGGGAGGTGGCCATGGTGAACGGCTCGTCCTGGTAGAGCGGATACTTGCCGGAGGCGTCCAGGGCCAGGCCGAGATACTGGCAGTAGAAGTTCAGTGGGGGCAGGGGGCGCCCGAACCGGTCTGTGGTGGGGAAGCCGGGGGGAAGCGCTGCCGCCGCCGGCGCCGCCGCAGGCGCGGCCGGCGGGGTAGCGGTGGCGGGAGCGGGGGTCTTGGCCGAGGTGGGCTTGGCGCCCGGCGTGTAGGTCCAGTCCACGTCGCGGATCGTGTAGCCCTGGTTGACGTAGTTTTCTCGGCGGCCGTTCCGCGACACCGTCTCCTGCTTCATTGTTCCCGCCTCGCACCCGCCGGTATAGGCGTCCTTGTCGAGGTTGGCACGCACGTACTGCTGCCAGGCGTACTGGTAGTCCATCCGTTCCCACCCCGGGTCGGCCGCGCGTACCGGCGTGATGAACACCGTCTTCGGCGTGCTGCCGATCAGCTCGCAGTAGTACGCCGGCTTCGCGTCCGCCTCCGCGGTCAGGGCGGCCGCTCCAGGCTGATACTGCCAGTCGAGCTGGACCACCTTCGGCTTGCTGCCGGCCCACATTTCCACCATGCTGTTCAGGAAGGCCGGATACTTGGCCGGGTCGGCGGGGAGCAGGTTGCATCCGGGGCTCTGGAAGTACCAGCCCGGGTGCAGCCGCTTCAACTCATCGGTCCAGGCGTTGCCCAGCTCATCCCCGTTGTCCACCTTGATGCGGACGGGTTCGCTGTGCAGGAGGTAGCTGCTGTCCGGCACGCCGGCGCGGCGGACCTTCGCCAGGCCGAAGCACTGGTACGCCAGGGTGACGCCGGGGCTCAGGATGGTCCAGGACAGCTCCACGATCTTCTTTCCCTGGGCCCGGAACTGCGTGTACTGCCGCTGCATGTCGGCCTGCAGGGTGGGCAGCGAGTTGGTGGGGTAGGCCATCGAACAGGCCACCCGCCCCGTGTAGTTGTACTTGGCCAGCAGGTGCTGCTCGAAGGCGTTCTGGAGCACGTCGAACGTCCCGGTCCAGTCGAAGAACGGCGTGGCGTAGATGGTGTCGCCGCCGGTGTTGGTGTCGCAGCGGAACCATCCCCGCGCCGCCCGGTCGCTCTGGGCGGGCAGGGTCGGTGTAACGGAAAGCAACGCGGCGAGCCCAATCAGCAGCGGGCGGAACGCTGGTCGCATACGCGCCTCCTCGTCACTGCGGAAGTTGCACCGTGAGCCGGTTGATCTTCCCGGTAAAGGCAAACGGCACCTGGTAATCGGCGTCGTCCACCGGCGTGCCCAGGTCGAAGCCAACGTTGAAGGTCTCGTCCCAGGCCACGGCAATCGGCAGGCTCATCGGCATCGCGTGGCTGTCCACGACCTTGCCGTCCACCGATAGCGTGCCGGTGCCACCCTTGCCCATTCCCGGGCCATCGTACTTCCAGTCGAACACGAGCGTGTGCTTGCCCGGCGTGAGGGCCTGCGCGCCCTGCCACTTGACCCGCTGCAGGGCCAGGAGGTTCCAGGTGAACACCGGCTTCCCCTTGAGCAGATAGAAGCCGTAGCCGGCAAACCGGCCGCCGTCGGTCACCAGGACGCCCTCGCCGCCGCCGCGCGGCACGTCGACTACCGCGGTGATGGTGTAGGAGGTGTTGAGCAGGCTGGGCGCGGAGCCGGTGCCGGGGAAGGGGATGTTCCCGACCGGCGCCGTGTAGGTGAACGTGGTCCGGCCCGGCGTGTAGCTGGGCTTGGTCGAGATGAAGCGCTGAAGGCGGGTGTTGTCCAGCGGGAACACCCGGTACTTGGTCCCTTCGAGCGTGAACAGTTGCTGCATCTCGCGCAGCTTGTCCGGCATCGTGGCGGCGAGGTCGTGCGCCTGGGTCCAGTCCACGTTGGTGTTGTACAGCTCCCAGGTGTAGCCGTTCATCACGTCGGCCGGCGGCTTGTCGAGCGACAGGATCCACGGCGCGCCGATGGGCGGCGCTGAGGCGATCCAGCCGTCCTGGTAGATGGCGCGGGAGCCGAACATCTCGAAGTACTGCGTCGTGTGCCGGTCCGGCGCCTTCGCATCGGTCCAGGTGTAGGCCATGCTCACGCCCTCGATGGGCCGCTGCGCCACGCCGTTGACCTCCACCGGCTGCGGCAGCCCGGCCGCCTCGAGGATGGTGGGCACCACGTCGATCACGTGGGAAAACTGGTTGCGGATGCCGCCCTGGTCCTTGATGCGCGCCGGCCACGACATGGCCATGCCGTTGCGGGTGCCCCCGAAGTGCGAGGCCACCTCCTTGGTCCACTGATAGGGCGTGTCCCACGCCCACGCCCAGCCCACCGCGTAGTGCGGATAGGTCTGGTCGGTGCCCCAGGCGTCGTAGAACTTCATGTTCTGCTCCACCGTCGGGTTCATCGCGTTCGCGACGGCGAACTCGTTGAACAGGCCGTTGAGGGTGCCCTCGGGGCTGGCCCCGTTGTCGCCGCTGATGTAGATGATGAGCGTGTTGTCGAGCTTCCCGATGTCGGCAATCGACTGGACCACGCGGCCGATCTCGAAGTCGGTGTACGCGAGGTAGGCCGCGTACACGTCCGCCTGCCGGATGTAGAGCTTCTTCGCCTCGGGGGTGAGCGTCTCCCACTTGGGGATGGTGCTCGGCCAGGGGGTGAGTTCGGCGGTCGCCGGAATCACGCCGAGCCGCTTCTGGTTGGCAAAGATGGTCTCGCGCAGCTGGTTCCACCCCTGGTCGAAGAGGTGCATCGCCTGGATCTTGGCCGTCCACTCCGGGGTCGGGTGGTGTGGGGAGTGGGTGCCGCCGGGCGCGTAGTAGACCATCCAGGGCCGGTTCGGCTGCACGTCGTTCAGCATCCGGATGTGGGCGATCGCCTCGTCGGCCATGGCGGTGGTGAGGTTCCAGCCGGGTTGGCCGACCTGGGGCTGGATGGGCGTCGTGTTGCGGAACAGCATGCCCGGCTGCCACTGGCTGGTGTCGTCGCCGATGAAGCCGTAGTAGTAGTCGAAGCCCTTCACGTCTCCCGTCGGCCAGTTGGTGAACGGCCCCGCCTGGCTGGCCTCCCACTGCGGCACGTTGTGGTCCTTGCCGTACCACGAGGTGTTGTAGCCGTTGAGGCGCAGGATCTCGCCGATGGCCACCGCGTCGCGCGGGATGACGCTGTTGTAGCCCGGGTAGCCGGTGGCCTGGTCCACGACGACGCCGGTGGCCACCGAGTGGTGGTTCCGGCCGGTCAGGAGCGCGGCGCGGGTGGGCGAGCAGAGCGCCGTGGTGTGGAAGCGGGTGTAGCGGAGGCCCGCATTGGCGATGCGGTCCATGGTGGGCGTCGGAATGACGCCGCCGAAGGTGGACGGTGCGGCGAAGCCCACGTCGTCGGTGATGATGAGGAGGATGTTGGGCGCGCCGGCCGGCGGGGCCACGAGCGGCGGCCAGGACTGCTTCGATCCGTCGGCGTTGGCGTCGATCCGGCCGGTGAACGGCGGCGGCGGGTTGGGGATGTACCGGCCGTCGTTGGTGACGGTCGCGCCGGGCGAGCCGGGCGGGGGGGCCTTGTCCTGGGCGGCGGCGCGGCTTCCCGCGAGCGTCGCAATGCACGTCAGTGCCACCAGGCAGACGAATCGGGGGGAATTCGTCGACATCTCGGTGTCTCCTCCTGCGATTGTTGTGGGTGGTCCTCGGTGCACAACCTACGGCGCGCCGCCTTGGAGTGCCAGCGCGCTCATGGCCGCCGGTCGAGCACCGTCAGGGTCCAGATGCTCTGTGGTGGATTGGGCGGGAACACCAGCGGAAACGAGGGCCGCGTGCCGAGGGGCGGGAATCCCGGCACCTCGAGCGGCTGCCCGTTCGGGCTGCCGGCGGTCTGCCCTTCGTCGTACTCGTCTTGCAACTCGGCGAGCTCGGCCGGGTCGCAGGTCCCCGTGACCGCGCTGTTGACCGGTCCGGACGGCCGGGGCGGCAGCAGCGCGGCCCATGATGCGCGGTCGTCGAGATACTGGAGGTACCCTCCGCGCTGGCCTTCGGAGAGGGTAAACATCACGTCGGCGAAGCCGTTGCCGGTGTAGGTGATGCTGCACACGACGTCCTCGCCGGCGGAATTCCGGCGTGAGCCGCAGGTAGTGACCCTCGTGGTGCGGGTCAGCGTGCCGACGTACACATTGTCTTCGTTCGGGGGGGCCGGCTCGTAGCCCGCGATGGTCCCGGTCAGGACATCGGTCCCGGTGGCGGTGCAGTTGAGGTCGAGCAGCGCGCCGGTGGTGCGGAACTCCACGGTATAGGTGACCTTGGTGCGGTTCCCCTGGGCCGCCGC
>CAZNDK010000043.1:0-22548 GCA_964571795.1 uncultured Gemmatimonadaceae bacterium | reverse complement strand
ATGCCGCTCTCGGCGATGTTCTTCAACTACTTCATCCCGCTCCAGATCGGCGCCCGCGACGTCGCCTTCCCGCGGCTGAACGCCTACAGCTACTGGGTGTTCCTCTTCGGCGGCCTGGTGCTCAACGCCAGCTTCCTGTTCAACGCCGCGCCCGACATGGGGTGGTTCGCCTACGCCAACCTGACATCGAAGCAGTACAGCCCGGGCCTGAACGTCGACTTCTGGATCATCGGCCTCCAGATTCTCGGCATCGCCTCGCTGGCGGCGGCGGTCAACTTCTTCGTCACCATCATCAACCTGCGCGCGCCCGGCATGAAGATGATGCGGATGCCGATGTTCGTCTGGATGAGCCTCATCACGCAGGTCCTCCTGTTGCTGGCCTTCCCGATCATCACCGTGGCGCTCGTGCTCCTGATGCTCGACCGGAACTTCGGCACCCACTTCTTTGTGCCCTCCGGCGGCGGCGACCCGGTCCTCTGGCAGCACCTCTTCTGGCTCTTCGGCCATCCCGAGGTGTACATCCTGATCCTGCCGGCCTTCGGCGTGGTCTCGGAGGTCCTGCCGGTGTTTTCGCGGAAGCCGCTGTTCGGCTACGCGGCCATGGTGTTCTCCGGGTGCTTCATCGCCTTCCTGGGCTTCGGGGTGTGGAGCCACCACATGTTCTCCACCGGCATGGGGCCGATGGCCGACACGGTGTTCTCCCTCGGCACGATGCTCATCGCCATCCCGACCGGCGTGAAGATCTTCAACTGGATCGGCACCGTCTGGGGCGGCTCCATCCAGTACAAGACCCCGATGTACTTCGCCCTCGGGTTCGTGGCGATGTTCATCATCGGCGGGCTCTCGGGCGTCATGCACGCCTCGCCCCCGGCCGACCTGCAGCAGACCGACACCTACTTCATCGTGGCGCACTTCCACTACGTGCTCTTCGGCGGGTCCATCTTCGCCCTCACGGCCGGCGCCTATTACTGGTTCCCCAAGATGACGGGCCGGATGCTGAGCGAAGGGCTCGGCAAGGTCCACTTCTGGCTGATGTTCCTCGGCTTCAACCTGACTTTCGCGCCGATGCACATCCTCGGCCTGAATGGCATGCCGCGCCGGGTGTACACCTATTCCGCCGACATGGGCTTCGGCTTCTGGAACGGCATCGAGACCGCGGGCTCCCTCATCCTCGGCTTCTCGTTCCTGGTGTTCATCGTCAACATCCTGAAGTCGCTCAAGAGCGGCGACGTGGCCCCGGCGGACCCGTGGCACGGCGCCACCCTCGAGTGGTCCATCCCCTCACCGCCGCAGGAGTGGAACTTCGCGGTGGAGCCCACCGTGGACGGCCGCGACCCGCTCTGGGAGCTCCGCCGCACCAAGGGCACCCTGCCGGAGCCGGCCCGCGTGAGCGGCCAGGGCATCCACCTCCCCAGCCCGTCGTACTGGCCGATCATCACGGCCTTCGGCACGGCGCTGACGCTGGTGGGTTTCCTGATGCACGTCACGCTGTGGGTCATCCTGGCCGGCGTCGCCATCACCATGCTCGGCATCTTCTCGTGGGCGTTCGAGCCCGCGGACCACTAGATCACTCCCGACTGAGACGGACGGTCCCTTGGCGCACGACACCGCACACGCGATGCATCCCCCGACGGCCACCGGGCTCGACACCCGGAAGCTGGCCATCTGGACGTTCATCGGGTCGGAATGCCTCTTCTTCGCGACGCTGATCTCGAACTACCTGGTCTACAAGGGCAAGAGCCTCGTCGGCCCGCTGCCCCACGAGACCTCGCAGTGCATGCTGCACGGCCAGATGACCACCTGCGAGCCGATCTTCGAGATCCCGCTGGTCACCTTCGGCACCGCCGTGCTGCTGTTCAGCTCCTTCTTCGTGGTGCTCGCGCTGAACGGCGCCCAGCAGGGCAACCGGAAGCGGCTGATCGGCTGGCTGTCGGCCACGGTGGTCTGCGGTCTCTTCTTCGTCGGCATGCAGGTGTACGAGTTCACCCACTTCTACCACAAGGGGCTGGGGTACACCACCAACCTCTTCGGGTCCTCGTTCTACACCTTGACTGGCTTCCACGGCACGCACGTCACGCTCGGCGTCATCTGGCTCGCCACGCTCCTGGTGCTGGCCATCCGGGGCAAGATCCCGGCGGAGAAGTCGCTCAACCTGGAAATCGCCGCGCTCTACTGGCACTTCGTGGACGTGGTCTGGATCGTGATCTTCCCCGTCGTCTACCTGATGAGGTGATCGGCATGGACGCCCAAGTCGCCACGCACGAACACGCCCATCCGAAGCCGGCGCTCTACCTGAAGGTCGCGGTCATCCTGTTCGTGATGACCGCGCTCGAGGTCTTGGCATTCGAGGTGGCCCACCGGTCGGCCGCCCCGCTGCACGACCTCGTCGAGCCGCTGCTGAACGAGATCCTCGTGATCCTGTCCGCCGCCAAGTTCGCCCTGGTGGCCATGTTCTACATGCACCTGAAGCAGGACAGCAAGATCTTCAGCGGGCTCTTCGTCTTCCCGCTCATCATCGCCACCGTGATGATCGGCGCCCTCCTGCTGCTCTTCGCCTACCTGCGGATGCTCCACCCGTCGGCGTGAGCCGTCGTCCGCCCGTGGTCCCGGCGGCCCCGCATGCGCGGGGCCGCTTCGTCTATCCGAGAGGCACCATGCGAATCCTCCGCCTCCTTTGCGCCCTCGCGCTCGCCGCGGCCCCGGCCCGGGCGCAGGGCGCCCGCCCCCCGGCGTTCGACGCGCTGGCCGCCGAGGCCACCGCCTGGCTCCAGGGCTACCTGCGGGTCCGGACCGTGAACCCGCCGGGCAACGAGACCGAGGGGGCGAAGTTCCTGCAGGCCATCCTGGCGCGCGAGGGCATTCCCTCCGAAATCCTCGAGATGTCGCCGGGGCGGGGCAGTCTCTACGCCCGGTTGCCGGGCACCGGCGCGCGCCGCCCGCTCGTGCTCCTGAGCCACATCGACGTCGTGCCGGCCGACTCCGCGCGGTGGCGCTACCCGCCGTTCGCCGGGGTCATCGCCGACGGGGCCCTCTGGGGCCGCGGCGCGCAGGACACCAAGGGGCTCGGCATCGTCCAGGTTGCCACGATGGTGGCGCTGAAGCGGCGGGGTGTCGCGCTGTCCCGCGACCTCATCCTCGTGGCCAATCCGGACGAGGAGCTCGGGTCGAATGGCGCGCTCTGGTTCAGCACGCACAAGGCGGAGCTGCTCGGCAACGCGGAGTTCCTGCTCAACGAGGGCGGCGAGAATATCATGGGGCCGGACGGCCGGACCGTCTCCTATGGTCTGGACGCCACCGAGAAGGTGCCATACTGGGTCCGCCTGACGGTTCGCGGGGAGCCGGGGCACGGCAGCCGTCCCACGCCGGGCAATGCCGCCTTGCGTCTCTCCCGGGTGCTGGGCCGCATCGCCGACTGGGAAACTCCTCTCGTGCTGACGCCGCCCGCCGCGGCCTACCTGCAGGCCCTTGCCACCCGGGAAACCAACCCGGTTCATCGGGCGTGGCTCGCGGACCCCGCGGCCGCCCTCAAGGATTCCGCGGCCGCCGCCTGGCTCACCACCGACCGGTACCAGAACGCCATCCTCCGGAACACCGTGACCATCACGGTGCTCAAGGGCTCTACCAACACCAACGTGATCCCTGCCGAGGCGTCGGCCGAGCTGGACGTGCGGCTCCTGCCGGGCCAGCGGCCGGAGGATTTTCTGGCCCAGCTCCGGGCCGTCATGCAGGACTCGACCGTCGAGATCACGCCGCTCTCCCGGCTCCGCGCGGCCCGGAGTTCTCCGGTGAACGGGCCGGTCATGGACGCACTGACGGCGGCGGTGGCCGCGATGGACCCGGGGACGCTGATCCTGCCGAAGATGCTGACCGGCTTCACCGACAGCTACGACTACCGCGCCATCGGGATCGATTCGTACGGCATCGAGTCATGGCGCACGACGGAGGCGGTCGCCGCCACGACGCATGGCAACGACGAGCGGGTGCCGCTCCCGGAAATCCGCTATGGAGTGGAGTTCTACTACCGGATCGTGGAGCAGCTCGCGAGGTAGCCGGCTACGGTCAGTCGGGTGGGGACTCGGCGAGCGCGAGTGCGACGGTCGTTTCGTACCCCGCCGCCGACGCCTTCCCGAACAACGCGAGGCCTGCCTCCACGAGGCAGGCCTCTTCCATTTGCTCGAACGCCGCCAGGTCGAAGGGCTGTGGGGGCAGCGCGGCGTACTCCGGAAACTCGTCCTGGATCGGGCAGCCGTTGTCCAGCATGCGGCCGTCCGGCGCCTCCAGGCCGAGCCCCATGATCCGGCAGACGGTCGGGCGGCCTTCGTACACCGCGCAGGCGCCGTCCTCCAGGCAGGGGCAGGGATCGTCGGCGAGCGCCTCGCAGAGGGCGTCGAACGGCGCCTCCCCGAGAGCGCGCACGTCGTGCGGCGCGGCCCAGCCCGGCACCAGGTCCAGCTGGCGCGCGGCGGCTGCCGCCGCGCGCGCGAGGAGCGCGTCGCGACGCTCCGCGGGGAGCAACGCGACGGATTCACGGAGCAACTGCACGTCGGCGACGGAAATGTCGAAGGGGCCGTGGCAGCAGGCGGTGCATCCGCGGCGGCAGGGCAGGACTTCCGGGTGACGGGCGCGGGCCTGGTCGGTCCAGGCGTCCAGCGTTTCGAGGAGGGCGCGGTACCGACGCGCCGCGGGGGTCATGGAGCGCGTCGCGCGGCGAGGGCGAGCGCGAGCCAGCCCAGCAGGAACGCCACGCCGCCGAGCGGTGTCACCGCCCCCAGGGCGCGCTGTCCGGTCAGTGCCATTCCGTACAGGCTTCCCGAGAAGAGCACGGTGCCGGCCACGAAGCACCACCCAGCCGCGTCCGCGAACGGGCCGGGCCAGCGCGCGGAGGCCCACGCCGCGGCCACCAGGGCGAGCGCGTGGTACATCTGGTAGCGCGCCGCGGTCTCGAAGACCTCCAGCATGCGCGGGTCGAGTCGCGCGCGCAGGGCGTGGGCCCCAAACGCCCCCGCCGCCACGCCGACGAAGCCGGAGCAGGCGCCAAGGGTCAGGAACCGCCGCTCCGGGGAGGCCATCCTAGCGCGCCGCGTGGCCGGAGCGGCCGCGGTCGATCCACGCGCCGAGGAGCGCCAGCGTGCCTATCAACGCCATGGCGCCGACGCCCATCGCACGGACGTTCGGCGGCGGCGGCCCGAGGGTCGTGGCGACGTACATCGCCGCGAGGACGGCCGTGAAGCCCACCGCCCAGACGGTGCGGACCGGGTGGTTGCGGCTGCCCCCACGCAGGTAGAAGGCCAGCCCGAGCCCCAGCAGGGTGAGTTCGACGGTGAAGGTCAGGGGAATGCTGTTCCAGAGCCCGAAGCCGAACTTCCGCGTGTCGTCGCCCGCCAGGGGCAGGTCGGGTACGTGGACCACGAGGTCGAGAAACCAGTGCGACGCCACCGCCAGCGCCACGATCAGCGCGGCGCGCGCGTGCCGGCTCGTGTCCCGCGTGGGCCAGGTGTACCAGGCGATGGCGGCAGCGGCCGCCCAGAGCCCGGCGGCAAGGAGGCTGTGGGTGATCGGGTAGGAAACGAACCGCAACGGCGACGCGGCCGTCCAGCCGGGCTCGATGCTCACCCGCTCCCACCCGAGCAGGATCGTGGCTCCCCATGCGAGGTCCACCAGCTGGGTCGCAAGGAAGAGCGTGCCGAGCGACAGCTTCGGCTCGGCACGCTTGAGGGCGAACGCCATCCCGTAGTGGCCGATGAACATGGCGCGTTAACCCTGCGGCGTGGCGAGCGCCTCGGGCGAGACGGCCATGCCCATGGCGTGATAGCCGTTGTCCACGTACACCACGCTGCCCGTGATGGCCGCCGCCAGCGGGCTGGCCAGGAATGCGGCGGTGCGCCCCACGTCCTCCGCCTCCAGCTTCCGCGTCAGCGGCGCGTTCTTCGACGAATACTCGATCATCATGTCGATGAATCCGATGGCCGACGCGGCGCGCGAGGCGTAGGGCCCCGCCGAGATCGTGTTGATCCGTACGCCGAACCGGCGGCCCGCTTCGTACGCCAGTGTCCGGGTGTCGGCCTCGAGGGCCGCCTTGGCGGTGGACATGCCGCCGCCGTAGCCTGGGATGACCCGCTCGCCGGCCATGTACGTGAGCGAGAGGAACGATCCGCCCTCGCGCATGAGGGGGCCGAGGTTCCGCACGAAGGACACGTTGCTGTAGGCGCTGACGCTCACCGCCGAGAGGTACCCGGCGCGCGAGGTGTCGAGGAGGGCGTTCTTGACCTCGGGCCCGTTGGCCAGCGAATGGACGACGATATCGAGCGGGCGCTCGCCGAAGTCCTGCCTGATCCGCTCCACCACGCCCTGGATGGTGAAGTCGCCCTGCTCCTTGTACCGCTTGTTCTCGCGGATGTCCGCCGGCACGTCCGCCATGGTGTCGAAGGCGGCGTCGAGCGGATAGATGCGCTCGAATTCCAGCCGGCGGCCATCGGAAAGTGCCATCGAGGCGTCCATCTTGCCGCGCTCGAGCAGCTTCTGGAAAATGCCGAGGGCAGGCGGCCAAGAGCCGAGGCAGACGGTGGCGCCGGCCTCCGCCAGCGCCTTGGCAATCGCGAAGCCGAACCCGCCGTCGTCCGAGACGCCGGCCACGAAGGCGCGCTTGCCGCGAAGTTCGATTGGAAGCATCCGGGGAGTCCCGCCGGTTGAGGATTCGGTAAGATACTCCCGCCCAGTGGGGGAGGTAAGAAGCGCCTACTCGGTGCGGAGCGCGTCCAGCGGTGTGCGGCGGAACAGGTCGGCCGAGCTCCAGATCCCGACACCGGCCGTGAGCGCCACTACCCCGGCGGCGAGCAGGAGCATGGGCGCGGCAGGCACGGCAAACCGCGTCTCGAAGAGCCAGTGCGCCAGCGCCCATCCCCCGCCCAGGGCGAGCACCAGTCCCGCCAGCGCCGCGAGGACGCCGAGGGCCAGGTATTCGGCCACCGCCACGTGGGTCACCTGGGCCCGGCTGGCGCCGAGGGTCTTGAGGAGGACTGTTTCGCGGAGGCGCTGCATCCGGCTGGTGGCCAGCGATCCGAGGAGGACGATGAGCCCCGCGGCGAGGGTGAAGAGCGCCATGAACCGGATGGCCGCGCCGACCTTGCCCAGGATGTCGTCCAGCGCGCGCTGCACCGTGGACAGGTCGATCGCTGAGATGTTCGCGAAGCGCTCGACCACCGCCCGCTGCACGGCGCCGCGGGTGGCGGCGCTGTCGACCCGCACGAGGGTGACGAGCGTGTGCGGCGCCTCGTCGAGAATTCCCGGCCGGAACACCACGAAGAAGTTGGTCTCGAACCGGGCCCAGTCCACCTCGCGCATGCTGGTGATGCGCGAGGGGATCGGCACCCCCTGCACGTCCCAGGTGATCGAGTCGCCGATGGTCACGTTGAGCTCCTCGGCCAGCCCCACCTCGATCGAGATGGACACCGGCCCGCCCGCCGAATCCGGGCCCGGCCCCCACCACTTTCCGGCGAGGAGCCGCTCGCTCGCCACCACGGAGTCCCGGTAGGTCGACCGATACTCCCGCCGGAGCGCCCATCCCGCCGGCCTGCCCTCCACCTCCCCGGTGTCGCGGGCAAAGGCCTGCACCGGGCGGCCGTTCACCGACAGAATCCGCATCGGCACGATCGGCACGGCGGGTGTCGGGTCCAGCCCCCGGGCGCGGAGCAGCGAATCGACACTCGCCGATTGGTCCGGCTGGATGTCGAACAGCACCATGTTGGGGCGGCGGGAGCCTCCATCCACCCGGAGCGCGCGGAGCAGGTTGAACTGCACCAGCAGCAGGGTGGCGAGGAGGAAGGTGCCGAACCCCAGTGCCAGCACCACCGACACCGTCTGGTTGGCCGGCCGGAACAGATTGGCGAGGCCCTGCCGCCAGACGTACTGCAAGCGATGCGGGAACCACTTCTGGAGCGACCGGACCAACGCAAGTGCCGAGAGCCAGAGCCCGAGGATGGCCACACCGATCCCCACCGCGAACGCGGCGCCACGCAGCGGATTCCCAGCCTGGATGACCGCCATCAGCACCACGCTGGCGCCCAGTGCCAAGGCCGCCATCACCGACCAGCGATCCCGCGGGACCCGCGTCGCGGCCTCGTACGGGCGCCGGAGCGTGGCAAGTGGGGAGATTCGCCGGACGCCGAGGAGGGGAATCAGCGCGAACACGACGGCGGTCCACAGCCCCAGTCCGATTCCGATGGCGAGGGCGGGCCACGACACCGACGGCGCCACGGTCACGGGGAGAAAGTCACCGAGCACGCGGGGCAGTACCTGGGCAACGGCCAGTCCGAGTGCCGCTCCCGCGGTGCTCCCGAGGAGGCCGATCCCGGCGGCCTGCATCAGGAAGAGTGCGAACACCTGGCGCGTGCTGCCCCCGAGGCAACGGAGCACGGCCACGGTGTCCATTTTCTGGCGGATGAGCACGTGCACCGCACTGCCGACTCCGATGCCGCCCAGCAACAGCGCCACCAGCGCCACCAGCCCGAGGAACCGGCCGAGGCGTTCCAGGGCGTTGCCGAGGTTTCGTTGTTCGTCTTCCACCGTCCGAACGCGGATCCGCTCCGCGCGCAGCGACGGACGAAGGGAGTCGGCGATGGCCTGCGCGGCCGTGCCCGGAGGGAGCTTGAGGTAGACGTCATACTCGGCGCGGGCGCCGAATCCGAGGAGTCCGGTCTCCTGCACCAGGGCGCCCGGGATGAACACCCGGGGCCCGAAGGCCGTGGCGATGCCGACATCGCCGGGCACGTGGTCCACCGTCCCGACGATCGGAAGCCGGAGCGAGCCGAGCGCGAGCGTGTCGCCGATGGCGGCGCCGAGCGCGGTCAGGAAGGCGGGGTCCACCAGCGCCACCCGATCCTGCTGGAGACGCGGCCATGCGCCGGTGGGGGAAGTGGTGATGTTGCCGAAGAAGGGCCAGCTCCCTTCGACCGCCGTCACCCGCACCAGCCGCACCCCCGTTCGCGCGGGGATGTAGCCCATGGCGCCGAAGGTGGTGACGGTGGACCTCGCGTCGCAGGCCACCGCACCACCGCAGGCCAGAGAGTCGGCCAGGCGCCGCAGCGAATCGGTCGGCGGAATCCGGGTGGCGAACGCCAGGTCCGCACCCAGCAACGCGCGCGCCTCGGCCGACACGGCGGTGCGGAGGTTGGCGGTGAAGGTGTTGATCGCCACGAGGGCCGCCGTACCGGTCGCGATTGCCGCCACCAGCAGGAGCAGCCGGCGGCGTGAGGCGCGTCCTTCGCGCCACGCCAGGCGGAACAGGGCGCGGAGCGTCACGCCGTGGTGTCCGACACGAGGCGGCCGTCGGCGAGCCGGAGGATGCGCCGCGCCCGGCCGGCCAGGTCGGGGTCGTGCGTCACCAGCACCAGCGTCGTGCCGGCCTCCCGGTTGAGCGAGGTCATCAGCTCGATGATGTCGGCGCCGGTCCGCTGGTCGAGGTTGCCGGTCGGCTCGTCGGCAAAGAGCAGCTTGGGCCGGGTGCAGAATGCCCGCGCGAGCGCCACGCGCTGCTGTTCGCCGCCGGAGAGCTGGGCGGGATAATGCCCCGTTCGGTCTCCCAGGCCGACGCGCCCCAGGAGCTCGCTGGCGCGCCCGGTGTCGCGGTCGCCCCGGAGTTCGAGTGGTACCTGCACGTTTTCGAGCGCGGTGAGGGTCGGGATCAGCTGGTACGACTGGAACACGAAGCCCACCTTGGCCCCGCGCACCGCGGCCCGGGCGTCCTCGTCCATCGCGCCGAGGTCCTCGCCGTCCAGCCAGACCTTGCCGGCCGCCGGGCGGTCGAGGCCGGCGAGCAGGCCGAGCAGGGTCGTCTTGCCGCTGCCCGAGGGGCCCACGATGGCCACGAATTCGCCGGGCGTCACGCCGAAGCTGATATCTTGCAGCACCGTCAGTGTCCCGGTGCCTGAGGGATACGACTGAGTGAGGTGTTCACAGCGCAGCATCTGGACTCCCATGACGTTTCCGTTGCCCCGAATGATACCGCGCTTTGTGCCCGTTGCCGCCCTGGCGGCCGCGGTCGCCGGTTGCGGTGGTTCTGATACGCCGAAATCCGCCGACGGTTCCCGGCCCCCTGGCCAGCCTGCCCCGCTCATCCTGGTCGTGGGGACCAGCCTCACCGCCGGGCTCGGCCTGGACCCCTCGGACGCCTACCCGGCCGTCCTCCAGGCCAAGGTAGACTCTGCGGGATTCCGTTATCAGGTGGTGAACCGGGGAGTGAGCGGAGAAACATCTGCGGGCGCGCTGCAGCGCGTCGATTGGCTATTCCGCCAGCGGGTGGCTGTGCTGATCCTGGAAACCGGCGCAAACGATGGGCTGCGCGGACTCGACCCCGACTCGTTGCGGGCCAACATCGAGGCGATCGTGCGGCGGGCGCGCCGGCAGGATCCTCCGCCGGCCATTCTCCTCCTCGGCATGGAGGCGCTTCCCAACATGGGGCGAGAGTACGGGGCCCGGTTCCGGGCTGCGTACCGGGACGCGGCGCAGCAGTTGGACGTGCCGCTGGTTCCGTTCCTCCTTGAAGGCGTGGGCGGGTTCGACTCGCTCAACCAGGAGGACGGAATCCACCCCACCGCCACGGGACAGCGACGGGTGGCCGACCTGATCTGGCCGGCACTGCTTCCGCTGCTCCAGCGTCCGGGGTCCCTGTGACCGCCATCTGGCTCGCGAAGACCGGCACCGCGAGCGTGCCGAACGGAGCGGAGGGTTCGCGCGCGTAACGCAGGTCGATGAAGTGCACCACGGTAGCGCCTCCCCGGCGGTCCACCAGGTACGTCGGGTACCTCGCCCACCGAAGGAACGTCTCGGCTGCCGGGGTCGAGGCGGCCAGGGCGAGGGCAGGGTCTTCGTCGTCGTCGAACGGATTCCGTTTGGGCCAGTGACCTTCCTCCACGAAATTCCCGCTGGTTCGAATCCGCCCCACCAGGTAGCCGTCACCTTCATCCACCACCACGTCGCGGGCGAACGGCGTCACCGGGAGCGGCGATGCCAGGACTCGTACCGCCGGTATCCCCTCCGCCCGAAGCTCGAGTCGCACCTGGGACACGGCGAGACGCCCGAGCAGGAACATCCCGAGGGTGTAGCAGGTTGCCGCCGCCAGCGCCGCGCGGGCGGGGATCGGCCATGCGGCGTCGCCCCGCCGCTCCCGGCGCGCGCTGATAAGGACGCCCGCGGCCAGTATGAGCCAGACCCATACGTCCACGATGAAGAGGGTGTCGCCGTAGTACCAGGCGTTCGAGAACGGCATCAGCCAGCGCACGCCATAGGTGTTGAGCAGGTCGAGCAACGGATGGCTGAACACTCCGAGGGCGGAGAGCAGCACGAGCGGCCAGAACCTCGCCCCGCGCCGCGTGACGGCGCGGTCGAAGAGCACCACGGCCCCCGCCAGCACGAAGGGCCAAAGCGGCAGCGCCAGCACGCCGTGAGTCCAGCCTCGGCGAAACGCGAGCCCTGCCGTGCTTCCCCATGCCAGGCTGATGACGTCGACATCAGGCAGGTTGGCGCCGATGAGGAGGGTGGCCGTGCCGAGCGGGGACCGTCGCTTCAGCCCAGTTTGCGCCAGCGCGGCGCCGACCAGGGTGTGGCAGAGATTGTCCATCAGTCTGCCTGGCCTCCCTTTTCGATGAATCGCCGACGCTGCCCCGGGGTCAGCATGTCGCGCTCGATGACCCGTTCCACGATCCCGGCCACGAACACATAGCCCTGGCCGTCCGCGGCCAGCCAGCGCTGCCTTTCCAGCTCGTCGAGCGCCGCGTCCAGTTCCTCCTGCGCCATCGCCACGGCGCGGCCCACGCGGGCGGCGGTCACGCGGCCGCCAAGGGCGGCCGCCGCCGCGAGCGCCCGTTGCGCGCCTTCCGAGAGCCGGCGGTATCCGATGCGAATCGCGGACACGACCGTCTCCGGCAGGTCGCCGGGGGTTGTCTCCGTCAGGGTGTGATAGGGCGCGGGCCAGGCGCCCGACTCGCGCTCGAGGTCGAGCCCCGCGGCTACCGCGTGCAGGATCTCGACCGCCAGGAGCGGCACACCGGCGGAGTCCGCCGCCACCCGGCGGGTCAGCCGTTCAAGCGCGTCGTCGCTGTAGTCCGGGAACACCGCCCTCCCCAACTCGCGCAGCGCGTCGTGCGAGAGCGGCTCGAGCTTCAGCGTCAGGCCCGGGATGTCCCGGCCGAGCCGAGTCTGCAAGGTGTCGAGCGTTTCCGACGGCACGATCGGCTCCGCGGTCAGGAGCAGGAGGACGGGTGCCTCCGGCACGTCGCGCGCCAGCGAGGCGAGTGTCTGGAGCGACTCGAGGTCGAGGTGATGCGCGTCGTCCGCCACGACCAGGACCGGCTGCTCTTCCGCGGCCGCCCGGACCAACTCGGTGAAGGCGCGGGGCAGGGGCGCCGGCTCCTCGCGGGAGGAGCCCCGGAACCTGTCTCCCCACTCCGCGATGTGCGCGGCAAACGCGGCGTGGACCGCCGTCGGCGCTGCGGCGATTCCGGTGGCGTCGAGAAGTCCGCCCCGCGACAGGCCGATCAACCCGCTCCATGGCGACGCCCGGTCCGCCTCCGCCCCCCGGACTCGGAGGACGGCGCCGCCCTCCAGCGCCACGCGGGCCATGAGCTCCTCGACCAGCCGGGTCTTTCCGATCCCGGCGTCGGCCCGTACGACGGCCACGGAGGTTCGGCGAGTCGCGACGCATCCCCGCCACGTGCGCGTCAACTCCGCAAACGAATCTTCGCGGCCGGCTAGCGGCAGGCGGCGCGTCAGCGCCACGCGCGCCGCCTCGCTGTCGGGCGCCGGGCCGAGTCGCCCCTTGCGGATGCGGTCGGTCAGGGCGGTGATGTCCGCGTCTGGGGCCGCGTTGAGGCGCGATTGCAGCGCCTCGGCGAACACCTCGAACCGCGCCAGCGCCTCGGTGCGATTGCCCGAGAGCGCCAGCGCGCGGAGGAGGACTCCGGCCGCCAGCCCGGAAGTGGGGGCGAGCGCCGCCGCGCGCTCTGCGAGCGCGGTCGCGGCCGCGGTGCCGCCTCCGGCCAGCGCTTGGTCCGCCGCGCGCACCAGCGCCGACACCGAGCGGCGCTCCCACTGCCCGCGCTCCGCCACCAGCCAGTCCTCGAATTCCGACTCGCCAGGAACCGCGAACCCTTCGAGGAGCGCGCCGCCGACGAGCGCGGCCGCCGCCGCCCACTCCCCGGCCGTCTCGTGCCGGCTGAACTCCGTCAGGTCGATCGTCACCGCCGAGGGCTCCAGCCTGACGGTCGTCGCGTCCGTCTGGAGTGCGGCCTCCCCGACTGCGCGGCGGATGACCCGGAGCGCCTCGTTCAGCGAGTGGCGCGCCGCCGACTCGGGCTTGTCGCCCCAGAGGAGGCCGATCAGGTGCTCCCGCGTGCGGGTCTGGCGCGGGGAAAGCGCCAGGTAAACCAGCAGCGCGAGGTTCTTCTTCCAGAGGAGCTCGGCGGGCGGGGGAGCGCCGTCCACCAGGAGGTCGACAGGGCCGAGGAGGCGACAGGAGATCATCGGCAGCTCGCGCGGTACATCGAGTCCGCGGCGGCGCGGGGCGCCGCGAGGGAGGCGTCGGCGTCGCGCCAGAGCTGCACCACGCGGGTGAGCATGGGGCAGGCCGCGCTGGCCTGCCCGCCGGCGAGGAGCATCCTCGCGCGCGTTACCCGGGCGGAAACGCTCGCCACGGCGTCCACCTCCATCTTCTGGGCTTCCATGACCGGGAACTTGTAGGTGTCCGAGTTTTCGTACCAGAGAATCTCGCGGCCGGCGTCTTCGCGCCTGCCGAGCGCCTCCAGCCACCGGGCGCGCGAGAGATGCAACAGGCTCCTGGTGAAGATGTCCTGTCCGGGTGCCGGCGAGTCGAAGTCGAGCAACACCTCCGTCGCGGCGAGGGCGCGGCGCGGGTCCACGCGCCCGAGCAGCATGGCACCCGCGAGCCGAGCGAGCGGCGCAGCGGCCGGGTCGCTTGCTCCAAGCGGTTCCAGGGCCTGGATGATCGCCGCTGCCGCCGCCGTGTCGCCCTGCTGTATGGCGTCGAGTGCGAGCGTCCAGCGCGCCCGCGCCGCGATCCGCGTGCCCAGTGCCTCGGTGCGCAGCCACCGGCGTGCGGAGGCCTCCTCGGCCACACTGGCGCGTCCGGCCCCCAGCAGGGGGAGCAGGAGCCGCCACTGATGCCGCTGCAAATCCGCCTCCGGGGTCGCGAACAGCGCGGCGGCGGAGTCGATGAGCGCCAGCCCGGGGGCCACGCGGCCCCACGTGAGTTGCGCGAGCCCCTGGGCCTCGAGGCCGCTCGCCCGGTCCGCCGGCTGCGACCGCGACGCGATGATCCTGCCGACCGCGTCCTGACCCTCGGGAAGGTCCCACGCGGCGCTGAAGCGGAAGAACCTGCCGAGCTGACCGATGTCGCCTTCCGAGGAGAATCTCGCGAGGAGCCAGAGCTTGAGCCTGGCTCTCCACGGCACCCAGCGGAGGTCGTAACCGAGCTTCAGGAAGTCGACGATCGGCGGCTCGCCCTCGACGCGCGTACCGAGCTTCGTCCGCGCCACCAGCCACCGGTGGGCGGCGTCCCGGTCCCCGAGCCGGGACTTTCCCCACACCAGATGGTCGTACGCGGGCGCCGGCGTGCCGCCGGGACTGAAATCGATTGCCTCCTCGAACATGTCGAGGGAGGCCGGGAGGCCCCGCCTGACCAGCGGGCCGCGGTGAAACAGGTCGCTGGCGAAGAGCAGCGGCAGCGAACCGCTCGTCCCGAACTGTGCGGTGAGGGAGTCGAACGCGCGGAAGCGGCGCGGAAGGTTGAGGTCGCTCATGGCGCGCACGAGCCCGGATTCGAGCGGCGGCAGCTGGTCGGCGCAGCACCGGGCGAGGTCTGCTGCCTCCTGCCAGGAACTCTCCCGCGCCCAGAGCCTCGCGACAAGCAGCCGCCACCTGGCAAGTACGAAGGTACTGTCGACTGCGACGGCCTTCGCGTACCGGTCGGCGGCGAAGTGCCAGGCGTCACGGTCGAAGAGCGCCTCGCCCTGGAGGAACAAGCCGACCGCCTCCAGGCTGCGGCTGGCGAGGTTCTTCAGGTCGGTGCCGGGGCGGCGCCCGAGTGTGGTTCCGATGAGGAATGCGGCGGAATCGCCGAGGGCGAGGGGCTCGGCGTCCGCTCCGGACAGCCGGATCGTCCGGAGCGGGCGGCTACCGGTGGAATCGGTCAGCAACAGGACCAAGCGAAGCTCGTCGCCCCGTCGTTCGACCCGTCCCGACACCACCTGGTCGACGTCGCGGGCCCGCATGACTGCGGCGGGATCCTCGTCCGGAAAGGAATCGCGCCAGGCGGCGGTGCTGAGGAAGGCGACGCGGGACAGGTCGGGAAAGTATTGGAGATTGATGTGGGTGTACTCCGCAACCCAGCGGCCCTGTTGATCGGAGGATTCGCCCACGACGGTGAACGGAAGCACCGCCAGGTCCCGATGGTCGCTGGGTTGGCCCGCCGTAGGGACGAAGTCGAACGCCAGCTTGATCAGGACCGCGGCGGCCGTGACCACGCCGGCCGCCGTCAGGAGCCGCTCGCGGCGGAAGCGCGCGCGGTCGAACACCCGGCGCGCCTCCCGCATCGAGCTCCACCGCTTCGACGGATCCACGGCGAGCCCCCGCCGGAGGAGTCGGACCATTGGCCTCGGCACGCCGCGCCAGTCGGCCGCGGCCGGCGCATCGAGCGCCTTCCAGCGCCGGCCCGACGCCGCCTCGTAGAGGACGGCCGCCGCCGAGTACTGGTCCGATCGTTCGGTCACCGGCTCGCCGCGCAGTTGTTCCGGGGCCATGTAGGCCCGGGTCCCGATCAGCGCACCTTCCTCGGTGAGCTCGAGCGAATCGCTGGTGGCGTCGTGAGCGATGCCGAAATCACCGAGGAGCGCGCGATGCCCGATGAAGAAGATGTTCTGGGGCTTGACGTCGCGGTGGATGATCCCGGCGGCGTGCGCCGCGGAGAGCGCCTCCACCAGGTCGCGCGCGAGGCGGAGGACCTTGTCGACGGGCAACGGTCCGGCCGCCAGCCGGTCCGCGAGGGTCTGCCCTTCGATGAAGTCCATCACGTAATAGGAGAGGCCGCCGCGTTCCTCGGCCCGGTGGATCGGCACGATGTTCGAATGCTGCAGGCGGGCGAGCAGGCGGGCCTCGCGGAGGAAGCGTTCCCGGGCGACGGCGGTGGCGAGCTCCGGGCGGAGCACCTTGATGGCCACCGGGCGGTCCAGTCCCGCTTCCTGCGCGCGGTACACGATCCCCATTCCCCCGGCGGCGACCCGGCGCTCGACCACGAACTCGGGTGCAAGGGCGCGCCGCAACCGCTCCAGCAGTGGGTCGTCCAAGACGCCTCGACGAAGAAGAGAAGTGCTTCGGTACGGCGGTCGGTGCAGGGGGATGGGACAATGTTCAGTCCGCAGGCGGGCGCGTCAAGCGGCAGGATACGCCACGGCGCCGACTTCCGAGCGGAAGGCGGCGCCGGGGAAGGGAACGGCCTCAGCCGACGCGGCGGAAGAGCGCCAGCCCTGCCGGGAGGATCAGGAGCCCGCTGAGGGCGAGCGCCAGGCCGTGCGGACGGTCGCTGCCGGTATCAGCCGCGGCCATCTTGCCCAGCATCGCGTTGATGTCTGCCGGCGTCACCGCCTGGGGGATCGTCCAGTCGCCCTGGACCCTCGACGGGACCTCGACGGAGTGGACCTTGCCGTCCGCGCCGATGCCGACCAGCGCGGTGGCACCGTGGTCGGCACCCCCCGTCGTGAGGACCAGCACCCACACACCTTCCGACGGCCAGGTACGACGCAAGGCGCGCACGTCGTCTCGCGAGGTGTCGGTGAAGCTGAGGTCGATGGTCTGGCGCTTCCCGTTCACGAGGCCTTCGGCGCGGCCCGAGAGCATCTGGCGGAGAGAGATCTCGTGGTGGAAGGTGTGCACCAGCAGGAAGGCGCCCTTGGTCGTCCGGTCGAGCGGGTTGGCGGGCAGCTCGATCGAGATCCAGGGCGGGCCGGCGTGCGCCGGGGTGGCGGTGCCGACGAGTGCGCCGGCGGTCAGGACGAGCGCGGTGAGAAGCCGTGGGGTTGGCATGGCGGTGCCTCCTCGAAGGTGGGTCGCGTGTGGAACTCGTGCCACCTTCGATGCCGACCCCTACGGTTTGGTTTGGAGCTCCAGGCTGATCGTGCCCTTGAAGGTCCGGGCCACGAGGTCGGCGGACGCGTTGCCCCCGGAGGCGGTCAGCCCCTCGCCCTTGCCGTGATTCCTCGGCTGGACGGGGCCCTTCGTCAACCGATTGATCACTCGCCCCTCGAGCGCCGTCAGGTCGAGCGCGCCGTCGAAGTTGGCCGGGAGGCGGATGCTGATGTCGCCCGAATGGCTCTCGATCGTGTAATTGCCGCCGGGCCGGAGCGCGGATTCGAACGTCAGGTGGCCGCCCACCGTTTCCATTCGACTCCGCTCGAGGCCCGTGATCTGCGCCGTGGCGGCGCCGCTCACCGAGCTGACCGAGGCGTCGGTCACCTGGCCGCGCAGGACGATCGTCCCGCCGGCGGTCTTGAGGCGAACAAGCTCGGAGGTCACGTTCGCGTCGATCCCGCCGTCCATCGATTCGGCAGAGAGCTGCGCAATGCTGCCCGTCACCACGATCCGGCCGCTGACGCTCGACAGGTCGGCGGAGGAAGTGAGGCCGGAGACGAGGATTTCCGCGCTCTCCGTCTTCACCCAGACCCTGGCTCGCGTCGGGACCCGCACCTCCACCAGGGTGCCCGGGAAGACCGCCTCCCCGACGGGCGGATTGACGTACATCTTCACGCCTCCCATTCCGCCGCCGAACAACAGCTCGCCGCCGCCTTTCGGCACCACGGCCGTCACGTCAACGCTGTCCCGGTCCCACCCGGTCACCCGGACGGTTCCGGCGAGGTTGGAGATCCGGACTGCGGCGTCGGGCGCGATGCCCCGGCCGCGGCGAATCGGCGCCTGGGCCGCCCCCACCTCGGTGAGGCAAGCGGCAAGGAGAAAGAGGACGGACAGGTGGCGTCGCATCGATCAGCTCCGTGTCAGGCGCGTGGCCCGGTCCAGCAGGTCGAGTTTCTGGCGATGGGCGCCCCAGAGCAGGGCGCGGAGGTCGGCGTTGGCCGGGTCCGCTTCGAGCGCGGCGCGCGCCTCGGCGATCGCGGCGTCGATCAGCGCAAGGTTGCGCTCGAGCACGGCCACAGTAGCGGGCGAGAGCTTGTCCCGGCCCTCCGCCAGCACCCGCTCGAGGTCTTCGGCGGCCAGCACGTACTCCCGGTCGGCGGCGAACGCCGCGACTTGCGGCGGCACCGAGGTCAGGGGCGACTCGCCGGGCGCGCCCGTGCGGGAAAAGCGGTACGTCACCACCGCGGTGACGGTCACGAGGAGGACGGCGGCCGCCGCGAGTGGCGCCCAGCGCCTCCACGCCGTTGCGCTAAAGGGGCGCGCACTGCCGCGAGGGGTCAGGCGT
Organism: uncultured Gemmatimonadaceae bacterium; assembly: GCA_964571795.1. Taxonomy (GTDB): domain Bacteria; phylum Gemmatimonadota; class Gemmatimonadetes; order Gemmatimonadales; family GWC2-71-9; genus SPDF01. The sequence goes on along the minus strand of CAZNDK010000043.1, from coordinate 4,070 downwards.
CGCGAGATGTCGGGCCAGAGACTACGCGGGGGCGTGATGCTCTTCGGCAGGGCGGCCGCCTCACCCAGCACGAGCCGCATCTCGGCCACCGCGGACCGGCAGGCGGCGCAGCCCTTGAGGTGGTCGTCCATGGCGCGCCGTCGCTCGGCGTCGAGGGTGCGATCGAGGTAGGCATCCAACAGGAGATCGAACTGTTCGCAGGTCATCGGGACAAGGCCTCCCGCAGCAGCCGGCGGGCGCGAAAGAGTTGGGTTTTGGAGGTGCCTTCCGCAATGCCGGTCATCTCGGCGATCTCGGAGTGCTGGTAGCCCTCGACATCATAAAGCAGGAACACCGCCCGGGCCCCCGGCGGCAGTCCCGCGATCGCCTGTTCCATGTCCATCCGGTCTCCGGGGTCCGCCGTGCGACCGGCGGCAGGCAGGGCGTCGGGGTCTGCTGCGAGCCCGATCCGCGCCTCGCGGCGGCCGGTGGCCCGGCGTTCGGCGAGGGCCGCGTTCACCGCGATCCGGAAGAGCCAGGTGCCGAAGGCGCTGTCGCCGCGAAACGAGGGGAGCTTTTCCCAGGCCCGGACGAAGGTGTCCTGCACCAGTTCCTCCGCCTTCGCTGCGTCCCCAGCAAGCCGGAGGCAGAGGGCGTAGATGCGCCCCACGTGCCCCTCGTACAGGACGCGGAAGGCGTCCGGATCGCCCGCTTGGGCGCGCTGAATCGGGTCGCTCACTGGCAGGTCAGATGCCGCTCGGGGGCAAGGGGTTTGGAGACTTCGTGAAGGTGACCCTCGAGGCTCCCCCTGTCGACTGCCTCTTGACGGAACCCGGGCAGTGACTTAGTGTATGGCAACACCAACACACTAGGCCAATGTTCGAGCATCTCGATCCGGCACTGCCGACACCTCTCTATGCCCAGCTCGTGGAGCGGCTCCGGGCCGCCATCGCGGCCGGCGATCTCGCGCCCGGGGAGTTGCTGCCCTCCGTGCGGCAACTCGCCGTCCGGCTCCGGCTGAATCCGGGGACGGTCGTGCAGGCCTATCGGGAGCTCGAGGCCGCGGGGCTGGTCGAGCTTCGCCAGGGATCCGGCACTTACGTCCGGGAAATAAGCCGAGCCAGGCGTGCCGAGGAACAGTTGGCAGCGAGCAGCCGGCTGGCCGCCGAGATGCTGGCCCGCGCGGCCGGGCTCGGGCTCTCAGGCGAGGATCTGCTCACCGCCCTTCGCAACGCACTCCGGGAGACCCGCTCATGACGGATGCCATCCAGGTACGCGGACTGTCGTACCGGGTCGAGGGGTTCGCGCTTCGCGACCTGAACCTGACCGTGCCGGGTGGGGCCGTCTACGGGTTCCTTGGGCCCAACGGTTCCGGCAAGACCACCACGATTCGTCTGCTGCTCGGGCTGCTGCGGCCGACTTCCGGATCGATCAAGGTGTTCGGCGATCAGGTACCGGCCGACATCGTCTCCATCCTCAGTCGCGTCGGATACGTGCCGGAGCGTCCGCACCTGTACCCGGACCTCACCGTAGCCGAGTCGATCCGGTTCCACGCGGCGTTCCATGCACGATTCGATCACGCGGCATCCGACCGGCTCCTCGCGCGGTTCGGATTGACGCACGACCGGGTCCTCTCGCGGCTGTCGAAGGGAGAAATGGGCAAGCTGATGATCCTGCAGGCGCTTGCCCAGCGCCCCGACCTCCTGGTGCTGGACGAACCGACCGACGGGCTCGATCCCGTCGTCCGCCGCGAGGCGCTTTCCGCGATCCTCGAGTATGTGAGCGAAACGGGGGCGAGCGTACTCATCTCGAGTCACCTGGTGCATGAGCTGGAGCGCTTCTGCGACTGGATCGGGGTGCTCGACCAGGGAACGATGGTGGCCGAGTTGCCGATGCAGGAGTTCAAGTCGGGACTGAAGCGCCTGCGGGTCGGCGCCGGAGCGGCGGTCGTTTCCGCCCCGTTCTCGGTGCTGGCCCGCGAGCCGGCGGGGGTGGGCGGAGAACTCTGGACGGTGCGGGGGTGGCAATCGGAAATGTCGGCCTGGTTCCCGGCGGACAATCCGCTGCGCGAGGTGGTGGATCTCGATCTCGAGGAAGCGTTCGTGGAGCTGCTGCGCACCGCGCGCACGACGGACGGGAGGAATGCCTGATGTTTCGAGCCGTCCTGATGAGCCTTTGGCGCGAGAGCCGACTGGCGGTGGTGCTGCTGGCGGGCGTCGGGTTCGCCGCGCCGCTCCTGTCGCTCCGCGGCACGTGGACGTCCGACCCATGGACCGCGTGGGACCTGCTCGGCGCGTCAGCGCGGTGGAGCGCGGGGTATCCCGTCATCGCGCTCGCGGCGGCGCTCGCGCTGGCCGCGGGCGCGTGGTGGCCGGATCATCGAACGAAACACGTCTATGCGCTCACGCTTCCGGTGGCCCGTTCCCGTTATTTGTGGCTCCGGTACGCCGCGGGGCTGGCGCTCCTTCTCGTCATCGGGGCATTCCTCCTCGCGGGGTCGCTCCTCGCCACGATGCGGATCACGCTTCCGGCACTTCTCGAGGCGTATCCGTTCGCGCTCACCCTGCGGTTTTGTCTCGCGGGCTTGTCGGCGTACACCATCCTGTTCGCGCTCAGCGGGCTCACTCCCCGCATGGCGAGGCTCATCGTGGCCGTTTGCTGCGCGCTGGTCATCGTGACCGTCGCCGCGGAGCTGCTCTCGTTGGGATGGAACCCGATCGCCAGGGTGGTCGAAGCGCTCCTCGGGCCTTACAGCCCGCTCTCGATCTTCCGCGCCCGCTGGATGCTGATCGATGTGTAGGCGATTCCTCGCGACGATCGGGGTCCTGACGCTCTGGGCGGGAGTGCTCAGGGCTCAGGACTCCGCCGCCATGCTCCGGGGGATGCAGACGCGGCTGGACTCGTTGCGCCAGGTGGCCGCCCGAGCCGACAGCGTTCGGTTTCGGTATTTCGCCACCGACACGGTCCAGGTCGGGGAGCTTCGAATTGCGACATCGGCGGCATTGCGGCCTTACGTCGAGGAGGCGGCCGCGGAGGCGTGGGATACCCTTGCCGCCGTCTACGGTACCGCAGTGACCGCCGCCGGCGCGTTTCCGGTGATGCAGTTTGGGAGCCCCGAGACCGTGCCTCCCCGTTCAATGGACCGGCGCGAATTGGCGCGTGGGTTGGCGGGGCCGCTCCACCAGGTGATCTGGCGTCGGCAGGATTCCCGGATCAACGACTGGTTGCGGGGCGGGTTCCCGACGGGGCTCGTCACTTCGGAAGAGCTCGTCACCATCGGCAGCCAGCTCGTACGGATCCCGGCCCGATCGAATCGAGCCTGCCTCGAAGGAGATGCGTCGGCGTGCGCCATCTCGCTCGGGCTCCGGCTGGGGGCCGACACGCTCGCCGAATGGTACGCTACGGACGCCTGGCCCGGCCTCGCCGCTCGAATGGAGTGGCAGATCTCGGGTCGCTCGGCGTGGCTGCGTGATCGTTGCGCCGAGGCGCGGGATCTCGAGGCGTGCCGTGCCATCCTCTCCCCCAAGCTCATGCGTCCGCCTGTGGGAGGGTACGGACGTCATGCGTTGGTGTCGCTGGCCCTCGAGGCGGGTGGGGCCGGCGCCTTCGGACGACTGATGGCGGACAGCGGTGCCACGATCGAGCAGCGGCTGGAAGCCGCGGCGGGTGTCCCGGTGGACACGCTGCTGTCCCGCTGGAGCCATGTTGTATCGGCAGCCTTGCCGGGGAGCCCGACGCCCGGCGTCGACATACTAATGGCCCTCTCCTGGTCCACCGCCGTCCTCTTGCTGGCAGTCAGGGGGAGCCGATGGAGGTAAGCAGGCGCGCTGCTGGAGCGCTGGCCGCCGTGGCGATCGCTGCCGGGGCGTGGCTGGCCGTGCACGAGAGCGCGGACGATCGGCCCCGCTTTCAGCCGAGGTCTCCAGAGCGGATCGCGGCACGTGCGCTCGCGGACTCCGTGTCCCGGTTGGGGCTCCTGGTGCAGGCGCGGGAAGTGCGTCATCGTGTGGATTCCGCCATGCATGAGTTCGCGCCCAGGCCTGCTCCGCGAGTCGTCGTGCTCGGCGGGGGAAACGCGCCCCTCCTTGCCC
>CAZNDK010000042.1:0-22910 GCA_964571795.1 uncultured Gemmatimonadaceae bacterium | reverse complement strand
GCCGTCGGGTACATGGACCCGGGCAACTGGGCCACCGACCTCGCCGGCGGGTCGCGGTTCGGCTACACCCTGCTCAGCGTCATTCTGCTGTCCAACCTGATGGCGATCCTCCTGCAGGCGTTGGCTCTCCGGCTCGGCATCGCGACCGGCCGCGACCTGGCGCAGGCCTGCCGTGACCACTACTCGCCGCCGGTCAGCTTCGCGCTCTGGATCGCATGCGAGATCGCGATCGCCGCGTGCGACTTGGCGGAAGTCATCGGCTCGGCGATTGCGCTGAACCTCCTGTTCGGCATCCCGCTGCTCTACGGCGTGTGCATCACCGCGATCGACGTGCTGCTCATCCTCCTCCTGCAGCATCGCGGCTTCCGGTGGCTGGAGGCGTTCGTCATCATCCTCGTGGCCACGATCGGCGCCTGCTTCGGCATCGAGCTGCTCCTGGCCCAGCCGGCGCTCGGCGAGGTGGCGCGCGGGCTCCTTCCCTCAGTGCAGATCGTCACTGATCCAGCAAAGCTGTACATCGCCATCGGCATCCTCGGCGCCACCGTGATGCCGCACAACCTCTACCTGCACAGCTCGATCGTGCAGACCCGGGACTTCGGCAAGACGGAGGCCGGGAAGCGGGAGGCGATCAAGTTCGCCACCATCGATTCCACGTTGGCGCTCTTCTTCGCGTTCTTCATCAACGCCGCCATCCTGATCCTCGCCGCGGCCACCTTCCACCAATCCGGGCACCAGAACGTGGCGGACATCGGCGACGCCCATCAGCTGCTCACGCCCCTGCTCGGCACCACCCTTGCGAGCGTCTTGTTTGCCATTGCGCTCCTGGCCTCGGGCCAGAACTCGACCATCACCGGCACCCTGGCCGGGCAGATCGTGATGGAGGGCTTCCTCAATATTCGCCTGCCGGCCTGGCTGCGCCGGCTCATCACCCGCCTGATCGCGATCATCCCCGCCGTCATCGTCACCGCCGTGGCCGGCGAGCGTGGCACCGGGCAGCTCCTGATCCTGAGCCAGGTCATCCTCAGCATGCAATTGTCGTTCGCGGTGGTGCCGCTGGTCATGTTCACCAGCGACAAGGCGAAGATGGGGGCCTTCGTGAGTCCGCGGTGGGTGCAGGTGCTCGCCTGGGTCGTGGCCATCCTCATCGGATCGCTCAACGCCTGGCTGCTCATCGAGACCTTCCGCTCGTGGCTCTGAGCGCGTCCCGCGCGCTGGGCGCGCTCCTGCTGCTCGGCGCTCCAGGGGTCGTGCAGGGGCAGGGTGCGACCACACCCATCCGGGACAACAGCTTCCTGATCGAGGAGGCGTACAACCAGGACCGAAACGTCGTGCAGCACATCGGCACATTCTCCGACACCCGAACCGCCGTCTGGGCCCTGAGCTTCACCGACGAGTGGCCGCTGGGGAGCGTGCGCGACCAGCTGAGCGTGGGCGTCACGCTGGTGGACAACACCGCTGCCGGAGAATTCAGTGCCTTCGCGCTGAACTACCGCCGCCAGCTGGTGGGCAACCCCGACGCGGCCGTGATCGTGTCACCCCGCCTGAGCCTCTTCGCCGACATTGGGAGCGCCGCGCGTTCGCCCTATGCGATGCAGTTGAATGTGCCGGTGACCGCCGTCCTGAGCGGCGCGCTGGTGTCGCACTGGAATCTCGGGGGGACGGTCGGCGCCGGAGGGGAAGCGGCGGTCCTGAACGCAGGCGCCAGTGTCGTCTGGCTGGCGCTGCCGTGGATGAACTTCCTGGTGGAAGGGCTGTTCCTCGGCACTGCGGGGGAGGCGCCCGTCTACGTGCTGAGCCCGGGCGTTCGGTGGGCTTTCAACCTCGGCGCGGTGCAGGTCGTGCCCGGCATCGCTTTCCCGCTCGACGTCCAGCAGAGGGGCGACGACGCCCTCCTTCTCTACCTCAGCTTCGAGCATCCCTTCGGCCCGACCGACTGAGGCGCGGCGCCGCACCGGCGGCCGCTCACAACCCGAGTCGAATCCCGATGCCGGCGGTGCCCCAGCGGTACGCCCCCGTCGCAGAGATGAAGGCGCTGTTGCTCACGCCGGCGAACGCCTCGAGCCGGTTGCGCCGGGAGAACCACCAGGCCGCCCGCCCTTCCAGGTGCCCCTCGAACTGCCATTCGCCGCTCAGGCCGATCTGCTGGACGCCGGCACCGGCGCTGAGCCGGGTCTCCCAGGTACGCCCCACCCGGGCATACCCGCCGCGGCCCTCGACGACGGCAAACCGGTCCGGCGAGAAGTATCCGACTCCTGGCTCCTCGTACCACACCATCCGGACCAGCCCGCCAGCGAAGAAGTGCCTCGGGAGTTGCTTGGTGGCGGCGATGACGAAGGAGGTGCGCACGTTGCCGTCGCTGAACCAGCCCGCGCCTCCTCCTGCGCCCAGCGACCAGCCGCGCCCAAGCGTGGCGTCCAGCGTGCCGTCCACGGCATCGATGTCGAGGCCGGCGCCGATCAGGTACGCCGTTTCCGCGTAGGGAAAGTGGGCGTAGCTCACGCCGACTCCCAACGAGGGCTGGACACGATAGCTGGCACCGAGCCGCCCGGTGAGGGCGCTGCGCGAGACGCCTGCGTCGGGCCAGAGGCCCTGCGCGCCGACCGCCGCGGTCAGTTGCCAGGCGGCCTGCGCGTAGGTGGCCCCGAACTCCGCGGTGCCGCGAGTCGCGGAGATGGACGGCGCGCTGGTGCCCTGGTAGAACCCGACCGAGCCGAATCCCCGCACCCGGTTCGAGAGCGGCGTCGCCGCTGCCACCACCTGCCACCACATGGTGTTGTCGTCGGAGTCGTCGCTCCACCCCAGGGAAACATCCGCCGCCGCCAGCGTCGTCCTGCCGATGTCGATGCGGGTCCACTCCGCCTCGCCGTTCCCCGGCGCGATCGCCACCGCGCTGTCCGCCTCCGCAAGCGCGTCCAGCTGGCGCCCCGCGGCACGGTAGACCTGTGCGAGCCCGACACGGGCCGCTACGTCGTCGGATCGATACGACAGGGCGCGCTCGTATCCGGCGATGGCCTCATCCGTCCTCCCGTCCCAATAGGCCAATTGCGCCTTGCCGTCGAGCGCGTCCGCGTTGGTCGGGTCGCGGGCGAGGACCACGTCGTACAGCGAATCCGCCTCCGCCGAGCGCCCATCCCACGCCAAGGTGCGGGCCTTGCCGATCAGGCCGTCGGTCCGCTCGGGGTGGAGCGCGATGAGGCTGTCCCACTGCACCAGCGCCTGGGGGTACCGCCCTGCCCAGGTCAGGACCTGCGCCTCCATGGCGCGCACATCGGGGTCGTCGGGATCCGCGGCCCTGGCGCGAGCCAGGTAGGTAAGCGCTGAATCGAGGTTGCCGTCCCACGCGGCCAGCACGCCGAGTCGGTAGGCCGCCCGGACCGACGCCGGGTCGGCGGTCAGGGCCCGCAGGTAGGCCTCGCGCGCCGCGCCGTAGCGGCCCTGGTTCCACGCGGCATCCGCGTCCGCCACCTGTGCGGACACGGCGCCGGGGAACAGCACGAGCGCCGCCGTGACGGCGGCCCGCCTCAGGAAGGGAATCACGCCGACTCCGGGGTAAACGAAGATCGAGGGTAAGTCGTCACCGGCCGCGCCACGTCGCCTGGAGGGAATCGTACACCGGCTTGAGGCGGCTGTGGGAGGTCGGCTCCTCCCACGTCGGCCAGGTCCACGTGCGGAACGACGACGACCGCCAGGTGCGCCCGTCGGCCGCCGGAATCGCGGACACGATGCGCCGGCTCTTGCCGGGCGCGTAGAGAACCGCACCGAAGCGGAAGCCGTCGGTCGTGGCGGTGCCGAACTCCCCTCCAACCTGTCCCTGTCGGTCGAAGAGCACCGTCCGGCTGGAAGGGTCGGTCACGTTCAGCAGCCCCCACGGAAGACGGAGTTCGATCAGGCCGGCGCTCGAATCCGCATACCAGTCGGCAAGGCTGCTCGTGACCGCCGTACCGAAGCGCAGTGTGCCGCGGTCGTAGCCCTGCGCCGGGAAGAAGGTGCCGTCCCTCCCAAAGCGCGCCCGGTTCGTGATGACGAACATGGGCTCGAACCGGCCATCGGTCTCCACGCCGATGGTCGCGGGCCGACGGTAGAATCGGCCGAAGTCGTCCCCGCCCACGATGGCCGACTCCCCGACATAAGGATTGTAGGAGGGCAGGATGCGAATCGTGGCCACGCTCGGGCTGGAGAGGGTGATGAGAAACTCGAACCCGAGGTCACTTCGAAGCAGCCCGTCGGGCAGCGATCGCTGGCCGGACCCGGCCAGATAGGTGTCCAGCGCAATCGCGAGGTTGAGCGAGTCCCACGCCACGGGCCCGCGGGGAATCTCGATCGCCAGGTAAAGGTACGCCTCATCACTGCCGGCGCGGAGGACGCGGAGCGCTCCGACTCCGGAGTCCACCGCCGGGAGCGCACGCCAGCGGGCGGGGTCGCCGCCCAGCACCGGCTGGGTCGCCTCGCGTCCGGCGTACTGGCCGAGGATGCCGTAGTTCTGCTCGGCATCCATGGCGTTCAGCCAGAGGCGGTTTCTGTCGGCGGGCTGCTCGAAGTCGATCACGATCCAGTTCTTCTTGAACCACTCATCCATCCAGGCAAAGACGACGGCACCCGCCGCGCCGCTCTCGCGGATTTCGCGGGTGAGCCGTGCGTCGATCGATGCCATCGCGCGCTCGTCGTGGCCCCCGTGGTCCCAGCCTTCCGGCTGGCGGTGCGCATTGCCTCGGCTCGAGGGGACGCCGTACTCCGAGATGACGAACGGCATGCCGGCATGATGCCGGTGCAGGTCGCTCAGGTACCCGAAGTACGCGGACGGGCCTTCACTGGACCGCGCCTTCAGGTACCCGGGGTCGTACAGCAGGAAATCCGGGTAGTAGGGGTAGGCGTGGTAGCTCGCGAACCACCCCGCCGGGTTTCGGGCGGTCGGCCTGACCAGGTTTGGATCGAGTCCGATCGCGTCGTTCTCGTACTCGAGCTTGTCGCCGGAGACGGGTCGGCCGGCGCGCCGGCGCCACTCCCGCTCTTCCGCGGTCCCCGATTCCGTGGGATGGAACAGCGGGTCGAGCGTCGGCCAATTGGTGTACGCGATCGGGCGGAGCGCGTTCCATCGGTCCGCCTCGTACGCCAGGAGGTAGTCGCACTGCTCGGCCATCCAGACATCCATGGCCGGCGCGCTGTCAGCCGCGAGGAAGCGCCCGGCATAGGGTCGGGGGCCGGGGTGCACGGAGTCGAATGCCTTGACCGCGAACGGTTCCCACTCGCGCCCGATGATGTATGCCAGCGTCCAGCGCGACACGTCGGCGTCATAGCGGCCCGAGGCGTGGCCCGCTCGCGGGGGCAGCTCCACGGCGCCGTGCACCAGGTCCACCACACGCCGCATTTCAGCGCGGAAGTCCGCCTTCCACTCCGGGTCGTCAAAATCGTGCCCGGGAGGGAGTTCCGTCCAGACGCCATGCACCAGCCACAGTGGGCTCCGCGGGTGCTGAAGATTCCAGGCACGGAGAGCCCGGTAGAACGCCGGCGGGAGGATGGTGTACAGCCGGAGTGCGTTCGCATGCATGGAAGCCAGCGTGTCGAGCCAGCCCGCGTAGCGGGCCGAATCGGTGGGGAACTCTGAGGGGAACCGGCCCGGCAGGGCCACGCCGAGGTTGACACCCTGGATGTAGAACGGGGTCCACCGCCCGAGGGCATCGAGCACTTCGAATCCTTCGCCGGCGGTGCGGGCCACGAGCGCCAGCGTGTCCGGCCGGGCACGCGGCCCCAGCGGGGCTCGATTCCAGTCGGGGGCCGCCATGTCGAGAAGCGCGCGGAGGTCCGCACGGTCGGGCGCCAGCCGGAGCGCGGTCGCGGCCGCTCGCGCGGTGCCCGGTGCGTCGCCGCGCCGCCAGGCCACGCGGGCCACGCCTTCCCACGCATCGACCAGCGCAGAGTCGCGCGAGAGCGCGGCCTGGAAGAGCGAATCGGCGCCGTCCAGCCTTCCGCGGCGCAGCTCGACAAACCCGAGCCCGACCATGCCGCCAATGGATCCGCACTTCGCGGCGGGGCCGAACTTGGCTGCCGCCACGTCGATGGAGTCGCGACGAAAGGCCTGCCAGCCCAGTTCGAGCGCGGCGCCCACGGAATCGGCGCATCGCACCTGCGCGGCGACGGGCGCCGAGTAAAGGGCCAACGCGAGCCCGGCGAGGGTGCAGCCCCCGCGTGGGAGTGGTAGATTCGTTCGCATGGAGATGACCCCAATGTCGGACCCCGCAGCGCCGGCGGCAAGCGGCTGGGCTGACACGCGCGCACTCGGCCGGACGCTCGTCGACACCTTCGGCAAGGGCTGGGCCAAGGGAGACGTGCCGCTCTTGATGTCGGTGTTCGCCGATGAGGCGGTGTTCATCGAGACGCCGTTCAGCGAACCGCGCAGGGGGCGGGAGGCGATCCTCCACTACTGGCGCGACATCCCGGTCCATCAGGCCGAGATCACCTTTTCCAGCGGTGAGATCTTCGCGGCCGGTCCCTGGTTCTCGACCGAATACAAGGTGACGTTCCGTCGTCGCCGGACCGGAGAATGGGTCGAGGCGCGGGGAGCCATGTTCTGCGAGACGGCCGAAGGGAAGATTGCCGAACTGCGGATGTACTGGCACCGGTGGGCCGGGGGACGCGAGGGGTAGGGACCGTCCCCCGCCACGGACGGATCGCGCAATCGTCCATTCTGTATGTCATTGTAATGTAATGGTTTAGAGCTTGGCACGGCCCTCGCTGTTAGAGGGTGGGATCGCAGGAGATTCCACAATCGGACACGTCGGTACTGCCAGGAGGCTCCATGCTCGCCACTCTTCTCGGAACGATCGCGGTCGCCTCGGCGCTTGCCGACGGCCCCCCGCCGCCGATCACCGTGTCGCTCAGCAACGGTGGGCAGTACAACCGCGGCGAGTATGCCAAGGCCACCTTCCAGGCCGCGGCAGATGGGTACGTCCTCATCCTCCAGGCCGACCAGGACGGCCGCATCCGCGTCCTGTTCCCGCTCGATCCCGGCGACGACAACTTCATCCGCGGCAAGAAGACCTACAAGCTCGTCGGTCGCGACTCCCGCGGATCGTTCTACCTCGATCAGGCGGGCGGCAGTGGCATGGTCTACGCGGCCTGGTCGAAGTCGCCCTTCCGCTTCGCCGATTTCGTGCGCGGTGATCACTGGGACTACAACGTCATCGATCAGTACACCGCGAGCGACGATCCCGAGTCGCAGCTGACGGATTTCGTCCTTCAGTTGAGCGCGCAGGACTTCGACTACGCCATCGACCGGTACATCGTCTACAGCTACTCCGATTATTCCTCGGGCTCCACCACCTACATCGGTGTATCCGGCTGGCCATGGCCCACGTACTACACCGGGGGCTGGAGCATCGGCATCGGCTTCGGTGTGGGCTGCTGCTACGACCCATGGTACTGGAACCCCTGGTATCCGGCCTATGGCTGGGGCTACCCGGCGTATGGCTGGGGCTATCCGGCCTACGGGTGGGGCTATCCCGGCTATGGCTACGGCGGCTACTACCCGTACTACCCGGGCTACGGCGGTGGGTACTATCCCGGCTACGGCCACCCCGGTTACGGCTATCCCGGCTACGGCTACGCAGGCTACCGTCCGTACACCTTCAAGCCCGGTGGCACGGTCACGAGGGCGGGCAACCCTTACCGTCCGCGGTCTGACGTGTTCGGGACCCAGGCGGCCGGCTCCCAGAGTGGATATCGGCGCAGGCTGGGCGAGTCCGGTGCGGCTCTCGGTCGCTCGGTGAGTGACGCGGCCACCATCAGCGGACGCGCCGACGCGGGCCGCCGGGCAGCCGCCCGCCCCTCGACACCCACGGTCGAATCGAGCCGTCCAGGAGGCGCTTCGGGCCGGTCCACCGGCGGCTCAGCAACCGGCTCCACGCGCCGCCCCACCGTGGGAGGCAGCACCGGCACCTCGTCGCCCACCGTAGGAAACGGCGGCAGGCGTTCGACCTCGGGGCAGGGGGCCGTGACTCCGCGGGCACGTTCCGAGTCGAGCCCGGGCAACACCAGCCGGGCGCGCGGATGGAGTCCCGATGGCACTCGCCTGCCGCCCGCCTCGGCTCGTCCGCGGGGCAGCGAGTCAACCCAGGGTGGCGGGCGGAGCAGCTTTGGCGCTGAGCCGCAGCGCCGGAGTGGCGGTGGAGGCCAGGCCCGGCCGGATGGTGGACCCTCGAATTCTCAACCGCAGGGCCGGTCACCCGGGGCTTCGCCTGCACCTCGAGGCGGTGGGTCCGGCGGCCACCCGAGCGGCGGAGGTGGCGCCCGGCCCAGCGGCGGCGCGCCGAGCGGTGGAGGGGGAGCTCGTGGAGGCGGTGGTGGTGGCGGTGGCGGTGGTGGTGGTGGTCGACGCGGTCGCTGAAACATGAGGCCCCTGGAAACCTTCCCGGGGGCCTCTTGCTTGCCTGTTCGGCGCCCGGTCCCCATGTTACGGGACGCCCTTCTGGGAGCCGCGCCATGATGTCCGCCGCGCTTGTATCGCTCGCCCTGCTCCAAGCCGCCACTCCCCAGTCATCCCTGACGACTCGAGCCGCGCAGGCCGAGGCCATTGGCAGCATGCTGCTGGCGTACGGGCCGGTCCTGGCCGGCAACCCGTCCTCCGTTGCGTCAGAGCCAATCCCCCTGCGCTTCGGGCCCACCGATGCGTGGGGCTGCCTGCACGCCGCGTCGAACGGGAGCTATTGTCGCCACATGGGCATCGCCACCGACGGTACGTCGCTGCTGGCTATCGGCGGTGTTCCGGTCTTGCGGGCCAGCAACGGTTCGCTGTACAAGCGGTGCGGGTGGGCAATGGCGGCCAACCCCTGCTGGGGATTCTACGCGCTGGATCCTGTGGCGTACACTTCGTTCCTGCAGGCGCAGCCGCTGACGCAGGAAGAGTATTACATGGGCTACAAGGGCGAAATTCGAGGCCGTGCGCTGGCGGAGCAGAAGGCGCGTGAGGGAGCCCAGCGGAGCCAACCGGCCAGCATGCCCGGCATCCATCCCGACGCGCCGCGCCCGCAGACGCCGAGCAGCGGCTATGCTCGGCCACCCCAAAACCCCAGCGGTTCCCGTCCCGCTGGTGGCCGCTCCGGCGGCCGCGAGCTTCCCTGATTCAGTGCGCCGCGCTCAGCCTGGGTGGCGCCGGGCGTAGTCCAGTCCCCATTCCATTAACTCCGCCCCGCGGAGCCCGATGCGCATCGCCAGCGCCACGGCGTCGTCCTCGTCCATGCCGTGGTCCCGCATGAAATAGGGGATCAGCGCACCGCCCACCCGATTGCCGCTCCCGCAATGAAAGAACACCGGCTTCGCGGCCGGGTCGCGCAGCACCGCCAGGATCCGTTCCATCGTCGCGTCATCGAGCGAGCCCCCCGTGACCGAGATGTTGACGTAGCGGAGTCCGAGCTGGGCGGCGAGGCCTGGCTCGTCGAACGGCCTCGGTTCCATCGGGTCGCGGATGTCGAGGACCGTGACCGCGCCCGCCTCGCGCGCTGCGCGAAACTGATCGGCGCTCGGCTGGCCGCCGGTGACGAGCCCGGGCAGCGGACAGCAGGCGTTCGCGATGCCGCTGAGCGCGGCGAGCAGGGCGTCGTTTGTGGCTGGCATTTGGCGGACTTTTCTCCCCGCGACAGGCCGTCAGGACGTCCTCTACCTTACCTGCCTACCCGGACTCCTTAGATTACCCGCATGCTCCGCCTCGCGATAGTGCAATTTCGGCCCCGCAAGGGCGCCTACGCCGAAAACCTCAAGCAGCTCGAGGCGTGCCTCCGCGAGGCCGGCGCGCTGCCGGAGCCGCCCGATCTGCTGCTGCTGCCGGAAACGGCGTTGAGCGGGTACTTCCTCGAGGGTGGCGTCCGCGAGCAGGCGCGCACCGCCGAACAGGTGGCGGATGACATCGCCGCCGCGCACCGCGCCTCCGGGGCGCCGCCGCTCGACCTCGCCGTCGGGTTCTACGAACTCTGGCGCAACTGCCATTACAACAGCTGTCTCTACCTCTCTCTGGGAGCCGGGACGCCGCTCATCCGGCACGTCCACCGAAAGGTCTTCCTGCCCACCTACGGGGTGTTCGACGAGGAGCGGTTCGTCGAGGCCGGCGCCGAGGTGCGCGCCTTCGACACCGCGTGGGGCCGGGCCGCGATGCTGGTGTGCGAGGACGCCTGGCACTCGCTGATGCCGACCCTCGCCGCGCTCGACGGCGCCCAGGTCCTCCTGGTGGTGAGCGCCACGCCGGCGCGGGGGCTCGACAGTCCGGACGCGCCGGCCAACCTGGAGCGATGGGAGCGGCTGGCCGCCGACGCCGCGTCGGAGCACGGGATCTACATGGCCGTGGCCCAGCTCGTCGGCTTCGAGGGCGGGAAGGCGTTTGCCGGCGGCTCGGTGGTGGCCGGTCCGTCGGGCCGCATCCTGGCCCGCGGGCCGCTCTTCGAGCCCGGCATGGTGCGCGTCGATCTCGATTTCGAGGAGATCACGCGGACGCGCGCCGACCAGCCGTTGCTGGCCGACCTTCGGGGCCGGCTCCCGCGGCTGCTTGCCGAACTCGGGCGGGCCCCTGGGGCGGCCGCCGCCGGGTCCACCTGGGAGGGGCGGGGCGCCGGCCGGGCCAGGCCCGAGGCCAACATCCCGCCTCCGGCCACCGATCCGCTCGCCATCAATCCCGAGCTTGCGCGCCGCTGGCTGGTCGAGTTCATCCGCGACGAGGTGCAGCGCCGGCGCGGATTCGAGGGTGTGGTGCTTGGCCTCTCGGGCGGCGTGGACAGCGCGCTGGTGGCCTACCTGGCCGCGGAGGCGCTGGGAAAGGACAATGTCACCGCGGTGCGAATGCCGTACCGCACGTCCAGCCCCGACAGCCTGGCCCACGCGCAACTGGTCATCGACGCGCTGGGGCTGCCCAGCCGGACAGTGGATATCTCCGCCGGCGTGGACGGCATCGCAGGGGCCATTGGCGGCCCGCCGGACGCGGCCGCGCTGGGCAACATCATGGCACGGATGCGAATGATTACGCTCTTCGACCTGTCCGCGAAGTTGCGCGCCCTGCCGATCGGCACCGGCAACAAGACTGAGCGGCTGTTCGGCTACTTCACCTGGCACGCCGACGATTCACCGCCGGTCAATCCGATCGGCGACCTCTTCAAGACGCAGGTGTGGGCGCTGGCCCGCCACGTCGGCGTGCCGGCGGTGATCGTGGACAAGCCGGCCAGTGCCGACCTCATCGCCGGCCAGACCGACGAGGCCGACTTCGGCATCAGCTACCAGCACGCCGACACGATCCTGCACTGGCTGCTGTCGGGCTACCGTCCCTCGCAGGTCGAAGGCCTCGGGTTCACCGCCGCCGAAGTGGAACTGGCGCGCCGCCGGCTCGACGGCACCCATTGGAAGCGCCGCCTCCCCACCGTGGCCATGCTGAGCCAGACCGCCATCGGTGAGTATTACCTCCGCCCCGTGGACTACTGAGGACCTGGCAGATGCTCCCCGAGTCGCGCCCGATGTCGTACTCGCGGTCCGAGCTGACCAAGCTCATCATGCCGCACATGCAGAACGTCCTCGGCAACCTCTTCGGCGGCGAGCTGATGTCGATGGTGGACCAGGCCGCGGCGGTGGCGGCCATCCGCCACGCCGGCGGGCCGGTAGTCACCGCCTCCATCGACCGGGTCGACTTCCGCGAACCGATCCCGATTGGCGCGCTGGTCACCTGTACCGGCACCGTGGACTACGTGGGCAACAGCTCGATGGACATCACGGTGGAGGTGTATTCCGAGAAGGTGAGCACCGGCGAGCGCCGCCACACCAACACCGCGCACGTCATCTTCGTGGCCATCGACGCGAACGGGAAGCCGATGCGCGTGCCCCGGCTCAGGCCGGAGACCCCCGAGGAACAAGCCCGGTACGAGGCGGCGCGCAAGCACCGCGAAGCGGTTCGCCGCCCATGACGCCACTGCGCGTCACCGCGGTGTTCGGCGGGGGAGGGGCGAAGTCGGCGGCCCAGATCGGGGCGCTCCGGGCGCTCGAGGAGGCGGGGCTCCGCCCGGGCCGGTATGTCGGGACCTCGATGGGCGGCGTCATCGCCGCGGGCGCCGCATCGGGGGCTTCGGCCGACGAACTCTCGCACCGGTTCCGCGCGGTCAAGGCGAGCCAGGTGGCGCAGCCTCGCGTATTCGCGCCGGTCGCCGGGCTCTGGTTCGCTTCGCTGCTTCGGGGAGAGCCGCTCCGCGAAACGCTGGGCATCCTGGTGCCGCAGCGCCGGTTCGGCGACCTCGCCTCGCCGCTCACCCTCACGGCCGTCGACGTGGACAGCCGCGAGCTGCTCACCCTGGGCGACGGCGGCCTCGACGTCCCGCTGCTCGATGCGCTGACGGCCTCGACGGCGCTCCCGGTGTACTATCCGCCGGCGATGGTGGCTGGGCGCCGGCTCGTCGACGGCGGGCTCCGTGCGGTCCTGCCGCTCGACATCGCGGCGCGCTTCGAAGCCGACCTCGTGGTCGCTGTCGACGTGGGGCCCGGGTTCGATGAGCCGGCACCGAAGCAGCGCGTCCGTGCGCCGGGACTCCTCCTGGCTCACGACGCCTGCGAGGGGATCCTGATGGCGCAGCAGGCGCAGGACACCGTGGCCCGCTGGCACGCGACGCAGGGCCGCTGCCGGCTCATCCACGTCCGCCCGGCCCTCCCGCGCCGTGCCACGTTCGCAGCCGAGCTGTTCCTCCAGTTCGAGACGGCCGGCTACGAGGCCACACGCTCCTCACTCGCCGAGTACCGCCTGCATGCCTGAGACGCCGCGCCTCTTCACGGTGGACGAGGCCAACCGCACCCTCCCGCTGGTGCGCCCGATCGTGGAAGACCTGCTCACCGAGCACGCTGCCTGGCGAGCGGAAATCGAGCGCTATGAACTGGCGATCGCGACCGACCCCGGAGAAGATGGCGTGGAGCCGGCCGCGGCCGCGCTCGCGCGCGCCGCCGCCGAAGGGCGCGCCGTGCGGATCGACGCCTGCCTGAAGGAGCTGGCCGAGATTGGCTGCCTCTTCAAGGGGTTCGACGGCGGACTGGTCGACTTCCTGTCCCTCCGGGACGACCGGCCGGTGTACCTCTGCTGGCGACGCGGCGAAAGCAGCGTGACGCACTGGCACGAAGTGGATGGCGGCTTCGACGGACGCCGCCCCATCGACGCTCACCTCCTATCGGAAGCGACCTGACATGCGACTGTGGCTCTTTCTCCACTACCTCGGCCAGGTGATGTGGCTCGGCGCCGGGCTCGGCTCCATGGTGTACGGTATCGTCGGCAAGCGGGAGCCTGGTGCGTCGCTCACGGCGATCGCCCGCGGGCAGGTGGCCGTTCACAAGGTGTTGATCGCCCCTGGAGCGGGGCTCATGATCCTGTCCGGAGTGATGCTGTCGCTCCAGATGTACGGCTCCGCCATGAGCGGGCCCGCCCCCACGGTCTGGATGCTCGTCATGCAGGGCGCCGGGCTCCTGGGCGCCCTGATCGTGCTCGCCGTCGGCCTGCCGACGGTTTCCCGGCTGGGTCGCGTGTCGCCCGAGGGGCCCACGGCCGCGCTGTACCAGGCCATCCGCCAGCGGCACGTCGTCATCTCGATCGTCTCGGGCACGCTGGGGCTCCTCGCCCTGCTGGCCGCGAGCTTCCCGCTTCGCTAGTGCGCCGGCGCGACCTGCTCCGTGCAGCGGCGTTTTTTCCCGCGGCGGCCTGGCTGCCCCGGGTTGGCGCCGGCGCCGGGGCGGTCGCCGCCGCGCCGCTCCCCACGCCGGCCGATGACGAGGCCTATTGGGCGGAAGTCCGGCGGCAGTTCCTGATCACCGACGGCATCTTCATGAACACCGGCACCTGGGGCGCGCTCCCCAAGCCGGTGCTCGAGGCCATCGAAGCGCATATGCGCGCCTTCGAGACGGTCTTCCACCAGGTGCCGATGGACGTGCACGCGCTCCGCAGCCAGCTGGCCTCGCTGGTGGGCGCGCCTCCGGAAACGCTCGCCTTTACCCGGAACACCACCGAGGGGATGAACGCGGTGGCCCGCGGCATCGACCTCCAGCCGGGCGACGAAATCCTGCTCACCACGCATGAGCATGTCGGCGGCCTCTGCTGCTGGGAACTCATCGCCGCCCGGCACGAACTCGTGCTGCGGAAGTTCCCGCCGCCGGTGCCGGCGCCGAGCGAGGACGCGCTCTTCGAGGCGTGGACCTCGCAGGTGGGCCCGCGCACCCGGGTCATGAGCATCTCGCATGTCTTCTTCAGCACCGGGGCCATCCAGCCGGTTCAGCGGCTCGCGGCCTGGGCGCGGGAGCGGGGCATCATCACGGTCATCGACGGTGCCCACCCGCCCGGCATGCTGGCGCTCAACATTGGTGACCTCGGCTGCGACTTCTACGCGTCGAGCCCCCACAAGTGGCTCCTGGCCCCGAAGGGCTCGGGCTTCCTGTACGTCAGCCCTGCTTGGCTCGACCGGCTCTGGCCGCTCATCGCGAGCGGCGGTTGGGACGACCTGTCGCTGAAGGCCGACCGTTTCGATCACGTGGGGACGCGGAACGAGAGCCTGCTCATCGGCTTCCAGGCGGCGGTGGCGTTTCACGACGCCATCGGGACCGACCGGGTCGAGCGGAGGAGCCGCGGGCTCGCGACGCGGCTCGACGCCGGCCTCCGTGCGCAGCCCGGCGTGCGGGTGGTGTCGCCCTCGGCGCCCGAGGTCCGAAGCGCGATGGTGTCGTTCCAGGTGGACGGCGTGGCGGGCACGGACGTGGTGCAGCGGCTCTGGAAGATGGGCCCGGTGCGGGTACGTCACGTAACCGAACACGGCCTGGATTACGTGCGGCTCTCGACGCACGTGTACAACACGCCGGATGAGGTTGATCGGGTGGTCGGGATGGTTGGGGAGATCGCGAAGGGCTAGGCGGCAGGCTGTCTTCTACTGTCCTCAGTCCTCAGTCCTTGTCTTCAGTCCTTTCCGCCCGGTCTTGCACTCCTGCCGCACCGGGCAGACCCCGCAGCGCGCCATCCGTGCGGTACAGACCAGCGCCCCCAGCTCCATGACCGCCTGGTTCACCGCCCAGGCGGAGGCGCCGTGACGGGTGTGGAGCGCCGCCGCCGCGTCCCACAGCTTCCGGTCGCCGGCGGCGCCGCGGGCCCGCGGATGGAATGCGCGCCGTAGCACCCGCGCGACATTGGTGTCCACTGCAGGTTCCGCGCGCTCGAAGGCGAAGCTCGCCACTGCGCCGGCGGTGTACCGCCCGATGCCCGGGAGCCGCCTGAGCGCTTCGGGTTCCGAGGGAATCACCCCCGCCTGGTCCGCCGTGACCATCCTGGCCAGCCGGTGCAGGTTGTGGGCGCGCCGATAGTACCCCAGCCCCTCCCAGCTCTCCCGCACCGCTGCCGGCCTGGCCCGGGCCAGCGCCCCTACCGTGGGAAACCGCGCGAGGAAGCGCGGCCAGTAGTCCTCGACTCGGGACACCTGGGTTTGCTGCAGCATGATTTCGGACACCAGGATCGCATAGGGATCGCGAGTCCGGCGCCAGGGCAGGTCCCGGCCGTGCCGGCGAAACCACCGCAGGAGGCGGCGGCGGAATTCAAGTGCGGATGTCCTGGAGTTCTTCGGGGTGGACTTCGCTGGCATGGGGGGGCAAGATAATAGCGATGCAGAGCGCACAGGCCGTCGTCCTCCGTCTTCCGCGCGCCGTGGGCCGGTCCGTGATCGGTTCCCTGGCCCATGTGGGTCGCTTCAGCCTGCTCGTGGCGGAGCTCTTCCGCGCGCTCGGCGAATGGCGGATCTGGCTGCCGCGCACGATGGACGAGGCGCGCAACATCGGCGCCGGCAGCCTGTTCATCGTGCTGCTGGTATCGTCCTTCGCCGGCGCCGTGACCGCCCTGCAGACCGGCTACCAGTTCCAGGGCAACCTGCCGTACTACGTGGTCGGCACGCTGGTTGTCGAGTCCATCGTGCTTGAGCTGGGTCCGGTGCTGACGGCCCTGGTGCTGGCGGGGCGCATCGGCGCCCGGTACGCCGCCGAACTGGGCACGATGCGCGTCACCGAGCAGATCGACGCCCTGGAGAGCCTGGGCCGCTCGCCGATGTCGCACCTCATCATCCCGCGGGTGCTGGCGGGGCTGGTCATGATCCCGGTGCTGACCATCTTCGCCAACGCCATCGGCGTCCTGGCGGGCTGGTGGTCGGCCAAGCAGGTCCTCCCGATCGGCAACGCCGACTTCACCTACGGCGCCCAGTATTACTGGCGGGCCTTCGACGCGTACTACTCCATTATCAAGGCGTTCTTCTTCGCGGGTGCCATCACGCTGATCCCCTGCTACATGGGCTTCAACGCACAGCAGGGCGCCGAGGGGGTGGGCAAGGCCACCACCACCGCCGTGGTGGCCACGTCCGTCACCATCCTGATTCTCGACACGCTTCTCGCCAAGCTGCTCCTGCATCCATGATCGAGCTCCGCGACGTGCACAAGCGGTTCGGCCAGCAAGTCATCCTGAACGGGGTGAACTTCTCGGTTAGTGAAGGGGAGACCGTGGCGCTGCTCGGCCCCTCCGGCACCGGCAAGAGCGTGCTCCTCAAGCACATCATCGGGCTGATCCACCCCGACTCCGGGACAGTGCTGGTGGACGGGCTCAACGTGGGAACCCTGTCGCGCAAGGCGCTGGCCGCGCTTCGGAGCACCATCGGGTACGTGTTCCAGAACGGCGCCCTCTTCGACTCGATGAACGTCTACGAGAACGTCCGGCTGGGCATCACCGACGACGAGCACAACCGGGACAAGGCCTACTGCGAATCTCGGGTGCCGGAGTGCCTCAAGCTGGTGAACCTCGCGCCGGAGGTGGCCGAGAAGTACCCGGCGGAGCTGTCGGGGGGCATGCGGAAGCGGGTCGGCATCGCCCGCGCCATCGCCGGGCGCCCCAAGTACCTCCTGTACGATGAGCCCACATCCGGGCTTGACCCCGTCAACGCGGACATCATCGACAGCCTGGTCAAGCACCTCGCCGCCACGATCGGCGTCACCAGCGTGATGGTGACACACGATGTCCGGGGCGCCTTCCGGGTGTCGGACCGCGTGGCGCTGCTCAGCGGCGGCTCGATCGTGCTGCAGGGGACGCCCCAGGAATTCCTCGCGTCGTCGGACTCGCGGATCAAGGCGTTCCTCGAGCGGGACTTCGAATCACACCCTTTCGCGGCCTGAGGCCTTATGGACCTGCACTACAAGCGGGAAGCCATGGTCGGCGCCATTGTGCTGGCGGGCGCCGCCGTCTTCGTCGTCGGCACCATGTGGCTCGGCGGGAAGAGCTTCGGCCGCGACAGCGTGGTGCCGGTCCGGTTCGAGGACATCGGCAACCTCAAGACGAGCTCGCCCGTCAAGGTGTCCGGCGTGCAGGTCGGCAAGGTGGACAAGATCGTATTCGACAGCGTGGGCAGTGTGCGGGTGCTCCTGGCGCTCACCCAGAACGTACCTCTGCATGCCGACGCCGCGGCCACCATCGAGGCGGTCGGGGTGCTGGGCGACGTCGAGATCGTGCTCGACCCGGGGACCGACTCCCTGCCGCTGCCCGCGGGGCAGGTGCTCGAGGGGGGGATGGCACCGGGCGTGGGCGGGATGGTGAGCAGCCTGGGCGACCAGGCCAGGGCGGTCATGTCGGGCGCGCAGTTGCTGCTGAACCAGCGCACCGCGGACGACCTTCACGAGACGCTGAAGGCCATGCAGCGCCTGATGTCGGTCTATGCCGACACCCGCACCGGGCCGACCGCGGAGATGACGAAGCTGATGGTGTCGCTGCAGTCGGTGAGCACGCGGCTCGACTCGACGCTCGCCAACCCGGCGCTGGTGCGGAGCCTCGAGCACATGGACAGCGCCACGGCCGGGCTCAACGACCTGACGCGGCGACTGGCTGCCACCACCGCCCGCATGGACACGCTGGTGTCGAACATCAACGCGGGGAAGGGCACCCTCGGCCAGGTGGCCACCAACCCCGCGCTGTACGACCAGCTCAACGCCACGCTCAAGTCGATGCAGGCCCTGCTGGACTCGGTGCAGGCCAAGCCCGGCAAGCTCACGGTCCAGGTGAAGATGTTCTAGGCGCGGCTAGCGCTGCACCAGCCGCAGGAATTCGTCCCGCGTGCTGGCATCGTCCCGGAACGCGCCGCGCAACGCGCTGGTGAGCGTCCGGGATCCCTGTTTCTCGACCCCGCGCATCATCATGCAGAAGTGCGAGGCCTCGAGCACGACGCCCACTCCGCGCGGGGCCAGGGCCTCCTCCAGCGCCTCGGCGATCTGGTCGGTCAGCCGCTCCTGCACCTGCAGCCGGCGCGCGAACACCTCCACGACCCGCGCCACCTTCGACAACCCCACGATGCGACCGTCCGGGATGTAGGCCACGTGGGCCTTCCCGAAGAAGGGCAGCATGTGATGCTCGCACATCGAGTAGAACTCGATGTCGCGCACCACGATCATGTTCTGGTGGTCCTCCTCGAACAGCGCGTCGCCGATGACCTCCGCGGCGTCCATGTCGTAGCCGCGGGTGAGCCAGCGCATGGCGCGCTCGACCCGCTCCGGCGTCTTGGCCAGTCCGTCGCGGGAGGGATCCTCGCCGACGAGCTCGAGCATGTCGCGCACCGCCGACTGGAATCGGCATTCGGAGGTGGGTTCGGACCAGGGAAGTCGAGCGACGGCCATGGGGGGCTCCGGGTCAGGATGGGGATGTCCCGTAGAAACCCGTCGCGCCCCCGAAAGGTTCCACGGGCCCGCTTCCGGGACCCATCGCCGGGGTTATCTTGAACCCCGCCATGACCCTCGCCCTCACCTTCCTCGGCACCGGCGCCGCCATCCCCTCACTGGAGCGGAACGTCGCGGCCATCGCGCTGGCCCGCGAGGGCGAGACGCTGCTGTTCGATTGCGGCGAGGGGACACAGCGCCAGATGATGCGGTATGGGGTGAGCTTCTCCCTGCGCGACATCTTCTTCACCCACTTTCACGCCGACCACCTGCTTGGCCTGACCGGGCTGGTGCGCACCCTGGGGCTACAGGACCGGGTGGATCCCCTGCGGCTCTACGGCCCCCGGGGCGCGCGGAAGGTGCTGGAGCACGCCCTCGCCGTGGGGATCGAGCGCAACAAATTTCCGGTTGAGATCGAGGAGCTGAGCCCGGGAGACCGGGTGGCCCGGCCGGGCTACGACCTCGTGGCCGTTGAGGCGGACCACCGGGCAACATCCATCGCCTACGCGCTGGTCGAGCACACGCGGCTGGGCCGCTTCCAGCGGGAGCGGGTCCGCGAGCTGGGTGTGCCGGAGGGACCGCTCTGGGGCCGGCTGCACCGGGGGGAAACCGTCGAGTTGCCGGACGGCCGCCGGATCGGGCCGACCGACCTGGTCGGCCCGCCGCGGGCGGGGCGCACCGTGGTGATCTCCGGCGACACCCGGCCCAGCGCGGCGATCGCCGAGGTCGCCCGCGGTGCCGACCTGCTCGTGCACGAGGCGACCTTCTCCGCCGAGGAGGCCGACAAGGCCGTCCAGACGGGCCACAGCACCGCCGCCGAGGCGGCCGGCATCGCGCGCGACGCCGGGGTGCGCCGGCTGGTGCTGACCCATATTTCGGCGCGCTACAGCCGGGAGGCGCCGGAGCTGTTGATGGAGGCGCAGGCCATCTTCCCCGCCACCACGGTGGCCCGGGACGGGCTCACCGTGGACGTCCCCTTCGCCGATGCCTCCGCATGACCAGCACATCGAACCGCCTCCCGATGGCGCTTCTCGCGGTCGTGCTCGCGGTCCTGGCCTGGTCGGGGGTGGCGCCGCACGACCGGTTCACGTGGGTCCTCGAAGTGGCACCGGTCCTGATCGGGCTCCCGATCCTCCTTGCCACCGGACGGCAGTTTCCGCTCACGCCGCTGCTCTACGCCCTCCTCGCGGTGCACGCCTGCATCCTGATGGTGGGCGGGAAGTACACGTACGCGGAGGTGCCCGCGGGGTTCTGGGTGAGCGACCTGCTCGGCCTCGCGAGGAACCACTACGACCGGCTCGGGCATTTCGCGCAGGGATTCGTGCCGGCCATCCTGGCGCGGGAACTCCTGGTCCGCACCTCGCCGCTGCGCGGGAGCCGGTGGCTTCCCTTCGTGTGCGTGGCCTTCTGCCTGGCCTTCAGCGCCTTCTACGAGCTCATCGAGTGGTGGACGGCGCTGGCCGCGGGCGCCTCCTCCACTGCCTTCCTGGGCACGCAGGGCGACATCTGGGACACCCAGTGGGACATGTTCCTGGCGCTCATCGGGGCCGTGACTTCGCTCCTCGTCTGGTCGCGCCTGCACGACCGGCAGCTCGCGGCGCTTCCTCCGCGGGGCTGACGGTACCCGGCCGGTCGCGGGCGGCCTCGCCCGCCAGCCAGGCCGGCAGGTCGAACTTCTTCCCCGCCGCCGCCAGCGACATGTAACGCACGGTCCCGAACACCGGCCGCCGGTAGAACGGCCGGTCGAACTTCCCCAGGATCCACTGGAATCCGGCGTAACTGTTCGGGTCCCTCCCATCCAGCGCGTACTTGTTGTTGAGGTGCTCCATCGTGCGGAGCGCCTCGGCGGCGTCGCTGCTCCAGTGCAGGATCGCCTTCCCCCACAGCATGCGCAGGTAGTTGTGCATGGTGCCGTCGCGCACGTAGGCGCGCTGAGCGGCGTTCCACAGCGCGCTGCCGGTGTCCCCCCGCTCCAGTTCCTCCATCGAATACAGCGCCGGCCGCGGGTCGGCGGCATGATCGTCGAGTTCCTTCCGGGCCCAGGCGGGTGTCGCGTCCAGCGTGCGATGCCGTGGGTCGTGGTGACAGAAGTTGTGGGCGAGCTCGCGCCAGACGAGCAGCTCGTCCTCGAAGCGGGTGTACTGCACTGGAGGGGCGACGTCGCGGACGCGGAGCAGGACCTCGTGGGGGCTGATGTTGCCGAAGTGGAGGTAGGGGGACAGCCCGCTCACCGCCTCGGGGCGGTTGGGATCACCCCGGTCCTCGAGGTAACGGGTGAGGCCGGTTTCCAGGAATTCGATGAGTCGTGCCCGTGCCGCTCGCTGGCCTCCTCGGATGACGGGTGACGGGCTCACCGAGTGGTCGATGTCGCAGGAGGCGGCGAGCGCGGCCGCCGATACGTGGCCACGGGGGGTCATGGCGGAGTCGAACGGGAACTCGAAGGTGCGGTGGACGCTCGGCTCCACGTTGCCCACGGGATGAAGGAAATGGGGCAGGGCGGCGACCGCCTCGGTCCGGAAACCCCGCGCCGTGGGGTGGGCACGGCTGATGTAGGCCATCGGCACGATGGTGCAGGAATCCACCGCCACGACCGGCGCGGCGATGCGTTCGCGGAGCCTTCGGGTCTGTCGCGGGACGATGAAGGTGGGGAAGTAGTCGGTGACCACGAACGCGGCCCGACCGGCCAGCTGCTCGAGCGGTGATTCGGGCCGCGGCTCGCCCGCCTCGCGCCTCCGGCGCTCGAGGTGGAAGCCGTACGGGATGCCCCGGTCGGCGAAATCCGCGGCCATGTCGGCTGCGGATTCAAGGATGAAGGTATGGAATCGGTCGCTCGCCCAGGGGTAGTCGGGCCGTACGCCCTGGTACACGACCAGCGGCAGCCCGAGGTCGTTGGCGCGCTCGGCGGCGAAGTTGAGCGCGGGGTTCTCCCGGGATCTCATGGTGGTCTGGATCCAGTAGAGGACGAACTCCCCGGGAACGGCCCTTGTGTGGGAGCCGGTATGGATCCGGTGGTCGGTGGTTGGGGGCCTGGGGGGCATGACGGGGATACCCCGGTGGCAGCGGGATGATTCGCCGAACAGTTTGTTCAAGGTTTGTTGTTTGGAACCTATACAAACGGTCGGTGTATCCCGAGCACGAAGCCGACCTGTCGGCTCGTGGCAACCAACCCCAGCGGATTCTTGGAGGAACGACCAATGCAGCTCACCAACCTGCTCGCTCTGGCCCTCACGGTCGGCATCGCCGGCACCGCCTGCAGCGATGACGATACGACGGCGCCGACCCCAGTGACCGCGAACGTCCGGGTGGTCCACGCCTCGCCTGACGCCCCGAACGTGGACGTCCTGGTGGACAACGTCGTGGTCCTGACCAACGTGGCCTACCAGGCGGCCTCCGGCTACCTCTCCGTGCCGGCGGGCACCCGGAACTTCAAGGTGCGCGCCACCGGCACCACGACGACGGTCATCGACGCCGATGTGGCGGTGACCTCGGGCATGTATTACACCGTCATGGCCACCGGGCCGGTGGCGACCATCCAGCCGCTCGTCTTGACCGACGACTACGCCAATCCGGCGGCGGGCAACGTGAAGGTGCGCCTGGTCCACGGCGCGCCGAGCGCGCCGAACGTCGACATCTACGTGACGGCCCCGGGCGCAGATATCTCCGGCATTGCCTCGACGCTGGCCAACGTGCCCTTCCGCGGGTTCTCGGACTACCTCGAGGTCCCTGCCGGCAGCTACCAGGTTCGGATCACGCCGACCGGCACCAAGACGGTGGCGCTCGATACCGGCACCCTTGCGGTTACCGCGGGGCAGATTCGCACCGGAGTCGCGCTCGATGCCGCAGGCGGCGGCGCTCCGTTCGGCGCCATCGTGCTGGCGGACAAGAACTGATCGACGGGAGGAGGGCCGGGGGTTTGTTTTCCCCGGCCCTCGCTCTCCCGCCGTGCGTCGTGCTTCCATCCCGCCGGACGACACGCAATTCCGCGCACAATTCCGCCCACTTCCGCACCATCCGCCGTACCCGCTTGCGTTGACGCCCACCCCCCGGTCCGCTACTTTACCCCGGCTCGCTGGGGGCTGTAGCTCAGCTGGGAGAGCGCTGCAATCGCACTGCAGAGGTCAGGGGTTCGATCCCCCTCAGCTCCATACACTCTGCCCCGTGGTGTAACTGGCAACACGCCTGACTCTGGATCAGGAGAGTCCTGG
>CAZNDK010000041.1:0-23999 GCA_964571795.1 uncultured Gemmatimonadaceae bacterium | reverse complement strand
CCCTCGGCGCTCGGGTCGTCCGTCAGGCAGATCATCTCGTTGGTGCCGGGCCGGATTTGCACCAGGGGCCCACCCGGGGTCTTGTAGCCCAGGACCTCGGCGCCGGCCCGCATGCTGTCCGGGAGGGGCAGGGTGGCGGCGGCGACTTGCCAGGCCACGCTGCGGTCCTGCGCGGCGGCGGGGGCGGCGCCTGCCGAGAGGAGCAGCATCGAGGCCAGAAGAGCTGTCCGGTGCATGGTCATTGTCCTGTGGTGTTGGTGGTTGGGAGGAGTGCGGCATACACCATCGTCCGGAACTTACCTGCCAGATCGAGCCCGCGCCGGGGGAGGGCCTGGAGCATCAGCACCCCCACCAGTTCTTGAGCCGGATCCACCCAGAACGTGGTCCCGTAGGCCCCGGCCCACGCGAATCGGCCGGGAGAACCCGGAGACTCTGCGGCCTCGGGGTTCTCGAGGATCTCGAACCCGTACCCGAAGTCCATGCCCGCCACGTCGTAGAGTGAGTCGACCTGTCCGGTCGTCATCAAGGTCACGGTGGCGGGGGAGAGGAGTCGCACCCCGTCGAGTTGTCCGCCATTGAGCAACATCTGGAGGAACCGGACGTAGTCTGCGGCGGTGGATACCAGACCCGCGCCTCCCGAGAAATCCTGCCTTGGCCCTTGGATATAGTCTCCCTGTCCCATGGCGCCCTCCGGTGCGCGGACCAGTGCGCCCTCGGCGGTCACGGCATATACCGCCGTCAGCCGCCCGCGCATCGAGTCCGGCGGAAAGAACCAGGTGCCGCGCATCCTGAGCGGTGCAAAGATCCGCTGCCAGAGGAACTGATCGAGCGGCATGCCGGACGCCCGCTCGACGACGCACCCCAATACGTCAGTAGCGTATCCGTACACCCATGCCTCGCCCGGCTGCGCCGCCAGCGGCAGCGTGCCCAGGCGATCCATCGTGACGCAGATGGACTCCGGCTTGTCCGCCAGGTACCAGCCGTACCCCGCAGCCGGTCCGAGGCCCGCGGCCTGATAGTCCGCGCGGAGGAGCGAGTCATAGCCGTAGGAGAGCCCGGCGGTCTGGGTGAGGAGTTGGCGGACGGTAACGGCGCGATGAGCCGGCGCCAAAATGCGGCCGGTGTCGGTGCCCACGGCCACGCGCGCCGAGGCGAAGCTCGGGATGTAACGGGAAATGGGTTCGTCGAGGCCGAGCCGGCCGTCTTCCACCAGCATCATGGCCGCCACGCTGGTGACCGGCTTGCTCTCGGACGCGATGCGGAAGAGGGCATCCGGCGTCATGCGCCGTGCCGCCTCGCGGTCGGCGAACCCGTAGGCGCCGCTCCAGACGACCTGTCCGCGTCGGGCCACCACCGCCACCACGCCAGGCGACTTCTCCTGGTCCACGTAGGAGCGGATGAGCGAGTCGATCCGCGCCAGCCCGTCCGTGGAGAATCCGAGTTGCGCCGGCTGGCCGGCGGGAAGTTCCTGCGCGGCCAGCGGCGAGACAGCCAGCAGTGCCAGCGCGACGGCGACGGTTGTGGGGCGAGGGGGCATGGCGACCGTGGATGATGGACGCGCTCAAGGTACGGCGGGCCGTCATGAGGCGCCAGCAGTCGAGGGCGCAACTTCCGCGGCGGTCACTGCTTGCGTCCGCCCCCAATCGGCGCATTATTCCATTGTTGCCCCCCACCCCTCGCCCCGTCACCGAGCACCGATGACCACCGCTGCCCGCGCCTGTCCTGCTTGTCATACGCCGTTGCCTGAAGAGGCCCAGTTCTGCCTCCGTTGCGGCGTGGCCACCCCCACCGATCCCGGCGTGCCGCCGCGTACGGCATCCACCGGTGTGGTAGAGGTGGCGCAGGTGAAGCGGGCTCTGGCCGGCCGCTACCAGGTGGAGCGGGTGCTGGGCGAGGGCGGGATGGCCACGGTGTACCTGGCCCACGACCTGAAGCACAACCGCAAGGTGGCGGTCAAGGTGATGCGGCCCGAGCTGGCCGCCACCCTCGGCGCCGATCGCTTCCTGCGCGAGGTGCAGGTGGCCGCCGCGCTCAACCATCCGCACATCCTGCCGATGCACGACTCCGGCGAGGCCGACGGGCTCCTGTATTACGTCATGCCCTACGTCGAAGGAGAAACACTCCGCGAGCGGCTGGCGAAGGAAGGGCAGCTCTCGGTCAACGATGCGATGCGGCTGGGGAGGGAAGTGGCCGAGGCGCTGGCGTACGCGCACACCCGCGGCATCATCCACCGCGACATCAAGCCCGGCAACATCCTCCTGCAGTCGGGGCATGCGCTGGTGGCGGATTTCGGCATCGCGCGAGCGCTGGGCGAGGAGGGCGAGGTGCTCACCAAGACGGGGCTCGCGGTCGGCACGCCGCAGTACATGGCGCCGGAACAGGCGACCGGCGAGCGTGAAGTGGACGGCCGGGCGGACATCTACGCGCTGGGCGCGGTGATGTACGAGATGGTGGCCGGCGAGCCGCCCTTCACCGGCCCCACCGCGCGGGCCATCATCACGCGAAGCCTGACCGAGGCGCCGCGCTCGCTGACCAATTCCCGGACCGGCCTCTCGGCGTCGGTGGACAGCGCCATCATGAAGGCGCTGGCCAAGAGCCCCGCCGACCGCTATTCCAACGCGCAGGACATGGTCGGCGCGCTGGACCGGGCGCTCGTAGGAGTGCACAGCGGCACCAGCGAATACGCGGTGCCCGCGGGCCCCACCACGATGCAGGTTTGGGGACTCTTCGCGCTGGGCTGCATGGGGATGCTGGCGCTGGTCTCGGCCATCATCCGGCAGTGGAACCTGCCGCGCTGGACCATCGGATTTGCCATCGGCCTGCTGGCGATCGGGGCACTCGTACTCGTGGTGACCGGCAAGATGGAGGCGCGCCGCCGTGAGGGCGCCTCCACGCCGGGATTCGGCCGGTTCTTCACCTGGCGCTACGCCACGCTGGGCGGCGTGCTCTCGCTGGTCCTCTGGTCCACCGTGGCGACGGCGCTCGCGCTCTCGGGCCCGGCCACGGCCGCCCACGCCGGCGGGAACCGCCTGGCGATCCTCCCCTTCGAGAACCAGGGCACTGCGGACGACGCCTACTTTGCCGACGGCATCGGCGACGAGGTCCGCGGCAAGCTGGCACGCGTGAACGGCATCACCGTGATCGCGTCGAGCAGCGCCGGACAATACCGGAGTTCGACCAAGTCTCCGCAGGAGATCGCGAAGGAGCTGGGCGCCGATTACCTGCTGGTCGGGAAGGTCCGCTGGGCGGGTTCGGCGGGAGGCACGCGACGGGTGCAGGTGGTACCTGAGCTGGTTGATGGCCGCACCGGCGCCACGACCTGGCAGCAGAGCTTCGACACCGACGTGACCGATCTCTTTGAGGTACAGTCCCAGATCGCCACCCGGGTGGCGAGCGCGCTGGGTGCCCAACTGGGGTCGCAGGAGCAGCGTCAGCTCGCCGAAAGTCCGACGGCGAACGTGGCGGCGTACGACCTCTACCTCAAGGGGAAGGCGCTCACCAGTGTGGACGCCGGTACCAAGCGACTTTCCGCCAGTTACTTCGAGCAGGCGGTGGCGCTCGATTCCACCTTCGTGGACGCGTGGGCGGAGCTGTCGAGGGCCCTCACCGCCGTCTACACCAATGGCAGCCGGGATCCGGTCGTGGCGGCTCGCGCCAAGGAGGCGATGGAGCGGGCCATCGCGCTCGATCCGAACGGGCCGGAGGGCTACGCCGCGGCGGCCCGCTACTACGGGGCGGTTGAGCCCGACCAGGCGAAGGCCACCGCGGCCATCGAGCGTGCGCTTCGGGTGGCGCCGAACGACGCGGATATCCTGGCGATCGCCGCCGGGGTGGACTCCCGCGAAGGCCGTCTGGAATCAGCGACCCTCAAGCTCGAGCGCGCCCGGGAAATCGACCCGCGTTCCGCGAGCACCCTTGTTGCCCTCCAGCAGAACTACATCCTTCAGCGTCGATACCAGGAGGCCCGCGATGTCGGGCAGGCCGCAATCGCACTCGTGCCAGGTGACATCAACATCGTCGAATGGCAGGCGATGGGATACCTCGGTCAGGGCGACCTGAAGGGCGCGCACGAGGTGATTCGCGCCGCGATCGACCGGGGCAACCCGGCACCCGCCGTGGCGGCGTTCTTCGGGGGATACCAGGAGGTGTCCTGGGCACTCGAGGAACCGGAACGACAGTTGCTCTTCCGGTTGACCCCCGCTGCCTTCGACAACGACCGGGCCTGGTGGGGCCAGACGATGGCGATCGCGCACTGGCAACAGGGGAACGTGGCGGCGGCCCGGGCCTATGCGGATTCGGCGCTGCCGGCGACCGCGGTGCAGGTGGCCGCGTCTCCCAGGGATGGACAGACGCACGGACTCCACGCCCTGATGCTGGCGTACACCGGCAAGAAGGCCGAGGCCATGGCCGAGGCAAAGCAGGCGGTGGAGCTGGCGGCGCCCGGTGGGGCGGGAAGCCTCCACTACGCCACACTCCTGCTGATCCGGACCTACCTGGCGACCGGTGAACCGGACCTGGCCATGGACCAGATCGAGGCGCTGTTGCCGCAGCCCTATGTCCTGACTCGCGGCTGGCTCGGCATCGATCCGACGTTTCGGTCGCTCAGGGGGAACCCGCGGTTCGAGCGGATACGGAAAGGCAGTTAGGCCAGGCAGAAGGCCGGAATCTGGACCCCGGCTTTCGCCGGAGTGACGATCGGGCCTCGGGCGGTGGAACCTCACCGCCCGTCTTGCGTAGGGCGGATATCCCCTCCGCCCGGAGTCGTTGATGCGTCGTCGTGTCGTTGCCCTCTCGTTGCTCCTGTCCGTTCCCTCCCTTCTCCACGCCCAGAACTACCGCCTCGAGCTCCCCTGGCCGAGTCCGCACGCTACCGTGAGCCAGGTAGTGGGCCTCACCACGCTGGCGGTGGACTATCACCGGCCGGGCGTGAACAAGCGGGTGGTGTGGGGTGGACTGGTGCCCTACGACACCGTGTGGCGGGCCGGCGCCAACGAGAACACCCTCCTCACCTCGACCTCGCCGTTCACGGTGGGTGGCGCCACGCTGCCGGCCGGACGCTACGGCGTGTTCATGATTCCCGGCCGCGAACGGTGGACCATCATTCTCAGCCGCCAGGCGAACGCCTGGGGCGCGTTCAGCTACACGCCCACTGAAGACGCCGTCCGGTTCGTGGTGACACCGACGCCCGCCGAGTACACGGAGCGGCTGGCCTACACCTTCGAAGACCCGCAGCAGGGATCCGTGACGCTGATGCTCCGCTGGGAAAAGCTGGCGGTGAGCTTCCCGATTGCCATCAACACCGACGTGGTGGTGCTCGACAGCCTGGCCGCGCAGCTCCGCAACCTGCCGCGCTTCTGGGGCACGGCGTGGGAACAGGCCGGCGCCTGGGCGCTGAACAACACCACCAATATCGACCAGGCCGAGATCTGGGCCGACACCGCGGTGGCGCTCGCGCCCACGTTCGCGAGCTTCAACCTCAAGGCCGCCATCCTGCAGCGCCGCGGCAAGACCGCGCAGGCCGATTCCCTCCGGCAGGCGCATCTGGCCAGCGCCAACGAGGCGCAGCTCAATGCCTACGGTTATCAGTTGCTGAATCAGAAGCGGAACAGCGAGGCGCTCGCCATCTTCATCCGCAACACGAAGGAACACCCCGACAGCTGGAACGTCTGGGACAGCCTGGGCGAGGCGTACGCAGCGACTGGCGACAAGGCCAAGGCGGTGACGAACTACCGGAAGGCGCTGGCGATGACCACGGACCCGGTGCAGAAGCAGCGGATCGAGGGGATCCTGGCGGGGTTGAAGTAGGCGGGGATCAGTTCTTCTTGGCCGGCGCCGCCTCGACCGTGTGCGTGGCGCGCAGGGCCGGTGCCTTGACCGCCGCGGTGAGCGTCTGCTTCCCGCGCTTCGGGCCCAGCGTCCAGGCGGTCGAGGCACGGCCGGACACGTCGGTCGTGGCCTGCACCGGCATGGTCTTGCCGGCGGCCACCGAGAAGCGCACCGGCACCTTGGGCACCGGATTGCCATAGCGGTCCCTGATGATGACCTGCACCATCCTCGGCAATGTCCGGCCGGCCGTCCCGCTGGCGGGCGCCGCTGCGAAGTAGATCGTCTTCGGGGCGCCTGGCTGGGCCGTTACCGTCACCACCGCGCTGTCAGCCGGCGACTCGAGCCGGGCCACGAGGCGCACCGGCCCCGCCGCGGTACCCAGAGTCCACCTTACGCTCGCCAGTCCGTCCTTCCCGGTCGTCACCGCCGAGTCCGCCTTCCCGGTCTGCGCCTTGATGCGGATCGGCACGCCCCCCACTGGATTGCCCAGGCTGTCCGCGACGCGCACCACGATGGCATGCGCCAGCGCGGCACCCACCGTCGCGCGCTGTGCATCACCACTCACGACCACGAGGGATGCCACCGCTCCCGGCACCGCCGTCGCCGAGAAGGCGAAGGGCGGGAGGGTGCGCGGATTGCCGAGCTGCACCTTGGCCTGCTGGCGGCCGGCCTTCGTGCCGAGTCGCCAGTGGGCGCGCGCCTCGCCGAGGCTGTCCGTCCGGGTGTCCGCCAGGGAAAAGGCGCCGCCGCCGAGTGCGGTCCACGCCACCGGCACGTCGGCGAGCGCGAGGCCGGCGCTGTCGGTGACCCGCACCGTCACCGGTGCGGCCAGCGCGCTCCCCACCTCCCCGACCAAACTGTCCGTCACGAGGGCGACATGGGTGTTCTTCAGCGTGGGGTCCGCCTCGGCGGTCACCCCCAGCGCGCTGTCGATGCCGGCGACTTCGACGGCCAGCCGCTGGCGGCCAGGGAAGGGGCCCAAGGTCCAGCGGGACTCCGCGACCCCACGGGCGTCGGTGGTAGTGCTGTCGGGCTCGACACGTCCCATGCTCGCCGATGCGTCGAAGCGCACGGTGACGTTCGGGACGGGGCGGCCGCTCCGCGACACGACCTGGATCGCGACGGCACCGGGCAGCCGCTGCCCCACGGCGGCCCGCTGGTCGCCGCCGGCGGTGAGGGTGATGGACGTTGGCACCGGCACCACATCCACGCGGCGCTCGGCGGCGAGGCCGCCGGCAGCGGCGGTGACCGTGGTCATGCCGGGGGCGACGGCGCGCAGCGCTCCCGTGCTGTCGATGGTGGCGACGGCCGCGTCGCCCGCATTCCAGGCGAGTCCGGTGGGATCGATCCGGTTGCCCCGCGCGTCGCTGCCCGCGGCGCGCAGGGTGAGGGACGCGCCTTCCGGGACCCGGATGACGCTGTCGCCCTCGATGTCGAGCGCGGTGAGCCGCGGCAGCACCCAGATGCGCGCGCGCCCCGCCCGGCCGCCGATGGCCACGGTCACCGCGGTCATGCCGGGGCCGCGGGCCACGACCTGGCCTGCGCTGTCCACCTGCGCCACCGCGGGATCGTCCACCGACCAGTGCACGGCCGCGGCGCGGAGGGCCTGCCCGTGCGCGTCGGCGGCCAGGGTGGTGATGTGGAGGGTGTCACCCAGCGAGTAGGCGGTGTCGGCGGCGGGCGAGAGGTCGATCCGGCTGACTTCGACGGCGGCCAGCCCGGCCACCTCGGTGCTGTCGGGCGCGCTCTGGCGACCTGCCACGAAGGAGGCGATGGAAACGGTCGCGGCGGTCGCCGACAGGAGGGTAGCGACGCCCTTGAACGTGGTGCTCCACTGGAGCTTGCGCGCGCCCGCCATGAATCACTCCTTGGCCTGCAGGATGAGTCATGGGAGACAGCGCAAGGAAAGGGCCGATGACCTTCCGGATGCGTGGCGCACGCGCAGCGTTGAACAATCGAACTGTACGGGGTTGTGACACCGGCGAGGTGATGCGGGTCAGTGCGGCTCGGGCGGGATCCAGTTGATGCGCTGCAACAGTTCCTGGATATCAGGCCGGCGAATGGTCGGGCGCAGGTCCTTGAACTGCGCCATCAACGCGAGGATCAGCGAATCCCGGATCTCCACGGCGCGGGCAAGCCAGTGCGCCGACTCGTCCATGCGGCCGATGCAGGCCGCCATCGCGCTCAAGACCGCGGGCTGGACATAGTCCGTGCGGGCGCGTGCCGCGAGTTCGTCGTACCGTGCGGTGGCCAGCGAACGATCGGTGCCCTCAGGGAGGTTCACCGACTCGCCCATCATCAGCCAGGGGTGACGGCCCAGCCGCGCCATCCCGTCCCGCGCAACTCGACGAGCCTCGTCCATCGCATCTCCGCCACTCAGCGCGTAGAGCATTGCCCAGTGCGCATAGAGTGACTCCGGGTCGAGCTCCAGCGCGCGCCGCGCTGCCTTCCGCGCGGCCTCGATGTTCCCGGCGCTTCGGTGCATGACTGCCAGCCCAGCGTGGCCGCTCGAGCTCAGCGGATCGGCGATCAGGGCCGCCGCAATCTCCTGCACCGCCTGCGGGAACTTGCCCTGGGCGTATCCCAGGTCGAACATCGCGCGGGATACGCGTATTTCGGCGTCCGATTCCGGCGCCAGCGCAATGGCCCGCCCCCACGCGGCTCCGGCCTCGCGGCAATCGAACCGCGCCGCGAACGCCACCATCGCCACCGCGGCGTACGCCTCGCCCAATTGCGGGTCGCTCCGGAGGGCGTGCGCCGCGGCCTCGTCCGCCCGACCCAGGACGGCTGGCGGCTCCGCCATCCCCCAGAACGCCGACAGCACGAGGGCTCGCGCCAGCCCGGCGAGCGCGGGCGCATAGTCGGGGTCGAGGGCCACGGCCTGTTCGAAAGTGCCGATGGCCAGCTGCAGTGCCGCACCCCGGCGGTGGAGCTGGGCGCGGCCGCGGAGGTAGAGGTCGTAGGCCTTGAGGTTCGTGGTGCCGGGCTGGACCAGGGGGCCGGCATCCTCGCCACCGAGCGCGAGCTCGAACTTCCGGGCGATGGCGCTGGCGATTTCGTCCTGGATGGCAAAAATGTCGGTCAGCTCCCGGTCGTACCGCTCCGACCAGATCTGGAATCCGGTGTCCACGTCCACCAGCTGGGCGGTGATCCGCAGGCGATTGCCGGCGCGGCGCACGCTGCCCTCGAGCACGGTGCGCACGCCGAGCTGCGTGGCGATGGCCTTGAGGTCGTCCGCCTTGCCCCGAAAGGCGAAGGCCGACGCCCGCGCCGCCACGCGGAGCCCGGGGAGCCGGCCCAGCGCGTTGATGATCTCCTCGGCGATGC
Organism: uncultured Gemmatimonadaceae bacterium; assembly: GCA_964571795.1. Taxonomy (GTDB): domain Bacteria; phylum Gemmatimonadota; class Gemmatimonadetes; order Gemmatimonadales; family GWC2-71-9; genus SPDF01. The sequence goes on along the minus strand of CAZNDK010000041.1, from coordinate 14,846 downwards.
CGTCGCCGAAATACTCGCTGTCCCGCTCCGCGCTCATGCTGGTGAAGGGCAGCACCGCCACCGACTTGTCCTCGGCCAGCGCGCTGCCCTCGGACGAACCGGACGCGAGGGCCGCGGCGAACCGCTCCACCGTGGGGAACCGCTCGCCCGGCGAGCGGGCCAGCGCCTTGACCAGCGCGCGGTCGAGGGACACCGGCACCGACGGCCGCTTGGTGGTGGCGTGCGGCGGGGTCTGGGTGAAGCGCTGCACGAGAATGGCCTCGTGGGTGGCGCCCGTGAACGGCGGCTCGCCCACCAGCATTTCGTAGAGCACCGACGCCAGGCTGTAGAGGTCGCTTCGGCCGTCCACGTCGGGGTCGGCGGCCGCCTGCTCGGGGCTCATGTAGGCCGGGGTCCCGACAGCCATGCCGACCTGGGTGAGTTTCTCGTTCTCCTTGACGGCGGCACTGATCGCGCGCGCGATGCCGAAATCGGCGAGCAGCGCGTGGCCGCCCTCGAGCAGGATGTTCTCCGGCTTGATGTCGCGGTGGATCACGCCCCGGCCGTGGGCGTACTGCAGCGCGTCCGCCACCTCGCGCGTGATGCGCAGTGCCTCGTCGAGCGGGAGCTGCTTCTCGCGGAGGAGCCGTTCACGGAGGGACTCGCCTTCCACGTAGGGCATCACGTAGTAGAGGCAGGTGGCGTCCTGGCAGGAGTCGTGGAGCGGCAGGATATGCGGGTGATTGAGCGCGGCGGTCGTCTTGATCTCGGCGAGGAACCGGTCCACCCCGATGGCGGCGGCGAGCTCGGGGCGCAGGACCTTGATGGCCACCTTGCGCTGGTGCTTCAGGTCCTCGGCCAGGTACACCGTGGCCATGCCACCCTCGCCGATGATCCGCTCGATCCGGTAGCGGTCGTCGAGGTTGGGGATCGGGGGTGCCGGGACGGGAGGCATGGCCACCAGTCTAGCGGCCGGGCAGGGGTTCCGCGAGAACCCAGACCCCCCATCCCGAACTTGCCTATTGCGCGTTTCGGGATCATTTGCTAGACTGGTGCTCGCTTTACCGGGAGTCGCGTCCCATCGGTCCACGGTTCGAAGCCGGGCGGAGTACCCGCCCTGCGGCTTGAGCCGGGCAGCAGAGCCAGAGGCTCCGCCGCCACCGAGCATGGAGACGCGGCTCTTTTGTTTTCCGGGCAGTGGTACCCGGGTTCACCTGAAGGAAGGAACGGATCGCATGACCGTCAGTCTGCCGACATCCCCCCGCCTTGCCGGCGGCAACCCATCGGTTGCCAGGCCGGCCGCTGCCTTGGCCTACGAGGGCGGGGTGCGCCTCGCCACCGGGCGGGGACGGGGCGGCGAGACGCCACTTGAGTCCGGCTTGACGCTGGACCGCGAAGATGGATTCAGGACAATTGCGCAGGCGGGAGGGGCGGACCCAGGGCCGTAGGCCAGGCGTCCACGCCCGATTCCCGACGGGGAAGTCCGATCGCCCCACCTGCGTTGAGCATAGCAGGTGGGGCGATTGTCGTTTTGGGACCTCGGGTCCCGGCTCTTTGACAACCGATGGATGCAAGAAGGTTGAAGGTTCGACGCAGGGCCAGCGCGGCGTGGCCGGCGGGCGGATGGCGTTCTCACGCGAGACCGCGACTCCCGGGTGGGGGCGTCATTCGTTCGTCGTGCCATTGCCGGATTGTCCCTGAATCTCTCCATGGAGCCGAAGCGCAACGGCCGCGCGCCCGACTGTCCCTCGGGAGGTTGCGGGTTCGACCCCCGTCGGTTCCGTACACCACCGATGTCCGCTGGCGTAGCTCAACTGGCCAGAGCGGCGCCTTCGTAACGCGCGGGTCGCAGGTTCGAGTCCTGCCGCCAGCATTCGATGTCATGGCGGGTCTGTCGTCTAGCGGCCCAAGACACGAGTCTCATACGCTCGGCATCGCTGGTTCGAATCCAGCCAGACCTATTGGAAGCACCAGGGTGACCGGGGCGTAGCTCAGACAGCAGAGCGTCCGCCTGATATGCGGAAGGCCGGTGGTGCAATTCCACCTGCCCCGACTGGTATGAGGTCCAACTCCTTACTCTCGCAATTCAATGCCCCTTAGCTCAGGTGGTAGAGCGCGTGCCTGAAGAGCACGGCGGCCGTGGTTCGATTCCACGAGGGGCAGCTGGCGGCATCATTCACGGGTAGCTCAACCGGCAGAGCCGGCGGCTGTTAACCGCCCCCGTGGGGGTTCGAGTCCCTCCCCGTGAGTCCGGGTCCGAAGCCCAACCGGACGGGCAGTCGGCTCTTAACCGACAGGCTGCGAGTTCGAATCTCGCCGGACCCTTCGTGGTGATTGAAGCTCATCTGGATGAGCGCCGGGCCGTGACTCCGGAGGAAGCGAGTTCGAATCTCGTCGATCACCCTGGCGGCGTGGCAGAGCGGCAAACGCACCGGTCCGTAAAACCGGCGTCCTATCGGGCTACCCTGGTTCGAGTCCAGGCGCTGCCACTGGTTCCTGGTCTAACCGGCAAGACGCAGCACGCTGAATGCTGACAATCTTGGTTCGAATCCAAGGGAGCCAATGGGAAGGAGTCCGGTTGGTCGAGGACACTGTCTCGAAAACAGCTGGCCCGCATGGGCTCGGGGGTTCGATTCCCTCTCCTTCCGTTGCACCGGGCCAGGGCGCTCTGGGGAGCCGGGAACTCCTGCAAAGTTCCAGCGATGGGTTCGATTCCCGTCTGGTCCATGATCGTGAGACGGATAGGGGGCGTGAAGCCGAACGGCGAGGCGCCTGGCTTACATCCAGGACGATGGGGGTTCGAGTCCCTCCGCGCCTATCCCGTGCATGCCGCTGTGGCGAAACGCAAACGCGCGACGCTCAGACCGTCGTGGGCCCCGGCCCTTGGGGGTTCAAGTCCCTCCAGCGGTATTTCTCGATGGTGTGCTCCAGTGGCCGAATGGCTGAGGCTCCAGCCTTCCAAGCTGGCGACAGGGGTTCGATTCCCCTCTGGAGTTCTGTGGTTCGCAGAGTGCAGGCGCAATTGGCAGCGTACCGCGTTCGGATCGCGGGGGTTCCCGGTTCGAGTCCGGGGCACTCTATTCATTTCTGCCGGGACGAGTCCTTCGTGCCGGCCTGTCACCACCTCAAGAAGGGAGGCGCCAATGCAGGTCTTTGGAACGCATGACGACAACACGCTGGCGCAGCTCGCGCAGGTGGGGGAGCGGGCGCGGCGAGTGGCCCTGATGGCCGATGGCCACGTCGGCTACGTCATGCCGATCGGCGGTGTGGCCGCGTACGACAACGTCGTCTCGGTTGTGGGCGTCGGTTTCGACATCGCCTGCGGCAACGCGGCCATCCGCACCGACCTGTCGGTCTCGGACCTTGGCGACATCCGCCAGCTGGCCGACGAGATCGCCGACACCATCAGCTTCGGCATCGGCCGGAAGAACCGGGCCGATGACGCCCCGGTGGATCACCCGCTGTTCGAGGATGCCGCGTGGGAGGCCGTTCCGGCGCGGCACCGGCAGGCCCTGCAGACCAAGGCCCGCCAGCAGCTGGGGACGGTGGGAAGCGGCAACCACTACGTGGATGTCTTTGCCGAGGAGACGGGAACGGTCTGGGTGGGGGTGCACTTCGGGAGCCGCGGGTTCGGACACACCGTGGCCTCCAACTTTCTGGCCGTCGGCCAGGGCAAGGCCTGGGGTGACCGCGCCCCGGAAATCGAGGTGCTCCTGCCGCTCGACCAGCCGGTCGGCCAGGACTACTGGGCCCTGATGGAGCTGGCGGGGCGGTACGCCTACGCCGGCCGCGAGTGGGTGGCGCGGAAGGTCGTGTCCATCCTCGGCGGGCGGGAGGTCGAGCTGGTCCACAACCACCACAACTTCGCCTGGAAGGAGACTCACGAGGGTGAGGAGCTGGTCGTGGTGCGGAAGGGGGCGACGCCGGCGTTTCCCGGGCAGCCGGGGTTCATCGGCGGCTCGATGGGCGATGACGCCGTGATCGTTCAGGGGACCGTCTCCGACGACGCGTCGGTCGCCGATGTCCAGCGGCGGGCGCTGTTCTCGACCGTCCACGGTGCGGGCCGCGTCATGAGCCGCACCGCGGCGGCGGGCAAGCGGAACCGGAAAACCGGCCGGGTGCTCTCGCCGGGCCGGGTCACGCCGGAGATGATGAACGAGTGGATTGCCGAGAAGGGTGTGGTCCTGCGGGGCGGTGGCCTGGACGAGAGCCCGCAGGTGTATCGTCGGCTGCCCGAGGTGCTGGCTGCCCAGGGCGCCACGATCGAGGTCCTGCATACCCTCCGGCCGCTGGTCGTGGTCATGGCCGGCGCCAACGAGTTCGATCCGTACAAGGACTGACAGGACGGTGGGCGGCGCGGCCGCGCCGCTCGCCGGGCTGTTCCCTCCGCAGCACGCAGCCCCGTGGTCAAACGGAATGGCGCCCGGCTTCGAACCGGGATGGTGAGGGTTCGACTCCCTCCGGGGCTTTTCCTGCGCGAACCCCTTCACATGCATCCATCGGTTGCACCACCCGGAAAGGAGGGTGCCAACATGCTGTGCATGGTCTACAACACGACCGGCGAGCCGGTCGACCTGGTGCCCTCGCTGAAGGGACTCTGCCTCCACCTGCGGGGGAAGGCGGTGATCCTCGAGACGGTGCCGGACCGGGTGGTCCGGAGCCCGCGCCTGGTGTTCCCGATGCCGGCGAGCGTGCTGCTGCGTCAGCACCGCCGGGTCCACCGTCGGGTGGCGGCGCTCACCAACGAGCACCTCTTCCTGCGTGACGGGCACCGCTGCGCGTACTGCGGACGGACCCGGCAGGAGCTGCGGCCGCGCGAGCGGCTGACCCGGGACCACCTGGTGCCGCGGTCGAAGGGTGGAATGGACGAGTGGCTCAACGTCCTGACCGCCTGCAGCACCTGCAACCACCGGAAGGACGACCGACTGGTGCGCGAGACGGGGCTGGTGCCGCGCGTCACGCCGTGGGTGCCGTCTCGCGGAGATCTGGTGGCACGGCGTGCAGTTCGGCCGGCGTGAGCCTCGAGAGCGGCTGCTCCCTCACGTCCGGCCGGACCCGATCAGAATTGAAGGACGGGGACCGTAGCTCAGCTGGCAGAGCAATGGAGGCCCTCTCAGGCTGTCTTGCCCGGCGACGGGCCGAATGCAGAGGGTTATCGATCTACATGTCGCTGGTTCGAATCCAGCCGGTCTCCATGCAACACGAACAAGAGGTCAGTCGGGGGATCCCTTTGTCACCCCTTGCCCGCGACCCGGGCCGACGATGAAGGGTTATCTGGTTGAAAGCGGGTTCGATTCCCGCTCCTCCGCGCTGGCCTCCACTGAAGGGCGGGTCGACGCCTGTCGGTTATCGCTACGAACGATCCCGGGCACAGCAACCCGGGGACCGACCGGCACCAACTTATCCGCCCCCTCCCGGCTCTTCGGAGCCGGGCGCAACATCACCCTTGCCTTGAAAGGAGGCGAGCCATGGACTTCTCGCGGCATTTTGCGACTCGCCTGATGCGTCTCCTGACGCCGCAGGCCGAGCCGATCCCGGGCTCCACCCAGGTGCCGAACTCGGCGGGCGGATTCGCCTGGCCGGTGGACAAGTGGGTGCGCCTGGACCGGTTCCTCGTGCTGGGGACCGAGGGCGGGACCTTTTACGTCGGTGAGCGGGCGCTGACCCGTGAGGCCGCGCAGTCCGTCGTGGACTGCGTCGCCGAGGACGGGGTGCGCGTGGTCCGGCGAATCGTCGAGATCAGCGCGGCCGGACGCGCTCCACAGAACGATCCCGCGCTCTTCGCGCTGGCCATTGCCGCCGGGCTGGGGGACGCCCCGACCAAGGCGGCGGTGTGGGAGGCGCTGCCGCGCGTGGCACGGACCGCCACGCACCTCTTCCACTGGCTCCAGTACGTCAAGGCGTTCCGGGGCTGGGGACGCGGCGTGCGGCGCGCGGTGGCGGAGTGGTACACCGCCAAGCCGGCGCGTGAGGTCGGCTACCAGGTGCTGAAGTACCCGAGCCGTGACGGCTGGGCGCACCGCGACGCGCTGCGGCTGGCGCACCCGAAGGCCCCGTCGGTGGCGCACGACCTCGTCTTCCGCTACGCCACCCGGGGCTGGGAGGGCGTGCTGACGCTCGACGGGGTGGACGACATGGAGATCGTCGAGACCATCGAGGCGGTCCAGGCGCTGCGGCACCAGGCGCCGGGCATGGCTGCACAGACCATCGCGCGGCACGGCCTGACCCGGGAGATGGTCCCGACGGAGCTGCTCACCCACGCTGTCGTGTGGGAGGCGCTGCTCCCGCGGATGCCGCTCACCGCCCTGATCCGGAACCTCGGCGTCCTGAGCAAGGTGGGGCTGCTGGCCCCGATGGCGCCGGCGGTGGAGACCGTGGTGAACCGGCTGTCGGACCGTGCGGCGCTCCGCGCGGCCCGGGTTCACCCGGTCGCCCTGCTGGTGGCGCAGAAGACGTACGCGCAGGGTCAGGGCATGCGCGGATCGGGCGCATGGAAGCCGGTCACGCAGGTGGTGGACGCGCTGGACCGGGCGTTCTACCTGGCGTTCGAGAACGCACCCACCACCGGCGTCCGGACGATGTTGGCGCTGGACGTCTCGGGGTCGATGGCCGCCCCGGTCCACGGGCTGCCGTTCCTGTCGTGCCGCGAGGCCTCGGCGGCGATGGCGCTGGTGACTGCGGCCACCGAGCCGCGGCACCTGTTCACGGCGTTCACCTCGGGAGGGCTCCGGTCGATGTGGCCCGGGCTCGGCTGCGGACTGTCGCAGCTGTCGATTTCGCCGCGCGACCGGCTCGACCGGGTGGTGGACATGATCGGCAACCTCGCGTTCGGGGGAACCGATTGCGCGCTGCCGATGCTCGAGGCCATGAAGCACGGGTGGCCCATCGACCTGTTCGTGATCTACACGGACAGCGAGACCTGGGCGGGGTCGGTGCACCCGTCGCAGGCGCTCCGCCAGTACCGGGAGCGGATGGGAATCCCGGCCCGGCTGGCGGTCGTCGCGATGGCGTCCAACGGCTTCACCATCGCCGATCCGAACGACGCCGGCATGCTGGACGTGGTGGGGTTCGACACCGCCACGCCACAGGTCATCGCCGACTTCGGCGCGGCCACGCCGTGAGGGAAACAACAACGCCCGGAGCGCGCGCTCCGGGCGTTGTTGAGTTGGGCCCGCCGCGGGATCAGCGGCGGCTGCTCCATGTCACTGCTTCAACCGGGCCTCGAGCTCCCGGAACCAGTTGTCCGCGCGGACCAGCGCCGGCTGGACCGCGGCGGCGTTGTTCTGCCGAGGCGAAGTGAAGAGGAACTGGCGACCGTCCGGGGTGAGCTCGAAGGAGGTGTGAAATCCGTCGATCACGAACCCCGAGGTGCTGAAGAGCGCCCGGGGCTGGCCTGCGGCAAAGGTCGGGCTGGTCGTCACCGGCACGACCATCAGCTGGCCAGACCCCGGGTCAATGAAGTAGAGCGCCTTGCCATCGGGCGCCCACCGGGGCATGAAGCCTCCGCCGGTGGACACCTGCCACCGGCCGTCTCCGGTGTTCGGAAACGGCCGCACGAAGATCTCGTTCTGGCCCGACTCGTTGGAGGCATACGCCAGCCACCTGCTGTCCGGCGAGATGGCCGGGTTGAGCTCGGTAAAGCTGCTGGCCACCATCGGCACCGGCGTGGTGTCGCCGCTGGTGCGGATGCCCACCAGGTCGCCTGCGCCCGCGCTGCCGTTGTCGGTGCGGACCACGAGCCACTTTCCGTCGCGGGACCAGTCCACCTCCTGCACCTGCCGGTCGATGTGCACCAGGAGGGTGTCGGGACGACGGCCGTCGGCGTAGCGCCCGATCACGACGCTGGTGGACAGCGTATCACGCACGAACGCGACCATCTGCCCGTCGGGCGACCAGACCGGCCGCCGATCGGCGCCCCCGAACGAGATCCGGGTGAAGGGCCCGCGGTCCAGCTGCTTGATCCAGACATTGAGGGTGCCCACGCCGGTCCCGGAGCCGACGGCGAGCTGGCGCCCATCGGGAGCGAGCGCGAACGAGGTGAACTGCCCCGACCAGCCGGAGTCGATCGCCGTGGCGGTCCCGTTCATCCCCACGCGCACGAATGTGTTCTCCCCGCCCTGGCTCTCTCCGGAGGCATAGACCAGGGAGCCGCTGGCGGACCATGCCAGCTGCGGCGCGCCGAAGACCACGAAGACCTTCTGCTGGACAGGCACTCCGGTGCCTGTCACCTCAAGTCGATCCAGGTCGAAGGGAGCGGCCAGCAGCGTGCCGTCGCGGCGGGCGTAGAGCAGGTGTCCGGTCGGGAGGTACCAGCCCTGGGTGGCCTCATTCATCAGGAGCTTCTGCTGGCCGGTGCGCAGATCGAGCACCCGGAGGCTCATGGTGACGCAGCCGGAGGTGCAGCCCTCGAAGAGGACACCGCGGCCCTTGGGCAGGGCGGTCGGATAGCCGAACCCGACGCCCTGGAGGCCGGAGTTGTCCATGATGGTGGTGGGGGCCCCGCCATTGGCGCTCATCCGGATCAGTCGGTTGAGATCCTGCGGGACGTACACAATGGTCCCGTCGTCCAGCCAGGTCGCACCGCCGAATCCGGTCGAGACGGACACCGAGTCGGCCAGGGTAACGGAAGCCCCGTTGGCGAGGTTCACCTTGCGGAGCTGGCGGTCGGCCAGGTAGAGGATCCACTCGCCGTCTGGCGAGAACACCGGATTGGAGGCGCGTTCGGTGCCGGGGATCGGCACCGGGTCGAGCACCCCGCGCCGCTTGACCCAGAGCCGGGCGTTCTGCCTGGCGTCCTTCACGACCAGGGTATTGCCGTCCGGCGAGAGCGCGAGCCCCGGCGTCAACGTGGTGAGCTCCACACTGTCGCCGAGTGAGAGGTATTGCCAGCTGGTGGGCTGGTCGGCGACGTGGCGGGCCCGAGACCATCCGACGGCCGCCAGGATAGCGGCCACGACGGCCATGCCGGTCGCGAGCGCGAAGCGCCGCTTCCACAGTGCGATGGCGGGTCCGGACGCCGCCATCGTGGCCACGGTCGCCTTCGACGCGTAGCCCGTATCGGTGAGCGCCTCCGCGAATTCCGCCGCGGTGGCGAAGCGGTCGGCCGGGAGCTTCTCCAGGGCGGTGAGCACCGCCGCCTCGACCTGCGGCGGGATGGTGTGTCGCTGGGGGAGCATCGGCCGCGGGTTCTCGGTGAGGACCCGCGCCACGATGGCCTGCGCGGTGGCGCCGGTGAACGGCGGCTCGCCGGTCAGCATCTCGTAGAGCACGCAGCCCAGCGCGTACACATCGGAACGGGCGGTGATGTCCCGCTCGCCCATGGCCTGCTCAGGGCTCATGTAGTGCGGCGTGCCGAGCGACATGCCGGTTTCCGTCATCCTCGTCCCGCCGGCCTTGCTGGCTGCCAGCGCGATGCCGAAGTCGGCCACGAGGGCGCGGCCGTCGTGGAGCAGGATGTTCTCGGGCTTGATGTCGCGGTGGATCACGTTGTGCCGGTGCGCGTAATCCAGCGCGCTGGCCACCTCGCAGGCGATCCGGACGGCGTCCGCCACCGGGAGCTGCTTTTCCCGGCTCATCCGGTCGCGGACGGTCTCGCCTTCCACGAAGGGCATCACATAGAACAGGAAGCCGTCGGCCTCGCCGCTGTCGAAGAGCGGCAGGATGTGCGGGTGCTGGAGGTTGGCGGTGGTCTTGATTTCAGAGAGGAACCGCTCGGCGCCAATCACCGCGGCCAGCTCGGGTCGCAGCACCTTGACCGCCACGCGGCGGTCGTGCTTCAGGTCCTGGGCCAGATAGACCGTGGCCATGCCGCCGGCGCCGAGCTCGCGCTCGAGACGGTAGCGGTCGGCGAGGGAAGCGACCAGGCGGGGAAGCGGGTCGGTCATGGTGGCCCTGAAGATGGGGTCTGGATCAAGGGATGCGCCAGTATTCCTGCCCGCCGGCGGTCATGACCCACACGTCGCCGTTCAGGTGCGGCGGTGCCTCGACGGCGAGGTGCCGGGGAATGAAGAGCACGCGGTAGGTGAGCTCGTCCGGGCCAACTTTCGTGAGGCGCCCGCCGACCGACCTCGTGACCGGATACTCGAAGGTCCGGCGGGTGACGATGCCGTCGGCCTGGATCTCGAGGCGGTTCGGCCCGGACACCCAGGTCCCCACGTACTCCGGTGGGACCGAGGGTGAGCGCACCAACAGCCAGTCGAGCGTGCCCAGCACCAGCACCACCAGCACCAGGAGCAGGAGGATGGGGTTGGTCGGCAGGCGGAAGAAGGGCATCATCCCGCCGAGAACTCCCGAACCCGGCGCTCGGCCTTGGCCAGGATCCGCTCGAACTCGGGCGTCCCGCGGAGCGGCCCCAGGAACGGACAATAGGTCGCGAAGAACTGATACGGATAGAAGCTGGTGTCCACCGCCTGCTCGAAGAGCGCCAGGGCGCGCGGCACGTCACCCGCGAGCCCGAAGGCCTCGGCGAGGTGGAACTTGTGGTGGCCATCGAGCGCGGCGGTATCCACCTGACTGACCCACGCCAGCGCCTCGGCCGTCCTCCCCTCCACCGCCGCGACGAGCGCCCGGAGCTGCACGGTGTAGGGCAGTTGCGGCGCACGCGCGTGCAGCCACTCCGCCTGCGCCGCCGCGTCGGCGAAGCGCCCCACGAGCGCGTAGTGGTAGCCGAGCGTCCAGCGGTGGATGATGCTCTCGGGGTCCATCGCGAGGGACTGTTCCATCTGCTCCAGTCCCTCGGCGGCGCGCCCGGCAAACCAGCTGGCCACGCCGGCAAGCATCCCCGCGATCGGGGAGAGCGGATCGGAGGCACTGAGACGCAGGCTCAATCGGCGCGCCTCCTCGTGCTGGCCGGCGGCGATGAGCGTGATGCCAAGATAGAAGTGCGAGTCCGCATCGTTCGGGTCCCGTTCCATCGCCGCGGTGAGGGCCCGAAAGCTCTCACGCAGGTTGCCGCGCTCGTAGTTCACGAAGCCAAGGATCGCGTGCCCGAACGCCGCGTCCGGCACCAGGGTGATCAGCGCGCGGGCCTCCGTTTCCGCCTGGTCGAGTGGCTGCAGGTCCCGGTTCATCCCAGCCCGGACCTGGGTGACGAGGGCCTGGGCCCGAAGAGCCCGGAGGGCCGGCACCGCGCCCTCGATATCGATGGCCTGCTGGAGCAGCGCCACCCCGCGGTCGACGTTGTAGCGCCGCAGCTCCTGGCGCGACTGCAGGTAGAGCTCGAAGGCGCGCACGTCCTGGATCGGGCGGGCCGCCAGGCGGCGGTCCTCGTCCGACGAGAGCGTCACGTTCAGGGCGTCCACGATGGCGCGCGACACCCGCTCCTGCACGTCGAAGACGTCGTCCATCGTGCCGTTGTATTTCTCGGCCCAGAGTTGGGCGTCGCTCAGCGTATCGATGAGCTGCGCGGTGATGCGGAGCGAGTTGCCCGCGCGCCGGACGCTCCCCTCCAGGACGTACCGGACCCCGAGCTCACGCCCGATCTCGCGCATGCCCTTGGTGGTCCCCTTCAGCTGCATGGAGGAGGTGCGGGAGATGACCCGCAGCGCGCGGACCCGCGCGAGGTCGGTGATGAGCTCCTCGGTGAGCCCCTCGGCGAAGTACTCGTTCTCGGCGTCGGCGCTCCGGTTTACGAAGGGGAGCACCGCGAGCGACTTGTCGTCCGACCGGGGCCGGCTGGCTGAGGCCTCGCCCGACCGGAGCGCGCTCGCCACCTGGGCGCCGGTGGCGGGTCGTTCGCCGGGCGCCTTTTCAAGGAGCCGCTCGACGGTCTGGCTTACCACCTCCGGAATGCTGTTCCGGAGGTCGGTCACGCGGGGCGGAGAGTACACGAAGCGCCGGGCGATGATGGCCTGCACCGTCGGTCCGGTGAACGCGACGTCGCCGGTGAGCATCTCGTACAGGACGCACCCCAGCGCGAAGAGATCGCTCCGGCCGTCGAGCTCCCCGCCCGCCGCCTGCTCCGGGCTCATGTACGCGGGGGTGCCGACGGTGACGCCGATCTGGGTGGCCGTGGCGGACGCCTCACTGGCGGCGACCAGGGCCTTTCCGATGCCGAAGTCGGCCACGAGGGCGTGCCCCTCGTGGAGCAGGATGTTCTCCGGCTTGATGTCGCGGTGGACCACGTCGTGCCGGTGCGCGTAGTCGAGCGCGTCGGCCACCTCCATCGCGATCCGCACGGCGTCCTCGACCGGCAGCGCCTTCTCCGCCGCGAGTCGGTCGCGGAGCGTCTGCCCCTGCATGACCGGCATGACGAAGTAGAGGAGGCCGTCGGCCTCCCCCGAGTCGTAGAGCGGCAGGATGTGCGGATGGTTGAGGGCCGCCGCGAGGCGGATCTCGCGGAGGAAGCGGCTCCGGCCCAGCGTCTCCGCGAGGTCCTCGCGCAGGACCTTGATGGCGACCTCGCGGTCATGCTTGAGGTCGTGCGCGAGATAGACTTTGGCCATCCCGCCCTGGCCCAACTCGCGCTCGATGCGATAGCGGTCGGACAGCGCGGCGGTGAGGCGGTCCATCGACGCTGCGCTCACTTCGCTCCCTTGGTCCGCTGCCGCAGTTCCTCGGTCCAGTTCACCACCATGATCAGCTGCCGGTCCTGCTCGACCGGGCGGATCATCACGAAGCTCCTGCCATCAGGGGTAACATCGTAGTTCGGATGGAAGGGGTCGGTCGTATAGGGTCCCTCGAAGAGCGTGTCGCGGCCGGCCACCGCAAACGACGGCGCCAGCACGACACGGGCCGCCAGCACGACACGGGCCGCCAGCAGCCACGCTCCAGCCCGGTAATAGAGGCGCGATCCGTCCGGCGCCCAGAGCGGCTCCCCGCCGCCGCTCGTGGAGACGGCGACCCGCGCTCCCCCGCCGGCGAGCGGGCGCACGTACACCTCTTCGCGGCCCGACTGGTTGGAGACGAACGCGAGCCACTTGCCGTCCGGCGACACCCGCGGCTGCTTGTCGTCGTCGATGCTGGTGAGCAGCGGCACCGGCTTCCGGTCGCCCGCGAGCGGCAGCGCGTAGATGTCCCGGTTGCTGTCCGGTGTGTCCATCCGGAAGAGGACCGTCTTGCCGTCCGGCGTGAAGACTCCTTCCCGGATCGCGTCGGTCCCCTGGTAGACGAGCTCGGCGGTGCCGCTGCCGTCGGCCGCCTGCCACCAGAGCGAGTTGGCGGGCTTCGGCGCCGCGACATACATCACCCGGCTGCCGTCGGGGGTCCACTCCGGCCGGTCGCTGAACCCCTCCCGCGTCATCCGCTGGGCGGTCTGCCCGGCCAGTTCCGCAATCCAGACCTCGTTACTACTGCCCGACTGCGACTCGAAGGCGACGCGCCGCCCGTCGGGGGAGAGCCGCGGGTGCATGTAGACTCGGGCTGAATCGAGCAGGAGCCGCGCCACGCCGCGCTGGTCCACACTGACCAGCTGGCTGGCCAGTCCGCCCCGCTGATAGAGCAGCGCGCCGCTCGCGGACAGCGCCGCGGGGGAGAGCCAGTAGCGTGCGGCGATACTGTCGAGAATCTGGAGCGGAGGCCCGGCCTCGAGCGAGCCGAGGTCGAAGGGGGCCGCCATGAGCGCGCCGTCGGCGCGGACGTAGACCAGGAAGCCCTCGGCCAGGCCGAGGACCCGAGCGCCCCTGAGCCCCGTAAATACCTTCGTCTTTCCGTCCGTGGCCGTGACTACGCCGATCTTGAGGTCCAGGGTGCTCGCGCGGGTGCTGCTGTAGAACACGAGGCGGCCGTTGTCCGCCGAGCGCGGCGCCAGTTGCAGGCGCTCGCCACTGGCACTGTCGAACTTGGAGAACTGGACCGGCTCGCCGCCGTCGGACGGGACCCGCCACATGCCGCGGGCGGTGAGGTTTTCCCTCGTGAAGACGACTTCCTTGTCGGAGGTCCACGTGAGCCCGGACACGCCGCCCGTTCCGACCGGGCAGAGTGTGGTGAGGTTGGTCCCGTCCACCTGGATCTTCTTCAAGGTGCCGTCGGGCGCGCCGAATGCGATCCACTGGCCGTCCGGCGAAAACTCCGGGAACTCGGCCATCTCGGTGCCCGGGAGCGGCTTCGCGGTCAATTGGTCGAGGCGCCTGACGAAGATCATCCAGCCGCTGCCGCCATTGCTTGCCACGTAGGCCGCCTGGCGGCCATCCTCCGAGAGCGCGAGATACGTCGCGATGCCCGCCGACGGAAAGGCGAGGCGGGTCCCCGGCGTGGGCAGCAACTGGAAGCGGAGGACTTCCGGTGTCGTGGAGCGGCCGGCGCGCCACCAGCCCAGCGCGGCGAGGACGGCCATCACGGCGAGGGCGAGGATGAGCGGCCGGTTGGCAACGGCGCGGGCGGGCCGGACCCGCGCCGACAGCGACGCCCGTCCTATCATGCTCCCCGCCTGGCCGCCGAGCGCTGCGGCGAACTCCGCCGCGGTCGCGAACCGGTCCGCCGGGAGCTTGGCCAGCGCCGTGAGGACCGCCTCGTCGATCGCCTCCGGCACGGTGTCGCGGAACTGCGAGGGCGGGGTCGGCTTTTCCGTGAGCACCTTGGCGACCACCGCCTGCGCCGTGCCGCCGATGAAGGGCGGGTCGCCCACCAGCATCTCGTACGTCATCGCCCCCAGGGCATAGACGTCGCTCCGGGCGGTGATCTCCCGCTCGCCCATGGCCTGTTCCGGGCTCATATAGTGCGGGGTGCCGAGGCTCATGCCGGTTTCGGTCATCCGGGTGCCGCCGGCCTTGCTGGCGGCGAGCGCGATCCCGAAGTCGGCCACCAGGGCGCGGCCGTCGTGGAGCAGGATGTTCTCCGGCTTGATGTCGCGGTGGATCACGTTGTGGCGGTGGGCGTAGTCGAGTGCGCCGGCCACCTCGGTCGCGATGCGCACCGCCTCGCCCACCGGG
>CAZNDK010000040.1:0-24732 GCA_964571795.1 uncultured Gemmatimonadaceae bacterium | reverse complement strand
GGCGTCGTCGCGGTCGTACTTGAGGACCCCGACGAGGTCGGCGTGCCCCGGCCGAGGGCGTGTCACCCGGCGGCGGCGGTGCGTGCCCGGCTCGCCTTCCGGCGCCATGACGTCCTGCCAATTGGCCCAGTCGCGGTTCGGGATGCGCATGGCGATCGGCGAGCCCAGCGTTTCCCCGCCCCGGAGGCCGGCGAGCCACTCGATCCGGTCCTGCTCGATGGTCATGCGGGCCCCGCGGCCGTAGCCCTGCATCCGGCGCGCGAGCTGGGCGTCCACGAAGGCGGCGTTCACCGGCAGGCCGGCCGGGAGCCCCTCGACGATGGCCACGAGGGCCGGGCCGTGTGATTCGCCCGCGGTGGTGAACCGAAAGTGCACGGGGGCCTCGTGTCGCGGCCGGCGAGCGCCGGCCGGGAGAAACGCGTGAGCCCGACACGGGTCGGGCTCACGGGTAGTTATTGGTGGCGCGGGCACACCGCGCGGGGTGTCGCCTAGAAGTTATCGTCCAGGATGCGCGGCGTCACCAGGATGATCAGGTCCTTCCGCGTTTCCTTGTTGCTGGAGTACGCGAAGAGCGGACCAAGGAGCGGCAGCCGCGAGAGCATCGGGATGCCCGAGCGGGTCTTGGTGACTTCGGTGACCGTCAGGCCGCCGATGACCGCCGTCTGGCCGTCGGCCACGAGGAGCTGGTTGTCGGCCTGCTGGGTTTCCACCTGGAAGCCCAGTTCCTGGTCGGCCAGCTGCCGCACCGCCGAGCGCTCGGTGTGGAGCACCATCGTGATGTGCCGGTCGTCGGTGACGTGCGGGGTGACGACCAGCTTGATGCCGGTCTGCTTGAACTGCACCGTGGCCTGCGGCTGCGCCGCGGCGGTCCCGCCCGACCCGTAGTCCACCACGCGGACCGGCGTTTCCTCGCCGACCAGGATGTTGGCCTGGCGGTTGTCGAGCGTGTTGATGGTCGGCTCGGCCTGGATGTCGGCGAGTTCGGTCGTCTCCAGGGCCTGCAGGAAGACGGTGAAGTCGAAGTTGCCGATGGCCGTGGTCCACACGAGGTCCAGCGCCGGCTGGGCGATGTTGGCGGCCGGGTTGCCGACGGCGGCCAGCGAGTTGCCGCCCAGGTCCACGACCGTGGTGCCGGGGTCGTAGGTGTCGCCCGGGTTGGCCGGGTCGGGGCGCTGCACGACGCTGTTGTAGAAGGTCGAGTTGCCGCCCAGGTCGTACTTCAGGCCCAGCTGTTCGAGGCTGGTCCGGTTGACGAAGATGATCTTGGCCTGGATGGCGATCTGCGGCGTCTTGATGTCGAGGCCGCGGGCGAAGTTGGCGATGTTCGCCACCCGGCTCCGGGTGTCGGTGATGATGAGCGAGTTCGACGCGGTGTCGGAGAAGACCTTGCCGCGGCCCTTGGTCAGGATGCCGTCGAGGTTCTTCGACATTTCGCGGGCCCGGGCGTAGTTCATCCGGACCACGACCGTCTCGAGGGGCTCGAGGGAGTCGAGCGCCGAGAGGGCGGTCGGCGAGTCCACCCGGATGATGCCGCCGGGCAGTTCGGTGGCGGAGAGGCCCTGCGTGGCCAGCACGGCGTAGAACGCCTGGGTCCACGGCTGGTTCTTGACCTCGGCCGACACCTCACCCTTGATGTCGCGGCCCAGGATGATCGAGCGGCCGCTGAAGGCGGCGAAGCCCGCCACGACGTCGGCGATCGACGCGCGGTCCCAGGTCACGGTGATGCGGGGCTCGTCGTCCTGCGCCGCCGGCGTGCCGGAAATGGCGGCCACTTCGGGGCTGCCCGCGGGGCGGGCCGAGGCCGGACGGGCCGCGGGCGCCGAGAACTCGCCGGGCGCGGCGCTCGACCAGGCCAGGAACGGCCGCTCGGCGCCGAAGGCGATCCGGATCTCGTTGGAGTTCTGGTCGATGCTGTATTCCTTGACGGCGTCGAGCTCGAGCACCACGCGCACCACCTGCGCGGAGTACTGGCCGATGCGCACGTTGAGGACGCCGCCCCGGTTCACGCCGTCGTACAGCCCGAGCGCGCGGCTGTCGAGGGTGGTGCCGGTGAGGTCGATGACCAGACGCGCCGGGTCCTTGAGGATGAAGTCCTTGAGCTGGACCGCCCCGGAGATGGCGATGACCACCTCGGCGCGGCCTGGCGCGGACACGACACTGACGCCGGTGACTGCTCCGGGGTCGGAGACGTCGGCCCGGACTGGCGAAGCCAGCCCCGTGAGCGCGACGGCAAGGGCACAGGTGAACAGTCGGGTCATGGCGTCTCTTCCTCCCGCTTAGTCAGCGACAGGGTTTCCTGCCGCTCGAAGCCGAAATCCTCAACGATGAAGACCACATCCTTTTGGCGGATCTGCGCCACCTTCAGGCGCCCGAGCTGATCGCCGACCCGCAGCTTGAACCGGCGGTCGTTGGTCCGATCGCGCAGGAGCGCGACGCTGTTGCTGTTGTAGGCCAGGTCCTGGTAGATGCCGACCAGCATCAGGTCGGGCAGCTCGGGGCCGGCGGTGGCCATGTCGAGCAGCGACTCGAAGGGGTCGCGGCTGCCGCCGCCGTAGGCAAAGGTCTCGCGCTGCGCCATGGGGCCGGTGACAGACGCGCTGTCGGCGCGGGCCTGGGCGATGCGCGCCGCCTCGGCCGAGTCGGCCTGGGCGGTCTGGGCGTCCACCGCGGGGGCGGCGGGAGCGGTCGTGGGGGCATCCGTGGCCGGGGCCTCGTCACCGCCGCCGCAGGCGGCCAGCGCGAGAACCAGCCAGAGATGCAGCCCGATGCGATCAGGTGCCACTGGTCGCTCCTTCCGGCTCGGCGGACTTCACGAAGGTCCGGATCTGGAACTTGGCTTCGAGAAGCGCGCCCGTCGTGTCGCCCAGCACCCTGGCGGAGCCGGACGGGGCCGGCGCCATCGTGACGCCCTGCGGCACGATGATCCGCGGCAGGGAGGCGATGTCCGAGAGGAACTCGCCGATTTCGTCGTAGTGTCCGAGGACCGACATGTTGTACGTGAAGGTGTTGAAGGGCGCCGGGCCGGGCTGTTCGGCCAGCGGCACCACCTGCGACAGGTTCACGCCGCGGATCTTGGCGCGGGTGGAAATGGCGTCGAGCAGGTTCGGGACCTCGTTCCGCTCCGGCACCATCTGGCGCAGCAGTGCGAGGCTGGCGCGATGGCTGTCGAGCTCCTTGCGCAGGTCCTCGGCGGTGCCCTTGGCGAGCTCCCGCTTGGCGCTGTCGGTCTGGGCCTGGATGGCGGAGAGCGTGTCCTGCAACGCGACGACGTGCGCCTTCCGGGCCTGCACCCCGTCCAGCCCGAGCAGTTCGATGCCCGCGCCGGAGTAGAGCATGTACCCGATGAGGCCGGTCAGCACGAGGGCCAGCACGGGCGTCTTGTTCGAGTCGTTGATGAGAGCCATGGCGCGGTTACCTCACCGACTGGCTGAGGGGCACGGTCCGGATGTAGGCCGAATCCGCCTTGCGGAACGCCGCCCGGATCGTGAAGGCCGTCACCGGCCGCTCATCCTGCACCACCGTCTGCGCCGACACCGGCTGGACGTCCGTGATCCACGGGGAGGCCTCGAGCTGCCGGAGGAACCGGGTGAAGGCCTGCACGTCGACCGTGCGTCCGTTGATCTGGATGCGCATGACCGGCGCGGTCGTGTCGGCGACCACCGTGTCGCCCGGGGAGCCGGGCACCGGCGGCGCGGCCACCGGGCTCGAGGCGCCGAGATCCACCAGCCAGGTGTACGGCGGGAGGGCACGGGTCACCTCGTCCATCACGTGGGGCCAGACGTAGCGCTCGCCGTCCACGCTCTGCAGCACGGTGATCTGGGCCACGAGCGAGTCGCGGATCAGCTCGACCTTGCGCTTCTGGGCCACGAAGTTCCGGAAGCGCTGGTTTTCCTGGCGGGCCTGCTCCAGCTGCGGCTCGAGCGCGCTGAGGCTCCGGCCGGTGCTGAACCAGGACCAGCCCAGGAAGAGCAGGGCGAGCACGACGACGCCGGCCGCCACCATCGGCAGCGGGTTCCGCAGTTGCTCGCGCAGTCCGGACAGCTGCGACCGGAACGCGGCGAGCGAGGATCCGCCCGTCGAGCGCTTCTGGCCGGGACGAAGGTTGATTTCGATCATGAGGCGTCGGTCCGGGTCTCGGGGCTCACGCCGCGGTCCTGAGGGCCAGGCCCACGGGCAGCATCAGCAACGGGGCGACCTCATCCAGCGACATGGTGTCGAACACGCCGTCGGCCACCTGCAGCCGCTCCAGCGGGTTGGCGGTCTGCACCGGCAGCCGGAGGCGGTCGGCCAGGATCCGGTTGAGGCCGGGAATCCGCGAGCCGCCGCCGGAGGTGTAGATCCGGGCCAGCCCGCTCGCCGAGCGGCTGGACGACTGGAGGAACGCCGCCGCCCGCTCGATGCCCACCGCCAGCTCCTCGCCGCGCGAGGCCAGCAGGGGTTCCAGCGCCTCGTTCCGCTCGAAGCCGCGGAGCAGCTGGTCGGCTTCGTCCGCCGACATGTTCCGCTCCCGCTGCAGGTCCTCGCGGAACCGGCGGGTGCCGATCATGATGTCGCGCGTGAGGACGGGCACGCCCTCGTCGAGGATGTTCACGTTGGTCGTTTCGTGGCCGATGTTGACCAGGCCGACCACGCCGCGCATGGCGTCGGGATAGTTCAGCTCGAACGCGTTGTGGAGCGCGAAGGCGTCGACATCGATGACGTTCGCCTCCAGCCCGACGTCCGAGAGCAGGGTCTGCTTGGTCTCGACCAGCTCCCGCTTGGCGGCCACGAGCAGCACCGCCATCTGGAGGCCTTCGCCGTCCGGATCGAGGATCTGGAAGTCGAGTTCGACGTTGTCCATGTCGAAGGGGACGTGCTGCTCGGCCTCCCAGCGGATCTGCTCGCGGGCGTCGCCCTCCTTCATGCGGTCCATCGAGATCTTCTTGATGATGACGTCACGACCACCGACGGCCGTGACCACCTTCTTGGCCTTGACCCCGGCCGAGGACAACAGGCCCCGGATGGCATCGGCCACGATGCCCGGGTCCATGACTTCGCCCTCGACGATGGCGCCGTCCACCACGGAGGTGAACGCCACCTTCGTGAGCACCGGGTCGCCCGACCCGTGGTCAATGACGACGAGCTTGATGAGCCCGCTGCCGATGTCCAGGGCGACCGTGGTCCGTTTCCGACCGAAAAGCGCCATAGGTGCCTGATGGGGTAAAAGGGGAGTTAGGTAGGCTACGCTACCATTCGACCCGAAATTTGTCAAGCTAGTAACTTGCTTGAGGTCACAACGAACAAGCCATTACTCGATGCGAAGTTATGCGGTTAGGCATCGACCTCAAGTTGGGCTTGGATCCCTCGCCGCCGGCCCTGGACGTGCATGGCCGCTGCCTCAAACCCGCTGACGGAAAGGAGTTGCCCACGCCCCTCTCGGGCAACCGATGTGCCAAAACATTCATCGGCAGGCTAAGACATTCGCTGGCAATATGTTAGATATGTGACCCTCGACACTTACTGCCGGGGCGAACCCGGCCGTGCAATCGCTTTCGCAAGGAAAATGGTGGGATGCGGGAGCGCCCAGGTCGGTGGCCCGGGGAGCCGGGATGGCGTTGTGGAAGGGGGCTGGAGGAAAGAAAACGCCCCCGGCCGGATGGCCGGGGGCGTCCTCCGATCGAGCCTCGGTCTTACGGGACGAGCGTAAAATCCACTCCCGTAACGGCTTGTGCGTCGCCGACAAGAATGCTGTCGCGCACCCCGTCCTGGAACCCGGTCGCGCGGGCCAGGACCTTGTACATCCCGGGGGCCAGGAACCGGATCGTGTAGGCTCCCGTGATGGAATCGGCAGATGCTGTCGCGATGGTGTCGAGTCCCTGTATGGCGTACAGCCCCGCCTTGCTGGATGGCGGGAGAACGGTCCCCCCGATGGAGCCGGCCACGTCCATCACGGTCGCGTGGATGACCGGCTTGAACGAGGCGGACTTCGGCCCGCCGGGAGGGCCCTGGAACACGAAACTGCGTGAGACGTCGAAATCGACCAGGAGTACCGTCTCGCCGGGGACGACCGATACGCCCTCCAGGTTGACCTTCAGGCCGGAGGTAGATCCGCTTGGGACCTTGAGCACCGCCGTCGGGCTGCCGCTGGTAAAGGTGATCGGGTCCTTGAGGGTGACCTGGGCCGAATCGACCAGGAGCCGGAGCTGGCTGTAGCTGCCCGTGGGGATTTCTTGGGAGCCCAGCAAGGCGGTCACCCCGCCCTGGAAGTGCAGGAGATCGTAGGTCGCAGTGTCGGTGCTGATGACGTGAATGCCGCCGTCTGCGCCGACGACGGAGACTCCCCGCACCCAAATCACCGCACTCGAGATTTCCTCACCAGGAGCGTCCGACAGCCGGACGGTGAGCGTACCCATTTCTGCGCCCGAGTCCATCCCGTCGCCACAACCAACGAGAAAGGCCGATGAGGCCAGGAGCGTTGCGAGCAAGTGGTTTGTCTTCATGATGTACTCCTTGTGACGCTGGTCCTTCAACCGACTTCTCTCAAGATACCCTACCGGTACAGCTGGACCCATCCCCGTGCGCGGAGCGGCGTGAAGGCCGTGGCCGCCGAGTCCGGCGTCGTGACGAGCCTCCCCACCATCCCCGACACGCGCCTGGCAAGCGGCCGTCCTCCCGCATCGAGCCGCCAACCCTCCGACGCCACGAGAAAGAGCGTCGGATTCAGGCGGAGCACCGTCGTCGTGTATCCCACCGACCCCGGGCCAGGCAGGGGCACGAGAATCGGAGCCGTGGCGAACCCTGGAGCGGCTGCCGCGGCTGCCGCGAGCCCCGCTTCGGCCGCCTCGAAGGCCTGAGCCGCGTACGCCAGGTCGCGCGCATTGCGTTGTTCACGGCGCCCGGCGGCGAACGCGCCGAGCGCGAGCCCACCCAACACGGCGAGCGCCACCACCACGATGAGCAACCCGAATCCGCGCTCGTTCGGCCGGCTCACGCCGATCACCTCGGCGCGTTCCGGAGAAAGACCTCCGCACCCAACGTCTCGGCCGGCACCACGACGGGCCCAGTCGACCAGTTCCCGGCAACCGCACGCTCGCCGGCGGCGACGAGCGTGACCCGTATCCGGCGGACCACGGCAGGATCCAGCACCGGTGCCCCGTCGGCCGACAGGTACTCCAGCGTCAGGCCGGTGCCATCCAGCGGACCCGCGACGGGTTGTATCGGTTCCCCGGCGCTCACCGACGCCGCGCCGAGCCAGCGGCGTCCGCCCGACGGGTACTCCGCGATCCGCATGACCTCGAAGGTCAGCACCGGACCGCCGGGACCCACGCTCGCCAGCCCCGCCGGAGCGAGTGACGCCGACAAGTCCGTGGTGCTGACCGCGAGGGCCGGCACCGTTCCGCAGGCTGCGCTTGCCACGGCCAGGATCGGCGCCCGGATCCACCGATCGTCGAGGGCGTCGGCCGGGTCGCCGTCGACGAACAGGAGCAGGCTGTCCCGCCCGGGCGCGATGGCCCGGAGACCGCTGAACGGGTACGGCCACGCATCCAGGATGCGGACCTGCGTGGCCGTCACCCCGCACGTGATCCCCTGCCCGCGCACCGCGCGGTACGTGACCGAGTCGGCGGCGATCTGCAGCAGGTCCGCAGGGCCGGCCGGATCTCCCGCGAGCCCGCGAAGCTCCGACTCCAGCACCAACAGCCCCGTCCGGACGCTTCCCTGCACCGCTGCGTGTTCCGAGACGGCCACCGTATGCCGGCTGAGCGCCACGGTCGAGCGGAGGACCATCCCGCCGGCGATACCGAGGAGCGCCAGCGCGACCACGACCTCGACCAGGGAGACCCCGCGTGGGGCCCCGGATGTCAGGGACACGGTATCACCGTGCTGAGGGAATCCTCGCGGTATCCGCCGGGCACCGCTGTGAGGACCGTCACCGTCGCTTCGCGGAGGCCGCCGAGGGGCCGGATCCGCCACCGCAGGGCGATCCCGCTGCTCGTGGTGTCCGCGCCGTCGGCGAGCGCCGCGCAGTACGCGGGGGGGCGCGACGCGGCCGCGCGGAGCATTTCCAGTTGCGCGCTTCCCGCCCACACCGCCCGCGTGGCCTGCCGTCCGCGGATGACCATGCGGGTCGAGTGCACCGAAGTGCCGAGGAGCGCACCGACTCCCACGCCGAGCAGCAGCAGGGAGAGCAGCACCTCGAGCAGCGTGAAGCCGGCGCGTCCGGGGTGGTGCGGGAGGGCACCGAATGTCGGCAGGGAGTGACGCTCGCGGCGCATGAGGCCGACGATAGGATGGCAACGGGAGATGGGCCAACGAAAAACGCGTGCGCGGGACCCCGCGCACGCGTGACGGTGTAGGGGCGCACAGCGGCGCGCCCCTATTCCAGGCGATACCGCCGCAGCTTGTAGAACAGCGTGCGCAGGCTGACGCCGAGCAGGTCGGCGGCCTCGCGGCGGCTCCCGCCGCTCGCCACCAGGGCCTGCTGGACGAGGTCGCGCTCCAGCGCCTCGACGCGCCCCTTGAGGAGCAGGTCGCCGGAGGCCGCCGGCGCATGCGCGCCCGCGGCGCCGTTCCCGTTCCCGTTGACGTATCCGTTGGCGGCCGGCCCGCCGAACGAGAACGATTCCCGCTCCAGCCGTCCGGATTCGCTGAGCACCGCGGCGCGCTCGACCGCGTTCCGCAGTTCGCGCACGTTGCCGGGCCATCGGTAGCTGCTCAGGTAGCTCAGGGCTTGCGGGCTGAAGCTGATGGCGCGGCCGAGGCGCTTGGCGGTGCGCTGCGCGAAGTGCGCCAGCAGCGCCGGCACGTCCTCGGGGCGCTCCCGGAGCGGTGGCACCTCGAGCTCCACCACGTTCAGCCGGTAGTAGAGGTCGTCTCGGAATTCGCCGGCGGCGCGGGCATCCTCCAGCCGGCGCGCGGTGGCGGCGATCAGGCGGGCGTTGACCGGACGGCTCTTCGACTCGCCGACCCGGCGCACCTCGTGCTCTTCCAGCACCCGGAGCAGCTTGGCCTGGAGGCCGGCGGGCAGGTCGCCGATTTCGTCGAGCAGCAGCGTGCCGTCGGTGGCCTCCTCGAAGAGGCCCGCGCGCTCGCCGGTGGCGCCGGTAAAGGCGCCGCGGGCGTGCCCGAAGAGTTCCGACTCGAGCAGCTGCTCCGGGATGGCGGCGCAATTGATGGCCACGAACGGCCCGTCGGCGCGGCTGCTCATCCGGTGGATGGCGCGTGCCAGCACTTCCTTGCCGGTCCCGCTCTCGCCCGTGATGAGCACGGTGGTGTCATGCGCGGCGACCCGGCTGGCGAGCTCGAGGAGGTGGCGCATGGCGGCGCTTTCCGCCACGACCTCGTCCTGCACCTGCCCCGCGCCCAGCGAGGCGCGGAGCGACGCGACCTCGCGGCGCAGTCCCTCGCGCTCCTCCACCTTGCGCAGCGTGAGGAGCACCTCGTCCGGGCGGAACGGCTTGTGGAGGTAGTCGTACGCGCCCTCGCGCATCGCGGCGATGGCGGCGTCCTCCGACCCGTAGGCGCTCATCATGAGGAGAATCGCCTGGCCACCGGCGCTCCGATACTGGCGCAGGAACTCCAGGCCGTCCATGCCCGGCATGCGGATGTCGGAGAGGATGACGTCCGGCCCGACGTCCGGCGCCCGCGTCAGGGCGCGCCGAGCGTCTCCCTCGGCGGTCACCTCGTGACCGGCCTCGGAGAGCAGGAGTCCCAGCGACTGCCGGAGACCCGGATCATCATCAACGACCAGAATGCGCATCAACCGCCTCTGCCTGTGGCAGGAACACCTTGAAGACGGCCCCGCCCTCCCGGGCGCGGTCCACCCAAACCACTCCCCCCGCGTCATGCACGGTCCGCGCCACGATGGCCAAACCGAGCCCCGTACCCCGCCCAGGATCCTTCGTCGTGTAAAAAGGGTCGAAAATCCGCTCCCGTTCCGCTTCCGGCACGCCTGGGCCCTCGTCGGCGACGTAGAGGAGCCCTCCGACGGTTCCCGCGGGGAGGTCCGGTCGCCAGGGTCGGCGGGTGGCCAGGGCCGGGGGCCGATGGTGGGGGGTACCCGCCCCGTTTGCATCCGCCGACCGGTGCTCTGGCACGTTGCGAGGAACGAAGGTTTTCGGCACGGCTCCCACCCAGATCCGACCCCCGGGCTTTGAGGCATCCCGTGCATTCAGCAGCAGGTTCACGAGCACCTGTTCGAGGGCCTTGCGGTCTCCCCGCACCGGCCGCGTGCCGTCGCTCACCTCGAGTACGACCTCGTGTCCCTTCAACGCCCCCTGGTCACCGAGGAAGCCGACGACGTCGCGTGCGATCTCGGCGAGCGAGGCGTTGCCCGACGGCGCGCCGGGGCGGGCGTAATCGAGGAGCCCCTCCACGATCCGGTCCATCCGCGCCACTTCGCGCCGCATGCCATCCACGAGGGTCGCGTCGGCGCCGCGCTGCCGCAGCACCTCGACGTAGGTGCCCAGGGCGCCCAGCGGGTTCCGGATCTCGTGCGCCACGCCGGCGGCGAGCCGCCCGACCCCGGCCAGCTTCTCGGCGCGCACTGCCTGGCTCTGCACGTCGAGCAGCTGCTCGGCCATGCTCTGGAAGCGGTCCGAGAGGTGCGCGAGCTCGCGGGTCTCGAACCCCGCCGGGGACCCGGTCAACTGGCCGGTGGCCAGCCGGTCGGCCTCGGTCGAGAGTTCGGCGAGGGGGCGGAGGACGAGCCGGTGCACCAGGTGGCGGCCGAAGAGCACGAAGAGCGCGGTGCTGGCGGCCCAGAGGATCCCCAGCGCCCAGACGGCGGCGTCCGGGTCCAGCGTGGCGACCAGGAGGGTCGTCATGCCGGCGAGGATCACCGCCGCCGAAGTCAGGAACGCCAGGTTGAAGAGCAACTCGGTCCGCAGCGAACGCAGCGGGCCGCCCGGCAAGCCGCCGGGCGGCCCGTCACGTGGAGGCCCCGAACCGTGTGTCACGCGATGGCGCTCGTCACGGGGTACAGGCGATGAGCCCCTCGGCCGTTGCCGGTGCAACCGGCGCGGCCGATCCGTAGAACAGCGCGCAGGTCTTGGTCGTCCCCGTGTAGGACGCGGTGGCGGACCAGCCGCCGGCCGTCGCCTCGGTAATGGTGATCGTCGTGCCGCTCGACGGGGCATACGAGAACGTCGGGACGTTCGGAACCGCACCCCCGTAATAGACCTGGTTGTCTCCCAGATACGACTCCTGGGCGGTCGCCAGGTTGCGGATGTCGCTCTTCATCTTGGCGAGGTACGCCCGCTCCTTCGTGCTCCCGAACTTGGGGATGGCGATGGAGGCCAGGATCCCGATGATCACCACGACGATGAGCAACTCGATCAGGGTGAAGCCGGCCCGGCCTGCGGCGCGACGCGCCACGAGGGCCGTCTCTTCCCGCTTCATGTCCTGCCGGATGTCTTCGCGCATGAGTGAGATCCTGTGTTGGGTGTGAAAAGGGACGGCGACCCGTAGACCGCCGCCCCGATTCATGCGTCTCAGCCTAGTTCAGGCTCAGGTGCAGCGCGGCTCGCCTTCGACAGTCGCCGGGGCCACCGCGGCCACGCCGATGAAGATCGAGCAGGTGCGGGTCGTGGCGCTGTGCGAGGCCACGGCGCTCCAGCCGGTGCCGGCCGTCGCGGTGAAGGTCACCGTCACGCCAGCGGACGGGACGTAGTTGCCCAGCGCAACCAGCGGAGTGGCAACGCCGGCGAGGTTGCTGGCGGCGCCGCTGAGGTACACCTGGTTGTCGGCGAAGTAGCCTTCCTGGGCGGTCGCGCCGTTACGCAGGTCGGACTTCATCGAGGCCAGGTACGCCTTCTCCTTCGTGCTCGCGAACTTCGGGATCGCGATGGCTGCCAGAATGCCGATGATGACGACGACAATCAGCAGCTCGATCAGGGTAAAGCCCTTGCGGTTCAACATGGGTCCAGCCTCCAGAGAGAATGATGACGCGTTGTGCTGCTGACCGTGGTCGGTCCCTTCCTCTTTCCTTCCCGGGCCGATGGAAAGGCAACGACTATGCCACCTGGGGGGACCACACCATAACCATTTCATTCCCATGGAGTTACATCGCAGCGCGCCAGCCTTTGCATGGCGGCTTGCAATCGCC
The DNA here is from genome assembly GCA_964571795.1 of uncultured Gemmatimonadaceae bacterium. Lineage (GTDB taxonomy): Bacteria > Gemmatimonadota > Gemmatimonadetes > Gemmatimonadales > GWC2-71-9 > SPDF01. The sequence continues at coordinate 12,650 of CAZNDK010000040.1, read as the reverse complement.
GTACGGGGGATTTTGCAAGAGGAAGGCCAGTGCGGGGGCCTGGGGGGCCTCACCCCTCACCCCCAACCCCATCTCCCGGAGGGAGAGGGGGGCACGAGGTGAGGGGGTTTGAGGAGGGGAGGGTGGGCGAGGGGGAGAGAGGGACGACGGCGGGGGAGGCTATTCCGCCGGCGCCGCCGTGCTCTCCTCGTACCGGCTCAGCTTCCTATATAGGGTCGAGGGATCGATACCCAGCACTTCGGCCGCGCGGGTCTTGTTGCCCCCCTCGGCCTGGAGCACCCACATGATGTAGGCCCGCTCGATCACGTCGAGCGCGGGGTTCCGGTAGGAGCGGTCGGCCACCAGCGGCTCCTTCCGCCGCCGGGTGATCCGCTCCGGCAGGTGCTGAGGCTCGATGAGATTGCCCCGGGTCAGGACCACGGCGTGCTCCAGCGCATTCTCCAGCTCCCGCACGTTGCCGGGCCAGTCGTAGACCATGACCGCGTCGAGCGCCTCTGAGGAGAGCGCCTTCGGCTCGGTGCCCGACTCCGTCGCCATGCCCTGGAGGAACCACTCCACCAGCAGGAGCAGGTCGTCGCGCCGCTCGCGGAGCGGCGGCAGGTCCAGCGCAATCACGTTGAGGCGGTAGAAGAGGTCGGAGCGGAAGCTTCCCCGCCGGATTTCCTCTTCCAGCTCGCGGTTGGTTGCGGCGATGATCCGGACATCGACCGGGATCGACTCCGTGGCGCCGACCGGAATGACTTCGCGCTCCTGGAGCACCCGGAGCAGCTTGATCTGGAGCGAGGGCGGCATTTCCCCGACCTCGTCGAGGAAGAAGGTCCCGCCCCGCGCCGCCGCAAAGAGTCCCTGCTTGTCGCGCACCGCACCGGTAAACGAGCCCTTCACGTGCCCGAAGAGCTCGCTCTCCAGGAGGTTTTCGGGAAGCGCGCCGCAGTTGATGCTGAGGAAGGGCCCCTCCGACCGTTCCGAGAGGTAGTGGATGTGCCGGGCCACCACTTCCTTGCCGGTGCCGCTCTCGCCGCCGATGAGCACGGTCGAATCGGTGGGCGCCACCTGTTCCGCGAGCTTCAGGACGTCGAGGAAGCGCCGCGACTTGCCGATTGGCCGGCTCGAGCCGCCCCGCTCCCGCCGCCGGATTTCCTGCTTCAGCTGCTTGTTCTCCACCCGCACCGACCGGAACTCGGCGGCGCGGCGGAGGATGGCGAGCAGCTCGTCGTTCGCGAACGGCTTCTGGATGTAGTAGAAGGCCCCCGCGTTCACCGCGCCGATGGCGGTCTGGAGCGAGGCCTGCGCGGTCATCAGGATGACCGGCGTCATCGGGTCCTGTTCGCGCGCCGCCTGCAGGATGTCGATGCCAGTGACCTGCGGCATTCGGACGTCGCTCAGGACGATGTCGAACTGGCCGGTCCGGATGGCCTCGAGGCCGGCCTTGCCGCCCTGGGCGGTGGTGACCTCGAATCCCTCCTTCTTGAGGAGGATCCGCAGGGTGTCGAGGATGCCGGATTCGTCGTCGACGATCAGCAGGGTGGGCAGGGTGCTCATTCGTCTTCCTCGGCCGACCATTTGGCGGGCAGGAATATGGTGAAAGTGGTCCCCTGGCCGACGGCCGAGGCGACCGTGATGAGGCCGCGGTGCGCCTCGACTGCCCGCTGCACGATCGCGAGGCCGAGGCCGCTTCCGCCGGGCCGGCCGCTCACGAACGGCTGGAAGAGCCGGTCGCGGATGTCGTCCGGAATGCCGGGCCCGTTGTCCTTGACGTCCAGCCGAATCGGCGACTCGATCCCGCTGCCGCGGGGCACGTCACTTTGGAGCGCCGGCCCGGTGCTCACCGTGACCGTCACCGGGCCGCCGGCAGCCTGGACGGCGTTGAGCACCAGGTTGACGAGCACCCGGTGGAGCAGGTCCTCGTCGGCGTCGATGACGGTGGTCGGCCCGGACACCTTGATGACCGTATCCGCATGGCAATCGGGGTGCGCCTCGACGAGGTGCACCGCTGCGGTCGCCACCTCGCGCAGGTCCACCGACTCCCGCCGAGCCGCGCGCACCCGGGAAAAATCGAGGAACTCGCTCAGCAGGCGGCTGAGGCGGTCGGCCTCCCGCACGATCAGCGTTGCCAGGACCCGCTCGTCGTCCCCGGCGCCGGCCGCCTGCGCGAGCTGCTCGACCGAACTCCGGATCGAGGCGAGCGGGTTCCGGATTTCGTGGGCCAGCGACGCGCTCAGCGCGGCCACCGCCTCCAGCCGCTCGGCGCGCAGGTGGAGCTCCTGCAGGTGCTTGCTCTCCGAAATGTCGTTGAAGAGCGCGGTCACCGACGGATGGGCCGAGGTGTCCCGGGCGAAGGTGGTGGTCATGAGCCCGATGGGAAACGACGTGCCGTCGCCCCGGAACACGATGCCCTCGGCGCGGTTCACCTTGCGACCGCTCCGGATGCCCGCCACGAGGCAGGCCCAGAGCTCGGAGCTCTTCGGCTTCAGCTGGTCCAGCACCGGCAGGCCGATCTGGGTGCGGCCGTCGATGCCGAGCAGCCGCTCGGCGGTCGGGTTGATGAACGCCAGCCGCCCGAAGCCGTCCACCGTCAGGACGCCGGAGCGGATGTTGAGCAGAATGTCGTCCGCCTCCAGGCGGACGCGGCGGAGCTCCATTTCCAGCGTGTCCTGCTCGGCGCCGGCGCGCCGGAGCCGCGCGCCCAGCGCGGCCACGATCCCGAAGACGGTATTGAAGATGACGACCTGCCCCCAGAACGGGAGGCCAAGGCGGTCGCCGCCGAGGAGCCCGGCGCCGAAATAGAGGGCGCTCGCCAGCAGCGACACCAGGATGCCGGCCCAGAGGGGGAGCAGGACCGCGTAGGCCGCGAGCACCACCACGTAGAGGGCCGAGAGCGGGCTCTCGGCGCCGCCGGTGAAGTTGACCAGCGTGGTGACGAGGCCGAGGTCCACCACCGCCTGCACCAGCAGGAAGGCGGGGCCGATGGCGCGGTGCTTGATCCAGACCGCCCACCAGCCATACGCGGTGACGGTGAACGCCATCAGCACCGAGATCGTGACGATGAACGACACGTCGGGCGACCGGGTCCACTCGAGCGACGCGCCCAGCAAGGTGGCCACCGCGAGCACCATCCGCGCGGCAAAGAGCCAGCCGATCAGCCGCCGCGGCGACGGCAACGCCCAGCCGAGCGCGCGCCGGGCGGCGGGCATCGCCGTGGGCGGCGTGTCGGAACCGGATGTGGCGTCAGGGGCGTGGCGTGCGGCGGGGACCATGGCACCTCGATGGGGGAGACCGCGCGCGGCCGGACGGAGCAACGCCTAATTGTAGGACGCTTCACCGAGCGGGGGCAAGCGACGGCGGCCGGGTCACTCGATCCGCTTGCTGAATCGCCGCACGCTGAGCACCAGGAACAGGGTCGAGAGGAACACCAGCACGAGGGTGGGGCGCCAGAGCTCGACGATGCCGACGTCCCGCAGGATGATGCCCCGCAGCACCTTCAGGAAGTGCGTCAGCGGCAGGGCCAGCCCGAGCCACTGGGCCAGGGCTGGCATCGCCTCCCGGGGGAACATGAAGCCCGAGAGCAGGATGTTCGGCAGGAGGAAGAAGAACCCGAGCTGCATCGCCTGCGCCTGGGAGCGCACCAGGGTCGAGATAAAGAGACCCATCCCGAGGCTCGCCACGATGAATGCGAGGGTGAGGAGGTACAGCAGCGCCAGGCTGCCCCGCACGGGCACGTCGAACAGGAGCCAGCCGAGGAGGAGAATCACGGTCATCTGCACGTAACCCACCAGCACGAACGGCAGGATCTTGCCCAGCATCAGGCTGGTCTTGTCGATCGGCGTGACGATGAGCTGCTCCAGCGTGCCGCGCTCCCGCTCGCGCACGATGGACATCGAGGTGATCAGGATCATGGTGACCGAGAGCAGCACACCAATGATGCCCGGTACGATGTACACTGCGCTCCGAAGCCCGGGGTTGTACCAGGGCCGGACCCGGACCTCGAGCGGCGGGCCCTGCCCGGTGACCCGCGCCAGGATGGCCATCGACCGGGCGGCGCCGGCCTGGGCCGCGCCCGACATGGCGGAGCTGGACGCGAGCGGATCGGCGGCGTCCACGACGACCTGCGCCTGCGCGGTGCGCCCGCGGCGGAGGTCGGTGAGGAAGGTCGGCGGGATGACGACGCCGGCCATAGCGCGGCCGGCGCGGATTTCCCGGTCGAGCGCCTTCCGGTCCGGCACGTAGCCGACGATGTCGAAGTTGCCGGTGTTCCGCAGTTGGTCCACCAGCGCCAGGCTCTCCGAGCTGCGGGATTCGTCCAGCACGACGGTCGGGAGGTGCCGCACCTCGGTCTGGATGGCGTAGCCGAACATGGCCAGCTGGATGGCGGGAATGCCGAGCATCATGCCGAGCGTCAGCCGGTCGCGGCGCATCTGGATGAACTCCTTCCAGAGCATCGGCCAGATCGTCGAGGCCCGGATCCGCTCGCGCAGGCTCATACCGAGACCCCCTCGTCCCGGCGCTGCAGCTCGATGAAGACGTCCTCGATCGTCGGCTGGTCGAACTGGCGCCGGACCTCCTCCGAGGTGCCGACAGCGATCAGGTGTCCGCGGGACAGGAACGCGAGCCGGCCGCACCGCTCGGCCTCGTCCATGTAGTGCGTGGTGACGAGAATGGTGATGCCCTGGCGCGCGAAGCCGTAGATCAGCCCCCAGAACTGGCGGCGCGCGGCGGGATCGACGCCGGCGGTGGGCTCGTCGAGGAAGAGCACGCGGGGCCGGTGCGCGGTGGCGCAGGCCAGCGCCAGCCGTTGCTTCCAGCCGCCGCTCAGGGTGCCCGCCATCTGGTGTAGCCGCTCCGTGAAGCCGAGCTCCACCACCAGTTCCTCGAGCCGGTGGGATCGCCCGGCGCCCCGCAGGCCGTACACCGAGGCGTAGAAGCGGAGGTTCTCCTCCACCGTGAGGTCGTCGTAGAGCCCGAAGCGCTGGGACATGTAGCCGATCCGCCGACGGACAAGCTCCGGCGATTCGGCCACGTCCACGCCGTCCACCGTGGCGGTGCCGCTGGTCGGCGCCAACAGGCCGGTCAGCATCCGGATGGTGGTGGTCTTTCCGGATCCGTTGGGGCCGAGGAGGCCGAACACCTCGCCGCGGCCGACGGTCAAATCGAGCCCGTCCACCGCCGCGAGGTGCCCGAACACCTTGCGGAGCCCCATCGCGTGGATAGCGACGGCGTCGTTCACCGGGTGGCACCGCCTTCGGGGAGGAGGGTCACGGTGATGGGCAGGCCCGCCTTGAGCAGTCCGGTCGAATCGGCGTCGAACCGCACCTTGACGCCGAACACCAGGTCGGCGCGTTCCCGCTCGGTGAGCGCCACCCGCGGGGTGAATTCTGCCGAAGTACTGATGACCTCGACGGAACCGGTGAACCGGACCTTCGACACTCCATCGAGCACGCCCTCCACGGCCTGCCCCGGCTGCAGGCGCGGCAGCAGCCGCTCGCCCACGTAGATCCGCGCCCAGGGCCGCTCGGCGCGCGCCACCGTGACGGCCGACTGCCCGGCGCCCACCACCTCACCCGGGAGGACGTGACGGCCCACCACCACGCCGGGGACCGGGGCGATCAGCACCAGTTCCTCGACGGTGGCGCGCACACCGGCCACCGCTCCCCGCGCGCTGGCCACCTCGGCGCGGGCCGCGGCCACGCGCTCGGCGCGGGCGCCCTCCTGCAGCAGCCGTAGCGTGGCGGCCAGTGCGTCTCGATTGGCGGCCGCGGCCGACGCGGCGGCCCGGGCGTTGTCGAGCTGCTGGCGGCTGATGGTGCCGTCGGGCGCGAGCTGCTCCGCGCGGTGGAAGTCCTCCGCGGTGCGGTCCGCCTCGGCGGAGGCAGCGGCGAGCTGGGCCTCCGCGCGGCGCAATTCAGCGGGCCGCGCCCCGCGCTCGAGTTCCAGCAGCTGCGCCTGCGCCGCCTGCAGCCGCGCCTCCTGGATGGCGAGGTCGGGGGCGAGGCTGGCCTGCGTGAGCGTGACCAGTGTGTCGCCGATCGAGACCGAATCGCCCTCCTCGACGAACACGCGCACGACGCGCGACGGCACGATCGGGCCGATGTCCACCTCGTCGACCTGCAGGGTGCCGGTGGCCACGATCGGTCCGCCCTCGCCGCGGGCGCACGCCCAGACCAGGGCGGGGAGGAGGAGCAGGAGCCGTTTCATCGGGGGGTCCTCGCGGGGAGGCGAAGGGCCGCCAGTGCGAACTCGGCGGCGTGAGCGGAGAATTCCTCGGTCCATCGCGGGGAGGGACCGGCGGTACCAGCGCCGACCAGGATGCCGATGGCAGGGCGGGCCACCTGCAGCCAGGCCACCTGGCTAAGGACGGAAATGGCCGCCCGACGGGGGTCGAGCTCCGGACGGAACCGACCCGCGGCCTGGCCGCGCTCGATGACCTCGCACAGCCGGCGGAAGAGCGTGGCCGCGAGCTGCGTCAGGTGGCCGGCGGCGTGTTCCGCTCCGTGATCGAGCAGCTCCCGAACGAACAGGTGGGGCCGATTGGGATGGGCGCCGAAGTAGGAGGCCTGCAGCGACACGAAGGCGCGGATGCCTGCCTCCGGATCGAGCTGCTCGATGTGCCGCCCCTGCCCCTCGGCGATGAGCCCGCCGAAGGCGCGCTCGAGGACGGCGTGGTAGAGCGCCTGCTTGTCGGCGAAGTAGTAGTAGAGGAGGGCGGTATTGACGCCGGCGGCGCCGGCGATGGCCTTGATGGTGGTGGAGTGGAAGCCCTGCCGGGCGAAGAGCAGCTCGGCGGCATCGAGGAGCCCGGTGCGGGCATCAGGGGGAGCGACGGGCGACATGCCAGCTAATTAATCGTTCAGTTAACGCCCGTCAAGGGCACGTCGGCCTTGGCGCCTCTAGACCAATCTGCCCAAGACTTCCGCCCTGATTTCGTGCCCTCCATCGAACCGCACGACCTCCGCGCGTACTCCGGCGTTTCCGAGTGCGGCGGCCTGCGCCTCGACGGCGGCGGGCGGGGCCCAGGCCTCCTGCTCCCCCACCACGTAGGTCACCCGCATCGGCGCGAGCCGCGCCGCGGGGATCTCCTCCGGCAGGAGGCCCCCCCAGGCAACGAGCCGGACCGGCGCCGGCGAGGTGGCCACGGCCCAACGGGCGGCAGTGGCAACGCCCTGTGAGAAGCCGAGTACCGTGAGCGGCACCGGCGGCACCAGCTGGGCACGCACCTGGTCCAGGTAGGCCAGGTAGTCGGCGATTTCCTGCTGGCGGTCCTCCCGCGTCATCCACGACGCACCCACCTTGCCGCTCGCCGCGTCCAGGTAAAACCGGGACAGCCCCTCCGGCGCCACCACCAGCCGCGCGGGCGTGGCGAGTGCCTCGACGCTCCGGAGGAATCGCGCCGCCAGCTGGCCGTACCCGTGCACCGCCACCCACGCCTCCGCGGCGGCCTCGCCGCCCTGCGTGAAGCACCGGGCGCTCCGCGACACAGCGAGCCGGTGCTCGCGCGGCGTCGAGTCGCTCATTGGGAACCGATCTCCCGGACACGGCGCTCGAGGGCCAGCCGCTCGAGCTTTTCCACCGGGAGCGCCAGGAGCAGGTCGATGCGGCGGTTCAAGGTGAGATACGTGTCGCGAAATGCCTTCCGCTTCGCGTCGTCGCTGCCCTCCACCTCCGCCGGGTCGGGCATCCCCCAGTGCGCCAGAATCGGCTGGCCCGGGAAGAAGGGGCAACTCTCCTTGGCGCGGTCGCACACGGTGATGACGAAGTCCCACTGCTCCTGGTCGAGCCCGTCCATTCCGCGCGGGGTGCGTCCGGTCCAGTCGATGCCCGCCTCCGCGAGCACCTCCACGGCGAACGGGTTGACCCGCTCCGCCGGGCGGGAGCCGGCACTGGCGGCCGAGAACCGGGTGCCGCCCTTGGCGTTGAACAGCGCCTCGGCGATCTGGCTCCGCGCGGAGTTCCCGGTGCAGAGAATCAGGATGCGAAGAGGACGATGCGATTCGGGCACGGAGCGCTCAAGCAGAGGGGGAGAGGACATCGCCGGCCGGGAAGAAGCGGCGGGCCCAGAGCGCCACGTAGACCAGCGCGATCAGGGCGGGCACTTCGATGAGCGGCCCAACCACGGCGGCCAGGGCCTCACCGGACGCGATGCCGAACGTGCCGATGGCCACCGCGATGGCCAGCTCGAAATTGTTGCCGGCCGCCGTGAAGGAGACGGCGGCCGCTTCCTCGTAGCGGAACCCCAGGCGCCAGGTGAGGAGCAGGGACAGCCCGAACATCACGAGGAAATAGACCAGGAGCGGCAGGGCGATGCGCAGCACCTCGGCTGGGCGGTTCAGGATGCGGTCGCCCTGCATCGCGAACATCAGGACGATGGTGTAGAGAAGCCCGAGCAGGGCCGTTGGGCCAATGCGCGGGAGGAAGCGGGTCTCGTACCACGCCGCCCCGCGACGGCTGATGAGGGTCCGCCGCGTCCAGTAGCCGGCGAGGAGCGGCACGCCCAGGAAGATCACGACCGAGCGGGCGATGTCGAGCATCGACACGTCCAGCGCGGCGGTCGCCCCGCCGAGCCAGCCCGGCACCACCGTCAGGAAGAGGTAGCCGAGGAGCGAATAGGTCAGCACCTGGAAGATGGAGTTCAGCGCCACCAGGACGGCGGCCAGTTCGCCCGATCCCCCCGCCAGCGTGTTCCAGATGAGCACCATCGCGATGCACCGGGCCAACCCGACGATGACGAGCCCGTTGCGGTAGGCCGGCAGGTCGGGGAGGAGACACCAGGCCACGGCGAACATCACGATCGGGCCCACGAGCCAGTTGAGCACGAGCGAGGTGCCGATCATGCGGCGGTCGGCGATGTGCGCGCCGATCGTCTCGTACCGCACCTTGGCCAGCACGGGATACATCATCCACAGGAGACCGAGCCCGATGGGAACCGAGACGCCGGCCACCTGCACCCGCTCCAGCAGCGCGCCGAGCCCGGGGAAGAGCCTCCCGAGGAGGAGGCCCAGCCCCATGGCGCCGAAAATCCAGAGCGGCAGGTATCGGTCGAGGGTCGAGAGGCGCTTCAGAACGGTCAAGCGCAGCACCCCGGCGCGCAGCAGGCGGCGGCGACCTTCGGGCTCGGCGCGGCCATCGGCTTGGTGGCCCGCACGAACGCCGCCATGAACTTCCCGTCGATGTCGGGCGCCACGGCGTCCGGGTCGAGGCCCGCTTCCTGGAGAAACTGCCGCGCGTCCTCGAGCCGGTAGACCCGCGTCGGCTCGAGGGTCGGGTGCTCGAACCCGGCTTCGCGGAGCCAGGCCTCGAACTGCTTCTCCTCGAGCGCCCCGGCCACGCATCCCACCCAGAGCTCCATGCTCCGGCGCACCGCCTGGGGCACGTCGCCGCGCACGACCACATCCGAAACCGCGAACCGCCCACCCGGCTTCAGCACGCGGAACGCTTCGGCGAACACCTTCCGCTTGTCCGCGGCGAGGTTGATGACGCAGTTCGAGATGATGACGTCCACCGACGCGTCGGGCAGCGGGATGTGCTCGATGTCGCCCTTGAGAAACTCGACGTTGCTCACGCTGGCCTGTTCCTGGTTGCGCCGTGCGAGGGCGAGCATTTCATCCGTCATGTCGAGGCCGTAGGCCTTGCCGGTGGGCCCCACCCTGCGGGCGGAGAGCAGCACGTCGATCCCGCCGCCGGAGCCGAGGTCGAGCACCACCTGGCCGGGCTGGAGCTCGGCGAGCGCGGTCGGGTTGCCGCAGCCCAGCGAAGCCAGGACCGCCTCTGCCGGAAGCCCCGAGACCTGCGCCGCCTCGTAGAGGTCGGTGGTGATGGGGTCGGTGGTGCCGCAGCCGGAGCTTCCCCCGCAGCACGAACTCCCCTGCCCCGCGGCGGCACGCAAGGCCGCCTGCCCGTACTTCTCCCGCACGATCTCCTTGATGCCGTCCGTCATGATCCTATCGCTCCGACAAGGGTGGAATGGGTCAACAACAGGTGATGGTCCGCCAGGCGCCGGGGCGCGCCTCGCGAACGAGATGCAGCGCGCCCGCCATCTCCTCGAGCGCCTCGGGCCGCAGGCGATAGTGCACCCAGCGCCCGTCCTTCCGGTCGGCCACCAGCCCCGCGTCCTTCAAGGCCTTCAGGTGGAACGAAAGCCGCGACTGGGCGGCGTCGACGGCCGCCATGAGGTCGCAGACGCAGTGCTCCCCGTCGGCCAAGAGTTCCACGAGGTGCAACCGGGTGGGGTCGGACAGGGCGTGGAACAGCTTGGCCACCCGTTCCCGGGTGGCAGCGTCCTGCGGCGTGCGAGACTTGGCGGCGGTCGTCATGGATCCATTATATCAAGAATTCTTGATATGTCAAGTCTGTCAGCCCGGTGCCCGCACCCCTCGACCAGCCTGCTCCTCCGGCACTGGAGTTCACACCTGGTGGACAGATCCCGCACAGAGGCAACCCGTGAACTCACGTGCCTCCGGAGCAGTCCGGTCTTCGGGGCGCGATCGCATCGATCATTGGCGGTCGGCCGACGAAGGGATTGGTCCGGAGGGCCGTCAGTTCGAGTCCCCCGGAGCGACCGTGGCGCGGAGGGGGCGAGAACTGCAGGCCCGGAGGACCAACCCGAGGAGGCCGACTAGGGCCTGAGGAAGCACCTCGCCCCGGAGCAACCAGGCCTTCGGGGCGCCACGTCGGGGAGCTATCTGGCGAGAAGCTGCAGTGCCGAGTGGAAGACCGCCGTGAATCCGGCGCTGGAGGAAGGGTTCACGTCATTGCTCGTGTTGACGACGCCGATCACGCCCTCGCCCGAGGACGGGTCGAACGCCATGAAGGACCGGAAGCCGCCCTGGTCGCCAGTGTGGCCGACCAGGTGGTGGCCGTTCATGTCGAACAGGAAGAAGCCCAGCCCCATCGACTCAGTGACCGCGGCGTCCCGGCCGACCGGGACCACCGGCGTCCACATTTCGGCGAGGGTCGTGCGGGAGAGCAGCGCGGGAGGCGCCGTGCGTCCGCCGCCTCGCCCAGTGAGGAAAGCGATCCACGTGGCGACGTCATCCACCGGCGCATTCCAGCCGCCGTTGGGGATCGTCACCCCCGGGTCAAATTCCGGCCCTCCCGCCTTCACTGTTACCGTCCCGCCGCTGTCCCTCTCCACGTAATACCGGTTGGAGCGGTGCGCGGCCAGGTACGCTGGGGTGCCGTTGACGTAACTCCGCGTCATGCCGAGTGGGGTCCAGAGGTTCTGCTGGACGTATGCGATCCACGGGTCGCCGGTGAGCCCTTCGATGACGCGCGCCAGGTAAATGTATGCTGGGTTGCTGTATCCGTACCGCGAGCCCGGGGCGAAACGCAGCTGCTGCCAGGGCATCATGGCCACCAGCTGGCTCCAGGCGGTGGGCTCGAAGGGCTCCCAGGCGGCGCCGTTGCCATACGGCCAGGTCGGGTTCTGGAAGCCGGAGGAATGGGAGAGCAGCATCCGCACGGTTACGGCGTCGATCGAGCCGTAGGGGTCGTGCACCTGGCGAAGTTCGGGCACCCAGCGGGTGGCGGGGTCGTCGAGGGAAAGCAGCCCGCGGTCGCGGAGCTGGAGGACGGCGACTGCGGTCAGTGTCTTGGTGTTGGAGGCCCAGTGCCAGAGGGTCGAGTCATCCACCGCACGGCCGCTGGCCAGGTCGGCCAGGCCCACGTGATGGCGCGCGACGATCCGGCCGTCGCGCACCCAGGCCAGGGTGGCGCCCACGACCTGGTCCGACTTCACGTAGGCGTCGAATTGTCCTGTCAGCGCGGGCCACCCGGGGGGCGCACCCTGCGCGGCGAGCGGGGACGGCGCGAGGGCGGCGGCCCCGAGGAGCGCGAGCGCCGCCCGGCGCGCCGCGCCGGTCACGGCTTGCCCAGCGACATGGAGCATCCCTGCCGCCGTCGGCTGTCCGCCAGGAGGAGGATCTTCCAGCCCGCCTCGGTGCGGCCCAACTGGAAGTTGTCCACGCCGCAGTGCGAGAACTTGTCTCCCGCGTAGAACTCGTAGTAGACCCACACGTTCGCCAGGTTGCCGTCCACCCGGATTTCCGGGGGGCCGAGGCGCTCGTCGAGCAGGAGCCCGGCCGGGGCACTGGCCAGGCCGCTGAACCAGTCTTCGATGCCGTCGGCCTCGACGACGGCCTTTCCCTGCCGGTACGCCACGCTGCGCATGGCCACCGGCTCGTGGAAGAGCGTGCGCATGGTGGCGGTGTCCCGGGCCCGCATGCCGTCGAACAGCCGGGTCACGACCTGGCGGATGGCGGCGGAATCGGTGGCGTAGGCCGGCTGGGGCGGTGGCGGCACCGGGGCGGCGGGGGCCGGCTGCTGGGCGGCGAGGGCGGCGGGCAGGAGGAGGCTGACGGCCAGGACGAACGATCGGGACATTCGGGGCTCCAATGGGAAGGGGGCGCACCCTCTACGATGCGCCCCCGCGGTAAGATTCGGAAGCCCGCCCCCTTACTGAATCGCGTTCATCATGTCGAAGATCGGGAGGTACATGGCCACGACCATGCCGCCCACGACGACACCCAGCACGACGATCATGACCGGCTCCATGAGGCTCAGGAGCGCGCCCACCGCGACGTCCACTTCCTCGTCGTAGAAGTCGGCGATCTTCGAGAGCATCTCGTCCAGACCACCGGTCTGCTCGCCGACGGCGATCA
>CAZNDK010000039.1:0-25034 GCA_964571795.1 uncultured Gemmatimonadaceae bacterium | reverse complement strand
TGCAGTCCATCTACGAGATCCCCATCCGGCTCCACGACCAGGGGCTCGACCGCGAGGTGTGCGAGCGCCTGCGGCTGGTCACCAAGGACCCGGACCTCAGGCCCTGGCGCACCATCGTGGAGCGGATCCTCCACCCGACGCACGAAACGCGCATCGCGGTGGTCGGCAAGTACACCGACCTGCACGACGCCTACAAGTCGGTGCAGGAGGCGCTGATCCACGGCGGCATCGCGCACGAGTCGCGCGTCCAGATCGAGTGGCTGTCGAGCGATTTGTTCACCGACCAGGAGGCCGCCGGCAAGCTGCTGGCCGGCTTCGACGGGCTGCTGGTGCCCGGCGGGTTCGGCGTGCGGGGCATCGAGGGCATGATCGAGGCGGTGCGCTGGGCGCGGGAAAACCAGCTGCCGTTCTTCGGCATCTGCCTCGGGCTCCAGATCGCGATCATCGAGTTCGCCCGCAACGTCTGCGAGCTGCCCGACCCGAACAGCACCGAGTTCGAGCCGGAGTGCGGCACGCCGGTGGTCAACCTCATGCAGACCCAGCGCGAGGTGAGCAACCTCGGCGGCACCATGCGGCTCGGCGCCTACACGGCGCGGCTCCGGCCGGGCTCGAAGGTGGCCCAGGCCTACGGCACCACCGAAATCAGCGAGCGGCACCGCCACCGGTGGGAGGTCAACAACTCCTATCGCGACGTGCTCGCCGAGTACGGCCTGCGGCTCTCCGGCCAGTCGCCCGACGGCGGATTGGTCGAGCTCATCGAGCTGCCCGACCACCCCTGGTTCATCGGCTGCCAGTTCCACCCCGAGCTCAAGAGCCGGCCCACGCGGCCGCATCCGCTCTTCGCAGGGTTCGTCGGCGCGGCGCTGGCCCGCCGGCGCGCCCTCGCGGCGCCCGCCAAGGGGAAGGTGAACCTGGCGGAGGCCTCGCGCTGATGAGCTGGACCTTCGGCCGGGCACCGTTCCTGATCGCCGGTCCCTGCATGATCGAGGGTCCGGAGCTCATGCTGCGTGTGGCCGAAGCCCTCTCTACGCTCTCGGCACGGCACGGGCTGCCCGTGTGCTTCAAGGCCAGCTTCGACAAGGCCAACCGCTCGCGGGCCGGCGGACAGCGCGGGCCGGGGCTTGACGAGGGGCTCCGCGCCCTCGAGCGGGTACGCGCGGCCTCTGGGCTCCCGATCCTGACCGACATCCACGAGGCCGACCAGGCCGCCCCCGCCGCCGAGGTGGTGGACGTCCTCCAGATCCCGGCCTTCCTCTGCCGGCAGACCGATCTGCTGGTGGCCGCCGGGCGGACCGGCAAGCCGGTGAACGTGAAGAAGGGCCAGTGGATGCAGCCCGAGGGGATGCTGGGCGCCGTCGAAAAGGTGAAGGCCGCCGGCTCGTCCGACGTGGCGGTAACCGAGCGCGGCACCTTCTTCGGGTACGGCGACCTCGTGGTGGACATGCGGAGCTTTCCGCGGATGGCCGCGGCCACCGGGGTCCCGGTCATCTTCGACGCGACCCACTCGGTGCAGCAGCCGGGGCAGGGCGAGGGCGGAGCCAGCGGCGGACTCAGGCAGTACATCCCCACGCTTCTCGCGGCCGCCGCCGTGAGCGGGGCCGACGGGTTCTTCCTCGAGACCCATCCCGACCCGGCGCGGGCGCCGAGCGACGCCGCCACGCAGTGGCCGCTGGACCAGCTCGACGACCTGCTCGACCGCACGCTCGACCTCTGGGCCCGCGCCCGCGAGGGCGCCCGTGCTTGATCCGCGGGTCGCGCGCCGCATTCGGCTCCTGGCCCTCGACGTGGACGGCGTCCTGACCGACAACGGCGTCTACATCGGCTCGGTGGCGGGCGAGCGCGTCGAGCTAAAGCGTTTCGACATCCAGGACGGCCTGGGGCTGGCCCTCCTCCACGGCACCAGCATCCGCGTGGCCGTCATCAGCGGCCGGCGCTCCGAGGCCACCGCGCTGAGAGCGCGCGAGCTCCGGATCGACGACGTCCTGCAGGACTCGGGAGCCCGCAAGGTTCCGCTGCTCGCCGGCCTGATCGAGAAGCACGGGATCGGATGGGACGAGGTGGCCTTCGTGGGCGACGACCTGGCCGACGTGCCGGTCATGCAGCGCGTCGGGCTGCCCATCGGGGTGGCCAACGCGGTGCCGGAGGTGAAGGCGATCGCCGCCTACGTCACGGAGGCGACCGGGGGACGCGGCGCCGTGCGCGAAGTCGTCACCGCCATCCTCCGCGCGCGCGACGAGTACGACGCCGCCGTCAGCCGCTACCTCGAGGCGCGGGACGGCCATGAAGCGTGATCCCGCGGAGCTGACCGCGCTCGGCCGCCGCGTGCTCGAGCTCGAGGCCCGGGAAATCGCCGCGGCCGGTACGCGGCTCGACGGCGCATTCGCTCGCGCGGTCGCGCTGCTCGCCGCCGCCAAGGGCCGGGTCATCGTCTCCGGCGTCGGCAAGTCCGGGCTGATCGCCCGGAAGATCGCCGCCACACTCACCTCCACCGGCACGCCGGCCAGCTACCTGCACCCGGTGGACAGCCTGCACGGCGACCTCGGCATCGTGGGGCGCGAGGACGTGGCCATCCTGCTCAGCAAGAGCGGGGAAACCGAGGAGCTCTTCGGCCTCCTCGCGGCGCTGCAGCGGCTGAACGTGCCGATCATCGCGTTGACCGGCGGCCGGGGCTCGACTCTCGCCAAGGTGGCGCGCGAGGTGCTGGACGCCGGCGTGGCCGAGGAGGCCTGCCCGCACGACCTGGCGCCCACCACCAGCACGGGCGTGGCGCTGGCGCTGGGCGACGCGCTGGCGGTGGCGCTGCTCGAGGTGAAAGGGTTCCAGCGCGAGGCCTTCGCCGAACTCCACCCCGGCGGCTCGCTCGGCCGGAAGCTCTTGCTCCGCGTACGCGACGTGATGCTGCCGCCGCAGGGCGTCCTGGGGCCGAAGGACACGATGCGGGACGGCGTGGTGGCGCTCGCCCGGCACCGCGGCCTCGCGATCGTGGCGGACAAGGGCGAGGTGCTCGGGGTCGTGACCGCAGGCGACTTGAGCCGCCTCGCCCAGACCAACCCCGCCTTCCTCGACGGCGCGGCCGCGGCGGTGATGACGAGGGCGCCCAAGACCGCCCAGGCGGACGAACTGGCCGCGGCGGTGCTGGGCCGCATGGAGCGGCACGGGATCATGGCCATGCCGGTGCTGGACGAGGGCGGAACGCTCGCCGGGGTCGTTCATTTGCACGACCTGATGCGCGCGGGGGCGGTGTGAGGGCGCGCGCCTGGGTGCGCACGGCGGCCGGCCTGGCCGGCGTGGCCCTCGCGGCGGCCTGCAACGACATCGGCGCGCGCCCCGGCGTGGTGGTAGTCGCGGCCGACAGCGCCGACCAGACGCTGTACAAGGTGCGGCACTACATCACGCGCGACGGCGTCCAGAAGAGCCTGGTCGAGGCCGACACCGCGTACTACTACGAGTCGTCGCAGTCGTTCGAGCTAAGGGTGGTCACGGTCACCTTCTACGACGCCGAGGGCGCGCCGACGTCGACGCTCACGGCGAACGAAGGCACCTACCAGACCATGACCGGCGCCATGGAAGGGCGCGGGAAGGTGGTCGTCCGCTCCAGCGATGGCGTCCGCACGCTGAAGAGCGAGAAGCTCAACTACGACCCGGGCAAGAACGAGATCTCGACCGACCAGCCGTACGTGTACGACCAGGGCGGCAATCACCTGGAGGGGAACGGGTTCACGTCCGATCCCAACTTCCAGCGGATGACGACGACCGCCCCGAGGGGGCGGGCGGCCGAGGGCGTCGTCCTGCCGGGGCAGTGATGCGAAGCCTGACGGTCGCCGCGGTGGCCCTTGCGGGGCTGTTCGGCCCGGTGCGTGTGCATGCACAGGCGGAACCGAAGCACTGCCGGCTGGTACTGGAGCCCGGCGCCCGGACCGGGTACGCCATCGGGCAGGACAACTACTTCGCCGCCGGGGACGTGCGGCTCAGGTGCGAGGGGACCTCCGTGCGCATCCGGAGCGACAGCCTCGCCTCGTACGCGAGCCAGATCGTCGAGTTCATCGGGAACGTGCGCTACGAGGACTCCTCGATGGTGATGACCGCCGACCGCGGCACCTACCGGCGGGACGGCGAGCGGTGGGAGGCCCGGGGAAACGTGGTGACCACCAGTTCCGGCGGCTCCTCGCTCCGGGGCCCGTCGCTCGACTACTTCCGGATCGTGCCGGGGCTCCGGGACACGGTGGAGGTCTTCGCCCCCGGCCGGCCGACCATCGACTACGTGCCGCGCGATTCCGCCGGCGGCAAGCAGGAGCCCTACGTGATCGTGGGCGACCGGGTCCGGATGAAGGGCGAGGACCGGCTCTGGGCCGGCGGGCGCGTGACGATCGACCGGAGCGACCTCGCCGCCAGCGCGGACTCGATGCGGCTCGACACCGGGCGTGGGCAGGACGGGGCGCTCGTCCGGAACGCGATCGTGCGCGGGCTCGGCAAGGACTCCTTCTCGCTGGCCGGCAACCGGATCGACCTCACGCTGGCCGAGAACGAGCTGACCTACGTGCAGGCGGACGGCTCGGGGCGCGCCACGAGCGCCGACTGGACACTGGTGGCCGACACCATCGGGCTGGACGTGAACACCAGGGTGCTCGAGCAGACGCTGTCGTGGGGCAAGGGCACGCGGCCCCACGCAGTCTCGACCACCTACGAGATCATCGCCGATTCGCTGGCCCTCGACACGCCGGGCAAGGTCCTCACCGAGGCGCGGGCGTTCGGGTCGGCGTGGGTCGCGAGCGGCGACGACTCCACTGCGGCCGCGGACCGGGACTGGCTCCGGGGCGACACGGTGACGGCGCAATTCGCGAAGATCGAGCAGGGCGGAAAGTCGAAGACGGTGGTGCGCCGGGTCGAGTCGTGGCTGCGGGCCAGTTCCTACTACCAGGTGAAGGATCCCGCCCGGCCGGGGCGGCCCTCCCTCAATTACGCGCGAGGCGATCGAATCGTGGTGATGATGCGCGCGGATTCCACCGGCGGGGTGGAGCGGGTGAACATCCAGGGACAAGTCGACGGCGTCCAGCTCGAGCCCACGACCACGGCGGTGCGCGACAGCGCCTCGGCGGCCGACTCCGTCCCCCCGCCGGCACGCCCATGACGCGCCCCGCCTGGCTGGACGGGCTCCAGGACCGCGACGCGTCGCTGTCGCTCGCGCTCGCGGCGCTGGTCCACAGCGCCGATGCGAACGGCGAAGTGGGGCTCGACAAGTTGCTCCTGGCGTACCGCAGCACCTTCCTGAGCGCCGTCGAGACGGTGCCGGGGCTGCCACGGTCCGAGCTCTCCGGCGACCAGCTCCGCGAGAGCCTCACCGCGTCGGTGCTGCCACGGCTGGCGGACGGCGGCTGGATCGCGAACGGCGCCCCGGCGCGCTGGGCCACGGTCCATGCGGCGGCCCGCTGGTGGCCCGCCGCGGTCGCCGACCGCGGCGCGGCGCTGTCCCAGCTCCTCGCTACGGCGCAGGAAGGACATGCGCGGCACGACACGGGAGGGTTCCGGACCCCGGTCGCGGCGGCCAGCGTCCTCGAGGGGGTGGGGCTCTGCAAGAGCTTCCGGCAGCGGCGGGTGGTGGACCAGGTGTCGGTGCGGGTGGAGCAGGGGGAGATCGTTGCGCTGCTGGGGCCCAACGGCGCCGGCAAGACGGTCACCTTCTACTGCCTGACCGGCATCATCCAGCCCGACGCCGGCCAGGTGCTCCTGAACGGGACCGACATCACCAGCGCCCCGATGTACCGGCGGGCGCGCCAGGGGCTGGGCTACCTCGCGCAGGAGGCCTCGGTGTTCCGGCGCCTCTCCGTGGAGGACAACGTGATGGCCATCCTCGAGATGCAGCCGCTGTCGCGGGCGGAGCGATCTGAGCGCCTCGAGGCGATGCTCGACGAGCTGTCCATCAAGCACCTGCGGAAGAGCATGGCCTATTCGCTGAGCGGCGGGGAGCGCCGCCGGCTGGAAATCACCCGCGCCCTGGTCACGCAGCCGAAGTTCATGCTGCTGGACGAGCCGTTCGCCGGCGTGGACCCGATCGCCGTGAACGACATCCAGACCATCGTCGCCGGGCTCCGGCATCGCGGGCTCGGCGTGCTCATCACCGACCACAACGTCGAGCAGACGCTCGACATCGTGGACCGGGCGTACATCCTGTTTGAAGGAAAGGTCCAGGCCGCGGGCACGGTGCCGGAACTCGTCTTCGACGACCGGGTCGCCCAGCTCTACCTTGGACCGACGCTGACCGCCCGGCTCCGGGCCCGATTGGAGAACGTCGCGTGAAAACCGGACTCTCGCAACACCAGGGGATGCGGCAGGAGCTCCGCATCAATCCGCGCCTCTACCAGGCGATGGACATGCTCTACATGCCGATGATGGACCTCCAGCAGCACCTCAAGCAGGAGCTGCTGGTGAATCCGTTTCTCGAGCTGCTGGAGCCGGAGGAAGAGGAGCAGGACGGCGCCGACCGGGAAAAGGACAAGGAGCAGGAAAAGGAGGCGGCCGCGAAGGAAGAGGAGATGGACTGGGAGGAAATCCTCCTCAACGGCTTCGACGTCGGCGGCACCCGGGAGCAGCACGAACAGCTCGAGTACACCGAGGCCGTGACGGTCCAGACCCGCGACCTCGTGGACCACCTCCGCGAGCAGCTGAAGATGATGGACCTCACCCCGCGCCAGATGCTGCTCAGCGAGGAGTTCCTCGGCAACATCAAGGACGACGGCTTCCTCGCAGCCTCGGTGGAGGAGATCGTCGGCTCGGTCAACCAGCTCATCACCTCCCACGCCCAGGGCGGGGCGGAGGACGGCGAGGACGCGGACGAGGACGACGGCAGCGACCGCGCCGCCGGCGTGCTGCCGGCCGGAATCACGCTGTACGGCCGGGAAGAGGCGGAGGAGATGCTCCGCATCATCCAGTCGCTCGACCCGCCGGGCGTGGGCGCGCGCGACATCCAGGAGTGCCTGCTGATCCAGCTGCGGGAGCTGGGCCAGACCGAGACGCTGACCTACCGGCTGGTGGCCGAGGCGTTCTCCGACCTGATCGCCCACCGGTGGAACGACCTGGCCCGCCGGTTCGGCGTGCCGGCCGGGTCGGTGCAGGCCGCCGCCGACGGGCTGGCGTCGCTCGACCCGAAGCCGGGCCTCAAGTACTCCAGCAAGGACGACGGGTACATCACCCCCGACCTGATCGTGGACAAGATCGACGGGGGCTACAAGGTGTTCCTCAACGACACCGGCATGCCGCGGCTCCGCCTGTCGCGGGCCTACCAGGAAGTGACGCGCGACCGCAAGAAGCTCACGCCGGAAAACCGCGAGTTCATCGCCGCCAAGATGAACAGCGCCACCTGGATGATCCAGGCCATCGAGCAGCGCCGCCAGACGATGCTCAAGGTCATGAACTTCATCGTGGACCGGCAGCGGGAGTTCTTCGAGAAGGGCATCGAGTACCTCAAGCCGCTGACGCTGCGCGAGGTGGCCGAGGTCATCAACATGCACGAGTCGACGGTCAGCCGGGTCACGAACGAGAAGTTCGTGCAGACGCCGCGCGGCGTGCTCCCGCTCAAGTTCTTCTTCTCCAGCGCGCTGTCCACGTCCTCGGGCGAGGACGCGAGCGCGCGGTCCATCCGGGCCAAGCTGGAAAAGATGGTGGCCGACGAAGACACCGGGAAGCCGCTCACCGACCAGCAGATCGTGCATCTCTTCCAGGAGCAGGGCATCAAGATCGCCCGGCGCACCGTCGCCAAGTACCGCGACCAGCTCGGGATCCTCCCCGCGCGGATGCGGAAGCGGGTATGAGCCTCCCCGCCCGGACCGGCCCGGTGGACGTCAGCGTGCTGGTGCCCGCCAAGGACGAGGCGGACAACCTCCCCGAGTTCCTGCGGCTCTGCGCCGAGGCGATGGGGCCCGCGGGGTTCACTTTCGAGGTCGTGGTGGTGGACGACGGCTCCCGCGACCGCACCGCGCTGGTGCTCGAGGCGGAGCGGACGCGGCACTCCTTCCTCACCATCGTCACCCACAACCGGCAGCGGGGCATCGCGGACGCGCTGCGCTCCGCCGGCGACGTGGCCCGCGGCGACGTGTTCGTCTTCTACCCCGCCGACCTGCAATACCTCCCGGAAGACATCCCCGCGCTGGTGGCGCCGATCCTGGCCGGGCGTGCGGACATCGTGACCGGCACCAAGCAGGGGAAGTACGAGAAGGCGTTCGTGTCGGGCATCTACAACACGCTCTGTCGCTGGCTCTTCGGGGTGCGGGTGACGGACCTCAACTCGGTGAAGGCGTACCGGCGGGAGGTCATGGCCAACGTGCCGCTCAGGCCCGACTGGCACCGCTTCATGGTGGTGGTGGCCGCCGCCGAGGGCGCGCGCCTCACCTCGCTGCCGGTGCCGCTCTATCCCCGCAAGGCGGGGGTCTCGAAGTTCAACTGGAAGCGGATCCCGATCGGCGTGCTCGACCTGCTGTCGGTCTGGTTCCAGCTTCGGTTCGGCCGGAAGCCGCTGCTCTTCTTCGGCGGACTCGGCGCCATCCTCTTCCTGGTCGGGTTCCTGGGCGGCGTGGTGGCCCTGGTCCTCCGCTTCGGATACGGCATTGGATTCCGTCCGCTGCTCAACCTGGTGGAAACCATGGTCATCAGCGGCATTGCGCTCTTCGGCTTCGGGTTCGTGGGCGAGATGATCGCGGGGCTGCGGGAGGACCTGCAGGGCGTGCGCAGGGACGTGGCCCGGGTGGTGGCCGCCTCGCACGATCGCGCCAGCGAATGACTCCGGACCCCGTCCGACCCGGCGGAGACTTCCGCTGAAGATCCTCCTCGTCACCCACAACTTCCCCCGCCATGCCGACGACATGGCGGGGGCCTTCTTGCTCGCCCTGGCCCGGGGCCAGCAGGCGCTGGGGCACGAGGTGCGGGTGCTGGCGCCGCACGGACCCGGCCTGGCGGAGCGGGAAGTCGTGGGCGGCGTGGAGGTGGTTCGCTTCCGCTACGGGCCGGACGCCGAAGAAACGCTGGCCTATGCCGGCACCATGCACGAGCAGGCGCTCCGGTCGTGGAAGGCACGCTGGCGGCTCCTGCAGTTCATCCGGGCCGGCCGCGCCGCGCTGGCGCGGGAGTGTGCCGCGTTCAGGCCCGATGTCCTGCACGTCAACTGGTGGGTGCCCGGCGGCTTCTCCTTCTGGCCCGGCAACGCCGGCGGCATTCCGGTGGTCCTCACCTCCCACGGCACCGACCTCTTCCTGCTCGACCGCTTCCCGGCGGCCCGCCGGCTGGCCGGCCCGATCTTCCGGGCGGCCACGCAGGTGACCGTCATCTCGACGCCGCTGGTGGAACGGGTCGTTCGCCTCGGCGTCCCCGCCGGGCGCATCACCGTCCTCCCGATGCC
Source organism: uncultured Gemmatimonadaceae bacterium (assembly GCA_964571795.1). Lineage (GTDB taxonomy): Bacteria > Gemmatimonadota > Gemmatimonadetes > Gemmatimonadales > GWC2-71-9 > SPDF01. The sequence continues at coordinate 15,649 of CAZNDK010000039.1, read as the reverse complement.
GCTCAGTGCCGACCGGTTCGAGCACGGCCCCGACACCGGCCGTGAAGCGGGGCGACTGCTGTTCGTGGGCCGGCTCATCGAGCGGAAGGGCGCGGAGTTCGCCATCCGGGCGCTCGCCGAGCTCCGCCAGCGGGGCAGGGGGGCGCGGCTCACCGTGGTAGGCGACGGCCCCGACCGCCCCAGGCTCGAGGCCCTCATCAAGGAGCTCGGCCTCCTCGGAGTGGTGGAAATGACCGGCGCACTCCCCCACGATGCCGTCTCGGCCCGCTACCGCTCGGCGTCCGTGCTCCTGATGCCGGCGGTCACCGACTGGAAGGGTGAACAGGAAGGCTTCGGCATGGTGCTCGTCGAGGCAATGGCCAGTGGCCTGCCGGTGGTCGCCACGCGGAGCGGCGGCATTCCCGACGTCGTCACCGACGGCACCACCGGCCTCCTCGTGCCCGAACGCGACGCCTCCGCCCTCGCGGTGGCCGCGGCCCGGCTGCTCGATGATCCCGCGCGGGCCGCGCGGCTGGCGGTTGCGGCCCGCGCCGATCTCGACGCCCGCTTCGCACCCGCGGCCATCGCGCGGGGCTTCGACGCCGTGTACCGGCGCGCCGTGGAGGCTGCGTGAACGCCGACGCGCAGCGCTGGCTCCGACGCGCGCTCCAGGTGGCGGGGCTCGTTGCCGCCGCGTGGTACCTGATCCACACCGGCGAGGCGCACAGCGCGGAGCTCGCCGCAGTGCCCCTCCGGCTCCGTGTCTGGCCCCTGCTGGTCGCGTCCGTCATCACCGTCGCCACCTGGTTTCTCCTGGTCCGCACCTGGGCCTGGAGCCTCGGGTGGTGGGGCCAGTCCCTGCCGATGGGCTCCGCCGTCCGCATCTGGTTCATCACGAACCTTTCCCGCTTCGTCCCCGGCGGCATCTGGCAGTTCGCGCACGTGACGGCGGAGGCGCTCGGCGCCCGGATTTCTCCGGTGGCCGCCACCGGCGCCATCCTCTTCCAGCAACTGATCCTGCTGGGCACCGGGGTGGCGCTCACCGCCTCGCTGGCCTCGGCGCTTCCCATCTCGGCCACCGGCGCTGCCGACCCCGCAACGGCGCTGGGGCTGGCCTCCCTCGCCGTCATCGCCGTCATTATTCTCCTACCCGTCGTGGCGCCCGTGCTCGAGCGGTGGACCAGCCGCCTGCTGCGCCGGGAAGTGAAGTGGCCGGCGCCGGGGCGGGGGGAGTTGAGCGCATACGTCGGGGCGCTGGTGGTGCCGTGGATGGCCTACGGCGTGGCCTTCTGGCTGTTCGGCCGTGCGGTGCTGGGTGACGCGGCGCCGGGCCTGCTGCCGGCCGCCGCGGCGTTCATCGGGAGCTACGTGGCGGGCATCATCGCGGTGTTCGCTCCCGGCGGGTTGGGCGTCCGCGAAGCCGCGCTGGTCGTGCTGCTGTCTCCGGTCACGGGACCGGCACCGGCCCTGCTCCTTGCCATCGCCTCGCGGCTCTGGCTCGTGGCCCTCGAAATCCTGACCGCCCTGGGCGTGCTCGACTGGCACCGCCGGCGTGTCTCCCCGCAGGAGTAACCGGAGCCCATGCTCTCCAAAGTGACCCAGCGGTTTCCCGTCCTGACCGCCGCCGCGATCTACACCGCGGCGGTGTCGCTCGCGTTCCTCCCGTTCTTCCGCGGACAGTTTCTCGTCAATGCGATGAGCGACGCACGCACCGGATACCCGGGGCGGGAGCTCGCGGCGGCCTACTACCACGCCAACGGCGGCATCCTCGAGTGGATGCCGTATACCTTCGGCGGGATGCCGTTCCTGGCCAACACCGGCAACGGCGACACCTTCTATCCGACCTTCCTCCTCCGGCTGGTGCTCTCGCCCGATGCCGGCGTGTCGCTCGGCTTCATGCTCCACCTCGTGCTCGCCGGCGTGTTCATGTTCCTCTTCCTCCGGGCCCTCAAGCTCGACTGGGGCTCGGCATTCACCGGCGGGGCCGCCTACCTGATGAGCGGCCAGATCGTGTCGCTGGTGAGCCCGGGGCACGACGGCAAGCTCTTCGTGAGCGCGCTCCTGCCGCTGGCGCTGTACTTCCTCGTCAAGGGCGTCACGACCGGGTCGTGGCGCAGTTACGTGGGGTTCGGCGTGACGGTCGGCTTCGCGCTTCTCACGCCGCACGTGCAGCTGACCTACTACCTGCTGATGGCGGCGGGGTTCTTCTGGTTCTACCTGGTGTTCCTGAGCGGGGAGCGGGCGCCGGGCGCCTCCTGGCCCGCGATGGCGGCGTACTTCGTGGGCGCGCTGGTACTGGGGTTCGCCTTCGCCTCCGTCCAGCTGATGCCCTTCTTCGAGTATATCAAGTACTCCCCGCGGGGCGCCGCCGGCAGCAGCAGCACCGGGTATGAGTACGGCACCGGCTGGTCGATGCCCCCGGAGGAGGTCCTCGGCACGCTCTGGCCGGCCTTCATGGGCAACCTCCGCGAGTACTGGGGCCGCAATCCGTTCAAGCTCCACAGCGACTACGTCGGCGTGGCCACGCTCATCCTGGCCAGCTTCGGCTTCCGGCTAGAAGGGAAGCGGCGCCTGGCCTGGTTCTTCGTGTTCCTGGCGGCGTACGGCCTCCTGTTCGCCTTCGGGGGCTACACGCCCTTCTACCGGATCCCGTACACCATCCTGCCGGGCATCAGCAAGACACGCGTGCCCTCGATGATCTTCTTCTTGGTGTCGTTCAGTGCCGCGGCGCTCGCCGCCATGGGAGTGCAGGCGCTGCAAGGCATGGAGGACGCGGCCCGGCGAAAGCGGCTCATGGTATGGGCCGGCGTGCTCGGGGTCCTGACGCTGCTGGCGGTGGCGGGGGGCTTCCAGCCCATCATGGAACTCGTGGCCGACCCGAGCCGCTTCGCGGGCGTCATCACGAACTACCCCAGCTTCCGGCTCGACGCGGTCCGGGTGCTGGTTTTCGCCCTGATCGCGGCGGCGGTGCTCTGGCGGCGGTTCCCCCAGGCGGCGTGGGGCCTGGCGCTGGGCGGCGTCGTGCTGCTCGACCTCTGGACCGTCGAGCGCCAGTTCATCCAGTGGACGCCTCCGGCCCGCGAGAGCTTCGCCGCCGACGGCGTGGTACAGGCCATCCAGGGAGACACCAGCATCTACCGGGTGCTGCCCTATGGCGTGTACGACGAGAACCGCAACTACCTCATGACCCACCGCATCCGGTCGGTGCTCGGGTACAACGGCCAGGAGCTGCACCGGTACGACGAGCTGCTGGGCGGCAAGAACGAGTGGAAGAACGCCGGGAGCCCCAGCATCTGGCGGCTGCTCGCTGTGAAGTACATCGCGCTGCCCCAGGAAATCGAGGGCGCCGCCCTCACGAAGATCGCGGGGCCCGTCACCACCCACGACGGGCAGCAGGCGTATGTGTATCGCTATGAGGAGGCCCAGCCCTTCGCCTCGCTCGTCCCCCTCGCGGTCAAGACGCCCGAAGACCAGACGATTCCCACGCTGGCCGATCCGCGGTTCGACGGACGCCGGTTCGTGCTCGTCCCGCCGGACGCTCCCGTCGGGGTGGCGGCGCCGCTGGGGCCCGTGGAGCCGATCGCCGATCCGGTCGCCACCGAGATGCCGAGGGAGGGGCTCTACCGCTTCACGCTCGCCGCACCGGCGCCGCAGGACGCTTTTCTCTCGGTGTCGGAAAACTGGTATCCCGACTGGCACGCGACGGTGGACGGCAAGCCCGCCCAGGTGGTGCGCGCGCAGTTCTCGCTCATGGCCATCCCGGTGCCGGCCGGGGCGAGGCAGGTCGAGCTGTCTTTTGCATCGGCAGCATATCGGAAGGGGAAGATGGTGACGCTGGTCATCGCGGCGCTCCTCGCGCTGATGCTGGTCGTGGACGGTGCGGCGCGGCTCCGGCGGCCCCGTGGCTGAGCGCGTCCTGGTGGTCATCCCGACCTACAACGAGCTCAAGAACCTCCCGCAGATCGTGCCGGAGGTGCTGCGCCAGGATCCCCGCATCGAGGTCCTGGTGGTGGACGACGGCTCGCCCGACGGCACCGGCGAGCTGGCCGACCGGATGGGGCAGGAGGACGCCCGGGTCCACTGCCTGCATCGGACGGCCAAGGAAGGGCTGGGCAAGGCGTACCTGGCTGGGTTCCGGTGGGCGCTGGAGCGGGATTTCGAGTTCATCTTCGAGATGGACGCCGACTTCTCCCACGACCCGAAGTACCTGCCGATGTTCCTGTCCGCCATCGACGAGGCGGACCTGGTGCTCGGCTCCCGGTACAAGACCGGCGTCAACGTGATCAACTGGCCCATGAGCCGGCTGCTGCTCTCCTACGGGGCCAACATCTACGCGCGCTGGATCACCGGACTCCCGCTGACCGACTCCACCGGGGGGTTCAAGTGCTTTCGCAGGTCGGTTCTCGCAACACTTGAGCTCGACCGCGTGCGGTCTAACGGCTACGCCTTCCAGATCGAGATGAGCTTCCGGGCCTGGAAGCAGGGGTTTCGCCTGAAGGAAATCCCGATCGTCTTCGTGGACCGGGTCGAGGGGCAGAGCAAGATGAACAAGCGAATCGTCCGGGAGGCCATCTGGATGGTCTGGTGGCTGCGGCTCCGCTCCATGGTGGGGAAGCTGTGAGCGGCGAGACCTTCTACAAGATGACCGGCTCGGGCAACGACTTCGTGATGCTCGACGGCCGGCAGACTACGCCTAGGGACTGGCCGGCGGAGCGGATTCGTGCGGTCTGCGACCGCCGGGACGGGGTCGGGGCGGACGGGCTCCTGATCCTCTCCCCGGAGGGGCCGGCGACGGTCCGGATGACCTTCTGGAACTGTGACGGCAGCCCGGCCAACATGTGCGGCAACGCGGCCCTCTGCAGCACACAGTTGGCGGCGCGGCTGGGGCTGGCCCCGGCCTCTGGAATGACGCTGGCCACCGGGGCCGGACCTTTCCCGACCCGGTGCGCCGGGCCGGGAGAGGTGGCCGAGCTCAACCTGCCCGACTTCGACGTGCCGGCCCCGGTGCCGGCCATGGCCCTGGCCCCCGGCGAGCGGTGGATCCGGAAGGCCGTGGTAGGGGTCGAGCACCTGGTGACCCGGGTAGACGACCTTGAGGGCTTCGACCTGCCGAGCCGGGGCCGGGCGCAGCGGTTCGACCCGGCCATTGCCCCCAAGGGCGCCAACGCCAATTACGTGGCCGAGCCGCTGGTCCCGGGCGGGCCGTGGCGGGTCCGGACCTACGAACGGGGCGTCGAGGGCGAAACCCTGGCCTGCGGGACCGGCACGGTGGCCGCGGCGGTGGCTCTGGCGGCCCTGGGAGAGGCCAGCCTGCCGATGACCCTCCTGTCCCGGAGCGGCCGTGAGCTCACGGTGCGGGCCAAGGTGGAGGGGGGCAGGGCCACCGACGTCTGGCTCCGAGGCGAGGCTCGGCTCGTGTTCACCGGCGTTCTGAGCTCCTAGGGCCTCCTGGAGCGCGACTTTCCCACCTGATCCAGTCAGCTTTTAAGCCATTCCACAACAACAGCTTACGCTACCGGAATCCGGCAGGGGAGCCGGTTGTCCACACATTTCCACCTAGCTACTTAACATAACATATCTTATACGTCATTGATTTCTACCCAACAGGAAGGGCGGCACCCCAGCTCGGAGCGCCGCCCTGATCCCGCCGAGCAGCGGCTTCAGCCGCTGACCATCGCTAGTTCGCCACCACCATCCGGCCCTGGGTCAGCTCGGCCAGCCGCACCGTCGCTTCGGTGACCGCCGTGGACTTCGGGTAGTCATCGAGGATCTTCTGGAGCGCCTTGGCCGCCTCGTCCGGCTTCCCCCCGTTCCGGTACGCCCGGGCCGCGAACAACAGGTACTGGGCCTTGAGGTAGTCCACCTCGGCGTCCGCCGACGCGCTCATGTAGGCCTCCGCCGCCTCGGCGGGCCGCCCGGCGTTCTCGAGCGCCTCGCCCAGGAGGCCGAGGGCCGGCACCTTGTAGACCTTCTTCGGGTTCCCCTTCAGGTACTCCTGGAGCCCCACGATCGCCAGCTCGCTCTGGCCGTTGACCATCCGGACCTGGTTGAGGGTCACGACCGCCTCGCTCGCGGCCTCGGTGCCCTTGTAGGTCTCGATGATCTTCTGGATCTCGTTGGCCGCGAGCGGCAGGTTGCCGTTCTCCGCGATGTTCCGGGCCTGGTCCAGCTGCTCGGCCGCGCGGAGTTGCCTTCGCTGTCCGGTCTCCACGACCAGCCAGGTGCCCAGGGCCACGATCACCAGGGCGCCGGCGATGCCGAAGACGAGCTTCTGGTGTCCCCTGACCCACAGCATCGGGTCGGCCACTTCGGCGGCGACGGTGGGCTGCGCGGGCTTCTTCGATGGTGCGGTCGGTGTAGACATGGATCTCCGGTACTGGCCAGTGCGAACAGGTTCGAGGCGCACGCAGGTGCCCCCGGCGTGAGTCGAACACGCGGCCAACAGTTTAGGAAACTGCTGCTCTATCCAGCTGAGCTACGGGGGCAAAGCCCGTAAAAGTATTGCCGAGGCTGGATGGAAGTCAAGCGGGCAGATGGAGTTACGGCGGGACCTGACCCGGCAGGAATCCCCCCCGGATTAGCACCCGGATCGTCGCCGTACTGCTCCCGGCCGGGCTCGTGCCGATAACGGTCACGGTGGCGCCGAGGGACAACCTCGCAGGGAGCCCTGACCGGACGCCAAGCGTGAGTGTCGACCCATTCCCCGTGGCGACGGGAGGATTGAAGGACCAGGTCAGCATCGATGGGGCCTGAAGCACGTGGAGGGTCACGGAATCGGTGTAGCCCGGTGCCCGAGTGATGGTCACCGGGACGTTTACGGTCCGCCCCGCTGAGACGGATACCGATGAACTGCCGAGTGTGACGGCAAAGCTCGGGTTTGATGCGCTCACGGTGAGGATCAGGGTCACCACGCCAGTGGCCTGGGAGTTGGCCCCGCGCGCCTCGAGCCGGTACACACCGGGCAGCACTTCGCTGCCTACCTGGACGGTAAGCGTTGATGTATCCCCATCGGTGGTTTCCGGCGTAAACGTCCAAGTCACCCCTGCGGGTGCGCCAACCAGCGACAGCCGCACCGTTCCGGCGAAGTTCGTACGAGTGATGCCGACGCCCGTCCCTGCCGAGGCTCCCTGCCCGACCGTCAGGTTGTGGTCCGCGAGCGACAGGCTGAGGCTCGGAGGCGGTGGAGTTATGGTCAAGCCGAGTGCCCGCTCACTGCTCCCCGCCTCGCTTCTCCCCTTCACAAACAGCTGGTACTTCCCGGGCGTCGTCGCATTCGCCACACTCAAGAGCAGCATCGACGTAGTCCCCGTGGTCACGCTCGGGTCGAAAGTCGCGGTCACTCCGCTTGGCACGCCGCGGACGCTCAGCCCCACTTCCCCGCTCAGCTCCGTGCGGTCGATGGTCACGGCCACACTCCCGCTCTCCCCGGCTGCGATCGTCACGCTCGAAGAGTCGAGCGTGAGCGAGAGTCCGGCGCTCATCCCCGTGCCCGAGTCGTTGCAAGCATTGGTCAACGCCGACCCCGACAGCAGGGCCACGATGCCCCACAGGAGGCGACCGACGTGCGCCGGTCCGTGGACGGCCGGATTGCGGCGAGGAATTCGTGGCATCAGTTCCTCCCCTTGCCTTCCGCCGTTCACAGGTGGGTTCCGCCCGGGCGAACGAGGCGACGTGATCGATCTCGCTTCTGGCTACCGTGCAGTAATCCGATTCAGTCCGACGGAGATGCGCGCCGAGCTGCTCCCCGCCGCACTGGTGCCGACCACGGTCACCACGCTGCTCTCGCCATGCTGGGGGTAGTCCCATGAGCGGGCGTCACTCAGGATGAGTGTCGACGTGGTCCCGGTCGCCGAGCGCGGATCGAACCTCCACCCGATCGATGCAGGGGCCTGATTGACGGTCAGCTCGATTGGCTCATTGTATCCAGGCGCCCGTGCGATTGACACGAGCACTCGAGTGGCATCCTGGGATGGCCACCCCACGCCGACCCCTGACGCGGACAGGGTGACCGTGAACTGCGGGTTGGAGGCCGTCACCGCGAGCGCCAATGAAGCCGACCGACTGCCGACAGCGCTGCTTCCGAGTATCCGCAGGGGGTACACCCCGGGGGCTACCGATGTCGGGACGCTCAGGGTGATCGTGGATACACCACCCCCGGCGCCGGAGTCATGGACGGCCCACAGCACGCCCGCCGGGGCCCCGCTCACCTCTAGCTGCACGACACCGGTGAAGTTCTCGCGGGCGATCGCGACCTCCAGTTCCGCCGAGGTGCCTTGATCGACCACCAGGCTGGAAGACCGAAGCGAGAGTCCGAAGTCCGGTTCCACGCCTGTCACGGTGAGACCGAGGGAGGCCGACCGCGTGCCGAGGGAGCTGGTGCCAATGACCTGCAGAAGGTACGGCCCTGGGAAAACCTCCCGCGCCACGCGAATTGTCAGCGTGAAACCGCCCTCCGCAGTGGCCACGGAGTCGATGACGGCCTCTACCCCGGCCGGGACGCCTTCCACCGACAACCGCACATTGTCAGCGAAATTGACGTGGTCGACCTTCACGCTCACCTCCCCGGAGGTCGCTTGTTCGATCTCCATGAGGCGTGTCCCAAGTGTGAGGCTGAAGTCCGGGCGCGTGGGGGCGACGGTTAACCCAAGAGCCTGTTGTCCCTCCAGGCGCCCGACCTTCACTTTCACCGTCAATGCGTACTCGCCGGGGACCGTGGTGGCGTCGGAGTGCAGCCGCAGGGTCCACGAAGAGTCGGTCAGTGCAACCGGTTGAACGGCAGCCGTCACGCCCTCGGGAGTCCCCAGGATCTCCAACACCGCCTCCTCGTCCGAGGTCTCGTGTTCGACCGTCACGGTCACGCTCACCGTCCCACCGGCAATGATGGTGAGTCGCGACGATCCAAGCGTCACCGGGATGTCAGGTTGGACGACCGTCGGCGGGTCGCTACAGCCGGCGGCAAGGGTGAGGATAGCCATCAACGCGAGGACCCCGCGTATGCGTGGGCCGGGGTCCTCCGGGGGCGACTCCAGCGATCGACGCGTCAGAAGACGAGCCATTCTCGGCCTCCATGGGACACAGCCGCTCTCGACGCCCCCCGCCTAGCCTAGTCGACCGGGGCAGTGGTCACGGGTGCAGCGGTGTCGGTGTGACACGGGGTGTATACACGAAGACTTCGGCCGTGCTGCTGCCGGAAGCACCGGTTCCGACGATCCTGAGATTGTGTGGGATCGACGACGTCGACGCGCCTGCGTATAGCTGCACGGTGGCAGTATTTCCGGTGGTCGCCGCTGAGTCGAAGGTTGCCGAGGGGCCGAGCGAAGGGTTGCTCACTGAAAAGGAGATCGGGCCTGACTCGGTGCTCCGAACGATGCTCACCCCGATGGACTTCGTGTCCCCATACGGGAGCGGGAGTTGAGAAGGTGCGAGCGAGAGCCCGAAGCCCGCGAGGTTCGCCACGACAGTGAGCGGCAGGACGACCGAGTCCCTGCCTGTGGAGCCTTCCGCGTGCACCACGACCTCGTACGCACCGGGAGGTGCCGTCGGGGCAACACTCACGGCGAGGACTTGGTACAACGACACCCTGCCGAATGTCGCGGTGACGCCGTTTGGGGCACCGGTAAGAGTGAGCGTGGAAGTGAAGGCGTTCAGCACGAGGACGTTTGCTGAGCTTCCCTGCAGGACCGAGAGCGCGGCGGGTGACAGCTGGACCCCAGGAAGGCCGGAGCTCGCAACGTTGAACGGGCCGCTCGAAACGCCGACGACCCCGGCTGCGGCCGCCGCAAGTCGGTAGCCAACGCCCGCGGCCTCCACCCTCAGGTCGGCGAAGGTCGCCACCCCACCGACAGCCGCCACCGACGTGACGCCGGCCAGCGGCAGACCACCTGGATTCTGGTCGAGAGACACCTGGATAAGGCCCGTGAAGCTGGTGACCGTTGCCCCAAGTGCATCGAGTACCAGCACCTTGACTGCCGGACTGATGGCCGCACCCAACGTCGTATTTCCTGGCTGCACGTTGAAGGCCAGCCGGTTCAGGGAGGTGCTGGCCGTGGTGAACTCGACGCTCGCCGGGGCCGCGAGCGGGTCGCCGTCGAGGTCCAGGACCTCCTGAGTGATCGACAATTCGTAGTCGGCAGCGGGCGCCAAGGGCGCCAGAGGCACGAACTCGGCGGCCAGGTGCCAGTCGTCCACGAATTCCACCCGCCCTGCCACCTCGGCCGCCCCCTGGCGCAAGCGAATGGCCTCCGAGTTCAGCGTCGCCGGGGCGATCGGTTCGCTAAACACGATGATGATCCTGGCGTTCAGGGGAACGTCCCGCTTCCCCGAAGTTGGCTCGGTGCGGACCACGATGGGCGGCGCGTTGGCGGGCACGCGGAGCACGTATTTGATCGGCGGCGCGCCGCCGCCGAGCTCGATCTGCACCTCCAGGGAATCCCCGGCGATGGCGTCGAACGGCACCGGATCGAAGCCGCCGTCCATCATCGGCACCGTCATCGACGTCCCGGTTTGGATGTTTCGGATTGTCGCCGACGTCCCGCCGGGTACACTGCCGGGAGGGAGGGAGACAAAGACCGGCTCGGCGCTCGCCGACGGGTTCGACACCCTTACCAGGGACAGAGGGCGCTCCGGGCCGTCCGGGCCAAGATTCTCGGAGCCTAGACCGCACCCGCCTGCCCAGATCATCAGGCCTACGGCCCATGCCACCTCGGCGAAGGCAAGCCACCGCTCCGACCGTCCAGTCATTGAGACCCTCATTTGATCCTCCGCATGCCATCCGTGGGACGGCCACCCTGCACCAAAGTGCTCACCGCCGCCCACCCACCGCCACGAACCCGGCCCACTGGAACGGGTGGGCGGTCGCATTCGACTGTAGCATGGAGCGCTGCGCCTGGGCCAGCGCCGCCGCCGGCACCGCGCCGGCGGCCATGGACCCGTACATCCGTTCCATCAGCACCGCGGTCGCCCGGTCTTCGACCGACCAGAGGCTGGCCACGACACTCCCCGCTCCGGCTTGGAGGAACGCCCGGGTGAGCCCCACCCAGTCGTCCCCCTCCGGCACGTCGGCCAGCACCCCGGAGCCGAGTCCGGTCTGGCACGCGGAGAGTACGACCAGGTCCGCCGAGAGCTGGAGCCCGAAGACTTCGTGGACATCCAGTCGGCCATCGTGCGCCGCATCAGGCCCGAGATCCACGTAGGAGAAGAGCGGATTCTCCTTGTTGAGCACGCCATACGTGGCGAGATGGAGCACGCGGCTGGAAGGCGCCGCACGGCGAAAGGCCGACTCGGATGCCGCCGGCCCGGTCAGGACCGTGGTCGAGGAACCCGCCAGCTGGCCGATTCCCTGCACCTCCACCAGCGAAGCCGGCAACGCCTCCGGCCTCGGCGCGAAGGCCGTCACGCCTCCGGAGCCGCCGACCCGTGACCTTGCACCCAGTGCCACCCAGATTGAGGCGGACGGCGTCTCCACTAGCTCGTACTGTTGCACCAGGTACCGGCGACTGGCAGGATCGAGCAGGGCCGCAAACGGCAAGTAGTGCAGTTCTAGGTGCGGCACGAGAATCAGCCGCCGGGCACCGGCCAGGAGTCCCGACGCCTCGACTGGCGCGATCAGGTATTCATGAAGCCGGCGCAAGGGACTGCGCCAGAGCGAATCGACGCCCGGCGCGCCCGGGCGCTCCAGCGCACCGCGCGTGAATTCCACCAGGCTGGCGAGGTCGCGACGCCCGATGCCGAGGTCCACGACCCCGAGGGTGTCCGGGGTGACCACGAAGGCGATCGAGGTCGAGTCGACCAAGAGATACTCGACGAGCACCTCATCGCGGGAGAGGCGACGGGCCACCTCCCGCCACGAGAGGACGTCCCCCGACAACAGGTCGGCCTGCGCGGGCGCAATGTCGCTCATCTCGCGCAGCAGCTCGGCGTACGCCTCCTGCGCCCGTGTCAGCGCTTCGCGCCGCTGGCCCCCACCTGCCGTGCTCCCGGGGCCGCGGAGGGCGATCTGTTGGCTGAACGGCGCTTGCTGTTCGCGGACCAGTTCCGCCATGCGTCGACGGAGGTCCTGGGCCGTCGCGATCAGCGCCGCCACCGTGTCGGTTGGCGCCCCGACCCGGCCGGCCGCCAGCGACGCGCGCAGTTCGCTGGCGCGGAGCCGTTCACTCACCTCGAACGCGCTGGCGGCGCGATTTCGGCTTCGCTCGACGAGCGCCAACTGCCCGTAGACGTCCCACTTGTCCGTCAGGTAGCCGGATCGCCGGTCCGCGCCTTGGAGCATCGAGGCAGGCCCCTCGAGTTCCGCGATCGCGGCGCGGAGTTCGCGCACCGCTTCATCTGACGCTCCCCGGGCCGCGGCCGTGCGCCCAAGCCCCGCATGGAGACGCCAGCCGACGTCCGGCGCGGTGTATCCAGCCAGCAGGGAAAGCCCGGCCCGGTAGAGGGAGTCGGCCGCGAGGAGCCGCCCGGCTTCCAGCGCCAGGTCCCCGAGCCCGTCCAGGGCAGCCGCGGCCCCGACCGAATCGCCAACCTGCAGGAACTCGGTCACGGTCTGTGTGAGCTGATTCCCTGCCCCACTTCGATCGCCGCTCCGTCGGTACGCGTCGGCGAGGAGGAGGCGAGTCACGGCAGCCGACCGCTCGTTCCCGATCGCGCGCTGGCTCCTCATGGCGCTCGCCAAGAGTGATTGCGCCTCCGCGTACTCCGCCCGCTCGATCATCAGCCGTCCCCGCCCGGACTGCGCCTCCGCCTGGCCGGACAAGTCTCCCGCCGCTCGATAGAGCGCCTCCGCCTGGGCGTACCACCGATCCGCTTGCGCAAAGTCGTTCAGCCGCACCGCGAAGTCGGCGCGCGACAGGAGGAGGCCGCCCCGCACGTCCGGAGCCACCCTCGCCGAGTCCGCCAACGCCTGCGCGCGCCGCAATGCTTCGAGCGCCGCCTGCAGGTCCCCGGCCGCGGCGAGGGCTTCCGCCAGCTTCCGCCGGACCGTGATCGCCTCGATCACCGGGCCCGTGCGATCGTAGATACCTTGGGCCTCGACCAGGAACTGCCTCGCCGCTGGGTAGTCTCCCCGCCGCAGCTCGAGCTCGCCGAGCGCGAGCAGGGCGGATGCCACATCGGGCCACGCGTCGCCGGACCGCCAGGTGGCCAGCGCATCGCGATAGAGCGCCTCCGCCCGGGCGAAGTCACCGTCCTCGCTCGCGATGCCGGCAAGATTGAGGAGGTTCGTCGCCGCCACGGCGTCACGACCGTCACGGCGGTTGATGTCGAGCGCGGATTCGAAGTGTCGGCGGGCCTCGGCCTGGTCTCCGAGCCGCCGTGCCAGCAGGCCGAGATTGTTGTGGTCGGCCGCCAGCCCGCGTCGGTCCCCGGTCAGCGCGCGAAGCGCCATCGCCTGGGCATAGCCCCCCCGGGCGGCCTCCAGTTCGCCGCGTTCCTCGTGCACCCCGGCCAGCAGCCCCACCGCGTTGGCCTCAACCCGGGCATCACCGATCGCACCTGCCATCGCGCGGGCGCGCTCGAGGTAGGCGGTGGCGCTGTCCAACACGCCCTCCACCAGGAAGGCCGCGCCGATGTTTCCCATGACTGCCGCCGCCCCGGCGCTGTCGCCGATCGCGATCGAACTCCGCCGGGCCTGTTGCCAAATCGCCACCGCGGCGAGCGGCCCATCACGGCCGTACGCCGCGATCCCTGCGCGGCGCACGCTGTCCGCACGGACCTTGACGGCCCGACGGTTCTCCGGCCAGCCGGCGAACCGCTCGACCTCGCGCAGGTAGAAGGAGTCTTGCCACGCCATGGCGTAGGCCACAGCCAGCCGCCGCACCGCTGCCAGTTCGGCCGGGGCGGCGGCCGGCCGCCGGACCGCACGCGCCATCCCCTCCGCCACAGCCTCACGGACCTCCGTTGGACGCTCCCGGGACTCGACGATGAGCGCGGATTCGGAGGGACCGGTGGCGAGCCGGAGCAGCGAGTCGGCCCCGGGCGTTTGGATGGCGAGGGAGACCACGAGGAGGGAGAGGCAGGTCACGGGCTGCCCCCCGGCGCCAGCGTGAATGTGACCGGCGCCGACGCGATCCACCTCCCCCAGCCCGTGCGGGCCTCCACCATCCAGGCGTAGGGCTGGCCGGGCGTCACGACGGCCGAGTCGGGGAGGACGAGCGCCGTGTCATCAACCTCGGCCGCGAACACGACTCGGCTCGCCTGATCGAAGAGGGTGATCCGGTAGCGGTCTGCCCCCAGGACGGCCCCCCAGCGCAGCACCCGCACCTTCGCGACCATCCCGCTGGGTGACACCGCCACCGGCGCCCCCGCCGACGGATTCCCGCGGTGGGGTCCGGAACCGTTGTCCCTGCCCTTAGGCAGCCAGATGACCATCAGCAGCGCGGCGGCCGCCACGAGTGGTACCGCAATCCGGACGAGCCGGCGGACGCCCCGCGGTGCCGCGTGGGGGAGCTCACGTCGGATGCCTGGATCGGCGAGCGCCTTGACCACGGCGGCGACGGCGGCGCGGCACTCGGCACAGGTCGCCAAGTGCTCCACGACACGCTCGCGCGCGCCCGCCTCGAGTGACCCGTCGGCCAGTGCCGCGACGATGGATTCGTCCAGGCAGGCGGCCGTGGGCTGCCCACGCGCTTCCCGCACCGAAAGCAGCGGGGCGAGTTGCCGCCGAAGGGAATTGAGGCGATCGAGATCCGTCACTCGAGATGGTTCTCCAAGGGGCTCATGCTGTCACGTTTGCGTCATTGGACGGCCAGAGTTGCCGGAAGTGCTCAGATGTCCTCCCGGAGCAGTCCTTCCGACTGCAGTTGCGCGCGCAGCGCGGCGAGTGCCCGGTAGACCCGGTTGTAGACCGCCTTGGGGTTCGGGAGCCCCAGGACCCGGGCGATGTCGGCGGCCGCGAGTTCATCCACGACGTACATCTGCACCGCCACGCGATCCACGGGGTCAAGCGACTTCAATAACCGCTCGAGGACGCGCTGCCGGCCGGCGAGGATCGACGGGCTCTCGGGAGGGTCAGGGGCATCCTCCGCCGGTTGTGGCGGGCCGAACTCGCGCAAGACGCGCCCCCGCCGACTCTCGGTGACGGCTCGATAGGTCGCCCGCAGTTCTGCGAGGAAATCCCGGAAGGTCAGGTCTGGGGCGGCCGTCCCGCAGAGGAGTTCGTAGGCTTCCGCGTGGCTGCGGTGCTGAAGAAAGACGAGCTCGAAGATCCGGCGCCGCATCGGCGGGAGGGCGGCGCCGAGGGCCGAAAGGCGCTGCCGCCCGTTGCGGGCGCGGAACCAGTCGATGGTGAGGTGGCGGACGACCGTGACGAGCCAGGTGGAGAACTGCGCGGCGTGGTGGGATTCTGACGCCCATCCCCGGAGGCGCCTCAAGTCGTCTTCGCGGAGGGCCTCGCACACCCGCGCGAAGACGTCCATTACATCGTCATAGTCCTGCGCGTACCGACGGATGGTGGCAAAGATGAGCCGACGGTACCTCGTGAGGACCAGGTCCCACGCGGCATCCGGCCGGCCTGCATGCAACTCGGCAATCCAGGCCTCCATCGCCGCCCACAGTGGTTGGGACGGGACACCTATAGCGCCCGGGACGCCCTTGTGTCAAGCAGACCCGGGCGAGGGCTACAACTGCACGACGGCGTGCACCTTCACGTCCCCCAGCCGCGCCCGCCCCCCCTCCGCCG
>CAZNDK010000038.1:0-25532 GCA_964571795.1 uncultured Gemmatimonadaceae bacterium | reverse complement strand
CCGTGCTTCTGGGCCGAGGCCGGCGCCCCGCTGACGACCGCCGGATCGTCCAGCATCCGGATCAGGTCCGCGGCGTACTTCGGCCGGTTGCGCGGCTCCTTCTGCAGCAGCTGGTCGATGACCTCGGCGAACGCCTTCGGCACGTCGTACCGCCGCGAGGAAATGGACGGCGGCGTCTTGACCACGTGCGACGCCATGACCTGCTGCGGCGAGAGGCCGTGGAAGGGCGCGGTGCCGCTCAGCATTTCCCAGGCGACGATGCCGAGGGCGTAGAGGTCGGCCCGGTGGTCGGTGCCCGGGTCTCCCGCCGCCTGCTCCGGCGCCATGTACGCGGGTGTGCCGATGGCGATGCCCGTGGCCGTCATGGCCGCCGGGTGGGCCCCCTGCGAGGCGTTGAGCGCCTTGGCCACGCCAAAATCGGTGACCACCGCCGAACCGCCGGTGAGGAGGATGTTGTCGGGCTTGATGTCCCGGTGCACCACGTCGCTGGTGTGGGCATAGGAGAGCGCCCGCGCCACGTCCTTGAGCACGCTCACGCTCTCCCGCACCGACAGGGGCCCGCGCGCGAGCCGCGCCCGGAGCGACTCCCCGTCGATGAACGGCATCACGTAGAACGGCAGGCCGTCCACCTCGCCGGCGGTGAGCACCGGCACGATGTGGGGATGCTGGAGGGCCGCCGACACGAGGATTTCCCGCTTGAACCGCTCCACCGACACCGCCGCCGCCAGCTCGGGCGGCAGGACCTTGACCACCACCGAGCGCTGCAGGGCGTTGTCCCGGGCCCGGTACACGGTCGACATCCCGCCGCCATTCAGCTCGGCCTCGAGCGTGAAGGCGCCGCCGAGCACCGCCTGGAGGGCGTCGCGCTGCGAGCGGGCGGCGGTCTCGGTGGTCATGCCCGTTGCCTATTCGTAGCGCAGCGCGCGCACGGGGTCGAGCCGCGAGGCGCGGATGGCCGGGGCCAGGCCGGCGCCCAGCGCCACGAGCCCCAGCACCACGGCCGACATGGCGAGGACCGACGGGTTGCTCCCCTCCATCTGGAAGAGGAGCGACTGCGCCACCCGGCCGATGACGACGGCCGCCACCAGCCCGATGGCCCCGCCCACCAGGACCATCTTGCCCACCTGCACCAGCACCATGGACCGCACCTGCGCCGGGCCCGCGCCGAGCGCCATCCGCACGCCGATTTCCCGGGTGCGCTGCGCCACGGTGTACGCCAGCACGCCATACAGCCCGATCGCGGCCAGGAGGGTGGCCAGCAGCGCAAAGGTGGTGGCGAAGAGCGTCACGAAGCGGTCCAGGAACACATTATCCCGGATCTGCTCCGGCATGGTGCGCAGCTGCTCGACCGGCAGGTTCTCGTCGAGGCCGCTCACCACCCGCGACACGACCGGCAGCATCGCCTTCGGGTCTCCGGTGGTCTTCACGTAGTACGACAGCGCGCCCACCATGCTGTCCTGCATGTACGGAGTGAAGAAGAGCGGCGGGATGTCGTCCTTCACGTCGCTGTACTTGGCATCCTGCACCAGCCCGACGATCTCGATGTCCAGGCTGTCGTTACCCTGGTCCATCCGCTTGCCCACGGGGTTGGCGCCGAGCTTGAACTTCTTGGCGAAGGCCTGGTTGACCACCGCCACCTTGGGCGTGCCGATGGCGTCGGACCGGGTGAACTCACGGCCCACCAGCACCGGGATGCCCACCGTGGCGAAGTAGCCGGGCCCGACCATGTTGAATCGGGAGTTGTTGTCCACGTCGGGCCCCTTCGGGAACCCCTCCACGCCGACGTCGTTGCCCCAGTTGTTCCCCGCGATCAGCCCCACCATGGCGGCGGCGACGTTCGACACGCCGGGCGTGGCGGCCAGCTCGTCTTCCAGGCGCTGGAAGAACTGGTGCGAGCGGCCCGGCGCGTAGCCGTTGAGCTCCGGCGACACGCCAAAGGTGATGACGCTGTCCACCTTCACGCCGAGGTCGAGTCGGCTGATGTTGGCGAGGCTCCGCGTGAAGAGGCCCGCCGAGGCGAGGAGCGCGAGCGCCAGCCCGATCTGCGCCGTGGCCAGCGCCGTCCGCCAGCGCGCCGCCGCCCGGCCGCCCGAGGGCTGGCCGCCCTGCTCCCGAATCGAGGAGATCAGGTCGGGCCGGGTGGCGTGGAGCGCCGGGAAGAGCCCGAACAACACCGCCGTCAGGATGGCCAGCGCGGCGGTGAAGCCGATGACCACGAGGTCGAGGTGCGGCGTGAAGGTGGAGCTGCCCTGCTGCGGCATGATGGCGCTCATCCCGCGCAGCGTCAGGACCGCGATGCCGAGGCCGGCCAGGCCGCCGAGCACGCCGAGCAGCAGCGACTCGGTCAGGAGCTGCGACACCAGCTGCCGCCGTGCGCCGCCCAGGGCAAGCCGGACCGCCATTTCCCCGGAGCGCGCGGCGCCGCGGGCCAGGAGCAGGTTCGAGATGTTGGCGCACGCGATGAGGAGCACCAGCAGGGTAATCCCGAAGAGCATGGCGAGCGGCGTGGTGACCTCGCCGCGAACGCTGCTCTGGCCGAGCGATCCCGGCACCAGGATCACCTTCTTGGCCTTGAACTCGGCCATCGTCTTGTCGCTCATCCCCTGCTGCAGCGCCACCTCGACGTTCTGGATGATCGCGCTGTACTGGGTGTTGATGGACGCGGTCGCCTGTTCGATCGTCACGCCGGGCTTGAGCCGCGCGAAGAGATAGGCCCAGTAGCTCCGCCGCCGCTCGAAGCCGGTCCACCCGGGGTTCATCTGTTCGCGCAGCGTGATCGGCACCCAGAGCTTCGGAGTGAGGCCGAGGGTGGTGCCCTGGAACCCGCGCGGCGCCACGCCGATGATCTCGAGCGACTGGCCGTTGACGATGATGGTCTTCCCCACCACGGCCGGGTCCCCGCCCAGGGCGCCGCGCCAGTACTCGTAGGCCAGCACCGCCACACGGCCGTCGCCCTTGACCTTGGCATCGTCCGGACCGATCAGCCGCCCGAGCGCGGGCGCGATGCCGAGCACCGGGAAGTACGACCCCGACACCAGCAGTCCCTCGGCGCTGAGCGTCCGTCCCTGCGCGGAGATGTTGGCCCCGAAACTGACGTGCGCGGCGATGTCCGTGAAGACGGTCTGCTCGCGCTGGAGGTCCTGGTACATCAGCCAGGAGAAGACCTCGTCGCAGTGGCCGATCTGGCTGCACGACTGCGAGCCCGGGTTCGGCCCCGGCGCCTTGAAGTTCACCAGGCGCGAGGGCTCCGCCACCGGCAGCGGCCGCAGCAGCATCTGGTCGATCAGCGAGAAGATGGCCGCGTTGGCCCCGATGCCGAGGGCCAGGGAGGCGATGGCCACCCCGGTCACGAAGGGGCTCTTCAGGAGGTGACGAAAGGCCAGGCGGAGATTTCCCACGGTCGGTTCCTTGGTCGGGTCGGGTAAGAGGGACGGGGCCGGGCCTACTCCTCGCGGAGCGCCTCGACCGGGTCGACCAGCGTGGCGCGACGCGCCGGCACCCAGCTCGCGAGCGACGCCACGGCCAGGAGGAGGAGCGGAACGCCGATGAGCGTGAGCGGGTCCTGCGCTGACACGCCGAACAGCAACCGGTCCATGGTGCCGAGCGCGGCCTGGCTGTCGAGCGCCTTGAGCAGGTTGGTGAGGCCGATGGCCCCGGCGAGGCCGATCGCGATGCCGATGAGCGCCAGCCGCATCCCCTGCCCCATGACCATCCGCTGCACCCCGGCCGGAGTGGCGCCGAGGGCCAGGCGGACGCCGAGCTCCTTGGCCCGCTGCGCCACCGTGAACGCCATCACGCCGTAGAGGCCGATGGCCGCGAGCCCCGCCGCCAGGAGCGAGAAGACGGTCAGCAGCACCATCGAGAAGCGCCGGGGCCCGGTGCTCAGCGACACCAGCTCGTCCATCCGGTTCACCGCGGCAATGGCCACGTCGGCGTCCACGGTGTTGAGGGCCGCGCGCACCCCGCCCACCGCGGCCAGCGGGTCGCCCTTGGTCCGCACGGCGAAGGTCATGAAGCCGTCGCCCGCCTGCGCCAGGGGGAAGTACACCTGCACCCGCTTCTCGGCGTCGAGCCCCTCGTGCATCGTGTGCCCCACCACCCCCACCACCGTGATCCAGTGCACCACCGAGTCGGTGAAATCGTTGAAGGTGATCCGCTTGCCGATCGGATCCACCGTCGGCCAGTAGGTGCGCACCAGCTCCTCGTCGACGATTGCCACCTCCGGCGTGTCGCGCGTGTCCTGCGCCGTGAAGAACCGGCCGGCACGGAGCGGCACCCCGAGGGCCTCGAGGAAGCCCGGCGTCACCACGCGGACATCACCCCAGGGCATGCTCCCCTTGGGCGGCACCACGTACCCCTCGACGTTGAACGAGGCGGTGCTCCAGTTGTTCGTGAAGGGAAGGACCGAGGTGGCGCCCACCGCCGTGACCCCGGGCAGCGCCGCAATCGCCTCCGTGGCACGGTCGAAGTACGCGACCCGCACCGTGTCGTTGGGGTACCTGGCCGCAGGGAGGCCGATGTTGAAGGTCAGCACGTTGTCCGGGCGGAACCCGGGGTCCACCTGCAGCAACCGTGAGAACGACCGGGTCAGCAGCCCCGCCCCCACCAGCAGCGTCAGCGCCACCGCCACCGTGCCCATCACCAGCGCACGGCGGAGGGCGAGGCCACCGCGGTCGCCCGCCGCACCGCGGCCCCCCTCCTTCAGCGTCTCGTGAAGCGACGTGCGCGACACCCGGAGCGCCGGTGCGAGCCCGAACAGCAGCCCCGTCAGGAGCGAGAGCAGCAGCGTGAAGCCGAGCACCTTGCCGTCGATGCCGATGGCCGTAGCCGGCGGCAGGTTGCTCTCGTTGAGCGACAGCAGCGCCGGCACGCCCCAGAGCGCCAGGAGGATGCCCAGCACGCCGCCCGCCAGCGCCAGGAGGACGCTCTCGGCCAGGAGCTGCCGGACCAGGTCCGCGGGCGAGGCGCCGAGCGCCACCCGGACGGCAATCTCCCGCGCACGCGACGCCGCGCGGGCGAGCTGCAGGTTGGCCACGTTGGCACACGCGATGAGCAGCACGAGCCCCACCGCGCCGAGGAGCACGAACATCGCCCGCCGCATGCCCGGGGAGGTCACCTGGTCGCTGAGCGGGGTCAGGGCGAGGTCCCAGTCTTCCGGAAAGGCATCGGGCCGTTCGGCCTTGATCCGCCCCGCCAGCGCGTGCATTTCCGCCTGCGCCGTCTCCAGTGTTACCCCGTCCTTGAGGCGCGCCCGCAGCGTCAGGAACTCGTTGCCCCACGAGCTCGCGAGCTGGCCCGGCGTGAAGGCGAGAGGAGTCCAGAGGTCCACGTTCCGGTCGAGCATCGAGGTGAACGACGCGGGCATGACGCCGACGATTTCGTAGCTCTCGCCGTTCAGGATCATCCGCTGCCCCACCACCGACCGGTCAGCGCCATACGCCTTTCGCCAGAAAGCGTCGCTCAGCACCACCACGTGATCGTTGCCGGGAGTGGACTCGTCGGGCCGGAGCGGACGGCCGAGTGCCGGCTGCACCCCGTAAGTGGCGAAGTACTGCCCTGCGACGCGGCGGGCCTGGAGACGGGTGGCCTCGCCGCGCCCGGTGAGGGTGGGCCCCCAGCCGTTCGAGGCGGTCACGGCGCTGAACGCCTGGTCCTGCTTCGAGTACTCCAGGAAGCCCTGCACCGACACCCCCGCCATCAGGTTCTTGAGCGAGGGGTAGTGGTGGTTGAGCACGACCAGCCGCTCCGGCTGGGCGTAGGGGAGTGGACGGAGCACCACCGCGTTGATCACCGAGAAGATCGCGGTGTTGGCCCCGATGCCCAGCCCCAGCGTGAGGATGGCGACCGCGGCATAGCCGGGGCTCCGCCGAAGGGTGCGGAGCGCGTAGCGAAGGGTGCTGCCGAGGGGGACCACGCGGTCGCCGGCTTCCGCTCAGGCCGTGGCCAGTTCGAGCGCCGGGTTGCTCACCATCCGCCCGTCGAACAGGTGAATGGCGCGATCGGCGTGCCGCTCGTAGCGCGAGTCGTGTGTCACCATGCAGATGGTGGCCCCGCCGCGATGCAACTCCTGCAGCAGGTGCATGACCGCCTCGCCATTGGTGGAGTCGAGGTTGCCGGTCGGTTCGTCGGCCAGGAGGATGAGCGGCTCGCCCGCCACCGCGCGGGCCACTGCCACGCGCTGCTGCTGGCCGCCGGAGAGCTGCGCCGGGTAGTGCTTGACCCGGTGGCTCATGCCCACCTTTTCCAGCGCCGACATGACCCGCTGCTTCCGCTCGGCGGGCGCCATGCCGCGGTAGGTGAGCGGCAACTCGACGTTCTCATACACCGTCAGGTCGCCGATCAGGTTGAAGGCCTGGAAGATGAAGCCGATCTCCAGGTTGCGGATGCGCGCGCGGTCGGCGGGCGAGAGCTGCGCCACCGGCTTGCCGTCCAGCCAGTACTCGCCGCCGGTCGGCGTATCGAGCAGGCCGAGCAGGGACAGCAGCGTGGTCTTGCCGCAGCCCGACGGTCCGGCGATCGCCACGTACTCGCCGCGCTGCACCTCGAGGTGCACCTCGGACAGGGCGTGGGTCTCGACCTCGTCGGTGTAGAACACCTTCTGGATGCCTTCGAGCCGGATCAGCGGCTGGGAGGAGGAAGTCACGGGCGCTCCTGGGTTGGACAGTGGACTACTTCACGCGCACCCGGTCGACGGCGTCGAACCGGCTCATGTCGGACAGGATGACGAGGTCGCCGGCACTGAGGCCCGAGACGATCTCGACCGCATTGGCGGAGGTGCGGCCCAGGGTCACCTGGACCCGCTCCGCCTCGTCGCCCCCCGGCGTCAGCCGGAAGAGGCCGATGGTGCTGTTGGCCTGGCCGTACGTGGGGCGGCCCACGTGGAGGACCTGGCCGATGCGTTCGATCTCGATGGTGCCGTCGATGCTGAGGTCGGGACGGGCGCCCTTCGGCAGCGGCTCCGTCAGCATCACGTCCACCGTCACCATCCCGCCGGAGGAAGAGGGGTCAATACGTGAGACGCGCCCGCGGACCAAACCGTTGCGCGTGTCGATCACGGCGGTCTGGCCGAGGGCCACGTCGCGCGCCAGGTTTTCCTGGACCCGGAGCACCGCCTTGAGCCGGTCGGGCTGGACCACCTTGGCGATGGTGGTGCCGCTGGTGGCGAACTGGCCGACCTCGAGCGGGAGTTCCTGCAGGACGCCGTTGGCGCCCGCGCGCACGATCATGGCCCCGGCCAGCGAGCGCTGGAAGGAGACGACCGCCTTGAGCCGCGCCACCTGCTCGCGCTGGACGGACAGCTGGGCGGGGATGTTGTCGGTGATGAGCTTGAGGCGCTCCTCCTCGATGGCCAGCCGCTCGGTCATCTCGGCGGCGTGTTCCTTGGCCTTGGCCGCCTCGAACGCCGAGATGAGCTGGCGGTCCACCATCGAGTTCGCGGCCCGGGCGTCGCGTTCGGCTTCGTAGTACGCGGAGCGGGTCTGCGCCACGATCCCGGCCTGGGTGAGTCGCTGGGTTTCGAGGCTCACCTGCAGGGCGACCAGCTCGGCCTGTGCGTCGGTCAGCTGTCGCTCCGCCTGGAGCAACTGGATCTCGACGTCCGGATTGCTCAGCTCCATCAGGACGGTCTGCGGGGTCACCTTCTCGCCGGGCTGGACCAGCTTCTTCTCGACGCGACCGGGCGCCACCGCGGAGATCCAGCGGATCTGCTCGGGCACCAGCGAGCCGGGCGCGCGCACCTCGCGCAGCATGGGGCCCGACACCACCGAATCGATGGAGAGAGTGGGCCGCTCGACGGTCGGCGCCGCCGGCTTCAGCCGGGCCACGCCCACCAGCGCGAGGAACACGACCACACCAATCCCGATGTACATGGGGCGGCGGTTGGTCGGCGGCTTGGTGCGGGCGATATCCATCGGCGATCCCGGTCGGGAGACGAAGTCGTACGGCGTTGCGAATCAATGAGATAGGGCGGTGCTTCGAGCGGCGATGCACCCCCTGAACCGGGGAATCGCACGAAATGCACTAGAGGATAGACGGCGGAACCTCGGAAAAGGTTGCAAGGAGCAACGCGGGCGAGCGCTCAGATGGAGGGCTTCCTCCGCATCTGGATCACTACGAGCACCAGCGCGGCCACCGCCGCGATGCTGAGCAGCAGGCTGAGCCGCCGCTGGAGAAAGGCGTCGGTGAGGAACACCGCCCCGAGACCGTAGGGGATTTCGCCAATGGCCAGTGCGGCCAGGTAGACCCGCGCCGGGTACCGCACCAGCCCGAAGAAGTAGCCCGCGATGTCGGACGGCACCGACACCGTGACCAGGAGCGCCGGCAGGAATCGTCCACCCGCGGGGATCCGCCCCTCGTAGCGGGCAATGATCGGCTCGGGCAGCAGCCGGCGGACCATCGGTCGCCCGAGATAGCGCCCCACCGAGTAGGTGACGAGCCCGCCCAGGAACCACCCTGCCCAGAGCAGCACGAAGCACCACACGGGCCCCCAGGCGTGGACGCCGATCGGCACCAGCAGCCAGCTCGACACGAAGACCAGGATGGCACCCAGGGCGGAGAGCCCGGTGAAGACCACGGCGCCCCACACCGGATGGGCCTCGATCACTGGTTCGGCCAGCACGAGCAGCGCCAGGATCTGCCGATGGATGCCGCCCGACGCCGCGAGGAGCGCGGCGACCGCTACGGCCACCACCAGCACCACCAGCCGGCGGTGGCGCAGCACGGCGCCCGTTCCGATGGCAGGGCCGACCGTCATGACCGCACCACCCTCGGCGCTTCCCGGTACAGGAGCCCCCGCCGCACCAGCCATTTCTCGACCTCCACCGCAAGGAACCCGACTGCCGAGAGCGCCAGGCAGAACGCCAGCTCCGGCCCGGTCAACGGCGCCGTGCGGAACACGGCATTGAGCGCCGGAACATACAGGGTGGCCAGCTGGAGGCCCACCGTGAAGAGCACCGCACCGACAAGCGGCAAGTTGGAGAAGAAGTCCCGGGTGAAAGGCTGGCGCTCCGAGCGGATGGCGAGCAGGTGACCCAGCTGCGACAACGCCAGCACCGTGAAGGTCATGCTCTGCCACCGCGGCGACCCGGTGCGCCAGGCCCACGCCTGCGTGAGGAGGCAGGCGCTTCCCATGAGCAACCCCACCCAGATGACATGCTGCCAGAGCCCATGCGCGAAGATGCTCTCGGCGAGCGGCCGCGGCGGACGGCGCATCACGCCGCGCTCCTCCGGCTCGACCGCCAGGGCCAGGCCCGGCAGCCCGTCGGTCACCACGTTGATCCAGAGGATCTGGATGGGCAGGAGGGGCACCGGCAGACCGAGGAAGGGGGCCAGGAACAGCGCCCAGATTTCGGCCGAATTGCAGGTCATCACGTAGCGGACGAACTTGCGGATGTTGTCGTAGATCCGCCGCCCCTCCCTCACCGCCGCCACGATGGTGGCGAAGTTGTCGTCCAGCAGCACCATGGGCGCCGCCTCGCGGGCCACGTCGGTGCCGCTCCGCCCCATCGCCACGCCCACGTCGGCCTGCCGGAGCGCCGGGGCGTCGTTCACCCCGTCCCCCGTCATCGCCACGACCTCGCCGCGGTCCTGGAGCGCCTGCACGATCAGGATCTTTTGTTCCGGCGTGGCGCGTGCATGCACGCTGGTGATGCCGAGGTGGCGCGCAATGGCGCCGGCGGTGGCGGGGTGATCGCCCGAGATCATGACGACGCGGATGCCGGCCGCCGCGCATTCCTCGATCGCCGCCCGCACCTCCGGGCGCGGGGGATCGTGGAGGCCGACCAGCCCGAGCAGCGTCAGTTCTCGCTCGACGGTGTCGGACGTGAGCGGCTCGGGCAGCGCATCGAACCGGCGGTAGGCCACCGCCAGCACCCGGAGACCCTCCTCCGCCAGGGTCTCCGCCGCGCCGAGCCTCGCCAGCGGGTCGAGCGGCGCGGGGCCGCCGTCGCCAAGGAATGAGGTGCACCGCTCCAGCACGCGCTCGGGGGCCCCCTTGGTGAAGCCAACGACGCCGGCGCCGTCGCGATGCAGCGTGGTCATCATCCCGCGCTCCGGCGAGAAGGGCAGTTCCGCCAGGAGCGGGTGCGCCCCGAGGAGGACTCCCTTTTCGGCGCCCCCCCTCGCCGCGGCCTCGAACAGCGCCACCTCGGTCGGGTCGCCGTGGACAACGCCGTCGGTGGACCGCTCGGCGTCGTTGCTGAGCGCCAGCGCCGTGAGCAGCTCCGGACCCGGGCTGGCCGGCACGATGGCCTGCACCACCATCCGGTTCTGGGTGAGGGTGCCGGTCTTGTCGGCGCAGATGACCGACACGGAACCGAGCGCCTCCACCGCCGGGAGCCGCCGGATGAGCGCGTGCCGCTTCACCATGCGGTGCGCCCCGATGGCGAGCGAAGCGGTCACCACGGCCGGCAACGCCTCGGGAATGGCCGCCACCGCCAGGCTCAACGCCGTGAGGAACATCAGCACCGGCTCCACGCCCCGGAGCAGCCCGGCGGCGAAGATGACGGCACAGAGCGCGAGCACCGCGATCGCGAGCCAGCGCGCCAGCCGCGCCAGCCGCCGCTGCAGCGGCGTCCGGCCCTCCTCCGTGCCCCGGAGCAGTTCGGCAATTCGGCCCAGTTCGGTCCCCATCCCTGTGGCGGCCACCACGCCGAGCGCGCGGCCGTAGGTCACCACGGTCCCGTCGTACGCCATGCACAGCCGGTCACCGGGCGCCGCCGCTGGCCCTTCCGCCCCGCCCGCGGTCTTGTCCACGGGATGCGACTCGCCCGTCAGGATCGCTTCGTCGACGCGGAGCCGGACGGCCTCCACGATCCGGAGGTCGGCGGGCACCACGTTGCCGGCCTCGAGGAGCACCAGGTCGCCGGGGACGAGTTCTGAGGCAGGCACGTCCCGAAGGGCGCCGTTCCTCCGCACCCGCGCGCGGGGCGCCGCCATTGCCTTGAGCGCGGCCAGGGCCCGCTCGGTGCGGTGCTCGTGGAGGAACCCGAAGGTGGCGTTGAGGAGGACGATCGCGAGGATGGCCGCGGCGTCGCGCGGCTCGCCGATGGCCGCGGCGAGCGCCGCGGCGCCGAGCAGGACCAGCACCATGAAATCGGTGAACTGCGCGAGAAAGATCCGGAGGGGGCTCCGCCGGGGCGGTTCGATCAGGACGTTGGGTCCGTACCGCGCCAGCCGGATGGCCACCTCGGCGTCGTCGAGGCCGGCCTCGATGTCCGTGCCGAACTCGGCGACGACCGACGTGACCATTTTCCGCGCGCTACTTCTTTCCCTCGAGCACGAAGGAAATCTTGGCGTTCACGCGGTACTGGGTGATCCGGTCGCCCGCGACCTCCGCGGACAGGTTGTCGATCCAGACCGACTTGATGCCCGTGATGGTCTTCGCGGCCTCCTTGACCGCGCTCCTCGCCGCGTCGTCGAATCCCTTCTCCGACTGGGCGATGACCTCGATCACCTTGACGATGCTGCCCATAACACCTCCCTGGAGAGACAGTGGAACCGCGCACCCGGGGGCGGCAGCCCACGGATGCAATTCACCACCCGCCCTGTGAAGCGACCGTGAGGGGCCCGTGAACCGTCAGCCGTGAATCTCGCTTCACACGGGAGTCACGGCCGATTCAGCCCCCACAGTTAGGGTAGATGGAGCGCAACGGCCGCGGGAGCGCGGCCGGTTCATCAGCCGGGAGGACACCGTGCCGACATTGCTGCAGGTCATCGCCACGCCGCACCTGGACGGCGATTCGCAGACCCGACGTCTGGGAGAGGCGTTCATCGAGGCGTGGCAGACGGTGAACCCGACGGGTGTGGTGGAAACGCTTGACCTCGCCCGGGTCGAACTGCCGCCGCTCGATCATGCGATGGCGTCCGTGCTGTTCGACCAGACGCCGCTCGCGCCCCCCGACCTCGTGGCGCGCAGGCGGAAGGCCCTCGACCGGCTGGTGACGCAGTTCATCTCCGCCGACGCCTACCTGTTCGTGACGCCGATGTGGAACTTCGGGCTGCCCTACCCGCTGAAGCACTACTTCGACCTGGTCATCCGGCCAGGCTGGACCTTCGCGATGACCGCCGAGGGTCCGGCAGGCCTCCTCCAGGGGCGCCCGGCCTATGCCGTGATCACCCGGGGGTTCGACTACGGGCCGGACTCACCGCATCCGGAATTGAACTTCCTCGAGCCCCACCTCCGCACCCTCCTGGGATTCATGGGGATCCGCGACGTGACGACCGTGGCGGCAGAGGGGATGATGCTGCCGGGCGCGTCGGCGCGACTGGAAGAGGCGCGCCGCACCGCCGCGGCGATGGCACTGGGGCTCGTCGCGGCCTAGGCGTCCCCCCTCTCCGCTTGCCGGAGAGGGGGACAGGGGGTGAGGTGATTACGAGGCGGCAGCGAGCTGCAACGGCAACTTCCTGATCCGCTGGCCGGTCAGCGCAAACACCGCATTCGCCACCGCCGGCGCGATCGGCGGCACCCCCGGCTCCCCAACCCCGCCGGGCGGTTCCGCGCTCGGCACGATGTGCACCTCGACCACCGGCGCGGCCGACATCCGCAGCATCTGGTAGTCGTAGAAGTTGTTCTGGACCACCCGGCCCTTCGCGATGGTGATTTCACCCTGCAAGGCCGCCGTCAGCCCGAAGATGACCCCGCCCTGCATCTGGGCCTCGATGAGGCCCGGGTTGACCGGAGTGCCACAGTCCACCGCGCAGGTCACGCGGTGCACCTGGATCACTCCCGCCGGCGACACCGACACCTCGGCCACCTCGGCGACGATACTGCCGAACGACCGCACCACTGCCACGCCCCGCGCCCGGCCTGCCGGCAGGTCCGTTCCCCACCCCGACCGCTCCGCCGCCAGGTCAAGCACCGCACGAACCCTCGGCTCCTCCGTGAGCAGCGCCCTCCGATAGGCTACCGGGTCCTGTCCGGCCGCGGCGGCCAGCTCGTCCACGAAGCTCTCCGTGACGAACGAATTCTGCGAGTGGCCCACCGAGCGCCAAAACCCGACCGGCACCGGGAGGGAGAGCTCCCGCCAGTCCACCAGCAGGTTCGGCACGGCGTACGGCATGTCGGCGGATCCCTCGACGGCTGAGGGTTCGGCCCCGTGCTCGAGGGTGCCCGTCAGGCTCAGCGCCCAATCCGGAATCCAACCCGGCACCCAACCCCGGACAATCGCCTGGCAGGCAATCCGCTGGCGCCACGCCACCGGCTTACCGTCCGGGCCGAGTGTGGCCGCCAGCGCGTGCGCGGCGACGGGTCGGTAGAAATCGTGCTGGACGTCGTCTTCGCGCGACCAGATGACCTGCACCGGGCGGCCGGCCGCCTTGGCGACGCTCACGGCCTCCGCCACGTAGTCCACCTCGAGCCGGCGACCGAAGCCCCCGCCGAGGAAGGTCGTGTGGATGGTCACCTGGTCTGGCGAGACCCCGGCGGCGCTTGCCGCCACTCCGCGCGAACCGCCACCGTTGACCAACCAGGGGCCCATCTGATACTGCGTCGGCGCCCACACCTCCACCCGCCCGTCGTGCACCCAGGCCGTGCAGTTCATCGGTTCCATCGTGGCGTGCGCCAGGTACGGTGCGTCGTAGCGGGCGGTGATCGGCGTCCCTATCCCTGACAACGACGCCTCAACGTCGCCGACACGCCGCGCGACCTTTCCCTCGGAGCCCTCGAGGAGCGAGGTGAGCCGGGTGTGGATGCCGGCGCTGTCGAGCGCCGCCGCGTCACCCTCGTCCCAGGACACGGCGAGCGCGCGCCGCCCTTTCACCGCCTGCCAATAGTGCTCGGCCACGACAGCCACCCGGTCATCGAGCCGGACCACGTCCAGCACTCCGGGCGCCGCACGCGCCGCCGCCTCACCCGCCACCGTGGCCACCCGGCCACCGAACGCCGGCGAGCGCTCCACGCTGGCGTAGACCATGCCCGGCACCCGGACATCCAGCCCGAAGGTGGCCGCCCCGCGCACCTTGTCGGAATTGTCCAGCCGATCGAGGCGCTTGCCGATGATCCGGAACTCCTTTGGATCCTTGAGCGGAACGTCGCGCGGCACATCCAGCGCGGACGCATCGGCCACGAGCGCACCATAGGCGACCGTTTGCCCGCTCCCTGCGTGCCGTACCATGCCGGCCTCGGTCCGGCACGACGCCGCCGGCACGCCCCATCGCGCTGCCGCCGCCGCGACCAGCATGGCCCGCGCCGCCGCGCCCGCGCGCCGCAGCGGCGCCCAGGAATTGCGAATGCTCGTGCTCCCGCCGGTGATCTGGAGCGGTAACGGGGAGGTGGGCAGCCCGATGTAGTACGCCTTTGCCGCGGGGCCCTGGACGAACTCCACCGCGGCCCAGTCCACGTCAAGCTCCTCGGCCACGATCATCGCCAGCCCGGTCGAGGCACCCTGCCCCATTTCCGAGCGGCCGACGATCACCGTCACCCTGCCGTTCGGCGAGATCCGGAGGAAGGCGTTGGGGGCCAGGTCTCCTTCGGGGGGCGGGGGAGCGCCGTCGGCACAGCCCTGGAAGTACACGGCGAGCGTGAGCCCGGCGCCTGTCGCGGCGGCGGCCTTCACGAAGTCGCGGCGCGAGACGGTCACGGCGCGTCTCCCGCGGCCACGTGAATGGCGCTCCGGATGCGCTGATACGTGCCGCACCGACAGATGTTGCCGTCCATCCCGGCGTCGATGTCGGCGTCGGTCGGGTGTGGTTTCCTTGCGAGCAGCGCCGCGGCGGACATGATCTGCCCCACCTGGCAGTAGCCGCACTGCGGCACCTGCTCACGGAGCCACGCCCGCTGCACCGGGTGGCTTCCGTCGGGAGAGAGGCCCTCGATGGTCGTGACGGCCCGGGTACCGACGTCCTTGACCAGCCATTGGCAGGAGCGCGCGGCTTCTCCGTCGAGATGGACGGTGCAGGCGCCGCACTGGCCGACTCCGCACCCGAACTTGGTGCCGGTCAGGTTGAGCTGGTCGCGCAGTACCCAGAGGAGGGGGGTGTCGGGGTCGGCTTCCACGGTGGTGGAAACGCCGTTGATGAGGAGGGAGTACTGCACAGGGCCGACCCGGTGAGGAGTGCCTGAACTAACGGCACTCCCCCGGGCGGCGTCAAGCGGGATGAGGCTACTTCTGGACCGTGAGCGTGTAGCCGCCGGCGGGGCGCTGGGCGTAGGTGCCCTGGGCCGCCACCTGCAGGACCTGCGTCGTGTAGCTCGACGCCTTGCCGACATCCGCCACATACAGCGTCAGCAGGTTGTCGCCGGTGCCGATATCCCCGGTAACGATGGCGCGGAGCACGTTGGAGCCGGGCGCGGACTGATACAGCGTCAGCCCGGCAGGTGCCACGGCCGAGTCGACGGCCCCGGTGAGCTGGAACATGACGGCGCCGTCGTCGGCGTTCGGGCTCGTGATGACGACGCGCAGCTGGCCGGCCACCGGTCCGGAGGGATCGTCGCCCCCGCTGCAGCCGAGGGCGAGGAGGGCGGCGACGAGGACGGTGCCCCGTGAGTAGATCGAGGTCATGGGGTCACTCCCTTGGTCGCGGTGGGCGCCGGCGCTCCGGCCGCGGCGAGGAGCCGGGCCATCAACTCGGGCGGGACGCCCTGGCCGGACACGGTGACCCAGGCGAGGAAGTCGCCGAGATCGTAGGTGCCGTTCTGGTTGCCGTCCTGGTCCAGGATGTTCTTCTGGGCCACCGACAGCGACGGGATGCCGAGCAGGTCGTTGGCGGCCGCCACGGTGGTGAAGGGCGCGGTGTAGGTGAACTGGGCGGTGAGGCTCCAGTTCCGGTTGACAGTGAAGACCAGCACCGGCTCGGTGGTCACGGTGTCCCCCGTCCAGCCAGCGAATTGGTGACCGGCGGTGGGTGTGGCAGTGACGGTCACGACCGTCCCCGGGGTGACGCCGACTCCGTTGGAGGTGTTGCCGGGCACAGAGGCGGTGACCGTGCCGGTCCCGGTGCCGAACTTCGTGACCTGCACGACGTTCTCCACACGGTAGCGGAAGAGCACCGTGTTGCCGACAATCCGGATCGAGTCGATCCGGCCGGGGACCAACTTCCCGCCGTTGGTGGTCAGGCCGGGGTTGGTATAGCCGTCGAGTACGGTGTTGCTGGTGCTGCCGGGGTAGGCGTCCCCGGCGTCGCCTCGATTGCTGAGCAGCGGGTCCGTCGTCCGAAGGTTGTTGAGCCCGTCCGCCTGCACCAGTGCCACACCCTGGACTGCTCCCGTGTTGATCGTATTCGAGAAGGACCCCGCGTTGATCCGGCTCTGGTCGATGTGCCAGACGTACAGCCCCGGCGACTTGGGACGGTTCAGCGCCGGGTTCATCTGCGCGGTGTCGCTCTCGACCGCCGCGCGGTTTTCCAGGATGAAGTACTCGCCGTTGACCTGGGTCGGCAGGATCCGCACGGTGTCCGAGGTGGCCACCGGGTTCATCGTGATGGTGCCGGTCGTCTTCAGGGTATCCACCTTGACCCACCCGAGCTCCACCATCGACCAGCCCTCCATGCGGGAGGGGCTGTAGGGGCGAGCGTAGTTGCCAGAGCCCATGAGACCGAACTCTCCAATGCCTTCAGTCCCGCTGTTCTGGTCAGTGTCGTAAAGGTCCGGCAGGCCGAAGGCGTGGCCGGTCTCGTGCGCCACGGTGCCGATCGGCATGATCTGCCCATCGGTGCACGCCCCGCTCCCGCCGACCGCACTCTGGATGATATAGTCACTCACGATGATCTTGCCGCCGCCGAACCGGTTGGTCTTGGTCACATACGGCGAACCCCCATTGACGCCGGGGATGTAATAGCGGTGGGCCCAGATGTTGTCATTGCGGTTCGGCCCAGAAATGGGTCCGCAAGCGCCATCCAACTGCGGTTGTAGAAAGGTGACGAAGTCCACGACGCCGTCGTCGTCGCCGGAGTTTGGGACGCCGTCCGGGCCGTCGTTATCGAACTGCGCCCAGACAGTCAGGGAATCGGCGCCGTTGGACACCTTGGCGAGCGCGCCCACGAGAAGAGCGCCGAAGCGGCTCAAGTCCTGACAAAAGATGCCGTTGCAACCGTTCTCATAGTACACGTCGGTGGTGTCCGCCCGCACCCAAGGGAAGACAAATCCGTCAATTGAGATGTTGCCGTTCGACAACTGCTCGTAGTACGTCTTGACGCTATAGGGGCGAGTCGCAGGAGCAGGCGAAAAGAGGACGTCCTGATAGGCCGCTGGCGTGAAGAGGGTGGTCGTATCTGTATTTGAGAATCGGATCGGCACCACCGGGAGCTTGTAGCTGCCGGTGACGACGGTTGCTGTCATTCCCGGGACGCGGGCGTTCAGTAGCGCAAAGTTGCCGGCGCGGATCAGCGACTGGCGCTGGGCCCGGATGGCCTTGGTCCGCTGGCGCCAGGCGCCGTTGGGACGGAAGTCGAGCCCCATTACCTCGAATTGGCCCTTCTTGGGGCGTGCAACCTGTGCTTCAGCTCGGGGTGTGGCAAAAAACACCAACACCGCCGCGCCCAATAGGGCCGGACCTACCGATGAGAACCTCAATGGACATGCTCCAAGAAAGGGCAACGGGGGAGGCCCAAAATAGCCCGGGGCACCCCCTAATCCAACCCGCAGGGTCCCTCGGCCAAGTGAGGCCGGGCAGGAGACGAACGAGGCGTGTGTTGCGACACAGGTGGCGGGGCAGCGGGGCCGAGGGGCGGCAGGGCCGGTCGGCTTGTGCCGGGCCGCCCAATTTTGTAGTTTAAACCGTTCTGTTACATAGCGATGGGGGTTGCCCCCGGACCATTCAGACCGCCCGAGGCATCGTGGCTACCCAGACCATTCCGCACGTCGCGCTGTTCGACAAGTGCCGCGACTACACGCAGGTCGATGAAATCAAGGCGGCGGGGCTGTATCCGTACTTCAAGCCCATCTCGGAGTCGGAAGACACCGTGGTGGTCATTGAAGGCCAGAAGCGGATCATGCTCGGGTCGAACAACTACCTCGGCCTGACCCACCACCCGAAGGTGCTCGAGGCCGCCTCCCGCGCCCTGCACCGCTACGGCTCCGGCTGCACCGGCAGCCGGTTCCTGAACGGCACCCTCGACCTCCACGGCCAGCTCGAGTCGGCCCTCGCCGAGTTCGTCGGCAAGGAAGACTGCCTGGTCTTCTCGACCGGCTACAACGCGAACCTCGGCCTCATCTCCGCGCTGGTCGGCAAGGACGACGTCGTCTACCTCGACAAGCTCGACCACGCCTCGATCGTGGACGGCGCCAAGATGTCCTACGGCACCACCACGCGCTTCAACCACGGCAACCTGGCGCAGCTCGAGCGCAAGATGGCGCCCGACGCCGCGGCCGGCCGCGGGATGATGATCATCGTGGACGGCGTGTACTCGATGGAAGGCGACATCGCCGAGATCCCCGCCCTCGTGCAGTTGGCCCGGCGGAACGGCGCCGCGCTGGCCATCGACGACGCCCACTCCCTCGGCGTCCTCGGCCCCAGGGGCGACGGCACCGCGGCCCACTTCGGGTTGACCGACGAGGTGGACATCATCGCCGGGACCTTCTCCAAGTCGCTGGCGTCCATCGGCGGCTTCGTGGCGGCCAACCGGAGCGTCATCAACTACCTCCGCCACCACTGCCGCCCGCTGATCTTCACCGCTTCCCTGCCCCCGGCCAATACCGCCGGCGTGCTGGCCGCGCTCGAGGTCATGCAGCAGGAACCGGAACGGCGCGAGTCGCTCTGGGCCAACACCCGCCGGCTGCAGGACGGTTTCCGCCAGCTCGGCTTCGAAATCGGCCCGACCGAGACGCCGATCGTCCCGGTGCTCATCGGCCCCCTCGACACCACCTTCATCATGTGGCGCAAGCTGTTCGAGGCCGGCGTCTTCACCAACCCGGTGGCCCCGCCGGCCGTGCCCCCGGCGCAGTGCCGGCTCCGCACCAGCCTGATGGCCACCCACACCTTCGACCAGATCGACTTCGCGCTGGACGCCTTCGCGAAGATCGGTCGCGAGCTCGGCGTCATCTGAACGGAGCCCTGCAGGTCCGGCCGGTCGAGACCGGCCCTGAGCTCGACGCCTTCATTGCGCTGCCCTACCGCCTCCACGCGGCGGATCCGTGCTGGGTCCCGCCGCTCCGGCGCGATGTCCGTGCCCTGCTCGACCGCCACAAAAACCCCTTCTTCGAACACGGCGAGGCCCAGTACTTCCTTGCCACCCGCGCCGGCGCGGTCGTCGGCCGCATCGCCGCCGTCGTGAACACCCTCCACAACCAGATCCACGGCGATCGCGTCGGCTTCTTCGGGTTCTTCGAGTGCGAAAACGACCAGATCATCGCCGACGCGCTCTTCGACGCCGCCGCCGCCTGGCTCCGCCCCCGCGGCCACGACACTATGCGGGGCCCCGCGTCCTTCTCGGTGAACGACGAGTGCGGCCTCCTGGTGGACGGCTATGACACCCCGCCCACCATCATGATGCCGCACAACCCGCCCTACTACGTCCAGCTCCTCGAGCACGCCGGCTTCACGAAAGCCAAGGACCTGCTGGTGTACCAGGGCGGCGACCTCACCATGCGGGCGTACAAGCCGGTGCACGAACGGCTGACCCGCGCGGTGGAGCTCATGAAGACCCGCATGGGCGTCACCCTGCGGCCGATCAACATGAAGCGGTTCCACGAGGAGATCGAGCTGGTCAAGTCGCTCTACAACCGCGCGTGGGAAAAGAACTGGGGCTTCGTGCCCATGACGGACCACGAGATCGACCACCTGGCCGAGCAGTTCAAGCCGGTCATCGTGCCCGACCTCATCACCTTCGCCGAAAAGGACGGGGTCCCCGTCGGGTTCTCGCTGGCCATTCCCGACTTCAACGTTGTCTTCCGGGCCAACCGGCAGGGCCGCCTGACCCCCCTGCTGATCGTGCGCCTGCTCTGGGCCCTCAAGCGCGAAACCATCCGCCGCGCCCGCATTCCCCTTCTCGGCGTGGTACCGGAGTTCCGCGGCCGGGGGCTCGACTCCGTGCTGTATCACGCCGTCTGGACCAAGGCGGCGGAGCACGGGATCTACTGGGGCGAAGGGGGCTGGATCCTCGAGGACAATCCCGCCATGAACCTGGGCCTCTCCAAGATGGGCTTCGTCGTGTACAAGACGCTCCGGATGTACGACCGGCCGCTGTGAGGGCGCTCGTCACCGGCGGCACCGGCTTCGTCGGCAGCCACCTCATCGAATCGCTGCGCCGCCGTGGTGACGACGTCACCGCGCTGGTCCGCTCGCCCGCCAAGGCGGCCGCGCTCGGGCGCGCCGGGGTCCGGCTCGTCGAGGGAGACCTCGACGCGCTCGACGCGCTCCGCCGCGCCTCGGAAGGCGCCGAGGTGGTCTACCACGTGGCCGGACGGGTGGCGGCGCGGGACGACACGGAGTTCCTCCGGGCCAATCGCGACGGGACGGCAAACCTCCTGGCCGCGGCCGCCGAGTCGGGCCGGCCCCGCTTCGTGCTGGTGTCGAGCCTGGCGGCCGGCGGGCCGGCGGCGCGGGGCGGCCCGCTCACCGGGGCCGAGCCGCCACGCCCCGTCACGGCCTACGGCCGCAGCAAGCTCGCGGGCGAGGAAGTCGTGCGGGCGGGCACCCTGCCCTGGGTCATTCTCCGGCCGCCGATGGTGTACGGCCCGCGGGACACCGAGGTGCTCAAGTTGTTCAAGCTGGCGCGCTGGGGCGTGGCCCCGGTGTTCGGCAAGGGCGACCAGGAACTCTCCGCCATCTTCGGGCCCGATCTCGCCGAGGCACTCGTGGCCGCCGGCACCGGCCCCCACTCCATCGGCAAGACCTACCTGCCCTGCCACCCCGAGGTCTTCACCTCCGGCGCGCTCGCCCGGCAAATCGGCAGCGCGGTAGGGCGCGACGTACTGGTCCTCGGCGTTCCGGAGCCGATCGGGCGGGGCCTCCTGGCCGTCATCGGCGGCGCCGCCAAGCTGACCGGGACCGCCAGCGTGCTCTCCTCGGAAAAGGCGGACGAGTTCTTCGAGGAGGCCTGGACCGGGAATCCGGCGGCCCTCATGGCCGACACCGGCTGGCGCCCTGCCACCGACCTCGCGCGCGGGCTCGCCGAAACGATGAGCTGGTACCGGGCGGAGGGGTGGCTCTGATGCGTACGCTGGACCGCGTGATCCTGGGTTACCTCGCCATCGTGTCCGCCCTGGCGCTCTGGCGGGCGCCGAGCACGCCGGGCTGCTGGTGGCTGCTGCTGGCGCACGCGCTCACCGTGGCCCTCATCCTCCTGGTCCAGCGGCCCGGCCTCGGCCCGTTCGGGCGGGTGGTGCGCGAGGTGTACCCGGTCGTGCTCCTCATCCTGTTCTACAGCGAGCTCGACATCCTGAACGCCGGCAGCGTGCGGGTGTACGACGCCACCATCCAGGCGTGGGAGCAGGCGATCTTCGGGGAGCAGGTGAGCAAGACGCTCTGGCGGGACTACCCGAGCGTGCTCGCGTCGACCGTGCTGCACGCGGTGTACTGGAGCTACTACCTGCTCCTGCTCACGCCAGTCATCTACTTCTCGGCGCGCCGCGACTGGTTCGCCCTGCGCCGCACGATGTTCGTGGTGATCGCCACCCTGCTCGGATGCTACCTCGTCTTCCTGGCCTTCCCGGTGGGCGGCCCCTACTACGAATTCGCCCGGCCCGACGCGTGGTTCCTCGACAACGGGCCGGCGCGCCTCGTGTACGCCACCCTCTCCTCGGGCAGTTCCTACGGGGCGGCGTTTCCTTCGTCGCACGTGGCGGCCACGATCGCCGCGACCTCGGGCGCGTGGCGCGGCGACCGGCGCCTGGGCGCCGTGATGCTCCTCCCGGCGGCGCTGCTCACCCTGTCGGTGGTGTACTGCCAGATGCACTACGGAATCGACGCGATCGTCGGGGTGGCGGTCGGGGCGGTGGCGTGGTGGCTGGGGGGGAAGTACAGGGAATAGGCGGGGAAGCGGGAGGCGACGCAAAGCAAATGGGGACGATGCCGCAAGGCAC
Source organism: uncultured Gemmatimonadaceae bacterium (assembly GCA_964571795.1). Taxonomy (GTDB): domain Bacteria; phylum Gemmatimonadota; class Gemmatimonadetes; order Gemmatimonadales; family GWC2-71-9; genus SPDF01. Next base: position 3,577 of record CAZNDK010000038.1, on the reverse strand, counting down.
CGTCCCCATCGTGTTTCGACAGTCTCGGTCAGTCGTCGATGATGATCTTGCCCCGCATGCCCATCGCGAGGTGCGGGAGGCAGTAGAACTTGTATTCGCCTTCGGGCGCGCCAGCGAAGGAGATGGTGTAGACCGCGTCCTGCTCGACGATCATGCTGCCGGAGAGGGGCTGCATCTGGTTCGGCATGTTGGCGCCGAGGACCGCGGCCGCGCCGGCGGGGATGCTGTCGGCCCAGAACGACACGTTGTGCGGGCCACCGCTCTTGTTGTGGAAGTTGATCACGTCGCCCGACTTGATCTTCAGCTCGGACGGGATGTAGTGGTAGGTCTTCCCGTCGAATTCCATGCTCACGTCGTAGGTGGTGCCAGTCGTGGCCGGGGCCGCCGCGGGCGCCGCCGCCGGGGCCGCCGCAGGAGCCTGCTCTTCCGCCTTCTTCTCGCCACCGCATGCCGCCGCGAGGACCACGAGCCCCGCCACCAGGGTCATCTTCTGCATCGCTGCCAAGCCTCCGAAAACCGATTGGATGTGTCGCCCGCCCGGAACCTGCCCCGAAACTGCCCACAAGTGGCGGACTCCCCTTGTGAACGAAGGCACAAACATAAGCGGGCACCCCCGGCCGCGCGAGGTCAGCCCCCCCGGGGCTATTATTCCCCTTCAGGCCCCCCTCACCCGGATCTCGATGCCCACCCCCCCTCCCTGCACCCGCCTCGGCCCACAGTGCCGGTCACTGGACGTGACCCTCCGCATCGGCAAGGTGGAGGAGGGCCGGGACTCCCTCGACCACGAGGCCACCTGGCTGCTCGGCCACACCGAGGCGATGGACTTCGGTCGGCTGTTCACCCGGAAGGGGGAGCTCTTGGTCGAGGCTCGGCTCCATGTTCCGTGCAAGCACCTCTCGGAAGAGCCGGGGACCGCCCGCTGCCGGGCCCATGGCTTCCGTGGGCGGGCACCGGCCCATCCCCGGCGCCACCCCCAGCCGAGGCAGCTCGGCGGAAACCGCTTCCGGCTGGTGGACCAGGGGCGCCTGACCACCCGGCCGGCGGTCAACGTCCGGGCCGGGCTCCCCGTGCTGGGCACCAACCCCTGCCTCGGCGCCCCCTGCCGGACGGCCGACAACACCAGGGGGGCGGCGTGCTGCCGGGACCTCCAGGTCGAGATCATGTGCGGCCGGGACGAGCCCGAACTCGAGGCGCTGGTCTACTCCCGCCAGTCGCCCTACCTCTGCAAGACTGAGCGCAACGAGGAGGATTCCCTGGAGTCCGAGATGATTTCCGCCTGCGGGTACCTCTCGGGCGACGGGGTGTCCTGCAGCCTCCACGGGAGGACCCGGGAGGACGGCCGCCCGGCCAAGCCGGACCTCTGCAGCGACTGGCCGGAGGGCGGGGACCTGATGCATCCGGGGTGCGTGTTCAGGAAATAGACGGCTGTGCACCCCCAACCCCTTGCGTCGTCTCCAGATTCGCTACCTTTCTAGTCGATTCCCGTCCCCAAGGACGCCCGTGCGCGACGAGCTCGAAACGCTCTACCTGACCACGTATGCGGCGGTGGTCCGCTTCCTCTACCGAAAGGTGTGGGACGCGGACCGGGCGGAGGACCTGGCACAGGAGGTCTTCGTCCGGGCCATGCGGCACCGGCCCGAGAAGCCGCGGGCCTGGGTGTTCGCGGTGGCGGCCAACCTGGCGCGCGACGAGGCCCGCTCGGCGATCCGGAGGAAGAAGCACCTGACCCTCCTGACCCACGAGCCCACGCAGCGCCACCAGGTGGAACCGGACGGCGAGGAGAACGTCGAGCACGACGAGAAGATGGAGAAGGTGCGCCTGGCACTGAGCCTGCTCACCCAGCGCGACCGGGACGTGCTCCTGCTCTGGGACGCCGGGCTCAGCTACCCCGAGATCGCCGAGCAGTCGGGGCTGGCCGTCGGGGCCGTCGGCACGACGCTGGCCCGGGCCCGCAAACGGCTGATCGAAGCACACGACCGGATGGAACTGGAACAGAAGCGGAACCATGCTGCACAATCCTGACCCGACGCGGCACATCCCCGAAGAGGAACTGCACGCGTACCTCGACCAGGCCCTGAGCCGGTCGCAGTGCGTGGAGATCGAGCATCATCTGGCCGGGTGCCGCCTCTGCCGTGCGGAACGCGACGCCATCGCCGCCCTGCGCGACCGAACCACCGCGCTCCTCGTGGCCGCCTCCCCCCGCCGCATCCGTCCGCGCCCCTACACGCAGATCTCCGCGACGCACGTCGAGCGCGCGTCCCGGCGGGCCCAGCGGATCCGGGCCGCGGCGTGGGCGGCGAGCGTCGTGGGCGCCATCGGCCTCGGCTGGGGACTCAGCCACTGGGCCGGCGCAGCGCCTGCCGACCTTCGCCAGGCCGCCGGACCGACCGCCCCGGCCACTGCCGAGCCGCTCCAGGTGGCACTCCCCTCCCCCATCCCGGCCACCACCCCAGGAACCACGCCGACCCGCGTCGCCTCCGCCCCGATCTCCTCGGGCCCACGGAGCGGCCGGGCCGGCTCGAATCCGCAGGCGGCGCCCGACTCCGCCGAGCCGACGCCGCCGCGCCCCGCCGCGTCCGAACTGGCGTCGGTCGGCGGCACCTCGACGAAGGAGCCGGTGCTCGACGGCGTGTGGCGAACGGTCACCTGGACCGACACGCAAACCGAGCGCGACGACTGGGTGCCCCGGGTCGAGGGCGTGCCCGTGGTGCAGGTCAAGGTGCGCGAGGCGCCGCAGGGCGGCCGGCCGATCACGCTGGTCACCCAGCAGCTCGCCAACGGCGAGATGATCAGCACCGTCGAGGGCCCCTCGAAGGAAGTGGCCGCGCTCCTCTCCCGGCAGCCGGGCCAGAGCGCCAGCGCCGAGCTGCAGGACATGCAGGCCACGCCCACCGCGGTCGATTCGACCGGGGTCCGGCGCCCCGGCGCGGCCAGCGTGCCACGCACGCTCGCCATCTTCGGCAGCGCCCCCTCGGACTCGCTGAAGGCGTTCATGCTGAGGGTGAAGTAGGCGGGGAATCGGGGAAGGAAGTCCGACGAAAGCAAGAACGGGGACGGTGCACAAGGCGCCGTCCCCGTTCCGCTTTCTGATCCGACCTCCCCGCTTCCCCGCTGACCCGCCTCCTTAACTCACCGCATCCGGATCCGGCAGGAAGTCCTCGGCCCGCTCGTCGTGGTCGAAGTGGTCCTCGACCGCGTGGTGGCGCTCGGCGACGATGGTGATTTCCGCCAGGCGTGGCGAGACCATCGGGAAGGTCCGGGCAAAGAGCCCGTAGGCGAGGAAGAAGAGCCCCGCCAGGAGGAGGGTGGGTCCGAGCTCGGGCAGCCCGAAGACGGGCCCCGCGAGGCCGGTCACCGAAGGCATGACCAGCAGGTAGCGCTCGAGCCAGAGCGCCACCAGCGACACGCAGGCGAACAGCGCCATGGTGACCGGGAACTTCTTCGGCGTGACGCCGAGCAGGCCGATGAACGGGATGACGAACATCCCGAGGAACACGGCGCGGCCGATCGGGAGCCAGGTGCCCCAGAGCCGGGCGAAGACGAAGCCGGTCTCCTCGGGGAGGTTGCCGTACCAGAT
>CAZNDK010000037.1:0-27334 GCA_964571795.1 uncultured Gemmatimonadaceae bacterium | reverse complement strand
TGATGACGAGCGGGATCTTGAACGACTGGAACCACCCCACCACCAGCACGTAGATGAGCACGAGCACCGCGGCGAAGGCGAGGCTGAGGTCGCGGAAAACCTCGATGGTGACCTGCCACTCGCCGTCCCACTTGAGCGCGGTCTCGTCGAGCCGGTCGGGCGCCACCGCGTTGTAGCGCGCGATGGCCGCCCCCTCCACCTGCACCGTGTCGAGCGCCTGGTTCATGGCGAGGATGGCGTACACCGGGGACTCGATGGTGCCGGCCACATCGCCGGTCACGTAGATGACCGGGCGGAGGTTCTTCCGCATCCGGAGTGGCGCGCGGGTGGTGGAGTCCACCGTGACGAACCGCGCCAGCGGCGTCGGGCCGCGCGGCGTGGCGACGGGCACAGCGAGTAGCGCCTCGACGCCGCTCCGGCTCGAGAGCCCAAGCCGCGGCACGATGGCCACCCCCTCCCGGGCGGTCGGCACGCTGGCCAGCCCCGCCTCGGCACCCGAGAGCGCCATGGTCAGCACCTGGGCCACCTGCTCCACCGTGACCCCCGCCTCGCCGGCGCGCACCCGGTCCACCCGGAAGCTCCGCTTGGCCTGCGGCGCCTCCACCGTCCAGTCCACGTCCACCACGCCCGGCGTGTGCTCCATGACCTCCTTGACCCGCGTGGCGGCCGCGAGCCGCGTGCTGTCATCGGCCGCATACACCTCGGCCACCAGCGTCGAGAGCACCGGCGGGCCGGGCGGGATCTCGGCGATCTTCGCGTTGGCCCCGAAGCCGCGCGCAATCGAGTCCACTGTTCCGCGCACCGCCACCGCGATGTCGTGGCTCTGGCGGCGGCGCTCCCCCTTGGGCAGGAGGTTCACCTGTACATCGGCGACGTTGGCGCCGCGCCGCATGAAGTAGTGCCGCACCAGGCCGTTGAAGTTGAACGGCGCCGAGGTGCCGGCGTAGGTCTCGGTGCTCACCACCTCGGGCACGGTGCGGAGGTAGGCCGCGACGGCGCCTGCGGCGGCGTTGGACGTCTCGAGCGTGGCCCCCTCCGGCAGGTCGAGCACCACCTGGAACTCCGACTTGTTGTCGAAGGGCAGCATCTTCACCTCGACCAGCTTGACCGCCAGGAGCCCCATCGACACCAGGAGCAGCCCCACGATGCCGCCGTAGAAGACCAGCCGGCGCCGTGGGATGTCCATCAGCGGGGTCATGATGCCGGCGTAGAACTTCGCGAAGCCGGACAGCTCCTCGGGTTCGTGTGCGCGATCCGTCACCGGCGGCCCCGCCGTCACGTGCCCCTTGAGGAGCCGGAGCGCCAGGTACGGGGTGATGATGAAGGCCACCGCGAGCGAGGCGAGCATGGCGGCCGACGCACCCACCGGGATCGGCCGCATATAGGGCCCCATGAGCCCCGACACGAAGGCCATCGGCAGGATGGCGGCGATGACGGTGAAGGTGGCGAGGATGGTCGGGTTGCCGACTTCGTCCACGCCCTCGACCGCGGCCACGTCAGGGGCGCGGTCGCCCATCTGCAGGTGGCGGTAGATGTTCTCGACCACCACGATGGCGTCGTCGACCAGGATGCCGATCGAGAAGATCAGCGCGAAGAGCGTGATCCGGTTGAGCGAGTAGCCCAGCGCGTAGTACACGAAGAGCGTGAGCGCCAGGGTGACCGGCACCGCCACCAGCACCACCAGCGCCTCACGCCAGCCGAGGAAGAGGCCGATGAGGACGGTCACGGAGAGCGTCGCGATGAGCAGGTGGAGCATCAACTCGTTGGACTTCTCGCTGGCGGTCTCGCCGTAGTTGCGGGTGACCTCCACCTGCACGTCGGCGGGGAGGAGCCGGCTCCGCGCCTCCTCCACCCGCGCCAGCGCGGCGTGCGCGATGTCGGTGGCGTTGACACCGGGCCGCTTGGCCACGGCGATGGTGACCGCCTGTTCCCCACCCTCCCCCCGCCCGGCGTGGGTCACGTAGTCGGTGGCTTCCGCCGGCGCCTCGACGATCGTGGCCACGTTCCGGAGGTAGACCGGGCCGCCCCGGTTGGCGACGACGACGACGTCGCCCGCGTCACGCGCCGTGCGGATCGGCGCGCCCACCGACACCAGGAACACCTCGTTGGCCGAGGCAAACTCGCCGGCCGGGAGCCGCACGTTTGCGGCGCGGAGCGCCTGCATCACTTCGCCGGGGGTGACCCCGCTCCCCGCGAGCCGCGCCGGGTCGAGCGTCACGCGCAACTGGACCGGCTCGCCGCCGATGAGGTCGATGCGCGCCAGGTCAGGGATCGTGGCGAGCTCGTCGGCCAGGTGGGTGGCTATGGCCCGAAGCGCATCGGAGCCGTAACCGCCGCCGTGCAGGGTGAGCGCCAGGATCGGCACGTCGTCGATCGAGTGCGGCTTGATCATCGGCGGCATGGCGCCGGGCGGCGCCTGGTCGGCCGCCGATCCCATCTTGGTGAAGACCCGGCTCACGGCGAGGTCCTGGTTCTCGCCCACCTTGAACCGGACCGTGACCAGCGTCATCCCCTCGCTCGCCATGGCGTACACGTACTCCACGCCCGGCACCTCCCACATCAGCTTCTCGATCGGCCGGGTGAGGAGGTTCTCGACCTCCGCGGGCGAGGCGCCGGGGAGCACCGCGATCACATCGATCATCGGCACCGAGATCTGCGGCTCCTCCTCGCGCGGCGTGGCGAGGATGGCCAGGGTGCCCACCGCGAGCGAGGCGATGGTGACCAGCGGGGTCAGCTTCGAGCGCAGGAAGGCCTGCGCCATGCGTCCGGCGATGCCCATGCTCAGCGCTCCCCGCCGGCCACCAGCACCGTGTCCCCGGCGGCGAGGCCGCTCAGCACCTCGACCGAACCGTTCATCGCGCGGCCGAGCTTGACCCAGCGCAGCGTCGGCTCGCCGGCCGAGACGGTGCGGACCCCGGCGAGGTCGCCCTGCCGGACGACCGCGCCGTCGGGCACCAGGATCGCGCGGCGGGTGCCGCGGGGGAGCGCCAGCGTGGCCGAGCTGCCGCTCAGGAAGCGGCCGCCGCCGTTCGGCACCAGCGCGTTGACGGTGTAGAGATTGGCCCCCGAGGGGACCACGCCCTCGACGGTCGCGCGCACGTTGCTGTCGCCGATGGTGGCGCTCACCATCGCGCCGGGCTCGAGGCCGCGCACCGCGTCGGGCGCGGCGCTCACGACGACGCGGAGCACGCTCGCGTCTTCGACCGTGACGAGCGGCGCGCCCGGCGCCGCGAAGGCGCCGGGATCCACGAAGCGGCGGGTCACGACGCCCGCGAACGGCGCGCGGACGTCGGCGTACGAGGCGGTGGCAGCGAGCTCGGCGGCCATGGCGTTGGCGCTCGCCACCGCCGCGGTGGCGCGGGCGAGGCCGGTCTCGGCCTGGTCGAGCTGCGCCTTCGTGGCGGCGCTGTCGGCATAGAGCGCGCGGATGCGGCCCACCTGCACCGTCGCATCGGCGTGCACCGCGCTGGCCTCGGCGAGCCCCGCCTCGACCTGCGCACGCCTGGCGTCGAGGTCGCGCGCGTCGAGCCGCACCAGCGGCTGTCCCGACGCCACACGGTCACCCTCGTGCACCGGCACCGCGGTGACGGAGCCCATCAGCTTGGTACTGAGCGTGGCGCTCCGCACCGGCTCCGCCGTGCCGGCCGCCTCGAAGGCGTCGGTCACGAGCGTGTCGGTGACGGCCACCGCGGTGCCGCTCGGCGCGGCGCGCTCGGCGGGGAGCGGCGCAGCGTCTCCGCCGCAGGCTCCGAGAGCGAGGGCGGCCAGGACCACGCCGGCCACCGGGATGAGGTTCCGCATGTCAGTTCTCCAGAACGGTGAGGGCCATCAGGTCGGCGCCCGCGGCCTGCCGGGCGGCCGCGTCGGCCACGATCGCTTGATACCGGGCCTCGGAGAGGCCGAGTCGGGTCTGCGTTTCCACGGCGGCGGCGCCGAGCAGCTCGGCCACGGTGGCGAGGCCGCCGGCGTACTTCCGGGCCACGATCCGGTGCGCCTCGGCGCCCTGCGCCACCGACACCTCGGCGATGCCGAGCTGGGCGAGAGCCACCTCGAGGCGGGTGCGGGTGGCGTCGCGTTCCAGCCGCGCGCTCGCCTCGGCCGCCTCGGCCGCGGCACGGGCGGCGTCGGCCCGGCCGGAGGCGGCCTGTCGGCCTGCGATCTCGGAGGCCCCCGCGAATGGGGTCCACGACGCCATGACGCCGACGGTGTAGCTGCTGGGGCCGCCGAAGGGCTGGTTGGGGCTGTTCCAGTCGTAGCGGCCGAAGCCGTTGAGTCGCGGGATGTACACGGCGTTGGCGCGGCGCGCGTCGCGCTCGGCGGCCTCGACGCCGAGCCGCGCGGCGGAGACGTCGAGCCGCGTGGTGGTGTCGGTGGCCCCGTTTGTCACGAGGGTGCGGATCCGCTCGGCAGAAGGGAGCGAGTCGGGAAGCGTGAAGGCGGTGTCGCCCGGCTGCCCGAGGAGGAGCGCGAGGCGCTGCAGGGCAATGGAGGCGTTGCCGCGGGCGCCGATGAGCTGGGCGTCGACTTGTCCCAGCTGGACCGAGGCGAGGAGTGCGTCGGAGCGGGTGACGAGGCCATTGGTCACCATGGATTCGGCCTGGCGCACGTGCGCTCGGCCGGCTTCAGTTGCCGTCTCGAGGGTGCGCACCTGTTCGCGCGCCATGATGGCGCCGAAATAGGCCCGGGTCACGTCCACCCGCGTGGTCTCGCGGGTCCAGCCGGCGCCGGCCTCAGCGGCCGCACCAGCGCTTGAGGCGGCGGCTCGGCCGAACCAGGCGTCCACATTGACGAGAGGCACCTCGGCCACCAGGCCGCCGCTCCAGTTTGTGACCGGCGACGGGTAGTTGAGGCTGGCCGGATTGAAGGAGGCGGCGGAGACCCCGCGCTGCTGCAGCGTGTAGCCGAACGCGGCGAGCGGATTGTCGGTCTGGGCGTAGCCGGCCTCCGCCCGCAGCGTGGGCAGGATGCCCTGGAGCGCGGCGGTGGCCTGGCTGGCCTGCGCCCGGGCGCCACCCGCGGCCATCCGGTTGGCGTAGGCGGCGGAATCGGCCCGCCGGAACGCCTCGGCCAGGGTCAGCGGCGCCTGCGCGCGGAGCGGCAGGGCGAGCACGAGGGCCAGGGCGACAAGGAGGGTCGGTCTCTGCATGCGATGGCGTCCTTAATTGGGCGTCGGTGCCCTTTCAGTAATGTACAACTATATAGTTATATAAAATAGATGTCAACACCCGCCTTTTGGACGAGCTCACCCCCTGTCCCCCACTCGCATCGTGTCACCTCACCCCCTGTCCCCCTCTCGCGTCCTTTACCTCACCCCCTGGCCCCCTCTCCGTGATACGGAGAGGGGGAACGCCACTTGAGGGATGCCGCGGTATCTTTCGGCCATGCCTGAACGCGAACCGCCGGGCACGGTCCGGCTCGACAAGTGGTTGTGGGCGGCGCGGTTCTACAAGACCCGTGCATTGGCCGTGGACGCAATCGACGGCGGCAAGGTGGACGTCAACGGTCAGGGGGCCAAGCGGGCCAAGGCGGTGCGGGTGGGCGACCGGATTCAGTTCCGGCAGCCGCCCTACGCCTGGGACGTGGCGGTGAAGGGACTGAGCGAACGGCGCGGACCCGCGAGCGTGGCCGTCACGCTCTACGAGGAGACCACCGAGAGCAAGGCGGCGCGGGAGACGATGGCACTCCGGCTCAAGAGCCTGCCGCCGCCGCTCTTCCTGGAAAAGGGGAAGCCGGACAAGAAGCAGCGGAGGGAGATTGAGCGGTACAAGCGGGGTGAATAGGCGGGGAGGCGGGGACGCGGGGAGGTGGACCGTCGCCGCCATACTGCTGCTCGGCTGTGCTGCCGCCAGCTCCCCGCGAGCGCCGGCGCCGCTCCACTACACCGTCGTGCACATCGACTCCTTCCCTTCCCTGCTGCTCAACGAGCGGCGCGTCATCGACGTGTACCTCCCGCCCGGCTACGACTCCACCGGCAAGGCCCGTTACCCCGTCCTCTACCTGAACGACGGGCAGGACGCCGAAGCGCTTGGCATGCTCCCGACCCTGGATTCGCTCACCGCCAGCCGCCGCATCCCGCCGATCATCGTCGTGGCGCTCCACGCCAACGCCCAGCGGATGCAGGACTACGGCACCGCCGGCACCCTCAACGCGCAGGGGTTCGGTGCGCGGGCCCGGCTGTACGAGCGGTTCGTCCTGGAGGAAGTCATCCCGTGGACGAACACCCGCTACCACACCCGCACCGGGCCCGAGCACACGGCGGTCCTCGGCAGTTCGCTCGGCGGGCTCGCGGCGTTCGACATCGCCTGGCGGCACCCCGACGTCTTCGGCACAGCCGGCGCCATGAGCGGCTCCTTCTGGTGGCGGACGCTGGACGGCACGGTGGAGCAGAAGCAGGCGTCGCGGGTCGCGATCCAGATGGCCACCGAAACCACGCCGCTCCCGCGCCTCCGGCTCTGGTTCGAGACCGCGGACGGAGACGAGACCAGCGACCGCGACGGCAACGGCGTCATCGATTCCATCCAGGACACCGATGACCTGGTGAACGCGCTGGTGGCGAGGGGATACACGCGGGGGAAGGACGTGGTGCACGTGACGGTGAGCGGCGGGCACGACAAGGACACGTGGGGGAGGGTGCTGCCGGAGTTCCTGGTCTTCGCGTTCTAGCACCTCACCCCGTTGTTCCCCCATCCCAGCTCACTTGAATGAACGTACGCGCCCCCTCCGAGTTGTTTCACCTCACCCCCGATTCCCCTCTTCATCAGTCCGTTCAGACCTCTCGTTGAGCCCGCCCCCGAGTTGTTTCACCTCACCCCCTGTCCCCCTCTCCATCAGCTCGTTCAGGGCTCTCGCTAACCCCGACCCCGAGCGCTTTCACCTCCCCCCCGGTCCCCCGCTCCAGGAGATGGAGAGGGGGAACGTAGGAGGAGGCTCGCGAGGATGACCCGAAGGTACTTTGAGTCAACTTCTTCGTTGCGAAGATGAATGACCCGGATTCCCCGAGCGGCTAGCAGTTGGTCTCGGTCGCGATCTCTCGCCTGCGCATCGGGGGACCGATGGATCGCACCATCGACCTCAATCGCGATTCGAAGCGAGGGGCAGTAGAAGTCCACGATGAAGCCGCCGAGGACGACTTGCCGCCGAAACTTCAGCCCCAGGCACCGTCGGTCGCGGAGCGCCTCCCACAATCGCCGCTCCCCAGGAGTCGCCTCACGCCGCATCCGCCGCGCCAGGGAGCGCAGCAGGAATCTCGAGTTCCGCCGCATGGCGACATGATCGCTTGATCGCCAAAGACCCTATCATCGAAATCCTGCATGATGTTCCCCCTCTCCATATCATGGAGAGGGGGACAGGGGGTGAGGTGAAATGATCATGGAGAGGGGGACAGGGGGTGAGGTGATAAGGAGGGCGACGCAGACGGTGAGTGAAGTGGACCGGATCGAGGGGGGAGCAGGCAATGAGTCGAAGACTTGTTCCTACTCCACCCACCCCTCCCACCGCCGCCCCACCTTGAAATTCACCGCGAACTTTCGCGTCGAGTCGTTCCGCGCGGCGCCGAGCGCGAGCAGCGAGTCGCGGAGCGGGCGGGGGACGTGCACCGTGCCCGGGAGGAGCTGCGCGATGCGGCCCGCCACCTTCGTCGGCGACACGACGGCGCCGGCGGTGTCGCGCACGGACACCGTGATGTCGGCCTCATAGGTGGCCGGCAGGATGAGGTAGATGCTCCGGTCGGGATAGCGCTGGCGGAGCGCCCACGGGTCGGGCCCGATGTCCACCGCCATGAGCCGCGTGGCCGCGGCCCCGTCCGACTCGAGCCACGGCGCCAGCGCCGAATCCACGCCCCGGGCCGCCCGCGCCGCGTTGGTGGAGTCGCGGTGCGCCTGCTCGGCGGCGGCGCGGCGCTCCCACGCCGGCCCGGCGAGTTCCAGCACCACGTACGCCGGCCGCGAGCTCGCGCAGCAGCGCGGTGTCCAGGTGGTGTCGTCGCCCGCCGGGAGCCCCGTCACCCCGAGCGCCTCGAGCCGCGCCCGGTCGAACCAGGTCGTCGCGGTCCCCTCTCCGGCCGCCGTTTCCCAGGTGAGGCGGAGCTCGAGCATCTCCTCCGCGCCCTCGTCCTGGGTGACATACGACCTGAACTCGCGATCGGTGAGCCGGATGACGGCATCGGGATTGCCGGCGCGGTTCCGCGCCACATTGACCAGGATGGCGCCGTTGGCCAGCACCAGCACGACGCCGGCGGCCACGAGTCCGCGATTGATCATCGGGCCCCTCCCGGCCGCGGCTTGAGGCGCTTGAGAAGCAGCATGACGCCCACCGCGATGCCGCCAAGCACCAGGAAGAAGAGCCAGCGCGGCATCCAGTCCCACCACCAGTCGGCCGCCTTGATGTAGAGCAGGATCGTGAAGGCGGTGACGCCGGTGTAGGTCACGTCGTTCCACCGCTGCCGCACGCCGGCCCAGATGGCGAGCCCCGCCACCACGAACCCGAACACCTGGTAGACCGCCTCGACCTGCTCCGGCGCCAGCGGGAGCACGCTCCCCTCCCCGCTGGCCGCGTGCCAGAGCACGATCCAGAAGAGCAGGATCAGCCCGGTGGTGCGGTAGATCGGGCAGAAGCCGTCCTGCCGGATGCCGTGGGGCACGAGGCCGAGCGCCACGGCGATGGCGGCGGGGAGCAGCAGCAGCTCCGCCCGGCTGAACAGGTCGGTCCAGAAGAGCCCGCCGAGCGACGCCAGCGTGCCCCCCACCCAGACGGTGCCGGTGACGATGGCCGCGAGGAGGAGGAGGCGGAGCCCGTACCCATACGCCAGCGCGGCGGCGAAGGCCGCCCAGAGCAGGAACGCCTGGTGCGAGGGGACGAGGTTGAAGATCTGGCCCAGCATGGACACGTCGGTCACGAACGCCGCGAAGGCGACCAGCGCGGCGAGCCCCGCGAAGTAGAGGGTCTTCTCGCGGCGGGCGGCGAACTCGGTGAGGACCAGCGCCCCGGCGGTGGCGAGGCCGAGGAGGCCGACCTGGACGCCGGTGGTGAGTCCGCCCCAAAAGCGCTGGACGAAGAGCACCACGGCGGTGCAGAGCGCCAGCGCGCCGAGGAAGGAGGTGAGCCGGAGGCCGAGGGCGAGCTGGCGGTCGGATTCGGTGGTGGAGACGTCGAAGGTGCGGGCAAAGTCGGCGAGCAGCGTGTCGTGGTGGGCCGAAATCTTGGCGCGCTGGCCGGCGTCGAGGACCCCGCCCAGCTCCGACTCGAGCTGGACCAGCTCCTCCTGGAACGCGCGGATCTGGTCGACGCGCGCCTGCGCGTCGAGACGGCCGGCCATCGAACCTCCCTAGGCCTCCTGCCCCTGCTTCACGTAGATCTCGCCGCCCCGCCGCCGAAACTCGACCGACTTCTCCTCCAGCGCCGCGGCGTACTCCCGCACGTCCTGCGTGATCTTCATCGAGCAGAACTTGGGGCCGCACATCGAGCAGAAGTGCGCCACCTTGGCGCCCTCGGCGGGCAGCGTCTCGTCGTGGAAGGCCCGCGCCGTGACGGGGTCGAGCGCCAAGTTGAACTGGTCCTCCCAGCGGAACTCGAAGCGGGCCTTGCTGAGGGCGTTGTCCCACGCCTGTGCATGGGGATGCCCCTTGGCCAGGTCGGCGGCGTGCGCGGCGATCTTGTAGGCGATGACGCCAGCCTTCACGTCGTCCCGGTCGGGGAGGCCCAGGTGCTCCTTGGGAGTGACGTAGCAGAGCATGGCGGTGCCGTACCAGCCGATCATCGCCGCGCCGATGGCGCTGGTGATGTGGTCGTAGCCGGGGGCGATGTCGGTGGTGAGCGGCCCGAGAGTGTAGAACGGCGCCTCGCCGCACCACTCGAGCTGCTTGTCCATGTTCTCCTTGATGAGGTGCATCGGCACGTGGCCCGGCCCCTCGTTCATGACCTGCACGTCGTGCTTCCAGGCGATTTTGTTGAGCTCGCCCTGCACCTGGAGCTCGGCGAACTGCGCCTCGTCGTTGGCGTCGGCGATGGACCCGGGCCGGAGCCCGTCGCCCAGCGAGAAGGAGACGTCGTACGCCGCCATGATCTCGCAGATCTCGTCGAACCGGGTGTAGAGGAAGTTCTCCTTGTGGTGCGACAGGCACCACTTGGCCATGATCGACCCGCCGCGGCTCACGATGCCGGTCATCCGCTTCGCCGTCATCGGCACGAAGCGGAGCAGCACGCCGGCGTGGACGGTGAAGTAGTCCACCCCCTGCTCCGCCTGCTCGATGAGGGTGTCGCGGTAGACCTCCCAGGTCAGGTCCTCCGCGATGCCGCCGACCTTTTCCAGCGCCTGGTAGATCGGCACCGTGCCGATCGGCACCGCGCTGTTCCGGAGGATCCACTGCCGGGTCTCGTGGATGTTCTTGCCGGTGGAGAGGTCCATCACGGTGTCGGCGCCCCAGAGGGTGGCCCAGCGGAGCTTCTCGACCTCGTCCTCGATGACCGACTTCACGGCGGAGTTGCCGATGTTGGCGTTGATCTTCACCGCGAAGCCGCGGCCGATGATCATCGGCTCGACCTCGGGATGGTTGATGTTGGCCGGGATGATGGCGCGCCCGCGGGCCACCTCGCTCCGCACGAATTCGGGGCTCATTCCCTCACGGAGGGCCACGAACTCCATTTCGGGGGTGACGTCGCCGCGGCGGGCGTAGTGCAGTTGCGTGACGGGGCCGCGGCCGCGGAACACCGGACGCTGGAGCGAGCTCGGGATGAGTTGTTCCCTCCCCACTTCCCCGCTTGCTGCCGGCGGGGAGGCGGGGAAGCGGGGAGGCAGTCGCTCGACGTCACGCTCCACGATCCAGGGGAGGCGGGGCGTCGGCAAACCCTGCCGCACGTCCACGCCCTGGGGCCCGCTGGTGTCGTAGACGCGGAGGGGAGGCTCGCCGCCGGACAGCAGGATTTCCCGCACGGGAACGCGGATGCCGCGGCTCCCCTCGAGGGTGCTCTTGCGGGAGTTGGGAAAGGCGTCGGAAAAAGAGGAGGCCGTCATTGCCGCGCTCCCTTCGCCGGTATCAGCCGGATCAGGTTCCAAGGGTATCGTCTCAATCCGTCGCGCGGACGTGCGCGGGGATGCCCCTGGCGGTGTTCTTGAATGTTAACACGTCTGACCAGCCGGGAGCGCCGCCGGCTTGGGATGGTCCTCCGGGGCTACGGTTCTCACCCCCTCCGAGCCAAGGTCTCTACGGGGGATTCGAACCGACGCCCCTTCGGACCATTCCCTGCGCCGGCGTTGCGCCAGGGACCACTCACCATGTCCCCCCTCTCCATATCATGGAGAGGGGGACAGGGGGTGAGGACTGCGCGATCAGGAAGCCGTCGCTCAGCCATCCCGGGTCCGCAGCTTGCCCCGATCGACCTTTCCCAGATGGGTTCGTGGCAGTACATCCATGAAGGTCACCTCCCGCGGCGCCTTGTAGGGCTCCAACCGCTCCCGCACGAACGACTTCAGCTCCTCGCCCAGGGCAGGGGTGTGCACACTCGTCACCACGAAGGCGTGCGGCTTGGTGAGGCCGTTCGCCTCGACGACACCTACTACCACCGCCTCCTTCACGGCCGGATGCTGCAACAGGCAGTTCTCCACCTCCTGCGGCGCGAGCCAGCGCCCCCCCACCTTGAGCATATCGTCGCCGCGGCCGCAGTAGGTGAAGTACCCGTCCTTGTCCCGGCGGATCATGTCGCCCGACACGTACCACTCCCCCTGGAAGGCCTGCATCGTCTTTTCCATCTGCTGCCAGTAGGAAATAGCCCGCGCATTCCCCCGCACCCTGAGCCAGCCGACCTCACCGTCGGGTAAATCCTTCCCGTCGTCGTCAGTCACCCGCACCTCGAAGCCCGGCACCACGGTGCCCATCGTGCCGGGGCGCACCGCGCCCGGCCGCGCCGAGATGAAGATGTGCCACATCTCGGCGGTGCCCAGCCCGTCGAGCAGCTCCACACCGAACGCCTCCATCCACCGGTCCCAGAGCTCCGCCGGGAGCGCCTCTCCCGCCGACGTGGCGAGACGGAGCGAGGAGAGATCGGCGCTGCCCGCCGCGGGGTGGCTCACCATCTGGTTCACCATGGTGGGGACGTTGACCAGCACGGTGGGCCGGTGCCGCCTGATCTGCTCGAAGAGCGCCTCGGCGGTGCACCGCTCGGGGAAGAGCACCGTGCGGGCGCCGACCGAGAAGGGAAAGAAGAGGTTGGTGCCCATCGCGTAGCCGAAGAAAAGCTTGGGGACCGAAATCGTGACGTCGTCCTCGGTGAGCTGCAGCACCCCCTGGCCGTAGCAACTCGTGGTGTGGGCAAAGCTCCAGTGGCTCTGCAGCACCGCCTTGGGGTGCCCGGTGGTGCCGCCGGAAAAGAGCCAGATGCAGGCGTCGTCGCGGTGGCTCGGGAAGGCCTCGAGCTCCGGCGACTGGGCCTCGAGCCGCCGCTCGGTGGACTCGCGCCCCACCACCAGGAGTTCGGCGAGGAGCGGGGCGTCGGCGCGGGCGGCCTCGAACGCCGCCTGGCCGTCGGTGTGGACGATCGCCACCCGGGCCCGGGTGTACTGGTAGAAATAGGAGATGGCCTCCGGCTTCAGTTCCGGGTTGACCATCACCACGACTGCCCCGATCTTCAGGATGCCGAAGAGCGCCGCCACGAACTCGGGCCCGTCGGGCAGGGCGATGATGACCCGCTGCTCCGGCATCACCCCCGCCTCCCGGAGCAGGTTGCCGAAGCGGTTGGCCAGCCCCTGCACGTCCCGGTAGCTCCACGTCCGCTGATCGGTCACCAGCGCCACCCGGGCGCCGCGCCCCTCGCGGATGCGCGCGTCCAGCAGGAAATCGGCGATATTGAAGCGCTCGGGCGGCACGAACGTCACGGGCGGACTCCCGGGTGGAACGAGGAACGGATGACGGTCTGCTGGCTCGCGGCGGCAACGTACGAGGAGGTGGCGGCGCTCGACCCGGCCCGCGCCGTGGCCGTGGTGCCGCTCGGCGCCACCGAGGCGCACGGCCCCCACCTGCCGCTCTCCACCGACGTGATCATCGCCGAGGCGATGGCGCGTTCCGGCGCGGCCCGGCTGTCGGCGCGGGGCGTCCCGGTGGCCATCGTGCCGACGGTGTCGCTCACCCCGGTGCCCTTCGCGGCGGCCTTCGCCGGCTCGCTCGGCGTGCGGGGCGAAACGCTGGTGGCGGTGCTCGAGGACCTGGCGGACGCCCTCGCGAGTCACGGGTTCACGCGGCTCGCCTTCGTCAGCGCCCACCTCGACCCGGCCCACCTCGCCGCGGTGTATGAGGCGGTCGAGACCATCCGGGGCGACGGCCTGAGGGTCGCCTTTCCCGACCTGACGCGCAAGCCGTGGGCGCTCCGCCTGGGCGACGAATTCCTCTCGGGCGCCTGCCACGCCGGCCGCTTCGAGACCTCCATCGTGCTGGCCGAGCGGCCGGAGCTGGTGCGCGCCGCACAGAAGCAGCTGCCGCCCAACCCGAAGTCGCTCTCCGAGGCGATCCGCGCGGGGCGCGGCACCTTCGAGGAGGCCGGCGGCCCGCGGGCCTATTTCGGCTATCCCGCCGACGCGACCGCCGAGGAGGGCCGAGCGCTGGTGGATGCCCTCGGGGCGATCCTCGAAGAGGCCGCCCTCCCACTTCTCGCCGACGACTGAGAGAGTAGCCCAATGCGGCTCGATGGCAAGACGGCGGTGGTGACGGGCGGCGGCCAGGGGATCGGCGCCGCGGTGGTGCGCGCGCTGGCCGGCGCCGGCGCGTCGGTGGTGGTGTCGGGCCGCACGCTGAGCAAGGTGGAGGGGGTGGCCGAGGAGCTGCGCGCGCGGGGCCACGAGGTCTGGGCCGCCGCCTGCGACGTGAGCGACCCGGAGGCCATCACGCGGTTCGCCGCGGTGGCGCGGGACACGATGGGCCCGGTGGACATCCTGGTCAACAACGCCGGCATCGGCCACTCGGCGCCGCTCGCGAAGACCACCCTGGAGGATTGGGAACACACCATCCGCGTCAATGCGACGGGCGCCTTCCTCTGCCTGCAGGCGTTCCTGCCCGCGATGCTCGAGCGGAAGTGGGGCCGCATCATCAACGTGGCCAGCATGGCGGGGCTCGAGGGGTCGCGCTACATCGCGGCGTACGCGGCGAGCAAGCACGCGATGGTGGGGCTCACCCGCGCGGCGGCGGCCGAGGTGGCGGGGACGGGCGTGACCGTCAACGCCGTGTGCCCGGGCTACGTGGATACGCCAATGACCGAGGCCACCATCGCCAACATCGTGCGGAAGACCGGCAGGACGGCGGACGAGGCGCGCGCCGCGATCGTCGCCACGATGCCGGGCGGGCGGATGATCCAGCCGGAGGAGGTGGCGCACGCCGTGCTCACCCTTGCCGCGGACGAGACCGGCACCATCAACGGACAGGCCGTCGTCCTCGACGGGGGAGCAGCGCGCGCATGACCTGGGACATCATCAATCCCCGCGGAACACCGAAAGGCTGGAATGACGGACTTGTCTCGCGGGAGGGGGGCAGGGTCCTGTTCGTGGCCGGCCAGACGGCGAGCGACGCCTCCGGCAAGGTGCACCCCGCCGACTTCGTGACGCAGTTCCGCCTGGCCCTGACCAACACCCTCGCGGTGGTGCGGGCCGCCGGCGGCGAGCCCACCGACATCGGGCGGATGACGGTGTACGTCCTCGACATGGACGCGTACCGGAAGGCGCGGAAGGAACTGGCCGGCGTCTGGAAGGCACTGATGGGGCGACACTATCCGGCGATGGCGCTGGTGCAGGTGTCGGCGCTGCTGGACGAGCACGCGCTCATCGAGATGGAGACCACCGCGGTGGTGCATCATCAGGACCGGAGACTGGTATGACGATCGCGCCGAAGTCGTTCCTCTATTCGGTGGACGCCTCCACCGGCGTCGCGACCATTACCCTCAACCGCCCCGACAAGCTCAACGCGCTGACCTTCGAGGTGTACCGCGAGCTGACCGACACCTTCCGGGCACTCGGCAAGGAGCCCGGCGTGCGGGCGGTGGTCATCACCGGCGCCGGGCGGGCCTTCTGCTCCGGGGGCGACGTCGAGGACATCATCGGCCCGCTGCTCAGCATGAAGCTCCCCGAGCTCCGCAACTTCACCCGGCTCACCTGCGACCTGATCCTGGCCATCCGGCGCTGCCCGCGGCCGGTGGTGGCGGCGCTCAACGGCACGGTGGCGGGGGCGGGCGCCGTCATCGCGTCGGCCTGCGACTTCCGCATCGCCGCCGAGCGGGCCAAGATCGCCTTCCTCTTCGTGCGGGTGGGGCTCTCGGGCGCCGACATGGGCGCGGCGTGGCTCCTCCCGCGGCTGGTGGGCCATGGCCGCGCCACGCAGATGCTGATGACCGGCGACTTCACCACCGCGGCGCGCGCGAAGGAAATCGGGTTGTACCATGATGTGGTGGCCGACGGCGACGTGCTGACGGTGGCCACCGCGCTGGCCGAGCAGCTGGCCCGCGGGCCGAAGGAGGCGCTGGCCGCCACGAAGCACGCCATCGACCACGAGGCGGCGATGGACCTCGAGAATGCGCTGATGCACGAGGCCGAGGCGCAGGCCCAGCTGATGCTGGGGCCGGACTACAAGGAGGGGTTCCTGGCGTTCACCGAGAAGCGGGACCCGAAGTTCCCGTGAGGCCCGACACCGAGCCGGTGGCGGCGTTCCTCGAGCCGCGGCACGCCGAGGTGGCGGCGGCCGTGAGCGCGTTCGGCCAGGCGCAGCTTGCGGGGAGCCCGGACCCCGACACCGACGCCGAGGCGCGCCGCCGGGCGCGGGCGCTGGTGCCGCTCCTCGCCGCGGCCGGACTGTACGATGCGGTCGCGCGGCTCGACCTCCGCGCGGTGTCGCTCATTCGCGAGGGGCTGGCCTGGCATTCGCCGCTGGCCGACGAGGTCTATGCCCTCCAGGCGCTCGGCTCGATGCCGATCCGCCTCGGCGGGAGCGAGGCGCTCCAGGCCAGGTGGCTCCCCGCCATCGATGGCGGCGAGGCGATGTGCGGCTTCGCCATGACGGAACCGGAGGCGGGTTCCGACGTGGGGGCCATGACGACCCGCGCCACGAAGGACGGTGCCAACTGGGTGCTGGAGGGGCGGAAGGCGTTCATCTCGAACGCCGGTATCGCCGACGTGTACGCGGTGTTCGCCACCACCGACCCCTCGAAGGGTGCCAAGGGCATCAGCGCCTTCCTCGTGCCGGCCGACGCGCCGGGCCTCGTGTTTGTCGGCGCGCAGGTCATGAGCGCGCCGCATCCGCTGGGCGAGCTCTCTTTTGAGCGCTGCCGCATTCCCGCCGACCACATCCTGGGCGAACCGGGCCGCGGGCTGGGGCTGGGCCTTGCCACGCTCGACCGGCTCCGCGCCACGGTGGGCGCGGCGGCGTGCGGCATGGCGGCGCGGGCGCTCGACGAGGCGGTGGCGCACGTGAAGGGCCGGAAGCAGTTCGGGAAGCCGCTCGCCGAGTTCCAGCTGACGCAGGGGCGGATCGGCGAGATGGCCACCGAGCTCGCCGCCGCGCGGCTCCTGGTGTACCGGGCGGTGTGGGCCAAGGACCGGGGCGCAGACCGCGTGACCCTCGAGTCGGCGATGGCCAAGAGCTACGCCACCGAAGCCGCCCAGCGCATCGTGGACGGCGCGGTGCAGCTGCTCGGCGGGCGCGGCGTGGTGGCCAGCCACCCGGTGGACCGGCTCTACCGCGCGGTGCGCTCGCTCCGGATCTACGAGGGCACCACGGAGATCCAGCGGCTCCTGATCGCGCGGGAAGTGCTGGGCGGCGCATGAAGGTGGCCGTCATCGGCGGCGGGCCGGGCGGGCTCTACCTGGCTATCCTGCTCCGCCGCGCCGACCCGACCACGCAGGTCACGGTGTGGGAGCGGAACCGGATCGAGGACACCTTCGGCTTCGGCGTGGTGCTCTCCGACGCGACGGAAGGGATCCTCGCCGAGGCGGATGCGGACACCCACCAGGCGATGGCGAAGGCGATGCACCGCTGGGGCGACATCGACGTCCACATCGGCGGGGAGTGCATCACCTCGGGAGGCCATGGCTTCTGCGGCATCTCGCGGAAGACGCTGCTGGAAATTCTCCGCGACCGCGCCAAGGCGCTGGGCACCGACCTCCGCGAGCTCACCGAGGCGCCGCCGGTCGCGGAGCTGCTCAAGACGCACGACCTCGTGGTGGCGGCCGACGGCGTCAACAGTGCCGTGCGCGAGGCGAACGCGAAGCACTTCGGCGCCACCGTGGACCTCCGGCCCAACCGGTTCGTCTGGCTCGGCACCTCGCGCCCCTTCCCCTCCTTCTTCTTCTCCTTCCAGCAGAACGCGCACGGACTCTGGCGGGTGCACGCCTACCAGTACGCGGAGGGAGAATCCACCTTCATCGTGGAGACGACCGACGCGGCGTGGAAGGCGGCGGGACTCGAGGGGGCGGACGAGGCGGCCACTATCCGGTACTGCGAAGCGCTGTTCGCCAAGGAGCTGGAAGGGCACCGGCTGGTGGCCAACCGCTCCATCTGGCGGCAGTTCCCGACCATCAAGTGCGCCAGCTGGTCCGACGGCCGCCTGGTGCTGCTGGGCGACGCGGCGCACACCGCGCACTTCTCGGTGGGCTCGGGCACCAAGCTGGCCATGGAGGACGCCATTGCCTTGGCGAAGGTCCTGCAATCCGCGACGGACGTGAAGGCAGCACTCACGGCCTACGAGACCGAACGGCGGCCGGGGGTGGAGAGCGTACAGCGCGCCGCGCAGGCCAGCCTCGAGTGGTTCGAGGCCACCGAGCGCTACGACGACCTCGAGCCGCTGCAGTTCGCCTACAGCCTGCTCACCCGGAGCCTCCGCATTACCCACGAGAACCTCCGCACCCGCGACCCGGCTTTCGTGGAGCGGGTGGAGCGGTGGTACGCCGACCAGGCGGGGGTGAAGCCGGTGCCGGGCAAGAAGAGCCCCCCGCCCTTCCTGACGCCGTTCCGGCTCCGCGAGCTCCAGCTCGTCAACCGGGTGGTGGTCTCCCCGATGTGCCAGTACTCCGCGGTGGACGGCGTGCCCAACGACTGGCACCTGCAGCATCTCGGAAGCCGAGCCATCGGCGGCGCCGGGCTGGTGATGACCGAGATGACCGACGTGAGTCCCGACGGGCGGATTTCCCCGGGCTGCACCGGCATCTACAGCGACGCGCAGGTGGCGGGGTGGCGGCGGATCGTGGCGTTCGTGCGGGAGCACGCGCCCGACACCAAGATCGGCATGCAGCTGGGGCACGCGGGGCGGAAGGCCGCCACGCGCCTCATGTGGGAGGGCGACAACCGGCCGCTCGAGCGGGGCGCCTGGCCGATCATGTCGGCGTCGCCCATTCCGTGGAAGCCGGAGAACCAGGTTCCCAAGGAGATGACGCGGAAGGACATGGACCTGGTGCGCGACGAGTTCGTGCGGGCTACCGAGCGGGCGCTCGAGTGTGGATTCGACCTCGTCGAGGTGCACCTGGCGCACGGCTACCTGCTGGCCAGCTTCATCAGTCCGCTCACCAACCGGCGCACCGACGAGTACGGCGGCCCGCTCGAGCACCGGATGCGCTTCCCGCTCGAGGTGCTCCGCGAGGTGCGCCGGGCGTGGCCCGCGGAGAAGCCGCTCACCGCCCGGGTGTCCGCCACCGACTGGCACCCCGACGGGCTCAGCGGCGCCGAGTCGGTCGAGGTGGCCCGGCTCCTCGCCCTGGTGGGGGTGGACGCGGTGGACGTGTCGGCGGGGCAGACGGTGCCGGACCAGCGCCCCATATATGGACGGGCGTTCCAGACGCCCTTTGCCGACCGAATCCGCCACGAGGCTGGGATGGCCACGCTGGCTGTGGGCAACATCCAGAGCCACGAGGACGTGAACGCCATCCTGGCCGCGGGCCGCGCCGACCTGGTGCTGATGGCGCGGGCCCACCTCTGGGACCCGTACTGGACCCGGCACGCGGCGTACGCGCTGGGGCACCCGCTGCCTTGGCCGCCGCAGTACGAGTCGCTGAACAACTACAACGCGAGAATCTGAAGGCGCATCTCGCCCCGTTTCACCTCACCCCCTGTCCCCCTCTCCATGATATGGAGAGGGGGGACGTCCGACGAACTCGACGTATCTTGCAGTTATCGTTCCGCAGAACCCCCTGTCCCCCTCTCCATGATATGGAGAGGGGGGACGCCAGGAGAGCATGATGCATCTCGCGCGAATCGACTGGATCATCATCTCCATTTCCATCGTCGTCTCGTTCCTGCCGGCGCTGTTCTTCGCCAAGCGGGCCGGGTCGAGCACCGCCGAGTTCTTCACCTCGGGCCGCGCGGCGCCCTGGTGGCTGATCGGCATCTCGATGGTGGCCACCACCTTCAGCACCGACACGCCGAACCTGGTGACCAACATGGTCCGGGAGAACGGCGTGGCCGACAACTGGCTCTGGTGGAGCTTCCTCCTCACCGGCATGGCGACGGTCTTCTTCTACGCCAAGCTCTGGCGCCGCTCCAAGGTGCTGACCGACCTGGAGTTCTACGAGATCCGCTACTCCGGCAAGGCGGCCACGATGCTGCGCGGCTTCCGCGCCGTGTACCTCGGCCTCCTCTTCAACTGCATGATCATGGCGACCGTCAACCTCGCGGCCGCCAAGATCGCCAACATCGTGCTCGGCTGGCCGATGGGCCGCACCCTGCTGGTCTGCTCGGTCATCACCATCTTCTTCGCGTCGGTGTCGGGGCTCTGGGGCGTGCTGGTAACCGACTCGATCCAGTTCATGATCACGCTGACCGGCAGCTTCGCCACCGCCTACTTCGCGCTGTCACACCCGGCGGTGGGCGGGCTCAGCGGCCTCATCAGCAAGATCCCGGCGGACTCCCTCAACCTCCTGCCGGATTTCGGCGACTGGTCGGTGGCGTTGGCGGTGTTCGTCATCCCCATCACGGTGCAGTGGTGGTCGGTCTGGTACCCCGGGGCGGAACCCGGCGGCGGCAGCTATATCGCCCAGCGGATGCTGGCGGCGCGGAGCGAGCAGGACGCCGTGACCGGCACCCTCCTCTTCAACATCATGCACTACGCGCTCCGGCCCTGGCCCTGGATCCTGGTGGCGCTCTGCTCCACGCTGGTCTACCCCCAGCTGAGCGACATCGCCAAGAGCTTCCCCTACGTGGACCCGTCGCTCATCGGCAACGACATGGCGTACCCCGCCATGCTGCGCTTCCTGCCGGCGGGGTTCCTGGGGCTGATGATTGCCGGCATGCTGGCGGCCTACCGCTCCACCATCGAGACCCACCTCAACTGGGGCACCTCGTACCTGGTGCACGACTTCTACCGCCGCTTCCTCAACACGAGCGCCAGCGAGCGGCACTACGTGCTGGCCGGACGGATCACCACCGCGGGGCTCATGATCTGCGCCGCGCTCCTCACCTTCGCGCTGGACACCGCCAAGGGCGCCTTCGAGCTGATCCTCTCGATCGGCGCGGGGACAGGGCTCATCTACCTGCTGCGGTGGTTCTGGTGGCGGGTGAATGCATGGGCCGAGATCGCGGCGATGGTGAGCTCATTTCTCATCGCGACCGGGTTCGCGGTGGGGGCCAAGTATGGACATGCGCTCCCGGCGCACGTGACGCTGATCTACACCGTCATCGCCACGACGGTGGTGTGGGTGACGGTGGCGTTCCTCTCCCCGCCCACCGACCGCGCCACCCTGGTCAACTTCTATCGCCTGGTGCGGCCGGCCGGCGGCGGCTGGAAGCCCGTCATGGCGGAAGCGGGCGTGGGCCCCTCCCCCGACAGCATGGCGCAATCGCTCCTCGGCTGGGTCATGGGGTGCGCCTTCATCTACTCGGCGCTGTTCGGCGTGGGGAGCGCGCTCTACGGGCGGACGCCGCAGGCGCTGATGTGGCTGGTGGTGTTCGCGCTGAGCGGGGTGTCGCTGTACCGGATTATGCCGAAGCTGTGGGGGAGTGCAGAGCGGGGAGTCTGACGCGGGTTCACCTCACCAGCGGCTCCAGTCTACCGTTTCACCTCACCCCTGCCCCCCTCCGGGGTATCACCTCACCCCCTGTCCCCCTCTCCATGATATGGAGAGGGGGGACGCCGGGACGATAACGGCTTCTACTACTGTCCTGGTGTCATCTTCCAGAACGCGATGCCCCCCGCCTGCTGCCCCACATCCACCGACGCCACGCGCGCCAGCGCCGTGAGGTCATAGACGTCCACCTTGCCGGGCGCGGCACCGACGCCTTCGCTCGACACGAACGCGTAGCGCGAGTCGGGGGTGATCACGACGCCGTGCGTCACCGTGGTGGAACTCTTGACCTGCAGGACGCTCTTCCCGCTGGCCAGGTCGAACACCTGCACGCTCCCGCCCTGCTTGAGCGAGGCCACGAGAAGCTTGCCGTCGGGGGTCACGGCCAGGTTGTATGGACCGCGGCCGGTGGCGAAGCGGCGGGTGATGGCCCACGCATCGCGGTCAATCTCCAATATCTCGTCCGCCTTGTTGCAGGTCACGTAGATCTTCCGGCCGTCCGCCGAGGGCTGGGCCCAGGTGGGCGAGCAGGTGGCGGGCGCCATCGGCTGGCCGGGAGTGTGCTGGTGCGCGTGCCCCGCCGCCGCCGGGTCGATCGGCCCCTCGTTCCCCTTCGCCACGCCGAACCTCCGCGACACCTCGAACGTACGGGTATCGATCTCCACCAGCTGGTCGTCCATCATGCAGGTGGAGTACTGGTGGGTGCCGGTCACGTCGATCCGGCTGCCGTGCGGCATGGTGCAAGTGGTGGTGCGGGCCACCTCGGTGCTGGTGGGGGTGTACACCACCGAAATGGACGACGGCACCATCTCGCCGTGCAGGTTGAAGTTGGCCACGAAGGCGTAGAGCCCGTCGGGGGTCACGTCGAGCGAGGCCGGGAAGTAGCCGAGGAAAAGGCCGGGGCTGGCCAGGGTGTCGGGGCCGAGGGCATAGCGCCAGTACTTGCCGTCGGGGGAGCCGTGGCCGGTGGTCATGTGGAGCCACTTGCCGTCGCGCGAAATCTGCAGGCCATGCGGGCCCTCCATCTCGACCGGCGACTGGCCCACCGCGATGGTCTTCTCGACCACGGCGCCCTCGGGCCCGAAGCGGACGCGCTGGATCAGGTCCGCCGACTCGGCGCCGACATACACCCAGTAGGTGCGGGTGGGCGCGGCATAACTGGGGGCGGGCTTGGGAGCTGCCCTGGGCGCGGCCTGCTGGGCGGTGACGGGTGAGGCGGCCGCCGCGAAGGCGAGGCAGAGAGCGGCGCGGCGGAGCGAGCGCTTGCGGGCATGCGGTGCGTGGACCATAGTTCAGGCCTTCTCCCCTACCGGACCAATGTCGAGGGACTCACTCATGAACGTAATCCAGATGCCCCGCCTCGTCAGGGTGGCGCTCCTGCTCACCCTCTTCGTGGCCCCCGCGCTCCGGGCGCAGGCCACGGCACCCGTCACCCGCCTGGTGGCGGAGCCGGCCAGCGTGACGGTGCAGGCGGGCCAGATGGTGCCGGTCAAGCTGACGGCCTACGACGCGCAGGGCGCGGTGGTCGAGAACCCCTCGATCCGCGCCAGTGGCGCGCGCGGTGGCATCCAGCTCACCCGCGACGGCGTGAAGGGCATCCGGGCCGGCAGCTACCAGATCGTGCTCTCGACGGTGCCGGCCGACACCAGCGTGGCGGTGGTGACCATCGCGGTGCCGGTGACCGTCACCTGGCCGCCGGTGTCGAAGGTGGTGCTCACCGCCGATTCGGGCCGGCTGTACGTCGGTGTCACCCTCGCGCACCAGGCGCAGGCGCTGCATCCCGACGGCAGCGTCCGCCCCTCGGGCGACCTGGCGTGGCGCTGGGAGAGCAGCAACGAGGCGGTGGCCAGCGTGGACCGCTTCGGTAACGTGACCGGGCACAGCAAGGGCACCGCCACGATCTCGGCGACGGTCGAGGGGGTGCGGGAAAGCAAGACGTACACCGTGGTGCCGAACCCCGTCGCCACGCTGACCATCCAGCTGGCGCAGACCAGCCTCCGCACCGGCGACGTCGTGCACCTCACGGCGCGGGCCACCCGCAGCAACGGCACCGTGGTGCCCGACGTGCCGATCAGCTGGAGCTACCTGTACACCCCCGACGACACGGTGGCCGCGCCGGGCGCCACCGGCGTCATCGACCGCGGGCTCTTCACGGCGGAGGTGCCGGGGCGCTACACCCTGCTGGCGTCGGCGGGCAGCGTCAGCGCGCGGCAGGTGGTGGAGGTCCGCCCGCGCGACGCGCGGCGCAAGATCCAGGTGGCCGGCCACGGCTCCATCACCAACGTCCACACCTCGGACTTCTGGCCGTGGACCGGCAAGGACGGTCGGGACTACGCGCTGGTGGGCACCTGGGGGGGCGACGGCTGGGCGTACATCATGGACATCACCGACATGGCCAACCCGGTCAAGACCGACTCGATCAAGGTGGACGCGCGGGTCATCAACGACGTGACGGTGTCGCCCGACGGGCGCTACGGCGTGCTGTCGCGTGAGGGGGCGTCGAACCGGATCAACGGCGTGGTGCTGCTCGACCTGGCCACTCCCGCGCATCCGCGGGTGGCGTCCACCTTCAGCGAGCAGCTGACCGGCGGCGTGCACAACACCTTTGCCACGAATGACTACCTGTTCGCCATTTCGGGCGGCGACAAGTACGTCATCATCGACGTGCGCGACATCTACGAGCCGAAGTACGTCAGCGAGTACGACCATCCCGACAGCCGGGTGCACGACGTCTGGGTGCGCGACGGGATCGCGTACTCGTCGGAGTGGGGCACGGGCGTGGTGGCGGTGGACGTCGGGAACGGGAAGTACGGCGGCACCATCCAGAAGCCGGCGCTGATCGGCACCTTCAAGACCACCAGCGGCGCCACGCACGAGATCTACCCCTACGTGCAGGCCAGCACCGGCAAGACCTACCTCTTCCTGGGCGACGAGATCATGTCGCGCGAGGGGCGGGTGTGGGAGGGCACCAACTACCTGCAGAACATCAACGCCAAGGGCGGCCCGCCGCAGACCTCGGCGGGGTACACGCATATCATCGACTTCACGGATCCGCAGCACCCGAAGGACATCGCCAAGTACCACCAGGAGGAGTTCGGGAGCCACGACATCATCGTGGAGGACGACGTCATGTACCAGGCGTACTACGACGGCGGGCTCCGGGTGGTGGACGTGAGCGGCGAGCTGGTGGGGAACCTGGCGGACCAGCGGCGGGAGATCGCGGTGTACAAGCCCTTCGACCCGAACGGCTACACGGCGAACGCGTCGTTCGTGATGAACGCAATGCCGTGGAAAGGCTACATCCTGTTCACCGACTTCAACAGCGGATTGTGGGCGGCGAAGCTGGAACCGAGGCCGGTGACGCCGTAGTGGACCGCGGCGGAAGCCACGGCTCGGCACCCCCTGTCCCCCTCGAGATTTCACCTCACCCCCTGTCCCCCTCTCCACGATGTGGAGAGGGGGAACTTGTCTCAGCCTCTGCGCTGTTCGCGTCAGCCTTCGATCTTGTAGCACTCCCGGTGGCCGTGGTCCACGAATTCGTGGTACCCCTTCATGATCTCCTCGAACTTCTTCATGTCCTCGGCGGATCCCGTGGAGTTGCTCATCATCTCCTCGTAGGCCTTGAGGCTCGGCACTTCCATTTCCGCCACCAGCGTCCAGTACTGACCGCCGATGGAGTCGGTCAGGAAGCGCATGCGCGGCATGCCGAGCTTCTCGCCGAGCTTGGCCATGGCGGTGAACTTCTCGAGCAGCGGGCGCACCTTGCCCGGCTTGCAGTGAAAGACTTCGCGGATGAGGAACATGGGGGCTCCGAACGAATGGGGGGGCGGACGGGTTTGCTTCAATGTTCACGGGTGGCGTACGGGGTCAAGCGGCAAGCCTCACCCCCTGTCCCCCTCTCCATGGCATGGAGAGGGGGCACGTGGGGCAACGTTCAGGCGATGAGCAGCACGAGGATGACGACGATGAGTACCAGGACCAGGGTCGAGACCACGATCTTGTGACTCCCGCTCGACGCCGCGGCCGACTTGTCCGAGGTGCCCAGCGCGGGCTCCGGGTCGCCCTTCTGGAAGAGCGGGGAGTACTGGGGCTGCGGCACGGCAGGGGCCGGGGTGACGCCGGCGGTCGCCTCGGCAGCGGCAGGGGCAGGGGCAGTGGAGGCAGCGGGGACACCCTCCGGCGCGGCGGTCGGGGCGGCCTGCTGCGCGGCCAGGAGGCCGAGTGGGGCGAGGCTCATCAGAGCGGCGAAGTAGGCGGCGCGTCGAAACGACATGCGGGACTCCCTGGGTCGTCGGACCCTCACGAGAAGAATTGAAACGTAGCGCGAGGCCCCTCCCGGACAATCGCTCGAAGGATTGATGGGTTCGCCTCAGCCCCTGCCCCCCTCCCGCTGTGATTCACCTCACCCCCCTTCCCCCTCTCCATATGATGGAGAGGGGGGACCGAAGTCCTCACCCCCTGTCCCCCTCTCGCTCAGTTTCACCTCACCCCCTTTCCCCCTCTCCATAAGATGGAGAGGGGGGACCTCTATAGGGTGTCGTGCGCTGTTCTGATGACGAACACTTGTCGGGCGTTCGTTATGGTAGCGGATGCCCGCTGCGTCCCCTCCCCCCAAGCAGTCGAATCCCCGCCTGCTGCCACAATTGCGGTCGAAACTCCGCCTCGGGCACTACAGCCTGCGGACGGAGCAGGCCTACGCCGGGTGGGTGGTGCGATTCGTGCGGTTTCACGGGCTCCGTCACCCGCGGGAGATGGGCGAGCGCGAGGTCACGGCATTCCTGACCTGGCTCGCCGAGGAGCGGCGGGTGGCATCGGCGACGCAGGTGCAGGCGCAGGCGGCGCTACTGTACCTGTACAAGGAGGTGCTGGGCCGCCCGCTGCAGCTCGAGGGGTACGTGCCGAGGGGGCGGGGGCCGACGAGGATTCCGGTGGTGCTGGACCAGGGGGAGGTGCGGCGGGTGCTGGGGCAGTTGCCGGGGGTGTACCACCTGATCGGGCTCCTGCTCTATGGCGGCGGCCTGCGGCTGCTCGAGTGCCTTACGTTGCGGGTCAAGGACCTGGACCTGGTGCGGAAGGAGATCCGGGTGCGGCGGGGGAAGGGGCAGAAGGACCGGGTCACGATGCTACCGGCGGTGGCGCTGGGCGAGCTGGCGGACCACCTGAGCCGGGTCAAGGCGTTGCACGACAGCGCGTTGGCGGAGGGCACGGGGACGGTCCAACTGCCGGGGGCGCTGGCGCGGAAGTATCCGCGGGCGGACAAGAGCTGGCCGTGGCAGTGGGTCTTTCCGGCCAGGCGGCTCTACGCCGACCCCTCCACGGGCGAGTTGCGACGGCACCATCTGCACCCGTCGGCGGTGCAGCGGGTGATGACGGAGGCGGTGCGGCGGAGCGGCATCTCGAAGCGGGCGAGCTGTCACACCCTCCGGCACTCGTTCGCCACGCACCTGCTGGAACTGGGGTACGACATCCGGACGGTGCAGGAGCTGCTGGGGCATTCGGACGTGAGCACGACGATGATCTACACGCACGTGCTGCTGAAGGGGGGCCGGGGGGTGCGGAGCCCGGCGGACGTGCTGGCGGAGGCTACCGTGCCCCGCCACTCAGCCTTTCCAGATTCGCCCGCGGACCGTAGTATGGGATGAGCAGGAATCAACACGGAGCCACGAAGACTCCGTCGAATTGACGTTAGACGGCGCCAACCCTCTCAGCAGGATGCCTCGTGAGCGCTGACCCAGCTCTCCCCACTTCCCAGTCCATGCGCACCCTGCACCGTACGCTTCTGGCCGGCGGCTGCGTCATTCTTGCTGTCTTCATGACGCTCGTGTTTGTCCTCCACACCGGTCCACTGTTGTCCGATGGGCCGGGCCGTCAAGTCATCGGCCTTGCCGCTGCGCTCGCGGGGCTCTCAGCGGTCGCCCGCGGCTATCTGGTGCCCGGGCGCCGGGTTCCCGAACGGTTGCCTGGCCAGTCCCTGGATGCCTATTGGCAAGCCGGCGCTGCGGGACCCTCCGTCTTGTGCTGGGTCATGCTCGAAGGCGGCTCAGTGATGACCGCGGTAGGCTTCCTCCTGAGCGGCCACCTCCTCCCTCTCGGAGTCAGCTGGGCTGCGCTCGCCGCGCTCGCCGCGGTGGGCCCTGCCCACTTCGAGGAGCGCCAGCGACGGAGCGCCGTCTAACCAGCGCATGCAGCTGGCGAGGGCGCGCTCTATCTGCGGCAGCCGCCGCGCTCCATATTGAACTGCAGGGATGCGCGGCGGCTGCCGCGCAGCGCCCTCGCAGCTGATGCGCCAGTCGTTAGGCCTCAGCCTGACCACTGGGTACT
>CAZNDK010000036.1:22430-29103 GCA_964571795.1 uncultured Gemmatimonadaceae bacterium | reverse complement strand
AGAGCTCGCGACCGGGATTGAACCGGTGACCTCATCCTTACCAAGGATGCGCTCTACCGACTGAGCTACGCGAGCAACCTCACGTCCAGAGCGGGCGACGGGACTCGAACCCGCGACCCTCAGCTTGGAAGGCTGACGCTCTACCAACTGAGCTACACCCGCCGGTGCCCTGCTGCCTGACTGATGCCACCCGCCAGGCATGGTGGGGGTAGGATTCGAACCTACGTAGGGCGTAGCCCGGCAGATTTACAGTCTGCTGCCATTAGCCACTCGGCCACCCCACCGCGCTGCCTGCCACCCCCCGATACAGAACCCCGCCACCAACTGGGCGGGGTTCGAACCGCGAGAGTTTTCCTGCGCTTCAGCTGGAGCTGACGAAGGGACTCGAACCCCCAACCGGTGGTTTACAAAACCACTGCTCTACCAATTGAGCTACGTCAGCACGAAAGCCAAATTTGGCAGACCCATATGATAGAGGGGGGCGCCGCTTTAGTCAACTGGTGGCAACGGCTTGGGATGGAGCTACTTCACCCGCCACTTCGTCCCCCCCTGCCCGTCCTCCAGCACCACCCCCCGCCCCGCCAATTCGTCCCGGATGGCGTCCGCCCGGGCGAAGTCCCGGGCCTGCCGGGCCGCCTTCCGGGCCTGGATTCGCTCCTCCACCCAGGCCGCCAGGTCGGCGTCGGCCGCCCGGGCGGTCGGAAGCACGTCCAGGACCCCTGCGGCCCAGCCGAACGCCTCCCGAACCGCCTTGGTCGCCGCCGCGCCCCGGTCCAGGGCCCGGTTTCCCGCCGTCACGAAGTCGAACAGGGCCGCCACCGCCCGCGGCGCGTTGAGGTCGTCGTCCAGCGCGGCCGCGAACTGCTGCCGGAGCTGGCCCGCCGCCCCCTCCAGCTCGGCCGTGGCCCCCTCGGCCACCGCCCCGGACGCCGCCGTGGCCGCGCCGTCCAGCCGGACGGCGAAGTCGCCCAGCCGCCGGAGCCCCGCCGCGGCCTGCGCCAGCGACTCGTCGTTCAGGTCGAGCTTCTGCCGGTAGTGGGTCTGGAAGAAGAAGAGCCGGAGCGCCGCTGCATCCACCCCGTCCTCCCTGAGGTCGCGTGCGGTGGTGAAGTTCCCGAATCGCTTCGACATCTTGGTGCCCCGGATGCTCAGGAACTCGGCGTGCATCCAGATCCGGGCGAAGTCCGGCTTGCCGGTATGGGCGCAACTCTGGGCGATCTCGTCCTCGTGATGCGGGAAGATCAGGTCCACCCCGCCGGCGTGGATGTCGAGCACGTCGCCGCCCCACTTCTCCCGCAGCAGGTCGAGCGCCATGGCGGAGCACTCGAGATGCCACCCCGGCCGGCCGCGGCCGAACGGCGCGTCCCAGGCCGCGAGCACCGCCTCGTCGTCCGGCTGCGCCGCCTTCCAGAGCACGAAATCCCGGGCGTCCTCCTTGGCGTACTCGTCGCTGCTCACCCGCCCGCTGGCGCCGGTGCGGAGCTCCCGCTGGTCCAGCTGGCTCAGGCGCCCGTAGGCCGGAAACCGCCCGATGGCGAAGTACACCGAGCCGTCGTCGCCCCGGTAGGCCACGCCCTTGGCAAGCAACGACTCCACCAGGGCGATCATCGGGGCGATGAACTGCGTGGCCCGCGGGTAGGCGTGCGCCGGCCGGATGCGGAGGTAGTCCCGGTCGGCGAAGAAGGCCTCGGCGTACGGCTCGACGTGCTCGCGCAGCGTGACCCCCGCCTTCGACGCCGCCTGGATGGTCCGGTCGTCGACGTCCGTGAGGTTCATGATATGGAACACGGTGAGCCCGCTAGCCTCGAGCCAGCGCCGGAGGAGGTCCTCGAAGAGGAACGTCCTGAAGTTGCCGATGTGGGCGAAGTTCCAGATGGTGGGCCCGCAGGTGTACAGCGAGGCCCGCCCCGGCGTGAGGGGGGTGAACGTCTCGAGCCGCCGGGTCATAGTATTGAAGAGCTGGAGTGGCATGGCGGAAACTTAACGCGCCACCGCCCATTCGTAATCGACCCGACTCTCGAGCACCACGAGGCCGCTGGCGCGGCAGGCGGCGAGGACCCCTTCCACCGGCGTCCCCCCGAGCGGCAGGCGGAACCGCCGGTCGGAGCCGCCACGGCGGACCCGCAGCACGAGGCCCCGCCCTGCATGCAGCGTCTCGGCCGGCACCCACTGCGGCGCGGCCGCACCCGGGTCCATGACCCGGTGGCAAAGCCGGATGAGGGTGCCGAGGTCCGGAGAAAGGAGCAGCACCACGGAGCCCGCCGCCGAGAGGAGCGAGAGTGCGGTGTCCGACGCGATGCTGGCCCCGGGCTCCAGTTCGACGACGGCCTGGGCCGGTGCTCTCATGGCGGCATGCCGCAGCGCGGCCTCGGTGCGGAGCCGCGGGCCGAAGCGGGCGAGGGAGGATTCGAGGTCGGCGGTGGAAATGGCGCGCGGACGGTGCAGTCCGGCGATGGTCCCCGCGGGAAGGGCCAGGAAGAGAGGCAGCATCGACGGTGCGCGCGCGGCGGAGTGACCGGACATGCGTGCACGATGGAGCGCTGGCTCCGGCGGCGCGTCACCTCCCGGGTGCGCGCCGGCGCCGGTTAGCGGCGGTCGGGCACCCGCGTCAGCAGGACGGGGCGGTCGGCGCCCCGCAGCACCTTGTCCGCCACACTGCCCAGGACCATCCGGCGGAGCCCGCGCGCCCCGTGGGTGGCGAGCGCCACGAGTTCCGCGCCCGCGAGCGACGCCTCGTGCAACACCGCCTGCGCGATGCCAGGCTCGACGACAACCCGGGTGGAGACCTTCACCGCCGGGCTCCGGAGCCGCGCGGCCACCTCTTCGAGATACGCCGCGGCCTGCGCCGAGAGTGCCTCGGTCAGCCCTTCGTCCACCAGCGGCACCGCGGGCATCCCCGCGTCCGCCGTGATCGGCACGGGGGGTACCACGCGGAGCAGCACGACGTCGCACTGCCTCGGGTTGGCCAGCGCGAGGGCCGGCCCGAGGGCCGACTCCGATTCGGCCGAACCGTCGAGCGCCACCAGGAGCTTGCGGAACTGTTCGGCCCGCGGAACGGCGGTGCCTTCCGACGGTCGCATCAAGAGGACCGGCACGGTGAGCCGACGGACCAGGGCGTCGGACACGCTGCCGAGCCACAGCCGGCTGAGGGCCCCCCGACCGTGCGTGGCCAGCACGACGAGGCCGAAGGCGTTGTCCTCCGCGTGCCGCGCGATCTGCTCGGCCACCTCGCCGTCGAGCAAGGTGTGGCTCACCCCCGAGAATCCCCCCTCGTGGAGCCGCGCGGCGCAATTCGCCAGGTATTGCTCCTCGGCGTCGCGGATGGCGGGGTCGACGGCGGTCGCCGCCACCGCGCCCTCGGTGGCGATGGTCCAGGCCGGCACCGGGTCGTGTACCCGCACCAGTTCGAGGTGCGCCCCCACGGCCTTGGAGAGGCACGCCGCCCAGGGCAGCGCCTGTTCGGCGAACGGCGAGCCGTCGAGCGGCACCAGGATGCTCTTGATCATCGGGTCCATCCTTTCAACCGGGCCGCGGCGCTCAGAGGAGCACCAGGCCGAGCAGCGTCGCGGCGCCGAGGAGCGCGAGTCCCGCGCCGGCCCGCGCGCGGAAACCGGGCGCACCGAGGCCGACCGACAGGGCGAACTTCAAGGCGGTGTTGCTGAGAATGCCCACGGTGATCGCCCGGGCCGCGAGGCCGGCCATGGCCTCGCGGGGTTCGAGCTTCGCCATGGAGATCGTGAGGGCGTCCATGTCGGTCAGGCCCAGGAGCCCCGCCAGCGGGAGGACGCCGGGCTCGCCGTATCGCGCACGCACCCAGTCGAGCGCCATCAGCGAGAGCTGGAAGGCCACCGCCATCCGCACGGCGCTGCCCAGCTTGAGGGGACTCGCGGGCGGCGGCACGCCGGCTTCGGGGCGGCCCTCCTCGGGCCGTCCGGCCCGCAGCGCCCACGCCGTGAGGAGGACGCCCGCCACCAGCGGCAGCGCCAGGTACGGGAGGAGGGCCCAGCCAGCCATCGCGTTCAATGCAAAGGTGACGACGGCAACCCGCACGAGAAGGACGGTGCAGGCGCCGACGACCCCGGCGGCCAGCCCGATGCCGACCTCGGGTTCGCGCCGGCTCTGCCGGGCGAACGTGAGCGACACCGCCGTGGACGACACCAATCCTCCCGCCAGCCCCGCGAACCCGTACCCCCGGGTGGCGCCCACCGCGTGCCGGGCCACGAACCCCACGAAATTGAGGCCGGAGAAGATCAGCACCAGGATCCAGAGCGACTGCGGGCGAATGCCGCCCAGCGGGCCATACGGACCCTGCGGGAGGACTGGAAGCACGACCAGCGAGAGCACGGCGAACTGCAACGCGCCACGAAGCTCCCAGTCGTCGAGCTTGCTGACGAAGCCGTGGATGCGGCTCTTCTCGTGGAGCGCCAGCACCACGACCACCGCCGCCGCGCTCGCCAGCCGAAGGTGCCCGAGCCCCGCCATGGCACCGAGCCCGAGCACGACAAGGGCGGCCACTTCCGTGGTGCCGTCGGGGTCCGAGCCGGCGCGGCGGGTGGCCATCACGTAGGCCGCGGTCACGAGGAGGGTGGCGCCGCCCAGCAAGGCGACCGAGAGCGCCACGGCACCGCCGGCCAGCAGCCATCCGGCCAGGCCGCCGGTGGCGCCGAGCAGGAAAAAAGTCCGGGCGCCCGCGAAGCGGGCGTCCGGACCTGACGCATGACCGGACCATTGGCGTTCGATGCCGACGGCCAGGCCGACCAGCGCCGCCACCGCGAGCCCCGTCGCCGCGTCCGACTCGGCGAGGGGCGCAATGGCGGCCATCGTCATGGCGCTATTCCTTCTTTTCCGGCGCGGCAGGAGCGCTGCACGACATCGCGCCACCCTTGCAGCAATCCATCGCCTGGCCCTTGCAGCACTCCATCGCCTGGCCTTTGCAGCAGTCCATTCCGGCCGAGCAGCTTGGCTTCTCTCCCATGCCACCCATTCCACCCATCCCGCCCATCATCTGGGAGTGCATCTGGTGCATCATCGCCTGCATCGCCAGCCGGTCCTGCACCATGGCGTTGAGCACGGCGGCCATGGCTTCGGTCTTCTTGCTGCCCGTCGCCTTGTTCATCGCCTCGGTGAGCGAGGCGATCCGGGCATTGGAGGAGTCCATCTTGGCCATCATGGCGGCGCACCCGCCGCCCGCCATGCCGGTGGCGGGTCCCATGGCGTGGGCGTGTCCTGCCATCGGGGCTGAGGGCGCGGCGGGGGCGCCGGCGTCCTGCGCCACGGCGGGTGACGCGACGAGGAGGGCGGCGAGGGCAACGCGGGTCAGGCGACGCATGTGTGACTCCAGAGTGTGGAAAAGCGATCAGAGAGGAACCGTCAGCACGGCGCACAGCGCCGAATGCAGCAGTCCGCGGGCGACGCTCCCCCCCTCCACGATACCGGGGGGACCGCCACGATGGTAGCCGAAGGCCAGGAGGCGGGCCCCGGTGTCGGAGGCCTCCGCCAGCAGCTCGGTCAGGACGTTGCCCCGCCGGACTCGAAGGTCGGCCGGAAGCTGGCCACGGCCCAGCGTTCGGTTGAGCCGGAGCGTCCGCGACGCCGGCAACGCCGCCGCCAGGTCCTCGGGCTCGTTGAGCCAGACCGGCTCCACCGTGACCGCGCGGACCGGGACACCGGCGCCTCGCGCAAAGTCCGCCGCCGTCTGGAAGACGGTGAGGCTGCGCTCCGTCGCGTCCAGGCAGACGAGCATCGGACCCAGCTCCTCCGAATCCGGCCCCACGAAGAGGCACGGCACCTGGCTTCGCCGCGCCACGGCGTCTGCGGTGTCGCCCAGGAACATCCGCTGGCGATGGGTCCGCTTCTTCTGCCCCAGGACCAGGAGGTCCCCCGAGTGCTCCTCGGCGTACCGGGGAATCTCGATGCCGGGCACACCGGAAAGGACGGTGAACGCGACGGTGGCCCTGGGAGCGATCCGGCTCAGCTCGCCACCGAAACTCCGGGAGAGGTCGCTGAGCAGCGACTGGTGCTCCGACTCGCTCCCTCCGGCCTGCACCGCCGGCCGGACGGTGAGCACCGTCAGGCGCGCGCCGACTTGCTCAGCCAAGCGCGCAGCGACCAGCACGGCGTGATGACCGGCCGCGGATTGGTCCGTGGCGGCGACCACATGCCGAAGCTCCATGGAATCTGCTCCGGGATGGATGACGCTCCATATCTCGTCAGAAACCCCTGAAGCGATTGTGAAGGTATCGAGAAGAAACCCAGCACTCGCCGCCCCCGTCGAAGGCGAATACCTTCCTCGGATGCCCCCGCCCCCTGCAAAGAGGACTGCGTCTCCGGAACGGCTGGAGTCGCTGGTTTCCGCGGGCCTGCTGCTCACCTCCGAGCTGTCGCTCGAGGGCGTCCTCCAGCGGGTGGCCGAACTCGCCTGCCAGATCATCGGGTCGCGCTACGCGGCCATCGGGGTGCTGTCGGACGACCACCTGAAGCTCGATGCCTTCGTGACCACCGGGATCGACCAGGAAACCCGGACCCGCATCGGGGCGCCGCCGGAGGGCCGCGGCGTGCTCGGGCTGGTGATGCGCGAACGGCGGATCATCCGGCTCGCCGACCTCCACGCCCATCCCGAATCGGTCGGCTTTCCCCCCGGGCATCCGCCAATGAAGTCATTCCTCGGGGTGCC